>JAJVHZ010000041.1:0-5846 GCA_022072255.1 Gammaproteobacteria bacterium | reverse complement strand
CTTCATCGACCCGTTCACCTGCGAGAGGGACATGGAGGCGCGTCGACAGGAGTTGCCGCCGGTCTATCGGCAGAACGGTGCGGTGTATGTCGTCGGCGTTTCTGAGTTCCTGGAACGGCGGCGATTCTTCATTCCACCAAGCGTCGGTTACACGATGTCGCGCCGTACGAGTATCGACATCGACGAGGAGATCGATCTGCAGCTCGCGGAGTTGGTCGCTCGCTCACTTACTGTATAGGGAAACCTGGCAATGACCGATGCCGCCTACAGGAATCACCGGCACTACATATCCGAGGGATGGAGCCCGGAGCCGAAGGAGATGTTCAAACGGCTTGCCGAGATTCTCGGCCTGGAGTGGCTGTCGAACTCGCGCGACGTCTTGGACGTTGGTTGCGCCACGGGGGAACTACTCGGCTTCCTCCGAAGGATCGTGCCCGGCGGCCGGTTCGTCGGCGCCGACGTGAGTGAGGAACTGCTGGAAGTCGGCAGGCGGCTGCTGCCGGAGGTCGAGTTCGTGAATGCGAGCGCCCTCGACCTGCCGGGTCCGCTGGCGGGCGGGTTCGATCTGGTAACGGCGTTCGGCTGCATGTCGATATTCGACGAGGTCGAGCTCGAGCGTTTCTGGGATCAGTTGCTTGCGGCTGCGCGTCCAGGCGGGAGGGTGGTCGTACTGTCGCCATTGAATGAGTTCGGCTGCGACATGGTCATTCGGCATCGAAAGCGGTCAGGCGGGAAGGTCGGTTCATGGGAGCGCGGCTGGAACATCTTTGCCGTCGAGACCATCGCCGATATCCTGGCCGCGCGCGGCATCCAGATGTCCTTGCAGCGTTTTGCCATAACCATCGATCTCCCGCCCAGGCCGGACCCGGTTCGAACCTGGACCATCACCACAAAGGACCGCGACCGACAGCTCACCAACGGACTCAAGCTGCTGATCGACCACTATTTCATCATTGCGACGAAGCCCTGAAACTCGAGCCGTTCTGAGATTCCCACGACCTGCCAGCTCGCGTGCGGCTACGCATTCTTCTTCCGTTTCGAAATGTCTCCGCCCTCCGGCTACAGGGGCGGCTCGGTCGGCTCATTCGCGAAGCGGGCCATGACGTCGGCTTTCTCAACCTCGGCGGGAGGACGGAGGCGCTCGCGGCGCGAGAGGAGGCGCGCAGCTCCGATGCTCGCGTATACGATCTCCACTCCGAAGAATCGCAGCCGGCGCACGATCCGCACGTCCGATTCTGGGGCGGGCGGTCCGCACGGGCAAGATGCATCGCATGCGCCTCGCGAGCTGTCGCGGGAAAGGCGTATGGAATCCATCTGCGCAGCCATCATGCGGAGCTGTCCGCGGCCAGGAAGATACTCGGAGAGTTCAAACCGACCACCGTCATCGTCAATGAGGATGGCGTCTCTGGTCCTCTGCACCTCATCGCGGCGGCGCGGGACGAGGGCGTGGGGGTACTCGACGTGCCATTTGGCTATTTCTCGGCGGCCGAGTTCGACGGTGATCTGGCTCGCAAGAAGGCTGAAGGCGACCTCAGGACGGCGGATGGCGCCGCCGGCCTCGTTCTCCGGCTGTTCGCACCCCAATGGGTAAGGCGGGAAGGCCCGTTCGCCGGCGCAGTGATGTTCGACGCCGATTATCTTCTCGCGCTGGAGGCCGCCGACATAACGCTTCGCAATGCATGGACGGTGCACGGGGGAATGTCCGACAGACTCTGTGCCGAATCCAGCCGTGCAATGCGCATGTACGTCCAGGAAGGGATTCCCGCGGGCAAGATCGCGCTGACGGGGTCACCGTACTGCGATTTCATGGTGCGCTCGGCCGCCGACAGCGGCGACGGCCGGCGGGACCTGCTCGCCCCCGGTCCGATCGAGCCCGGCGGACCGATTCGGGTCCTGGTCTCGTGGCCGCCCAGTTACCATGAAAGCCTTCCGGGCCGCAGCGAGTTCGGTTCCTACGACGAGATGACACGAACGATACTGGGCTTCCTCCGGGACCTTCCCGGTAGCGCGCTCACCGTATCGCTGCATCCGGCAGTGGGGTCCGAGATCAGGACGATGCTGCACCGTGCGGGGGTTCCCGTCAGCGATGAGTATGTCATCGATCTGATACCCAGGAACGACGTATTCGTCACCTATTTCTCCAGTACGATTCGATGGGCGACCGCGGCGGGCAAGCCGGTCGTCAACTATGACGCCTACAGGATCGGACTAAGGATTTTCGACTCGGGCGGCTTCGTCAGCCTGCAGACCTTTTCGGATTTCCGTGACGTGATCTCTGAGCTCGTTTCCTCGGCGGAAACGTTTCGCGCTTACAACGAGCGACAGCTCGCGGAGGCTCTCGAGTGGGGAATTCTGGATGGCGAATGCACCGCGAGGATCCTGACGCTCGCACAGGGGTTGTCGTCGTAACGACGGCGCTGACATTCAGACGGAGGCAAGAGAGATGGTTCGGGCTTTCAAGATAGGACGATACGAGGTTGGCAGCGAGTCTGCGCCGATCTTCTTTGCCGAGATTGGCAGCTACTTCAATGGGGACGTGGCGCTCGCAAGCCGGATGATATCGAGCGTCATCGAATCCGGGCGTCAGGTGCCCGAGCAGCCGCTGGTCCTCAAGACGGAGATACTCGATGACGCGGAGATCTGTCTGCCCGGCAATGTGATGGAAACGTACGCCGCCAAGGATGGCCGCACCCGAACGGAGAACTATCGGGAGCTCATCGAGCGAAAAGTGGTGCCGTTGCATCGATATGCCGAGTTGTTCAAGCTCTGCGTGGACGCGGACGTGCCTTTCGTCGTTTCGGTGTATGACTTCAAGGCCGTGGACTTCGCGGCATCGCACGGCGCGTCCGCCCTCAAGATCCCGTCGTCGAATATCGTTCATGTTCCGCTGATCCGCTATGCCGCGGGCAAGGGCCTGCCGATGGTGATCGACACGGGTCGGACGAGCATTGCCGAGGTTCATCGCGCCGTCGCCGTCGCCCGCGCGGCCGGATGTCACGACATCGTGATCCAGCACAGTCCGGATGGTCATCCGGCGCCGCTGAAGGCGCACAACCTGCGAATCCTCCAGACCTTTCTTCAGGCCTTCGGCCTGCCGGTGGGGCTGTCGGATCATCACGTGGGCCTGGAGGCGTTGTACATGTCGATCGCGCTCGGGGCGTCGGTGCTGGAAAAGGGCGTGCACGTCGACGCCGACGAGCTTGACCAGGACATCTCCCACAGCATGGACATCGGCCGCCTGCCCGCGGTTCTGCGACTGGTGCACGACTGCTGGCAGGCCTTGGGGCGGCATGCGCGCGATCCGAACGCCGAGATCAACTGGGTCATCGGCACCTCGCAGAGGCAGTGCCTGGTTGCCAGGCAGGATATCGCCGCGGGGGAGAAGCTTTCGCTCGAGAACACCCGCTTTGCGTTTCCGTGCCTGGGCATCCCGGTGGAGTACTGGGACCTGGTGGCGGGCTGGACCTTGACCAACGACGTCGAGTCGGGCAAGCCGGTGCAGTGGTCAGATGTCCAGCGCCGACCTGATTAGAGAGCCCGCCTGGCAGGGTCTGACACCGGGATTGCCCGAGTGGACGGAGGTTCCGACGATGCGCGCGCAATCCATCCTCGCGTCGGCAGGCCTCTCCGGCACTCTGCTGGCGAGGAGCGGTGACGCGGCCGGGACGCAGTTCAAGATAACGAAAGGCGGCGAACGGGACCTGTTCCTGAAGCACGTCCCGGCGGCCAGGGCGGAAAGCGAGGAGCGAGCGCAGTCGATTGCCGGATGGCTCGCCGGCAGGGGCGTGCCGGTCGCGGTGCCCTGCGCGGGCTATCCGCGAAGAATGGCCGACGGCAGCCTTTTCGTGGCGATGCCGTACGTTCACGGCAAGAGGCTCGACCCGGAGCCGGAACAGCTCCGCGCCTTGGGGCGGATCATCGCGGCGTTGCATGCGGCGCTCGCGACGCACCCGGACGTCGGGTCGTGGTCTGCACATACGAAACAGCGTATGACCTCGTTGGCGGGCACACGTCAGGCTCTCGCGACGCGAAGGATTTCGTACGGCCCGTTGAAGGAGAGGCTGGCCGAGCTTGCCGTCGACGAGGACCTGGATTTCATCCTGTCGTCCTCGAAGGTCGCTGCCCTGCACGGGGATCTCAATCCCGGCAATGTGCTCCTGGACGCGGAGAACGGTCTCCCGCGACTGCTGGATTTCGAGGACGTGTTTCACAGCCTGCTGCCGCCGGCATTCGAGATGATGCTTGTTACCGAACGGTTCATTTTGGCGAGACTACGCGATGAAGCATCGATTCGCGGTTGTACGGCCGCGCTGCTCACCGGGTATCGCGAGGCGGGCGGTCACCGACTTGAGTTCGATATCCGACCGGCGGACGTGCTTCGTTCTCTCGCCTTGCGCTCGCTGTGCGTGTTGTGCCAGGGGGCGCAGCGCGGAATCGACGTAAGCGCTTCCGAGTGGAGCAAGTTCTTCTTTCTGGAAGAGGCGGCGCGCCGGTCCGCCGACATGATCAACAGCGTGGTTGAAGAGATCGTCGCATGAGGCGACGACTGCTGATCACGGCGCGCGACGCGGCCGCGGCCCTGCACCTCATCGAGATTAGTCGGTTTGCGGCTCGGTACGGCGATCTCGATCTCGCCGCGGTTGTCACGCAATTGCCGGCCACGCGGTATTTCCAGCGAGCCGGAATAGGTTCGACGACAGTGAATATCGGCGCGGCGCGCCAGCCGGACGACGCAACCGGCTCCGCCCTCCTGGAGGAGGCCCGTCGGGTACTGGACCGTTATCAACCGGACGCGATCCTCTGCGGTCTGTCGACGCCGTTCGATGGCGGGATCGACGAGGCCGTCCAGGCAGTGCATGGCGGTCCCACGGCGGTCATGCAGGATTTTTGGGGTGAAGCGAATACCTTCTTCGGCGGCAAAGCGGACGTCTACCTTGCGCTGGACGAGGAGGGAGTCAATCTCACCCGGTCCCGGTTCGATCTGAACGCGGTGGCGATCGGCTCCCCGCGCCACGCCGCATACGCGCACATCGACATCATCGGCGCGCGAAACGAGGCGCGCGCGTCGGTCGGTCTTGCCGCGGACTCCCAGGTCATCGGCTTTTTCGGACAGGCGCTGCACAATCTCGAGGGCTATATCCGAACCCTGCGCGCCTGGGTTGCGGCCACGAACGGACTGCCCAGAAGCGTTCGCCGGGCGTTCCGGCCGCATCCGCGGCAATCCGAAAACGAGCGCGAGCTGACGCTTTCGCTCCTGCGCGATTTTGGCATCGACTGCATCCTGCTGGATCACCCGGACGTCGAAAGGTCCCTGCTGGTCTGTGACGTGGTATGCAGCGCCTTTTCGAATTGCACCTATGACGTTGCCTATCTCAATTACTTCTCTCCGTATCCAATCATCACGCCGGTATCGTTGTTCTTCGATACGGAGATCGTCGATTACTTCCGGAAGATGGTGCGGCTCGACGAGTTTCCATATCTGAAGGCCGGACTCGTGCTCTCGGTCGATCACGCTCACGATCTGGAGGAGGTCCTGTCGCTCGCGCTGACCGACGACGTGAAGACGCGCTATTGGAACGCGGCCAAGCATCTCGCAAACCCGGCTGAGGCTCCACGACGCGCGTTGGAGGTTATTGACGGACTCGTCAAAGGGCAGTCGGTTTAATCACGCGTACCGTGTCCGCAGACTACTCCTACCCGGAACTAAAGGCGCGGTTTGTCGCGCTCGATGCGACGCGGGAGATCCTCGAACCATGCATCGATGGCTGGATGGCGTGGCCGGCCGTGAAGCGCAGGGTCTGGAACGAAATCCGGCGCCAGCATGAGGGGGCCGCCGGGCCCGTCAC
>JAJVHZ010000002.1 GCA_022072255.1 Gammaproteobacteria bacterium | reverse complement strand
CTAAAGGTAGTGTGCAAAGGCCTTCGCGACCTTGCCGCTGCCGTCGAAATGAAAGACCTCCGCGGCCGGTCCGCGCACGCCGTCGTAGTAGAGCGTCACGCTGTTTACGCCGACCAGCGTGGCGAGGAGGTCGAAACGAAGGTCCGGGTACAATTCCAGCGCCCTGCGCCAGTAGGAGGCCACGGCCGCCTTGCCTTGCAAAGTCCCGGACGGCTCGCCGGCGATCTTTACGATGACCGGCGATGACATCTGGAAGTCATCCGCGTAATGCGAAAGGACCCGATCGATGTCGTGCCGGTTCCACGCATCGATCCAGTCCGCAGCGAAATGCTCCGCAAAATTCCTGTCGATCATGGCTGCCTCATGCGCGTCACATACATCCCGTGCAGTGGCCGACGGCCTGCTGCCTGGCGGCTCGCCGGCTCAGGGTGCGGAATCCGGCGGCGGCTGCCCCTTGGCGTCTATCCAGATGAAGCCGTCGCGGTTGGGCATCCTCACCCGCGGCAGCGTCCGGGCGTTCATCTCGTCGCCCTCGCCGATGATGTTGTTGCGATTCAGGAGATAAGCGGTGAGCGCGTAAACGTCCCCATCGCTCAGGGACTCCGGCGTGTCCATGGGCATGGCGCGCCGGATGAAATCGAAGAGCGTGGTGGCGTATGGCCAGTACGTCCCGATGTTCTTGTCCGGGTGGTCGCTGTCGAGCGGCGAGGTCCCGCCGGCGAGCTCGTCCGCAGTGCCGCCGACGCCTTCCTTGCCGTGGCAGGCAGCACAGCGTTGCGCAAACAACTCCTTGCCCTGCGCGGCCGTCCCCTTGCCCTCGGGCAGGCCCGTGCCGTCGGGGTAGATGCTGAGATCCCAGGCGGCGATGTCGGCGGCGGACGCGGGCCTGCCCAGGTGCGGGCTGTCGGGTCTGCCGTCGGCGGCGAAGGCAGTACACGGCGCGAGGCAGGTGCTCATGACCAGGATCGAGATATAACCCAAGCCACGCCGCAGACTTGTGTACGAAAAAGATGGATCCCGGCGTTTACCGGGATGACGTGGTTGGGCAACGCGCGCAAGGCTTGCGCCGGGATGACGGCACTGCCGATCTGCACCGCCGGTATGCGTGAGCATGATTCGACCAGGCGCTCTGGGACTGTGAACGTGGTCAGGCGTAGACATGGGTGACCTTGCCGTCCTCGCTCACCTCCCAGGCGACGATCCCGTTGTAGTGGAAATAACCGTTGCGCCCGCGCTCGGCCACGAGCGCATCGCGCTCCGGCTGCACGTAGCCGGTCTCGTCCGTGGCACGGCTCTTGAGGACCGCCGGCGTGCCGTCCCAGTGCCAGCCCATGCGAAAGCGCGTGAAGCAGCGCGGCAGCACCGGGGCCTGCAGCGCGGCCTCGGCCCAGCTCCTGCCGCCGTCGGCCGAGACCTCCACCCCGGTGATCCGGCCGCGGCCGCTCCAGGCCAGCCCGCTCACCTCGTAATAACCCGTACCCGGCAGTGTCATGCCGTGCGTCGGCGCCATGATCACGGACTTGGCATCCATCCAGAAGGTGAATTGCCGCGCCTTGCCGCTGGGCAGCAGCTCGGTGTAGCGCGAGGTCTCGTTGCGTGACATCACCGGCCGATCGGTGAGTTCCAGCCGCCGCAGCCACTTCACGTTGAGCACGCCCTCCCACCCCGGCGCGACGAGGCGTAGCGGATAACCGTTCTCGGGGCGGATCCGCTCGCCGTTCTGGTAGAGCGCGACGATGCAGTCGTCCATCGCCTTTTCCACCGGCAGGCTCATGTGATGTGCGATCGCGTCCGCGCCCTCGGCGATCATCCAGGTCGCGGCCGGCCCGATGCCGGCCTCCTCCAGCAGTATCGACAGCGGCACGCCGGTCCACTCGCTGCAGGAGGCCAGTCCGTGCATGAAGCCGGCGGGCTGCCGCGCGGGTTCCTCGCGCCAGCCGGCGTTGCTGTTGCCGCCGCACTCGATGAAGATGAGGTGCGAGCGCATGGGGTAGCGCGCCAGGTCCTTCACGGTGAACTTCAGCGGCCGCTTCACCATGCCGTGGATGAGCAGTCGATGCTCGGCCGGATCGATCTGCGGCACGCCGTTGTGGTGGCGCTCGAAGTGCAGGCCGCTCGGCGTGATGGTGCCTTCAAGTTCGTGCAGCGGCGCCCAGGAGATGCCGTTTCCCGGCACCGCGGAGTTGGCCGAGATCCAGCGCACGACCTGCTCGTGTTCGGAAGGCCGGCCATAGTTGGAGAAGGGCAGCCCCGGCTTGCGCATCCAGGGCGGCGTGGCGAGCGTGCCGTCGGCCGGCGAGGTGGAGTCCTCGGCCGCCAGCGCGGCGCCGGCGGCCATGCCCGCGGCCAGCGCGGCGCCGCGGCGCAGGAAGATGCGCCGGTGCAGCAGCCCGCCGCCTGCCACCGGGATCAGGTCCTCGGCGCGTACGGGTCCCGGCAGCGATGAGTTCTCCTCGTCGACGTCCTGCATTGCGCCTCCCTCTGGCGGTCCGCGTCGCCATCATAGCGCCAAACACCGCCAGCCCGTGCCCCGTGCATTCATAACGGCCGGGTGGTGCTCGCGTCGGGATTGCCGTGACCGCTGACCTGCCGGCCGGACGTCGCGGCGGGGGGGCCGGGCGGCACCGGCGCGCGGCCAAATGCCGCATGCGTCAATTCGCCGCAGCGTTATAGAATCCGCCCGTGATCCTGACCAGCCTTTGCCTGCGCTACCTGCTCATGTTGCGTGCCATCGCCATGGGCGGACAGGTGCTGGCGCTCATCGCCGTGCACCTGCTCGCGGGCACTGCAATTCCCTGGTCGCCCATCGCCATCGTGATGGGCGCGCTCGCCGCCATCACCATCCGCAGCTGGAGCCGCATGCGCGCCGGTCAGCAGATCACCGAGACGGTGGTGATGCGGCAGCTGTGCGTGGACATCGCCGCGCTCGCCACACTGCTTTACTTCACCGGCGGCTCGCGGAACCCGTTCGTGTCGCTGTTCCTGCTGCCGATCACCGTCGCCGCCGCCACCCTGCGCCCGGCCTACACCTGGTTTCTGGTCGCCGCTGCCGCCGGCTGCTACACGCTGCTCATGTTCTACCACCGGCAGGCCCTGCACTGGGTGCATGACGGCGATTACTTCGCGCTGCACCTGTGGGGGATGTGGTTCGGCTTCCTGCTGAGCGCCGGTATCGTCGCCTTCTTCGTCGCGCGCATCGGCGCGACGCTGCGCGCGCACGACCGCGAGCTGGCCGGTGCACGGCAGATGATGGCGCTCGGGACGCTTGCTGCCGGCGCCGCGCACGAGCTCGGGACGCCGCTGGCGACCATGGCGGTGGTGTCCAAGGAGCTGCAGCACGATCTGCGCGATGAAAAGGCGCTGCGCGAGGGCCTCGCCCTGCTGCGCGCGCAAGTGGATCGCTGCAAGGAGATCCTTGGCCGCATGGCCGCGCAGGCCGGCGAACTGCGCGCCGGGGGCGGCGCGCGCACGACCGTCGATCGCTATCTCGAAGCGGTGGTCGGCGAATGGCGCGCGCTGCGCCCCGAGGTGCAGGCAATGGTGAGGCTCGACGGGCCGCAGCCGGCGCCGGCGATCCTCGCCGATCGCACGGTCACACAGGCGCTGATCAATGTCCTCAACAATGCCGCCGATGCCTCGCCAGCCAACGTCGAGGTGGCCGGCCGCTGGGATGCCGGGGAGCTGAAGCTCGAGATCCGCGATCGCGGCGCCGGCGTGCCGCCGGCCCTCTCCGCAGAGATCGGCAAGGCCTTCGTGACCACCAAGGCCGATGGCATGGGGCTGGGGTTGTACATCGCGCGCACGACGCTCGGCCGGCTCGGCGGCCGCGTGGAACTGCGCAACCGCCGCGACGGGCGCGGCGCCGTGGCCACCATCGATCTTCCACTCGCGGGTTTGAGCACATGAGCGGGCGGCTGCTGCTGGTCGATGACGACGAGACCTTCCGGGGCGTGCTGTCCGCGGCGCTCGCGCGCCGCGGCTACGACGTTGCGACGGCCGCCGATGCATCCGGGGCGCTCGCGCTCGCCGGCGGGCGGCGCTTCGACTGCGCGGTGGTCGATCTGCGCATGCCGGGTCCCTCCGGGCTGACCGTGGTGGAGGCGCTGGTCCGCGACCAGCCGGGCATCCGCGTCGTGGTGCTGACCGGCTACGCCAGCATCGCCACCGCGGTGGAGGCCATCAAGCTGGGGGCGGTGCACTATCTGACCAAGCCGGCCGATGCCGACGAGGTCATCCAGGCGTTCGCGCGACGGGCCGGTGACGTCCATGCACCGGTTCCTGACACTCCGCCGTCGGTCGGGCGCGTGGAGTGGGAGCATATTCAGCGCGTGCTGGCCGATAGTGCCGGCAACATCTCCGAGGCGGCACGCAGACTCGGCATGCACCGGCGTACCCTGCAGCGGAAACTTCACAAGCGCCCGGTGCGAAGCTGAACGGTTGCCCGCGCGGCGGGGAGGCATACGTGTTCGGCCCATCGTCCGCCGCAACTCGCGGCAATTCCAGCCTCTACCCGCTGCATCCCCGCCGGGCAGGAGAAAAGGCACGACTCTTGTATCAACGGGGGCTGGAGGACCGTCGATACATGTTTGGCATCACCCGCAAAGCCGCCCCCGTCGCCGCGCCGGCCCCGGCCACGCCCGCCGCCCTGGACGCCATCGTCGAGGCCCTGCAGTGGTTCGACCCGTTCAAGAGCCTGGACACCTCGGACCTGCTGGTGCTGGCCACCAAGGCGAACATCGAGCAGATCCCGGCGCGCCAGTCGCTGTTCAAGCAGGGCGCCAACGACCCGTGGATGTTCTGCCTCATCGAGGGGACGGTGGAGCTGAAGGCGGTCGACGGGCGGCTCCAGGCGGTGGTGGCGCGCAGCCCCGCGGCGCGCAATCCGCTCTCGCCGCTGAAGCCGCGGCAGCACACCGCCGTGACGGTGACGCCGGCCACCTGCATACGCATCGATGTCTCCGAGCTGGGCGACATACACGACATGCTCACCCAGTCGCACGAGGACTATTCGGTGCACGAATTCGCGACCAGCGCGCCGGTCTCGGACGCCGTCCACATGCACGAGCTCACGCTGCTGAGCGAAGGCTTCGTCCTGCCGAGCCTCCCGGAGGTGGCGGTCAACGTGCGGCGTCTCATCGACGACGAGAGTGCGACGGTGAACGAGGTCGCGCACGTGGTCACCAAGGACCCGGCGCTCACGGCGAATCTGCTGAAGGCCGCCAACAGCGCGCTGTTCCGCGCCACCGCGCCGATCCAGAACTGCACGCAGGCGATCATGCGCCTGGGCGCGAAGACCACGCGCCAGCTCGTGACCGCTTTCGCCCTGCGCAACCTGTTCACCACCACGCAGCCCGAACTGCAGCGGCGCATGCGCGCGGTGTGGGAGCACAGCAACGAGGTTGCCGCCATCAGCATGGTGATCGCCAGACTCGTGAAGCGTTTCGACGTCGAGGAGGCCATGCTCGCCGGGTTGCTGCACGACATCGGCATGCTGCCCATCCTGAACCACGCCGCCAATCATCCCTCGCTCATCGACGACCCGGCGACCTTCGAGCAGTTCGTGATGGCCACGCGCGTGCGGGCCGGCGTCACGGTCCTGCAGGAATGGCGTCTGCCCGTGGAGATGATCACGGTCGTCTACGAGAGCGAGAACTGGTGGCGCGACTCGGGCCCGGAGCCCGATCTCGCCGACGTGGTGCTCGTCGCCCAGATCCACAGCTACCTCGGCAAGCCCGAGCGTCCCAACATACCCAGCATGATCAATCTGCCGGCGTTCAGGAAACTTGCCGGCACCGGCGTCACTCCGACGCTCAGTCAGCAGATCCTGAACGAGGCACAGCCGGAGATCGCCGAGGCCAGGCTGCTGCTGGCCTGAGCGATCGCGCCCTTTCGGCTCCTCGCTGCAAGCGCCTGATTCGTCACGGCGCGGCGACTTGGCGCGCCCGCCGAGTTGTGGGAATATGCCGCGCCATACATGCCTGTGCATGACTTGAAGCGCGGTTCTCCATCCACTCGGCGCCGGGATCGCGCGTCGACCGTCCCGTTCCCATCGTTCGAAGGAAGACATTGATGAAATCCATGAAGCCATTGGTGGTTGCAGCGTTGTTGATCGCACCGGTTGCGTACGCGCAGGAAGCGGGGGGCACGCTGACCACGGACAAGCAGAAGTTCAGCTACGCGGTCGGCATGCAGATCGGCCAGAGCCTCGCGAACCAGGGTGTCGATCTCGATGCGCAGGCATTCTCCATGGCCGTGCAGGACGCGCTCAGCGGCGCGGCGCCGAAGCTCGCCCCGGAGGAGGCCGACAAGATCGTCAAGACGCAGCGCGTGGCCATCGCCAAGGCGCGCGCCGAAAAGAACACGGCGGCGGGCAATGCCTTCCGCGAGGAATACAAGCAGAAGGAGGGCGTGAAGGCGTTCGATAACGGCATCCTTTATCGCGTACTGAGGGAGGGCACGGGCCCGAAGCCGACCCTGGCGGACGTCGTCGAGGTCATCTACGAGGGCAGACACGCCAACGGCCAGGTCTTCGATTCCTCGCAGGCGCAGGGCGGGCCGGTGAAGTTTCCGCTCAAGGGCATCATCAAGGGCTGGCAGGACACGCTGCAGAAGATGCCCGAGGGCTCGAAGTGGGAGATCGTGGTGCCGCCCGAGCTCGGATACGGGATGGAGGGCGGCGGCCCGATCGGCCCGAACGAGACGCTGGTGTTCACCATCGATCTCGTCAAGGTCAGCGCCGCCAACGCCCCGGCCAACTGAGGCTGCATGCTTCCTGAGAGAGGGCCTGGCGTGCGCGCCAGGCCCTTGCTTTTTCCCCGGTACCGACGCGGCCGACCGTCGGCCCCGGATCAGGCCTTGGACGGCAGCTCGCGGCGCCTGAAGAGATGAAAATCGCGCCACAGGCCGTGGTGACTGAATTGCCTCCAGCCCCAGCGCATCCAGCCCACCAGTGCGAACGCCAGCCACAGCGCCCATGCGAGCATCAGCAGGTGGTAGACGATGAGCGGCACGGACGTGATCGATACGACCGGCAGCGCCGCCGTGGCGTGATCCTGGTACCAGTTCAACTGCGTGGCGCTCGAGGCGTTGCCGCCGATCTGCATCTCCGGCAGGCCGAGCAGGCCGCGCCGGATCGCCTGGTACAGGCAGTACAGCGCCGCCAGCGTCAGCGCCGCCAGCCCGATCTGGCCAAGATTGAACCCGGTCTTCCCCATGCCCGCCGGCCAGCGGCCGCGCCAGCCGAGTGCCAGCAGCCAGCCGATCACGATCAAGCCCATTACGACGGAGACCTGGCTCAGACCGATACCGAGCAGCAGCCATGACACCACGCCGAGCGGAGTGAGCGGCACGCGCGCGAGCGCGATGGCCACCAGCAGGATGACGATCAGCAGGCCCCAGAACATCACCGCCGGTCCGAGCAGCGGACCTCTCGTGAGCAGGATCCAGCGATCAACGGGCATCGCGACCTGCGTGCTGGCGTTGACGCTGGCAATGCCGAGATCGATCCCGGAGGTGCGATAGCGGTTGCCGATGCCGCGTGCCTCGCGCCAGTCGAGCACGAAACTCTGCGGGCCCGGGGTCAGCGGCAGCGTCACCAGGCGATCCTGCTGGCGGATCGGCTGCGCCAAGCCGTTCATGGTCGCGGATTGCAGTGTCGCGCCCGCGGGCAGTGTGATGGTGTGCTGGCCGCCCTGGCTGCTGCGCGCGTCCAGCGTCAGCGTGACGTCGGTCGTGCGCTCGCCCGGCGTGTAGACCAGGCGAGTGGCGTCGATGGTGAGGGTGCTTCCGGGCACGCCTTCCGGGCGGGTGATGGTGAGCGTGACAGTTTCGCCCGGCCACGGCCGCCACTCGGGCAACCAGTTGCCCTGCGTGTTCTGATGTTGCACGACCGGGATACCCGTCATCGTGGCATGCAGCACCGGGCTCACGTCGGCGCGCCATACCTCCACCCAGCCGGTGGTGTCGGGCGCCTTCAGCGTGATCTCCGGGTGTTTCGCCAGCACGGAATCGAAGGCCGTCTCCGTCTCCTGCGCCGCGAGGTTCACCTGTGCCTTGCCGTCGATCACGCGCACCTGCTCGGTAGTGATCGATTCACCGGCGAGCAGCGGCACCTCGAGCACGATGGCGCTGTCGGGCGCCGACAGGCGCACGATGCGCGTCTGCACGCGCCACTCCAGCCCGAGCAGCAGCGTGCGCTCCACGCGCGCGAACGTGGGCAGCGTCGGCGTCTGCGCCTCCATCGTCGCGGCGGCGTCGCCGTTGTCGGTCGCGCGCGTCAGCACCAGTTGCGCATCGCTGGTGCCGTCCTCGCGCACGCCGTCGATGCGCCAGCCCGGTGCCTGTTCGATCTCCACGCGCCGCGGCGTCAGCGGCATCGGCAACTGCACCGAGCCGCGCGGCGGCAGCGGGCCGCTAAGTACCACCTGGTGTGCGCCGGGACCGACACGCAGCCACAGTTCGCCGGCCGGCGAGCGCGCCAGCGCGTCGGTGGGCAGGCCATCGACGCTGACCTCGGTGGGCAGCCAGTGATCCGGCGCGCCTGGCAGCGGCACGGCGACGTGCTCGACCGCGTGCACCTCCAGGCGCAACTGCAGTTGATTGTCCTGCACGTTCAGGCGCAGTCGCGGGGCCTCGGCGCAGTTGGGCACGCACTCCGGCGCAGCAGTGAGGCGCGCGCGCAATTCATTGAGCAGGTCCGGCGTCGGGTATTCCTCGGCGATCGCCGGCCGCGACTGCATGCCGGCGACGAAGGCGATCGCCACGGCCACCGTGCCCGCGGCGCTGCCGCGGATGCGGCGCAGCCCCGGGAAGCTGGCGCGGATGAACGCGGCGGCGAGCAGCGCCACCAGCACCACGCGCAGCAGATTGAGCAGCAGCTCCTGGCGTGGCGAGATCAGCATGAGGCGCAACTGCTGATCCTTCTCCACCGTGCCGTGCCAGGTGAGCGGCACCGCGGTCCAGTCCCAGCGCGGCAGTCCAGGACCGGTCTGCACGTTGGCCTTCGGATCGATCTCCTGGTAGTTCTGCGAGCTGAAGTCGCCGCTGGAGTAGTCGATGACCGAACGCTTGCGTTTGCCGACGATTTCCTCGATCTGCTGCCGGCGTTCCATTCCCTCGGCCTTCATTGCGTCGATCTCGCTGGTCACCGCCTCCTGCGCCGTTGTCGCCATGTCGGCCGCAGGCGCCTCGACAGCGACACCAGCCGCAGGCGCCACCGCCGGTGCCGGCGCGGCCGGCGGCGCGAATCCGCCGCCGGCGTCCGGTCCGGCGGCGACGCTGCGCCACGGCTGTTCGAGCTGCGGGAACAGGCCGACGCGCACCTGCTGCACGAGGAACGGAACGATAACCGCGATCAGGGCCAGCACCGAGAGGGTGCGGTAGCTGCCGATGAGCCAGCGCAGCCGACCCTCCGGCAGCACGCGCAGCAGTGCGATGGCGGCGATCAGATTCAGCCAGAGATATCGCGGCGCGCCCGGCTCGAACCACACCAGCGTCAGGGTGGCGAAGGCGAGCAGCGCCGAGCCGAGATCCCAGAGCCTGAAGACGATGACGGCGGCGATCCCGACCAGGAATATGTCGAGCATGCTCCAGCGCTGCAGCCAGGCCTGCGTCGAACGCTTGTCGTCGACGCCGCCGACGCTGAAGAGCTTCCACCCGGGCGGCAGGTGCAGCGTGGCGCTGACCTGCTGGAAGTCATGGTTCCAGCCGATCGCCGGCACGTGGCGGACGTCACCCTCGTAGCGGCCGTCGGCGTTCAGGTTCAGCGTGCCGCGGCGCACCTCGACACCGCTGTTCTCGGCGCCCTGCGCGCGGGTGATGAGTTGCGGCTGGCCGTCGACGGCGACGCGTCCGAGCTGCATCGGCGCGTTGAGATCGAGCCGCCAGCCGGCGCTCATGGTGCCGCCGATGCGGTCGGAGAAGGTGTAGCCCCCGCCGTCGAAATCCAGCCACAGCTGGCGGTCGAGCGCGAGCCTGTCCGGTTCCGGCTGCGGGTCGCCGCGGCGATTGACGTGGATTTGCATGGTCTCGCCGGGAGCGATGCGATAGGCCGGAAACGATCGCCACTCCGGCGGCAACGTGGTCTGGTTGGGATCGACCGCGGCAAGCCCCTGCACGTCGACCAGCCGCAGATGATTGCGCGCCTCGAACGACCACAGCTCGTTGTCCGGCCAGGGCGCGACCGACTGGGCCAGTGTCAGCCCGGTCAGCTCGCGCGGACTGCGCGCATCGACGCTGACGGTCCAGTGCCCGGGCCGCAGTTGCAGGCGCAGGGTGCCGTCCGGGTCCAGGCGGGCGGGCAGGGCGCTGTCCAGCGCGAGCGGGATGAAGTCCTCCAGCAGCGCACCCTCGAGCGCGACCTCGCGCGCGCGCCCCGCGACGTCCAGCTCGATGCGCGTGCTCGCCTGCAGCGGAATGTCGTCGGTGATCAGGCGGTAGACCCGCATGGACAGGCTGTCGTTGTCGCCGCCGCCGCCGCTCTCACCCTGCGTCAGCCACAGCCGCCCCTCCGCGTTGATGTTCGGGAACGGGATCTCCACACCGTTTACCGTCAGCAGGACGATGCCGATGTCCTGGGGGATCCACAGCGACTCGGGCAACGCGGACCATTCGAAGCGCCCCTGCACCTGGGCCATGCCGGCCTGCATCCAGATGGCGGGGCGGCCGCCGCGATCCGTGACCACTGCCGGAGTGCCGTCGACCACGACGTCCTGCGGCCAATGCTGCGCGTCCCCGGGCAGGCTGACCCAGCTCCCGGCATAGACCTGCCAGCCGATGCTGAAGGCGCCACCGCGATCGTCGAGGTTCACCTGCATCGGCGTGGACCATGCGCAGCGGCGCTCACCGTGGTTGCTGTAAAGGTAGGGGCATTCGAACTGCGGGTTGTCGGCAAGCACCCATTTGATCCAGGGCTTGAGGCTGAAGGGGATGTCCTCCGGCGGCATCGGCGCGGCCAACGCCGCACCCGCGCACAGCACCCAGGCCACCGACCACCACATCCGCTGAACACCACGCATGGCACCTCCCGTTCCGATTCCTTCCCCCGATCCAACGCGCGTGCCCGCCCGGAGGGGTCAAGTCACGTCGGCGGCCAATTCTGACACCGGCGCCGGCGCGGCCCAAATCGGTGGCGCATCCTTCCTTGCTAGAATGCCGGGCACCAGCCGAGCCCGCCGCCGTTGCGCCGCGATGAAGCCCTCCGTACGCCCAAGCCGACCCTTCTTCTCCTCCGGACCGTGCGCCAAGCGCCCGGGGTGGAACCCCGAAGTGCTGCGCGCGACCTTCGCCGGCCGATCGCACCGATCGGCGGAGGGTCAGGCGCGTCTGAAGGAGGTCATCGATCGCAGCCGCGCCCTGCTGCGGCTGCCGCCGGACTACCGGCTCGCGATCGTGCCGGGGTCGGATACCGGGGCGATGGAGGCCGCGCTCTGGTCGCTGCTGGGTGCGCGCGGGGTGGACGTGCTCGCCTGGGACAGTTTCGGGGAGTTGTGGGCGGAGGACATCACGCAGCATCTGCGCCTGAAGGACGTGCGCGTGCTCGCCGCCGCATACGGCGCGTTGCCCGATCTCGGCGCGACCGACAGCCGGCGCGACATCGTCTTCACATGGAACGGCACGACCTCGGGCGTGCGCGTGCCCGACGGAGACTGGATCGCGGAGGGTCGGGAGGGACTGACGATCTGCGACGCGACCTCGGCCGCGTTTGCCGTCGATCTGCCGTGGGACAAGCTCGACGCCGCCACCTGGTCCTGGCAGAAGGTGCTGGGTGGGGAGGGGGCGCACGGCATGCTGGCGTTGAGTCCACGCGCGGTCGCGAGGCTGGAGAGCTACACGCCGCCATGGCCGATCCCGAAGCTGTTCCGCCTGACCCGCAGGGGCCGGCTCATGGAGGAGATCTTCGCGGGCTTCGTCATCAACACACCGTCGATGCTGTGCGTGCAGGATCAGATCGACGCGCTCGCCTGGGCGGAATCCCTGGGAGGGCTGCCGGCGCTCGTCGCGCGCAGCGATCGCAGCCTCGCGGCGATCGAGCGCTGGCAAGACACCTGCGCCTGGGCCGGGTTTCTCGCGCAGGGCGCGAACATCCGATCGAGCACCTCGGTATGCCTGAGACTGGTGGAGGACTGGCTGCTGGCGCTGCCGGAGGCCGGGCGCCGGACGATCGTGAACGCGATGACGGATCTCCTTGCGCGCGAGGCGGTGGCCTACGACATCGGCGCCTATCGCGCCGCGCCGCCGGGCCTGCGCATCTGGTGCGGGGCGACGGTGGAGACTGGCGACGTCGAGGCCCTGCTGCCGTGGCTGGACTGGGCGTACAACGAGGTGCGGGTGCGTTATCATGCCGCGAGGCAATGAAACCGGCGGAAGGACACGGAGCGGCGATGACGACGCGATGGCTTGAACTGAGGCAGAGACTGAGCGGGCGCCTGACCGGCGGTATCGGCGCAGCGGTCACGGGGATTGTGCTGATCATCCTCGTGCTCATGTTCTACTGGAGCCGTGAGCCGGGCGTCTTCGACGTTCGCGAGGTCGCGCTGCGTCAGACCGGGGGCGAGGAGTCCAGGCTCTGGCCGGGGGTGGTGACCACCTCCACGCTCATCGAGGTCGTCGACACGCTCCTCGAGAAGCCGGGCGGCTACATCAGCAACGACCTCATGCCGCCGGGCGTGCTCATGGACAACATGCCCAACTGGGAATTCGGGGTGCTGGTGCAGGTGCGCGATCTCGCCAAGGCCCTGCGCAACGACCTGAGCCGCTCGCAGTCGCAGTCCACCGAGGACAAGGACCTGCAGGAGGCCGAACCGAACTTCAATTATCAGAACGATGCCTGGATTCTGCCCTCCAGCGAGAGCGAATACCGCGATGGCCGCGACGCGCTGCAGCGCTACCTCACGCGACTGCTCGACGACAACGACCAGAATGCGCAGTTCTACGCGCGCGCCGACAACCTGCGCGACTGGCTGGTGCTGGTGGAGAAGCGGCTCGGAAGCCTCTCGCAACGGCTGTCGGCCAGCGTCGGGCAGGAGCGCATCAATGTCGATCTCGGCAGCGAGGTGGCGGCGGCGGGCTCCACGGACGAGCGCAAGGTCATCGCCGTGAAGACCCCGTGGCTGGAGATCGATGACGTGTTTTACGAGGCGCGCGGCACGGCCTGGGCGCTGATCCACTTCCTGCACGCCGCGGAGATCGATTTCGCCTCCGTGCTGGCGAAGAAGAACGCGCAGGTGAGTCTCGGCCAGATCGTCCGTGAACTGGAGGGGACGCAGGACACGATGTGGAGTCCGATGGTGCTGAACGGGACCGGCTTCGGATTCGTCGCCAACCACTCGCTGGTGATGGCGAGCTATATCTCCCGCGCCAACGCCGCCATCATCGACCTGCGCCGCCTGCTCGAGCAGGGCTGACGGCCGCGTTCGGCCGCCGCGGGAAAAGAGCCTCCGCACGCAACCGAACAGGCCGCCGCAATCTCCCGCCGCGCGTCGATCACGGACGCGGTGCGATGAACTCGCCGAAGGCGCGGCAGCCTTCGCCGACCGCGATGCTGCCGACGATCTCCAGAGTCTCCGTGCTGATGATGTCCACGGCGTTCGCGAACCAGTTGGCGACGTAGACGTGCCGGCCGTCGGGGGCGAGCGCGATGCCCTCGGGGTAGCCGCTCACGTCCAGGCGCTTGATCTCCTCGCCCAGGCCGAGATCGATCACCGAGACCGAGTCGTCGTGCTGGTTGGTGACGAAGATGCGGTTGCGCGCCGTGTCGACGGCGACCGCGTAGGGGAATTCGTGCACGGGAATCGTATCGGTCACTGCCAGCGCTTCGGTATCGATAATCGTGACATCGCTGCTCTGTACGTTGGCGGTGAACGCCCGTCTGCCGTCCGGCGTGAGGGTGACGCCGAACGGCGCCTTGCCCGTCTTGATGAGCGCGATCGGCGCGAACGTGCGCGCGTCCAGGACCGAGAGCGTGTCGTCGTCGCGATTGGTGACGTACAGGCGCTTGCTCACCGGGTCCAGCGCCAGTCCCGACGGTGACCGGCCGACCGGAATGGTCGCCGTCTGCTTCAGGGTCGTGGTGTCGAAGACCGAAACGTAATTGAGATACCAGTCAGCGACGTAGAGGGTGCTGCCGTCCGGATGCAGCGCGATTCCGAGCGGGCCCTCGCCGACCTTCAGCGTGCCGATGACCTTGCGGCTGGCGCCATCGATCACGGAGACGTCCTTGCTCTCCGGATTGCTGACGTAGATGCGATCGCCGGACCTGCTCGCCGCCACCCCGGCCGGCTTCTTGCCCACGGCGATGGTGTCGACCACCTCATCGGTGGCCAGATCGATCACCGAGACGCTGTTGGCGCCCTGGTTGGTGATGTAGGCGAAAGGCTCCGCCCCGCTGCCGCGCATCTGCAGTAGCGCGGCAGTGCAGAGCAGGAAAGCGAGTCGTCGGCGGATCACCGGGTATGGTTCCTGAAGTCCCGCCCATCCCCGCGCGGAGGCGGGGGACGACCCGGCGCCACCGGTTGCGCAGCGGCGCCGGGGCATCGGCGGGCCGCGGTCAGTTCTTGCTGCCGGTCTCGATGAATTTCTTCAGCCCCGCCAGGCCGGCCTCGAACACGCCGTTCACGGCGGTATTGGCGGCCTCCTCGTCCTGACCCTTGGGAGGGTCGTTCTGGGTGTAGTAGCGGTAGAAGCCGGCCTTCCAGATCACCTTCGACTTGGCGGCTCCGACCGGCTCGACGATCATCTGCGCCGCATAGCTGTTCACGGGCAGCACCTCCGCGGCGACTTTCGTGATCTTGTATTTGAATGTCATCTTTTCCTCGTCGAACATCGTGAATTCCTCATCGATGGTCTTGCCGCTGCCGGCCTCGCCCAGCGTCAGCAGCCGCGTGGCGCCCTTGCCTTCTCCCTTGCCTTCGCAGGTGGCGACGGCGGGATGCCAGTCGGCGATCGAGCAGGTTCCCTTCAACGCCTTCCACACCGCCTCGGCCGGCGCATTGATCTCGACTTCCTTCTCGGCCTTCTGGCGCGACGGGCCGTGCGCGAGCGCCACCACCGGCAGGGCCAGCAGCGCGGCGAACGAAAATCGTAAGAACTTGTGCATTTTGCTTTCTCTCCAGGTGTTTTAAGTATGGCGACTCGTGAGGTCGCGAACCGGCGTCAATGTTAAACGCAAGCAATACGTTTGGCCACCGACACGGCGTTAGGCGGTATGCTCGCAGGAAAGGTTCCCGGCGACTCCAGCGGATCGCTCGAGCCGCGATCCACGTTTCCGGTACACGACCTCGATGAGCCCCGTTCTCGCATGTTTTCGCCAGCGCCTGCGTCTGGCCGACAACCCCGCTCCGCAGGCAGCCTGCCTGGCGGGCGATCCCGTTAATCCGCTGTTCATCCGGGCGCCGGAACCCGCCTGGCTGCCGGACAGGTATTTGCACTCGACGTGGCGTGCGCCGGATGATGTGCTCGCGCCACGGGGGTGCGGCCCGGGGCAGACTACCCGCGGCCGATGGTGGAACATGACGGCGCGCGCCAACGCACGCCGGAGGCCTGGCACCGGATGCGGGGCATGCGACATTAGAATGGCAAGAGGGGAATACTCATGAGGCTGTCCGCGATCCGATCCCGTTTGCCGCTGCTGGTGTTCGCGGCGCTTTGGTCCTTTGCCTTGACGATCGCGCATGCGGAATCCGTGGGGGCGGTAGTCACCGTAAGATCCGCGAACGGGCAGGGCCACGAATTCGTCGTCGAGGTAGCCGATACGGAGGAGCGGCGGGAGCGCGGCCTGATGTTCAGGGAGGAACTGCCCGCCGATGGCGGCATGATATTCATCTACGATCCGCCGCAGGTCGCGGCGATGTGGATGAAGAACACGCTGATTCCCCTCGACATGGTATTCGTCGATACGGAGGGGAGAATCGCGCACGTCACCCGCCGCACGACGCCGCATTCGCTCGAGCCGATCTCCGCAGGCGTGCCGGTCTCGGCGGTGATCGAGCTGAAGGGGGGAAGCTGCGATCGCCTCGGCATACGCGTCGGCGATCGCGTCCACTACGAGCTGGCAGTTACTTCAACGTCTTCAGCGCCGCGCTGAACCCCTTCATAGATAGCGGGACCTGAACCGGGCGGCGAGCGCCGTCGCTGAATCCGATCTGCACCTTCTTGGCGGCGTGAAGCTTCTCGAGCAATGCCTTCTCCAGCTTCAGACCCGCGCGGCAGCCGCCCGGCTCGCAGCGCTCGATGGGAAACTGTATGGGTTTGTCCTCGTCGACCGTGAGCGCGGCGCCAGGGGGCAGGGCGATGCCCAGCGGCAGCGTGATGAGCGCCACGGGGTCGGCGATCTTCGGCGCATAACCGACGGCGATGTTGAGCACACGCTGGTTGCCGTCCTTGGTCACGACGTTCTGGAACGCGTAGCAGACCTCGGTGGCGCCTTTTTCCTTCTCCTTGGCGTCCGGCTTTTCGCACCTGATCGCCCAATTGTCGAACTTCTCGCCGTCCTTGGGCGCGGCGAGCGCCGGCGCCGATGCCGCCACCGCGAGGGCGAGCGAAACGGCGAGTGCTGAGAGTCGGCGCGACGGGCTCGTTGGGTACTGATAGGTCATGATGGAGATGTCCTTGTATAAGAGAAAATGCGAGTATGCGCGACAATTTACTGCACGGGCGTGAAAACTTCTACAAAGTTCGGCCGCGTCGGCGGCCGATGACCCGGCACGGGATGAAGGGCCGCAGAGCCCGCCGTCCGCGCCGGCGACCGCGGGGATATTCGGGTTGGCCTCCATCTACGATCTGAAACCGGCCTTCCAGGGCCTGTTGCGTCCGCTCGTGCGCGCGCTCGCCGCCCGCGGCGTAAGCGCGAACCAGGTGACGGTGGCTGCCTGCGCACTGTCGCTCGTGAGCGGGGCAGTCATCTACCGGTGGGCTGGCGCCGCACCGGCCGTGCTGTTGCTGTTGCCATTCGTCCTTTTCATGCGCATGGCCATGAACGCCGTGGACGGCATGCTCGCGCGCGAGCACGACATGCGCAGCGCGCTCGGCGGATTCCTGAACGAGTTGACCGACGTGGTCTCCGATGCGGCGTTGTACCTGCCGTTCGCCGTCCTGCCCGGCATCAGCCCGCCGGCGGTCGTCATCTTCGTGCTGCTGGCCGCGTGCTCGGAGATCGCAGGCATCGTCGCCGCGGCGCAGGGCGCATCGCGCCGCTATGACGGGCCCATGGGCAAGAGCGATCGGGCATTCGCGATCGGGGTGCTGGCACTGGTGGTCGGCGGCGGCGCCGACTGCGGCCGCTGGACCGACTGGGTGTTTCTCGCGCTCACGTTGATGGTGCTCGTCACCATCGGCAACCGCGTGCGCAACGGCCTGAAGGAGATCGAATCGCGGTGAGCTTCGAGGCGCCAGGCAACGTGCGGGTCGCGCTGCTCGCCATACTCGGCGTGCTGGCGCTGGCCTCGATCGTCGTGGCTGCGATGGCACGGGCGCGGCCAGAGGGGGATTACGCGGAACTGAAGCTGAGGGTGAAGACCTGGTGGTACATAGTCCTGGTCTTCTGCGCCGCCATCGCCTTCGATCGCACGGTCTCCGTGTGCGTGCTGGGCTTCGTCAGTTTCCTGGCCTTCAAGGAGTTCCTGTCGCTCATCCCGACGCGGCGCGCCGATCATCGCGTGCTGTTCTGGGCCTATCTCGCGATCCCGATCCAGTACTACTGGGTCGCGACCGCGCGGTACGGCATGTTCATCATCTTCATCCCCGTCTACGCGTTCCTGTTCCTGGCGATGCGCCTGGTGCTGGTCGGCGAGACGCAGGGATTCCTGCGCGCGGCCGGTACCCTGCACTGGGGATTGATGACGACGGTGTTCGGCCTGAGCCACATGGCCTATCTCATGGCCCTGCCGGCGGCCGGGAATCCCAACGGCGGCGGCGACGCACTGCTGCTCTATCTGGTGCTGCTGACCGAGCTGAACGACATAGGCCAATACATCAGCGGCAAGACCTTCGGCCGGCGCAAGGTGATCCCGAAGGTCAGCCCGAAGAAGACCGTCGAGGGCCTGGCGGGCGGTGTGCTGGCGACGACCGTGCTGGCCTGGGTGCTTGCGCCCTGGCTGACGCCGCTGACGGCGTGGGAGTCGATCGCGGCGGGACTCATCATTGGCCTGTCCGGATTCCTCGGCGACGTCACCGTCTCGGCGGTCAAGCGCGACATCGGGGTGAAGGACAGCGGCAGCATGCTGCCCGGGCATGGCGGCGTGCTCGACCGGCTCGACAGCCTGACCTACACTGCACCGCTGTTCCTGCATTTCCTGCGCTACCTGCACTATTGACGGTCATGAGCGCGCTGCTGCGCAGGCTGTTCGTCGTGCTGGTCGCCTGGCCCGTGGTGCTGGTGCTGATCGGCATCCATGTGCGCCACCGCGAACGGCTGCCGGGGCGCGGGCCGGCCATCGTCGCGGCCAATCACAACAGCCACCTCGACACGCTGACGTTGCTGTCGCTGTTTCCGCTGTCGGTCGTCCCGCGCGTGCGCCCGGTCGCCGCCGCCGACTACTTTCTCTCCAATCGATTGCTTGCCTGGATATCGACGCGGCTGGTCGGCATCCTCCCCATCGCGCGCAAGGCGCGCAAGACCGACCCGCTCCTGGGCTGTTACGAGGCGCTCGAGCGCGGCGAGATACTCATCATCTTTCCGGAGGGCTCGCGCGGAGAGCCCGAGAGGCTGGGCGAGCTGAAGACCGGCATCGCGCACCTGGCCGAGCGTTATCCAGAGGTGCCGATCGTACCGGTATTCATGTACGGGCTGGGGCTCGCGCTGCCCAGGGGCGAGGCGCTGCTCGTGCCGCGGTTCTGCGACGTCCATGTCGGCGAGGCGATCCGCTGGACAGGAGAGCGCGGCGGCTTCATGCACGCGCTGTACGGGAGCCTGGAGCAGCTCGGCCAGCAGCATCGGCGCGCGCGACACGGGGAGGACGGCGAGCGGTGATCCGCGGCCGCGTCTTCAATCCTCCAGGCGGAGGACGTCGGGGTGACGGGCGCTCGCCGACTCATGGTAGATGTCGGCCAGCCATGTGAGCAGATCGGACTCCTCCAGATCGGGCGGCACCGCGACATCGTGCACGGCCCGCCGTTTGCCGTCGTCGGACAGCGCGTAGAGCCCCCACGCGCCATCGCTTCGTTCGACCGCCATCCGCTGTCCGAATACCTCGAAGCGGATCATGATCACCGCCCGGGCAATCCGGTCACGCTCCGCCGGTGGCGGCCTTCCACCATGACGGGCTGCGCAGATCGGTCACGACGTCGTAGTCGTCGTAGGGCTTGATGTCGAGGACCGGCGAACCGTCGTAGGCGTCCAGCGCGCGCACCGTCAGCACGTTCGCCTCGCGCTTCAACAGTTCCACCACCGCCAGGCCGATGGGGTTCGGCCGCTCGCGGCCGCGCGCCGCGAGCACGCCGACGGCCGGCAGGTCGCGTCGATGCCGCGGGTGCGTGGTGAGCGGAAAACGCCTGCCGGCAAGCTCATGCATCCAGAACAGCACGATGAGGTGCGACCACTCCTCGATGCCCTGCAGCGCGGCGCCGTAGTCCTCGCGTACGACGATGTCGGCGGTGATGTCGCGCCGGGAGACACGGGCGCCGCCCTGCAGGAAGGGGCTGCGCACGGTGCCGATCGGCTGCATTTGGATGGTCATGGCGATTCCCGTTCCGGTTGTGCGGCCTCGGCACCAAACTCGCGCAGGTGCACAACGCGCGACACCATCTTAGTGCAGCGTGAAGGTCTCATGCGAGTCGATCGATGCGGTCCGCGACGGCGCCGGTTGTGGCGTGGGCCAGGCGTTCGACCGGGACATCTTCCTGCGCCCGTGCCCAATTCCGGTGGTGGCGCTGTAACAACCGCCACGGAATCGGGTATGCTGCAAGGCAGCAAATTCGCCCCTTCCAGGCACGGATGAGTACACCCGGCAAACGGCTGCGCGTCATGCTCGTGGACCGCCTCCCCGAGCGTAAGAATTCCGTCGAGCGGGCGCCGAGTGCCGTCACCGAACTCCCGGAGCCTCAGGGCACGAAGAGGGGATCATGAAACTGGAGAGACACAGCCTCACGCTCGGGTTCATCCCGCTGACCGACAGCGCGCCCATCGTCATCGCGCAGGAGCTGGGCTATTTCGCCGTGGAGGGGCTGAACGTGGCGCTGTCGCGCGAGGCCTCGTGGACGACACTGCGCGACAAGGTCTCGCTCGGGATCCTGGATGCCGCGCACATGCTGGCGCCGATGCCGATCGCCTCGACACTCGGCCTGGGCGGCTTCGCGCGCCCGATGGTCACGGCGCTGAGTCTTGGCGTCAACGGCAATGCCATCACCGTCAGCAGCGCGCTTTACACGCGCATGCTCGACGCCGATTTCGCGGCCGTGGTCGATCCACGCCTGTCCGCCAGGGCACTGAAGAAGGTGATCGAGATCGATCAGCGCGAGGGCCGCGCGCCGATGACCTTCGCGATGGTCTTCCCGTTCTCGATGCACAACTACGAGTTGCGCTACTGGCTCGCCTCCGCCGGCATCGATCCGGAAACGGACATCCGCCTCATCGTCGTGCCGCCGGCGCAGATGGTGGCGAACCTGTGGGCCGGGACCATCGACGGCTGCTGCGTGGGCGAGCCGTGGAACCTGCTGGCGCGCGCCGAGGGTGTCGGCCGCACGGTCGTCACCGGCCCGGACATCTGGAGCACCAAACCGGAAAAAGTCCTGGCGGTCGGCAAGGAGTGGGCGGATCGCCATCCACGCACCCACCAGGCGCTGCTGCGCGCACTCATACGTGCGGCACGATGGCTCGACGATCCCGTCAACGGCGAACACGCCGCGGCGTTCCTGTCCGCGCCAGGCCATATCGGGGTCGACGCCGCACTCATCACGGCTTCGTTGCCGGGTGCCGAACAGGTCGATCGCGCGCCGGATCGCAATGGCCGCCCGGTCGTGAATCCGGGCTGCTTCTTTGCCTCCGCGGCAACCTTCCCCTGGCGTTCGCACGCCATGTGGATGATCACGCAGATGTACCGCTGGGGGCAGCTCGAGCGGCCGATCGACATCGGGGCGCTCGCCGGCTCGGTCTACCTTGGCGGCCTGTATCGCGAGGTCGCCGCGCAGATCGGCATCGACGCGCCCGCGATCGACGTGAAGATCGAGGGCGCGCACGCCGCGCCATGGATGCTGACCGACTCCGCACACCCGATCCCGATGGCGCCGGACGCCTTCATGGACGGCCGCCACTTCGATCCGTCGCATTGCGTCGAGTATCTGCAGGATTTCGAGATCCGCGCCTTGCGTACGGACATCCCGATGATCGCGGGTCTCAACGCATGACGTTGCCGGCACGGACGGTCCGTCTCAATTGATAAGAACGGTATTGCGAACGATTCGTATTTAGCTGTAAACTTGCCGCTGCTCCCATGGCCGACTCCGCACACACTGACCGCGACACGCCGACGGTTCCGGCCGCGCGGATCCGCTCGGAGGAGCTATTCGGAGCGCGGCGCGAGGTCCACATCGAGCACCGGGGTGAGATCTACCGCCTGCGTGTGACCCGGCAGGACAAGCTCATCCTGACCAAGTAGACCGACCGGCCCCGCGCATCGCAGTCCCCGCCAGCCATTCGGCTCCCGCCGAGCAGCCAGCCAACCCGAAGGGCCATTGCGCCCGCCGTAACGCGGACGCCGACGCGTCCGCATGCCGATACGAACGCGCCGGCGCTCGCGCATGCAACGCATGCCCCCACGGCTGCGCGAGGCGCAGCCGGACAGAGATCAGACGAGGTGAAGATGAAAGCGAAAGACGATTGCAGTGTCGACCTGATGGCGCAGGGCGAGGGCTGCGCGGTCGGCCGATGCCGCCACTGCGGCAACCTGCATCTGCACGTAGCGGACCGGATGACCCTGCGCATCACCGCAGAGCTGCTGCGCGATCTGGCTGACACGCTGTCGGCGGCGGTGCAGTGTCTCGAGAGGTGGCAGGCGGAGCAGGCGGCGCTCGCCGATCCGCGCCGCGTTCGTCATTGAGCCGGCCGCAAGAGGCACTCATGTCGATCCGAGCAGAATCCGGCCAGCGGTAACGACCACGCGCGGAAGCCCCGACACACAGATCCAGACACCCGAACTCGCCAGCCATCCTGCCTCCGGCGGACAGCCAGCCTCATCGTTCCTGTACTGCACGGAGATCATGGAAATGCCGCGAGGAGTGAAGATATCCATCCCGCGCGCCGGTGGCGCCGTAGTTGGCGGCGGTCCGGGCGCGTTCATCGCCACCACCTTGTTCTCGGGCCTTGCCCATGCCGCCGATACCGGCATGGCCGCGGTATCCGCAGCGACCACGTTGCCGGCGGTGACGGTGACCGGCGCGCAGGCGACCGTTCACGTCCCCGCCGAGGACTATGTCGCCAACCGCGCCGCCGCCGGCACCAAGACCGACACGCCGATCATGGAAACGCCGCAGTCGATCTCGGTGGTCACCGGGCAGCAGATCGAGGACCAGGGCGCGCAGACCCTGCAGGACGTGCTGCGCTACTCCGCGGGCGTGCGCTCGGACGCCTACGGACTGGACAGCCGCGGCGACTGGTCATTCGTCCGCGGCATCGAGCCGACGCAGTACCAGGACGGCATGCGCGTGTTCTTCGACTTCTTCAGCAATGTCCGGCCGGAGACCTACGCGATCGAGCGGGTGGAGGTCCTGCGCGGGCCGGGCTCGGCGCTGTTCGGTCAGGGATCGACGGGGGGAACGGTAAACGTGGTATCCAAGCGTCCGCAGGCCGAGGCGTACCGGGAGATCAATGTTCAGCTGGGGAACTACGATCGCCGCCAGATCGGTGTCGACTTGGCCGGGCCAGTGACGGAGAGTGGAGACTGGCTGTATCGATTCATCGGCGTCGGACGAGACAGCGAAACCCAGGTCGACTTCACCGAGAGCGACCGCTGGCTGCTGGCGCCGTCGCTCACGTGGCAGCCGACCGACCTTACCAATCTGACGCTGCTCGTGAACATCCAGCGCGACACGGGAACAGCGACGACCGCGTTCCCGCCCTGGTCGGGAACGCTGCTGCCAAACCCGAACGGCGAGATCGGAACCGAACGCTTTACCAGCGAGCCGGGTTTCGACCGGTTCGACAACACCCAGGATGCGGCAGGCTGGCAGTTCGAGCACGCCTTCGACGCGATGTGGACGGTCCGCCAGAACGTTCGCTACAGCCACAGCACCGTCGACTACCGCACGTTGTATCCGGACGTGTTCTCCAACCCGCAGAACCCCTTCGTCGATGCCGCGCAACGCGAGGTGTTCCGCTTCGGGTACATACGCGAACAGCAGGACGACGCCTGGACGCTCGACAACCAGGTGCAGGCCGACTGGGATTGGGGTTACACGAGGCACACCGTGCTGGTGGGACTCGATTACTCGCACGACCGCATCCAGCGCCGCCAGGGCTTCAGCTTCGATACCAACCCGTTCGATCTCTTCGATCCGGTCTACGGCAATTTCACCGCGCCCGTGGCGCTGCATGATCCCGACACCTCGATTCAGCAGGTCGGCGCCTACTTCCAGGATCAGATCATGCTCGGTCGGAAATGGATACTGTCGGGCGGATTCCGCCACGATTGGACTGAGACCGATGTTGACGGCGGCACCCGATCGGAGGATTCGGCACTGACCGGCCGCGTCGGGCTGGTGCACCTGTTCGACAACGGTCTCGCGCCGTTCGTCGGCTACTCGCAGTCGTTCACGCCGATCACCTTCACCGACATCTTCAACCAGCCCTACCAGCCGATCCGCGGCGAGCAGGTCGAGGCCGGCCTGCGTTACCAGCCGCCGGGATCGAACAGCCTCTATACGGCGGCGCTCTACGACATCACCGAGCAGAACCGGCTCTCGCCCGATCCGGACAACCCGTTCAACGAGATCCAGCTCGGCGAGGCGAACATCTGGGGCATCGAACTCGACGCGCATGCCAACGTCACCCGCAACGTCGATATCATCGCCAACTACGCCTATACCCACGCGCGCACCAGCGATGGCGTGAGCAGCGGTCGCTACATCGCCGAGGTGCCGGCGCATGTCGCCTCGGGATGGCTGCGCTACAGCTTCGATGCCGGGCTCCTTCGCGGGTTGTCGGTCGGCGGCGGCGTGCGTTACGTCGGCGAGTCGCATGACGAACTGGGGCTGCTCGACGTGCCGTCCGTGACGCTGCTCGATGCGATGGTCGCCTACGAGACCGGCCGCTGGCGCGTGGCACTCAACGGCACCAACATCACCGACGAGACCTACATCGCCTCCTGCCTGTCTCGCGGCGACTGCTGGTACGGCGCGCGCGCGACGGTGGCCGGCAGCGTCACCTACAGCTTCTGAGGCCGGGACGATGCGCGCGCTCATCGGCCGGCTGCACCGGTACGCCGGTCTGGCGACGGCGCTCTTCCTCAGCCTCGCCGGGCTCACCGGCAGCATCATCGCGTTCTATCACGAGCTCGACGAGTGGCTGAACCCGGAGTTGTTCCGCGTTGCGGTGGGCGGCAACACGATCCCGCCGCTGGCGCTCGCGGAGCGGATCGAACGCGAGCACCCGCGGCTGTTCGTCACCTGGCTGCCGCTCGATCACGAGGGCGGGCATGCGGTGGAGATGGGAGTGGCGCCGCGCATCGATAAGACCAGCGGCATGCCGCACACGCTGGCTTACGACCAGCTTTTCGTCGATCCCGCGAGCGGCACCGTTCTGGGCCAGCGCCAGTGGGGTGCCTGCTGCCTGGAGCGCAAGCACCTGCTGCCGTTCCTGTATTCCGTGCACTACTCCCTGCATCTGCCAGGCCAATGGGGAATCTGGTTGATGGGCATCGTCGGCCTGGTCTGGATCATCGACTGCTTCCTGGGCTTCTGTCTGACGCTACCCGCGCGTGCCAACGGAAAAACTGCGATCGACGACGAGATGATGCATACAAGTGGCGCCGCCGGCCGAAGCTTCTGGCAGCGTTGGCGACCCGCGTGGCGGCTCAAGCGCCGTGCCGGCGCCGCACGCCTGAACTTCGACCTGCACCGCGCCGGCGGACTGTGGTTCTGGGGATTGCTGCTGATGCTCGCGGTAAGCAGCGTCTCCTTCAACCTGCACGAGGAGATCTTCGAGCCTGTAGTGAGCGCCGTCTCGCCGCTCACACCGTCGCCGTTCGATACGCGCGGGGAACGTGCCCCGGAGAACATGCTCGAGCCGGGCATCCCGCTCGCAACCATCGTCGCAAATGCGCAACTGCAGGCACGCCGGCGCGGCTGGCGGGAGGCGGCGAGCGGCATGTTCTACAACCCGCTGTACGGGATCTACGGCGTGCGCTTCGGCAGGGACCACGCGCCGGGACTCGGAAATGCCTGGCTGTATTTCGACGGGCAGAGCGCCGAACTCCTCGGCGAACATCTCCCGGGTGCGGGCTCTGCCGGCGATATATTCCACCAGTTGCAGTATCCGCTGCACAGCGGCCAGATCCTCGGACTGCCGGGACGCGTCGCGATCTGCCTCACCGGCCTTGCGGTGGCGACGCTGTCGATCACCGGTGTCATCATCTGGTGCCGCAAGCGCCGCGCCCGCGCGGTGAGGCGCGTCCGCCACGCGCGGCCGGACGCGGCGGCCTCATCGATGGCGTGACGGCGAAGTGAGTGACTCCGAGCGATTGGCCGGCGAGCGGCGGTCACGCAGTGCAATGCTCAATGCAGCGGCACATCGAGCAGTTCTTCGCCTTCACCGGAGCGGGCGCCGGGAATCGTTTCCCGCGCAGTCGCCGTGATCCGCGGCAGGTAGTCGGCGGGCGGCAGGATGCCGAGGCTGTTCGTGTCGATGGCGATACTCTTGATCAGCAGATACACGTCGTGGCCAATCGCGACCGTCAGTTCTCTCGCCGCCTGCCGGGTGATCCGCGACACCAGGGAGGAGCCGCCGATGGCGACCTTCACCTCGACGTAAGCGCCGGCGCTGTCGGCCATCTCGGTCACGCGGCCCGGGAGGATATTGCGGATGCTGATGCCGTCGGGACGTTGCACCGCCAACGCGACGTCCCGGGCCCGAACGTGGATGCGCAGATGCGTGCCGGTCGGCAGGTTGACGCGCGGGATCTGCAGCGTGCCGCCGTCGAACCGCAGGGTGGTGAGGGCGTCGGTATCGTCGTGCGCGATGACGATGGTGGCAAGGGCCGATCCCGCCTCCTTGCGGCCCATGACGGGATACAGTTCGATGCGTCCAAGCGTCTCCTCGAGCGGCCCGACGGCACTCACTTTGCCTTCTTGCAGCATCACCACCGTGTCCGCCAGGCGCAGCACCTCCTCGATCGCATGGCTGACATACACCATCGACAGTCCGAAATCCCGTCGCAGCCGTTCGATGTACGGGACGATCTCCGCCTTGCGCTGCGCGTCGAGCGAGGCGAGGGGTTCATCCATCAGCAATATGCCGGGACTGGTCAGCAGCGCCCGACCGATGGCAACACGCTGCTTCTCGCCGCCGGAAAGCGCCCCGGGACGGCGATCGAGCAGAGCCGCGATGCCGAGCAGCTCGACGACATGGTCGAACGAGGTGAATCGTGCCTTGCGCGGGGCCAGGCGCAACCCGTAGAGCAGGTTCTTGCGCACCGTCAGATTCGGAAACAGGCGCGCGTCCTGGAAGACGCAGGCGACCCGGCGGCGGTGAACGGGAATGTCGAGCCCCAGATTGCTGTCGTAGAGCGCGCGGCCATCGACACTGATGCGGCCGCGATCCGGTTTCAGCAGCCCGGCAATCATGTTGACGATGGAGGTCTTGCCGCAGCCGGACCGCCCGAACAGCGCGGTGATCCCGGGGCCAGCGCGGAAATCCACGTCGATCTCGAATTCCCCGAGCCGCCGATGTACCCGCACCTCCAGGGTCATATGCCGTGCACCACTGCCTGCGCCCGCCGGGCGCAGTACTCCGATGCGACGAGCGCCAGCAGCGATATGCCCAGTGACACGATGGCCAGATGGAGCGCGCTCCTGTCGCCCTCGGGCGTCTGCATGAACGTGTAGATGGCGCTCGAAAGCGTGCGCGTCTCCCCCGGGATATTGCCGACGAAGGTGATGGTCGCCCCGAATTCCCCGAGGCTGCGGGCGAACCCGAGCAAGGCGGCCACCACGATGCCCGGTATCGCCAGCGGCAGGGTGACCGAAAGAAACACCCGGGCCGGCGACGCCCCGAGCGTGCGCGCGGCGTCTTCCAGGCGCCGGTCGACGTTCTCCATCGACAGCCGTATGGGGCGAACCATCAATGGAAAGCTCATCACCATCGCGGCGATCACCGCGCCCGTCCAGCGAAACGCGAAAACGATGTCGAACTGCTCGTAGAGCCACGCACCGACGATCCCGTGCCGCCCCAGCAACAGCAGCAGCAGATAGCCCGTCACCACGGGAGGAACGACCAGGGGCAGATGGATCAGCGCGTCGACCAGCGCCTTGCCGGGAAACCGGCAGCGCGCCAGTACCGAGGCCACCACCAGGGCGAGCGGCATGCCCGCGAGGACGCTGCAGATCGCGACCTGGAGGCTCAACCTCAACGCCTGGAGCTCGTCATGTCCCAATTTCGCACGTCCTCTTGCCGCCCGGGGGCAAGTCGCGCCATGCCGCGGTCGCATCGGACCGCGGCTGCCCGACTCTCCCGGCAACGGCTCAACCATGCCGAAGCAGCGGGTGCGCCGTCAATACGATACCCCGGCGCACGACCGAAACGCGTCCATTTCCTCGCCGTCACGTGCGCCGCCATCGGCCTGCGGTCATGGCACTTCGAATCCGGCGCCCTTCAGGACCTCTGCGGCCGATTCGGATTTCAGAAAGGCGAAAAAGGCCTCTGCATCGGTGTCACGCCCTTCCTTGGTGAGGGCAGCGGGATACACGATCGGCGGGTGGCTCTCATCCGGGAAAACTCCTACCACCTTCACCTTCGCGCTCACCTTCGCATCGGTGGCGTAGACCACGCCGAGCGCCGCCTCGCGCGCCTCCACGATCACGAGGGCGACGCGAACGTTCTCCACCGGGATCACCTGTTTCTCGATCGACGACCACTGGCCGAAATACTCGAGCGCAGCACGCGCATACCTGCCGGCCGGAACGCTCGCGGGGTCGCCGATGGCCAGGCGTTCAATGCCAAGCACCGATTGCAGGTTCATGCTCTTGCCGATGGTCAATTTTACATCGCTGTCGAGCGGCGCGATCATCACCAGCTTGTTGTGCGCAAGCATGTGCGGCTGGCCCAGCACGAGATCGCGCTCTTGCAGATAGTTCATCCAGTCCAGATCCGCGGAGATGAAGATCTGCGCCGGCGATCCCGCCTCGATCTGCCTGGCCAACACCGAGCTGGCGGCGTATGAAGTGACGACTTTCCGGCCGGTCCGGGATTCGTAGCTGGCGGCGATCTCATCGAGAACATTGGTAAGACTGGCCGCGGCGAACACCAGCGTGTCGGCCCACGACCCATGCGCGAATCCCAGCAGCATGAATATCGAAAGCCATCGGGGCGCTGTCATTGGCGGTTTCCTCCGTTCCGGCGTTCGAACCGACGCCGCGCTGCCGCGTACCTGCGCGGAAGGCATGCGGGGGCATCCAGGGCTCGATATATCTCATCGTATATAACGTAAACGGACCATACAACCTTGCCCGCGATCCACGAGCCGGGCGGAAAGCGGCAGTACCCGTTACGGCAAGGCCGGCATCATGCCGGCGAGCGCAGGCCGGCGCGCCGCGTGGCGATGGCCGCGGCGTCGATGGCTAGGCGGAGGGAGCGGCCGGACGTTTGCGCATGAGGGTGCGAAATCTGGATAGATCGCCCGCGATCGCCCGCGCCGCGCGCGCCTCCATTCCCCGGTAGCGGCGCAGGACCTCCGTTCCCAGGGGAGTGAGGATGGCCCCACCGCCCCTCATCCCGCCCTTCGCCGTGGTGACGAGCGGGGTGCGGAAGCAACGGTTCATGACGTCGACCAGCAGCCAGGCCCGGCGATAGCTCATCCCCAGGCGACGGGCGGCAGCGGAGATCGAACCCGTCGCCGCGATGCCCTCGAGCAAATCCGCCTTCCCGGGACCGATGGCAATGAGGGCGCCCAGCAGGATGCGCAGTCGCGGTTGGGCCGGCAAGGTCGCTCTGTTCTTCATTTCACGTCGGCATTCCGATCCTGTTGCATCCAGGCGCAATCGGAACTCGGGTGTGCGGGCATTATAGAACGGCGGCCGAGGTCGGGCCGTGATGGCATCGAAAGCGTCCCGCCGCACCACTCGCGCGGGTTCTGCTCGTCCGGCTGCGCGGCAGCGCGGCATGGCGATTGCCGCTGCAGCGGCGCGCCTTCACTGCGGAACGATCCGCGCGCGGGCGCGGACGCGATCCAGCGGATGACCGTCGCGAGCGCCCTGCGCTTCTTGTTCGCCGACGCAGGCACCGCTGAATGGCTGGCGCTCGCGGGCTTCCTGCCCGGTTTCCTCGGCGCGGGCTTCGTGATCGGCATCCGCGTGCTGGCGGAGCGCACCCGGCGATGCGGGTCGGCCTGACCGAGGGACTTCGACTATTCCCGTACCGACGCAGTGGCCGCCAACCGCCGCCCCGTGGTCCGCTCGTGGAGTTCCTCGATGAAGCCGCGCTGGCCGGGCAGGATCTTCTCCACGGCAGTGACGGTGTCGAACCAATCGACGCGATCGACCTCGGGGAATGTCCGTGTCGTGTTGGAGCCGCGCGGCCATTCCATGGCGAAAGCGTTCGAGGTGAAACCGGACAGATCCCAGTCGTCGTCCACCGCCCAGGCTCGGATGAGCTTGCCGCCCGGCTGCCTGCGCGGAACCAACTCCGCGAACGTGCCCGACGGACGATGCCCGGTCTCCTCGAGGAACTCCCGCAAGGCCGCGGTGAAGGGGTCCTCGCCGTCATGGTATTCGCCCTTGCCGATCGACCAGGCGCCGGCATCCTTCCGCGCCCAGAGAGGCCCGCCCGGATGGACCAGCAGCACCTCGACGCGTTCGCCACGCCTGCGGTAGGGCAGGATGCCGGCGCTTTTCCTGGCCACGATGGCCTCCGGTTGACCGGCGTCGCCGTCGCCGGTGAGTTGCATCGACCGGAGGAGAACATACACGAGCCGCCGCACGATTCCCATCGGCGCCGGGGATCGCACGCGCCGGACAGGCCCGGCGGATTCCTTCATGCCGCGATGGAGTACATCGGGGGCCCCCGCTGCGCCGGTGGACGCGCGTCAATCCGCGTCCCGACCTCGAGACGGTCCGATTGCCCATCGAGCCGATCGCACCGACAGGATCGTGGACTCCGGATCCGTGGAGGACTGGCGCGTCGCGCGGCTGCCGTCGCTGCATGGCGGCAGGAGTCTGCGCACCGACGCTGTGCGTTTGATCCGCGCCTGCACCATGAGGTGGCGGCGACGCATGGCGTCGACGGGACCTTACGCAGTCCGTCTCCGGGGAAACAACGGCTTAGTCTCCCGCCGCAGATGGCACCGTTTCTGCAATCGCCTGCAATGCCGGGATCGAGTGCAGCGACTCCGGGACCCGACGAAGGGTACGGTCACGCAGCGTCGGGCCAGCAGCCCCGGGGCAACGGCGTCCCGCCTTCATGCGCGCGAGCGTGGCCGCGATGGACGCCAGCAGGGTTTATCTGCGCGCGGGGCGCCGCGAAGTTCAGCTGGCGAACAAGGCCCGCGCGGCCATTGCATAGCGTCGTCATGAGCTGTTGCGTGGCGTTCGAGCGTCTGCACGAGGTGAGCGGGAGGGGACGAAAACGCGGGCGCGCGAGGTCGGCGACGACCGTCGGCCGAATGGAAGCGGCGGACGGGGAACATGGAGAATGCCACGGCGTGTCGCCGCCGATCTCGCGTGCCCGCGCCCTGCCGAATGCGGCTTTCCCCGCGTCGGCGGCGCGCTGCCAGGCGCGCAGGGCCATCAGCTCGTTGTGCAGTTCATGGGTCATGAGGGCGAGAAACGCCGTCAGGCCGAGGTACCGCGCCGCGTAGTTCCAGCGCGTGGCGACCGGCACGTCGTAATAGGCTGTCGCTCTCGCGGCCGCCGCGTTGCGGCCCGCCATGAGATGGGGAATCGCGAGCAGCGCTGTCAGCATCAGCATGGGGCTGGGATTCATCACCAACAGCCCGGCGAGGATCGGTACCCCCAGCTACCACACCATCGGGGAGATGACCCCGGCAATCCGCCGGGGTGCATGTCGCGCGCAGCCGGCGAGCGGGGTGGCGCTCGTCACGCCGAGCGGCCGCTGATGTAGTATCAGCGTCATGATTGCAAGCTTTCATCCGGCGGTGGCGGGCTGGTTTGCCGCCCGCCTGGGCGAGCCGACGGAATGCCAGCGGCAGGGCTGGCCGGCGATCGCCGCCGGCGGCCACACGCTGATCGCCGCGCCGACCGGTTCCGGCAAGACGCTCGCGGCGTTCCTCTGCGCGATCGACGAGCTGGTGCGCGAGGGCGTGCAGCACTCGCTCGCCGACGAGACCTATGTCGTATACGTCTCGCCGCTGCGGGCGCTCAGCAACGACATCGAGCGCAACCTGCAGGCGCCGCTTGCCGGCATCCGCGACGAGCTGCTGATGTCCGGCATCGCCGACGTCGACGTGCGGGTGGCGGTGCGCACCGGCGATACCCCGGCGCACGCCCGCGCCCTGATGCGGCGGCGGCCACCGCATATCGTCGTCACCACCCCGGAGTCGCTGTATATCCTGGCGACCAGCGCCAGCGGCCGTCGCATGCTGCGCACGACGCGCACCGTCATCGTCGATGAGATCCACGCGATGGCGGGCACCAAGCGCGGCGCGCACCTCGCGCTGACGCTGGAGCGGCTGGCGGCACTGTGCGAACGTCCCCCGGCACGCATCGGACTGTCAGCCACGCAGCGGCCGATCGAGGAGATCGGGCGCTTCCTCACCGGTGTCGATCGGCACGGCGCGCCCTTGCCCTGCCGCATCATCGATCTGGGTCACCAGCGCGACCGCGATCTCGAGCTTGCATTGCCCGACTCGCCGCTGGAGGCCGTGATGTCGGGCGAGGTCTGGGCGGAGCTCTACGATCGGCTTGCCGCGCTCGCGCAGGCGCATCGATCGACGCTGGTGTTCGTCAATACGCGCCGGCTCGCCGAGCGTCTCGCCCACCACTTGACCGAGCGGCTGGGCACCGACCAGGTCGCCGCCCATCACGGCTCCCTGTCGCGCGAACACCGGCTCAAGGCCGAGCAGCGGCTCAAGCACGGCGAGCTGAAGGTGATGGTCGCGACCGCCTCGCTGGAGCTGGGCATAGACATCGGTGACGTCGACCTGGTCTGCCAACTGGCCTCGCCGCATTCCATCAGCGCCTTCCTGCAGCGCGCCGGGCGCGCCGGGCACGCTGTCGGCGCGTTGCCCAAGGCGCGTCTGTTCCCGACCAGTCGCGACGAGCTGCTGGAATGCATAGCGCTGCTCGATGCGGTACGGCGCGGCGAGCTCGACACACTGGCGATCCCGCCCGGTTCGCTCGACGTCCTGGCGCAGCAGATAGTCGCTGCGGTGGCGGCCGAGGAGTGGGACGAGGCACGCCTGCACGCCACGCTGCGCCGTGCCTGGCCGTACCGGGACATCGACGGCGAGACGTTCCGCTCGCTGACACGGATGCTGGCCGAAGGCTACACCACGCGCCGCGGGCGGCGCGGCGCGTATCTCTATCGCGACGCCGTGCACGGGCGCCTGCGCGCGCGCCGCGGCGCGCGGCTGACGGCGGTCACCTCCGGCGGTGCCATCCCCGACAACGCCGACTACGAGGTGCGCGAGGAACCGGCCAACACCTTCGTCGGCACGGTCAACGAGGACTTCGCCGTCGAGAGCATGGCCGGCGATATCTTTCAGCTCGGCAACACCTCCTGGCGCATCCTCAGGGTAGAGGCTGGCACGGTGCGGGTGGAGGATGCGCGCGGCCAGTCGCCGTCGATTCCGTTCTGGCTCGGCGAGGCACCGGCGCGCACGCACGCGCTGTCGTACGCGGTGTCGCGCCTGCGGGTGGAGTTCGAACGCGTGTGGGGGCAGGCCGAGGCCGCGGACCAGCCCGCGCGCGAACGCCTGCTCGCCTGGCTGGGCGCCAAGCCCGGAGTGCCACCGGCCGCGGTGGAGCAGGCGATCGATTATCTGCTGGCGGCGAAGCGCGCCCTGGGCGTGCTGCCGACCCAGCGGACGCTGGTCGCCGAGCGATTCTTCGATGAGGCGGGCGGCATGCAGCTGGTGCTGCACTCGCCGCACGGCGGGCGGCTGAACCGCGCCTGGGGGCTGGCCCTGCGCAAGAGTTTCTGCCGCAAGTTCAACTTCGAGCTGCAGGCGGCGGCCACCGAGGACGCGATCATCCTCTCGCTGGGCGAGACCCACAGCTTCCCGCTCGAGGACGTCTACCGCTTCCTGCACCCGAACACGGTGCGCGAGGTGCTCGTGCAGGCGTTGCTCGACGCGCCGATGTTCAACGCGCGCTGGCGCTGGAACACCGCGATCGCCCTGGCGGTGCCACGCTACAGCGCCGGCAGGAAGGTTCCGCCGCGGTTGCAGCGGATGCGCGCCGAGGATCTGATGGCGGTGGTGTTCCCGGACGGTCGCGCCTGCTTCGAGAACATCGCCGGCGGCAGGCGCGAGATCCCCGATCACCCGCTGGTCAGCCAGACTGTCGCGGACTGCCTGCACGAGGCCATGGACATCGAGGCGCTGGAGAAACTGCTGCGCGCGATACACGGCGGCAGGCGCCGCATCGTCGCCCGTGACCTGACCGGGCCCTCGCCGCTGGCCGCGGAGATACTCACGGCGCGCCCCTATGCCTTCCTCGACGATGCGCCGCTCGAGGAGCGTCGCACCCAGGCCGTCGTCACCCGGCGCTGGCTGGACCCGGAGAGCGCCTCGGATCTCGGGCGCCTCGATGCGGAGGCGATCGCGCGCGTGCGCGGAGAGGCCTGGCCCGATGCCACCGGGCCGGACGAGCTGCACGATGCCCTGATGTGGTTCGGCTATCTAACGGAGGCGGAGGCACGCCGCGCGTTGCCGCCGTGCGCGCCGGGGGTGCCCGGCGCGAGCGGATCGGTGTGGAGCGGCTGGCTATCGGTATTGGTCGATACGCGGCGGGCAACGAGGATCCGCACGCCGGGCGGCAGCGAGCTCTGGGTGGCGGCGGAACGCCTGCCGCTGTTCCGGGCGCTGTTCGGCACACTGCAGATGCAGCCGCCGGTGGCGGCTCCCCCGGAGTCGCAGGGGTCCTGGACCGGCGAGGAGGCGCTGATCGAGTTGGTGCGAGGCCGGCTCCAGGGACTCGGCCCGGTGCGGGTCGCGGAGCTGGCCGGCGAACTCGGGCTACCGCCCTCGCGCCTGGAGCAGACCATGCTCGCCCTGGAGAGCGAGGGCTTCGTGCTGCGCGGCCGCTACACGCCCGGGGCCACGGACACGGAATGGTGTGAGCGCCGTCTGCTCGCGCGCATCCACAACTACACGATGCAGCGCCTGCGCCGCGCCGTACAGCCGGTCAGCGCGACGCAGTTCATCCGTTTTCTCCTGCGCTGGCAGCACGTGCTGCCAGCGGAACGTCTCTTCGGCGAGGCCTCGGTGCAGCGGGTGCTCGAGCAGCTCGAGGGGTTCCCCGCCCCGGCGGCGATGTGGGAGCGGGAATTGCTGCCGGCGCGCATCGTCAACTACGACCCGGCGATGCTCGACAGCCTTTGCCTGTCCGGACGCATCACCTGGGCGCGCCTCGGCGCCACGGGCGGGTATCGGTCGATCCGGGGCGCGCCGATCGCGTTCGTGTCCCGACGCCACCGGGCCGTCTGGCAGCGACTGGCGGCGCATCGCCAGCGCGCCGACGGGGCGCAAGTCGCCGGCCGCGACGCGCAGCGGGTGCTCGAGTTCCTCGCCAGCCGCGGCCCGAGCTTCACCGACGAGATCTGCGAGGCCAGCGGCCTGGACGAACTGGGTCTGCGGCACGCCCTGGCGGTGCTGGTGACCGCCGGCGCGGTGGTCGCCGACAGTTTCGACGGCCTGCGCCAGCTCATGCGTCGGGCCAAGCACCCGGCACGCCACGGCGCCAGCGGCAGCGGCCGCTGGTCGTGCAGCGGCGAGTGCGCCCAGGAGCCCCCGGGGGCCGCCGACATCGAGCATGCGGCCCGAACCTTGCTCAACCGTTACGGGGTCCTGTTCCGGCGGCTCACCGAACGCGAGCCATGGGTGCCGCCGTGGTGGGAGCTGTTGCGGGTGCTCAGGCGCCTGGAGGCGCGCGGGGAGATCCGTTCCGGGCGTTTTCTTGCCGGGGTGGCGGGCGAGCAGTTCGCCCATGTGGATGCGGTCACGGTGCTCAGAGCCATCCCGGACCGCGATGCCCCCGATGAATGGGCGGCCCTGAATGCCGTCGACCCGCTGAATCTCGTGGGCATCATGACGCCCGGCGCCCGCCTGCCGGCGGTGGCGACCAACCGGCTGCTGTACGGCGGCGGCACGGTCATTGCGCAGATGCTGGGACGGAGGATGCAATGCACAAGGGAATTGGACGAGGTGCACCAGCTGATGGTGAAGAGCCTGCTGCAGGGTGCAACGCCGCCGGCGGCGGAGCCGCGCGCCGCCGTGGCCGGTTTGCCGTAGATCGCCCGCTGACACTATTATTCTTGATCAGCGGCAACGGCCGCGCGCGTTGACAACAACCTATTATGACGAATGGCGAGCTCAGCGGTGGCTCCGGGCCGGGGAACAGGCCTCCGTCCGCTGAACAGCGGCGCACACCGCGCTACCCGGTATTTCTCGACGCCCTGATCGCCGGGGAAGGCTTCGAGTCGCGCGCCTGCAAGATCCGCGATTTCTGCAGCAACGGCATCTTCGTGTCCTTCGAGGGCGAGGTCGGCGCCGGGATGGTCGCGCAGCGCCCGCTCGTCCAGGGCGAACGCATCGGCATCCATTTCACCGTCAGCGTCGGCAACCGCGACAGCGCCCATGAGCTGAAGGCGCAGGTCGTGCGGGTGCTGACCTCGGGTGTCGGCGCCGAGCTCATCCAGCCCAATCCGCTCGCCATCGCCGCGCTCACCCAGGCCGCGCAGGTCCGGCCCGCGGCCGGCGAGGCGGCGCTGCCCGACCTGGTTCGCGCGCAGGACAAGACCAAGGTCGAGCGCATGGCGGTGCTTCGGGATATCCGGCGGCGCCTGGAGCGCGGCTTCAACCACTGGATGGATCAGTACTTCAGCAACGTCGAGGGGTTCCTGCTGAACGTCTCGCGCGATACCGTCGACGCCGCCTTGCAGCGCGCCATCTGGCAGTTCGGCCAGGCACTCAAGCAGAAGCGGTCCGCGATCTGCGACGAGCTGCGCGCCGCGCTGCTGGAGCAGTACGACCACGCCTGCACGCGCGGTATCGCCGTGGCGTTGCGTCCGGGCGAGAGCAGGCAGAGCGCGCTGGGCGACGGCCTCGCGCTGGTGGAGACCGACGAATTCGAGCAGTTCCTGGCGGTGTCGGAGGCCGTCGATCGCGCCGAGACCGCGCTCGGGCGTGCCCTCTACGAGCTGAACCAGCGGCTGTCTTTCCTGTACGGGGCGCGCATCGACAAGGGCAACAACCCCTTCGGGCCGGCCTACCTCGCCCGTCAGTTCGGCGACTACCTGCGCAAGGCGCATCCGGGTGCGGAGGTCCTGCGCGCCGCGCTGCACGCCTACCAGGAACTGGCCGTGCCGGAGATCCGGCGCTTTTACGAGGACACCAACGCCCATCTCGCCCGGAGCGGCGTGCCGCTGGCCGGCGAGACGCCGCGCCCGCGCGTCATCAGCAGCGCGCCGCGCCGGCGACCCGAGACGGGTGCCGCGACGACGACCGGCGGCCCCTCGGCAACGGACGGCGCCGGCACTCATGCCCCGCATCTCGGTGGAACCGTGCAGAACATCGCCAGCCAGATAGAACAGCTGGCCGCTGCGCTGCCCGCCGGCACGCCGCTGATGGTGGCGCCCGTCAACGCCTTCCAGGCGGCGCACACGTTGTTCGGCCTGGGGCGCGATCTGCAGCGCGGCAGTGTGCCGGGAAGGGCGACGATCGACGGTTTCGGCGCCGCCACCGCCGGGTCGATGGCGCATTACACGCTCGGGGAGATCGGCTCGGCCCTGCGCGCGCTGGAGATGACGAGCGGGGAGGCGGGCGGCCTGGCCGCCACCGTCACGCGCTCGCAGCTCGAGGGCGCGCTTGCCGCGCAGAGTCCGGCAGCGCCGGCGCCGAAGGCCGTGCGCGACGCGGACTGGGATCTGCTCGAGCTGGTGCTCGAGCTGTTCAACGCGATCGGCAAGGACCCGCACGTCATCCCGGAGGTCAGGCCGCTGCTTCGCAGGCTGCGGCGGCCGGTCAACATGGTGGCGCTGTCGGACAAGAATTTTTTCGAGCGTACCGATCATCCGGCGCGCCGGGTGCTGAACAACCTCGCGCGTGTGCGCTCGGCCAGGAAGGGCGACGGCGGTGAGTCGATCCTTCCGGAGCTGGATTTCATCGTCGACAAGGTCGTCGGCGAGGCGGCCGAGAACCCGGCCGTGTTCATTGACGCCGACGAACGCCTGGAGGTGCTGCTCGCGGAGCAGGAGCGCGAGGTGCAGCACAACCTCGCCGACCTCGCGCGCGCCGCGGAGGCACAGGCGCAGTTCATGAAGTCCCGACGCAAGGAGACCACGGGCGGCGAGTCGCGGATGCAGACCAGCACGCTCGGCGAGGACTGGATGGCGTGGATCAACCGTGTGCGCCGGCTGAAGGTCGGCGACGAGATCATGCTGGGCAGCGGCCCGCAGCAGCGCCTGCTGAGGCTGGCATGGGCCGACGAGGACGGCGGATCCTACGTCTTCGCGGACCCGGGCGGCCAGAAGGCGGGCAGCTTCGGACTGCAGGAGCTGGCAATGCAGCTGCGCCGCGGCTCGGCGCGGCTGGTCGAGGATGTGCCGCTGCCGACGGTCGAGCGCGCGATGGTCAAATCGCTGGAGGCCCTGCACGGTCGGCTCGAGCAGCAGGTCCACTCCGATGTCGTCACGCACCTGCTGAACGAAAAGGCCTTCGCCGAGCAGGTCGACCAGGCGCTGACGGCCGCCAGGCAGGAGAAGGAAAGCCAGGTGGTCGCGTTCCTCGAGGTGCACGAGCCGGCCGCCGTACAGAAGCTGCCCGAGGCCGAGCGCGAACAGCGTCTGCGCGAGCGCGCCGCGCGAGTCAGGATCGACCTGCCGCCGGAGGCGCAGGCGGCACGCCTCGGCGAGAACCGCTTCGGGGTATTGCTGCGCGACCATTCCCAGGGACGCGGCTACACCGCCATCGAGAAGATGCTGAAGACTCTCGAAGGCGCGGAGGACAATGTCGCCGGTGGCGGTGCGAAGGCCCGGGCAGGCCTGGTCCCGTTCAGCACCGAGGCGGCGAACGCCGAGCAGATCCTGGAGTCTGCCCAGGCGGCGCTGGCGCTCGCCCAGGCACCGGGGAGCACGCCGATACGCATCGTGCACGTCGACGAGCAGGGCGACACCGGCACACGCGTGACCGGCCGGCTCGGTGAGTACCTGCGCGTGGCGCTCGACAACGATCGCCTGCACCTGGCGCTGCAGCGTATCGTGCCGCAGTCGCAGGGCAGCGCCTCGCAGCTTCCCACCCACATGGAACTGGTGCCGTCGATGCAGTTGCCGGGCGGGACACGCGTCACTGCGCGCGCCCTGCGCGCGGCCGCGGAGCAATTGCAGCGCACCGCGGATCTCGACCGGTGGCTGGTCCGCGCGGCCATGCGCTGGGTCGTGGACAATCCCGACCGCCTGCCCGCCGGTGGGATGTGCATCATCGTGCTGACGGCCGAATCGCTGCGCGACCCGGCCACCGCCGCCTACATCGGGGAGGAATTCATCAACACCGCCGCGCCGCCCGGCCGGTTCTGCTTCGAGATCACGGAGCCCTTGGGTGGCGAGGCCAACCCGGAGATCACCGAACTCGTCAACGCCCTGCGCGAGTATGGCTGCCGCTTCCTGTACGGGGACTTCGGCGGCGAGGCGTCTTCTTTCAGCCGCGTCGCGGCGCTGAAGGTCAATCTCGTTCGCATCGGCCGCATGGCCATCCGCGACATCGCCAACGACAAGGGCGACGCTGCGCTGGTCAAGTCGGCGGTGGAGATGGCGCACTTCTTCGGCATGCCGGCCATCGCCGACTGCATCGACAGCAAGGCGGCGCTCGCCAAGGCGAAGGAGCTGGGCATCGAATATGCCCAGGGCGCGGGCGTATCGCCGCTCGAGCTGGCCGTCTGACCCGGCGGGCCGGAGTCGCGGCCAGACCGAAGCATATTCCCCGCAAGGCTGCTACTATCGACTTCCTCGAATGAATTCCACGAATACACCCAACCGCATCGGCAAGTACGAGGTGACCGGCGTCGCCGGACGCGGCGCCATGGGCATGGTCTATATAGGCCGCGATCCGATCCTCGACCGGCGCGTGGCCATCAAGGTCGCCACCAACACCGATGACTCCAGCAAGCGCGGCAGGCTGGCGAGGAAGATGTTCCTCAACGAGGCGCAGACGGCGGGCAGCCTCGATCATCCGCACATCCTGAAGGTCTACGACGCCGGCGAGCTCGACGACGGCTCCTTCTACATGGTCATGGAGTACATCGAGGGGGCCTCGACCCTGCGCTCACTCTGCCAGCAGGACAACCTCGTCTCCATCGAGAGGGCGGTGGGCTATTTCCGCCAGACGGCCGATGCGCTGGACCACGCGCACAAGCACGGGATCATTCACCGCGACATCAAGCCCTCCAATCTGATGCTCACCAAGGACGGCCGCATCAAGGTCGGTGACTTCGGCATCGCCCGCCGGCTGTCGGCCGAACAGACGCAGGTGGTCGGCTGGTTCGGTTCGCCGATGTACATGTCGCCGGAGCAGGCGCGTGACGAAGAGCTCAGCGGGCGGTCGGATCTGTTCTCTCTCGGCGTGGTGATGTACCAGCTGCTCACCGGCAAGCCGCCCTTCGAAGGGCGCGGCATCTCCGGCCTGATCCAGCAGGTCCTCAACAGTGAACCGACTCCCGTCCGGGAACTGCGGCCCGAGGTGCCCGAGCGGCTGGCGGCGATCGTCAGGCGCTGCCTGGAGAAATCGCTCGACCGCCGCTATCACACGGCGGCGGAGATCGTCGCCGATCTCGACGCGCTGAAGATCTCCGGCGACGAGCTCGAGCCGACCACGCCCGAGAAGGTCCGCATGCTCAAGTCGCTGACCTTCTTCGAGGGCTTCACCGAGGCGATGATCGGAGAGGTCGTCAAGGTGGGCATATGGCGCACGCACCCCCCCGGGCACGTGTTGATCACCGAGGGTAGCAGCGATCCCGGCTTCTTCGTGGTGGTGAACGGGCAGTTCTCGGTGATGCGCGGCGACCAGATCATCGGCGCCGTCAACGCGGGGGATTGCGTGGGCGAGATCGCCTACCTGGCCGAGGCGGGGGCGAAACGCACGGCGACGGTAACGGCCATCTCCAAGGTCACCGTCCTGCAGATCGAGGCGAAGATGAGTGAATGGGCCTCGCTGCCGCTGCAGATGCGGCTGAACCGCGCGTTCCAGCAGGCGCTCATCAACCGGATCATGCGCGCCAACGACCGGCTGGTCTGGAGCGCCTCCAAGGGCGCCGGGACGGATGGGCCCGCCCCGCGTGTCGAGGAAGCCAGCGGCAATCGCGGCGGAAAGGACTCGCTGGACGCGTGAGCGAGCGGCGCGGCCCGCCCGCTGCGCGGCGGCCGTTATGCCGTATGATTGTCCGCAGACCACGTCGAGCATGGCCGGCGAGAGCGGACCCGGATGTCGCAGGGTTCGCGCCGGCGGGCATCTGATTTCGAACCACACCCGTCGCACGCAGCGCGTCCGGCTTCCGGGCGGCCGGCGGCGCGCGGGCCGATCACCTGGAGGGCAACGTGCATGAAGATCGTCATTGCGCCTGATTCATTCAAGGAAAACCTGACCTCGATGGAGGTTGCCACCGAGATCGAGGCCGGGCTGCGCAGGGTATGGCCAAAGGCCCGCTGCGTGAAGATACCGATGGCCGACGGCGGCGAGGGCACGGTGCAATCGCTGGTCGACGCCACCGGCGGCGAGTTCGTCGAGTGCATGGTCACCGCGCCGCTGGGCGAACGGGTCAAGGCGGTCTACGGGCTGCTCGGCGGCGGCCGCACCGCGGTCATGGAGATGGCGGCGGCCTCGGGCCTGCCGCTCGTGCCCCGCGATCGACGCAACCCGCTGCTGGCCACGAGCTACGGCACCGGCGAGATGCTCCTGCACGCGCTGCGCGGCGGGGCGCGCGAGATCATCATCGGCATAGGTGGATCGGCGACCAACGATGGTGGCGCCGGGATGGCGCAGGCACTGGGCGTGCGCTTCATCGATGCCGCCGGCAACCCGATCACCGAACTGCTCGGCGGCGGCATGCTCGAGCGGGTCGCACGTATCGACATGGCCGGACTGCAGCCGGAGGTCCGCCGGTCGACCATCCATGTCGCCTGCGACGTGACCAATCCGCTGTGCGGGCCGAGCGGCGCGTCGCATGTCTACGGCAAGCAGAAGGGGGCGACAGCGGAGATGATCGAGACGCTGGACCGAAATCTCGCGCACCTGGCGGCGATCGTGAAACGTGACCTCGGCATAGATGTCGTGCGGCGGCCGGGCGCGGGCGCCGCAGGCGGCATGGGCGCGGCCCTCATCGCCTTCACCGGCGCGACGCTGAAACGCGGCGTTGAACTGGTGGTGGAGGCCACGCGGCTGGAGAAGCACATGCAGGGTGCCACGCTCGCGATCACAGGGGAGGGTCGGGTCGACTTTCAGACGGCCTTCGGCAAGACACCCTCCGGGGTAGCCACGGCGGCGCGCCGGCATGGGGTGCCGGTCATCGCCATCGGCGGTGGTCTGGCGGACGACGCCGCCGGTGTTTTCGCGCACGGCATCGACGGTCTGGAGGCCGCGACACCGAATGCCATGGAGCTGGATGTCGCCATCCGGAAATCCCGCCAGTACCTGCAGGACGCAGGTGAGCGGGTCGCACGCCTGATCGCCATCGGCCAGCGCATGGCCCGCAAATCCGCCGCGGACGGAGCCCGCAAGGCTGCCAGCAAGCAGCCGAAGAAGAAGGCGGGCGCGCCAGCCGCGAAGGCGCGCGCCAAGGTCCGGCCGAAGGCGCAGCCGCGGACGGCATCGCGGGCGTCAAGCAAGACCGCCAGGAGCCGATCGGCATCAGCCGCGCGTGCGGCGCGCCGCTGAGACCGCCCCGCATGGACGCAGAAAAACGAAGGCCGCCCGCAGGCGGCCCTTTCATTGGTACGGCCTTGCGCGCTCAGGCCGCTGCCGCCGCCAGTTCGCTGATCGCGGCCACGCCGTCGGGGATGTAGGTCCCCTGCGCCGAGACGTCGACGAGGCGCACGCGATGGTCCTCGAGCGGCTCGATGACGAGATGGCGGCGCGAGACCGAGCGGCTGTCGCCCTCCAGTGTGATGTCGTTGCCCAGGCCGCGTCCCACCATCTGGCGACGGGCGTCGAGCGCATGCTGCCGGCCCTCCGCGTCGATGAGCACGAGTTGTTCGCCCGCCACCAGGCGGGCCCGGTGATCGGCCAGCGCCAGCGCAAGCTCCTGCCCGGGCTCGATCGTGACGATGACCGGCCGGCCGCGCGGCAGCCGCTGGAATCCATGGAGTTCGGCCTCGGCACACGCGGGCGTCGGCATGCCCGGATCGGCCGTCGCGCCGCTCGTCTCCGCGTCGATGACGATCTCCTCGTCCATGGCCCTGCCGGTCTTGTGGAAGTGGATGATACCGAGCGCATCACGGCGCGCGCCGAGATACTGAAGGTATTTCATTACCGCCACGCGGCGATACTCGTTAAGTTCGGCTCCGCCGGCCGCCAGCGCCTCGAAGATCGCGCGCCAGCGATAGTCGGTGCTGAAGCTGCGCAGTCCCATGTCTCGCAGCGATTCGGCGATGCTCTCCGGATCCTTGCGGCAGCGCTCCAGCGCGCGCACCAGGTTGTGCTCGACAAGGCGGACGAACACTGTCTCGCGCCGTAGCGAGGCCACCGGCCGATGCAGCATCTCCACGACCTTGACCAGGGACACCGCCACGCGCCCGCTCATTGCGAACTCGAAGTCCCCCGGGTGGTTGAACGTCAGGGCCCGCTTGCCCAGAACGAGCTGGAAGGGCCTGCTGAACAGCCGTGACAGGGCGCCCTTGAGCGGCTTGTTCACGGCCTTGAATAGACTCGACTTGGCGGCTGTACTCATGCGTATCCCCTTTTACAATCCATAAGTTATCAGTAAGTTAGCAGATAATTTATCTGATAATATAATTTAAGATTATGTGGTAACTGGATGAAAGTCAAGGACAATAGAAGAGGAAAAGCAAGAAAACTGCTGGCTGCACAAGAGGTCGGGCCGGGTGAGCCCCGGTCGGGCGCGGCGGGAGGGTCGTTTCAGGGTGCGCTGCGGGCGCCCGGCGGCATCGCGGCCCCGGAAAGCGGCACGGGGTCGGAGCCCGGTACGAGGGTGTGCCCCTGGGCGAAGTCGTCCGGGTCGCGGACGATCACGCCGGCCCGCGGCTCGTGCGCGGATACCACCGGCTCATGGGCGCTGCCGGTGCTCTGCACCACCAGTTCCCTGCGGGCGGTTTCCAGGAGGACCTGCTCGTAGAACTTGCGGAAGTCCTCCAGGGTGATCGCGCGCACCGCGTTGGCGAGCTGCAGCCGGCCATCGAAACGGTAGCGCTGCAGGTCCAGATCGCCCCAGTAGCGGTCGGTGCGCATCTGCAACCTGTCTTCGCGCGTCAGTATGCGTGAGAGCAGGCCCTCGCGATGACTCTCGAACAGCTCGGCGGGCATCGCCGCGATCGCGATGCGGTAACTCGCCAGAAACTGCGTGATATTCGCCTCCAGATCGGCCGGATGGGTGGTCGGCGACTGGATGAGGAAGGTGATGCCCGGCACCTCCAGCAGCGGCAGGCTGCCGGCGCTCACGACGTAACCCAGCTGCTTCTCGGTGCGCAGGTCGTTGTAGAACGGCGCCTCGAGGATCTGTGCGAGCAGTTCGAAGCGCGCCCGTTCCGCGGGCGAGCGGTCCTTGCCCTGGAAGTAGGCGACGACCGCGGAATCCGGGTGCGAGACCTCGAGCTCGCGCCGGTAAATGGTGCCGCTGTCCAGTTGCACCACCTGCCCCGGGGCGACCTCCACCGGCGTTGCCGGTTCCACCAGCGCGCTCTTGACGATGTCCCCGAGCGCCCGGGCGTCCGCGCGGCGCAGGTTGCCGTGCGCGAGGGCCTCGACCTGCACGTCGCGCAGCAATCGCGAAACGAAGGTCTTCAGCTCCCCGAGGCTGACGCGGCGCGCGGCCTGAAGCCGCTTCGCCTCCGTCCAGCTCGGGTGCACGATGAGCTTGGCGACCTCCGAGAGGATCTGTTCGTACGGATTCTCATGGCGCACGTTCTCCAGCCCGCGGACCATGTCCTGACGCTCGCGCGCCAGCGCCTCCTCGGTGAGGACGGGGTTGCGCAGCGCCTCCACGATGCGGGTCAGGAGCAGTGCGAGCTTGTCGTCATAGCCGCTGATGCGCACGGTGAATCCGCGTATGTGCGGGTAGAGGCTGTAGCTCAGGCCCGCGAGCTGCGCAGCATACGAGAATTCGTTGAGCTCGTCGCTCACCAGTTGCGTGTACAGGCTGGTGAGCACCGCGTGCTCGGCGCTGTCGTTCGCCACCGGCGTGCGCACGGAAAAATAGAAATCGGCGCGCGGCTGCCTGAACGTTTCGTCCTGCTTGAACCACAACTCGTAGCCCGGCTGCTGATCGATGCGCACGGGGATGGCGGTGGCAGCGGCGTCCGCGGCCTTCAGCGCCGTGTGCTCGGGAATGAATGGGTTCGGAGCCGGCAGCACGAGATCGCTGCTGATATCGGTCGCGGCCCAGCGTGCGAGCGTGGCGGGCTGCATCGCGCGGACGGCATAGGCGGTGTCGTACCACGGATCCCGCCGGTCGGTCTTCACGCCCCTGGCGGTGACCACCATCAGCATGTTCTCGGGGCGAAGACAGGCGAGATAGCGCCGTATCAGGTCCTCGTCGAAATCCATCATCAGATAATGCGCCTGCACGACATCCTGCGGAGCGACCCGGCCGAGCGTCTCGGCGAGGTCGATGACGGAATGCAGCGCGGAATCCTTCTGGTCGAACTGGAACGCGATCTGCGCCAGCCGGGCCTGCTCCGCGTAGCGCCATCGCTGCACGCCGTCGCGCTCGATCAGGCGCAGCGTCTGGAAGACGAGCTCGACGATGTCGTCGACGTGCCCGAGCCCCTCCTCGCTCAGGCGTATCGAGAGCGACACGGTGGCGCCGTCGCTGTCGTCGCGGCCGAGCCCCGCGCCGAGCTGATCTGCCCAGCCCCTGGCCTTCAGGGAGGAGAGCAGACTGCCCTCGCCCTCGTGGCCGAGCAGATTGGCGATGTAGTCGATCGGTTTTTGACGGTAATACGGCGCGACGGTCGGGACCGGGAAGTACAGCTGCAGCTGACGCTCCTCGCGCAGCGGCTCCACGTCGAGCCGCAGCGGCAGGCGCCCCGGCTCGAACAGCGGCGCATCGATGACGAGCGGGGTGACCGAGCGGTTTTCGACCTTCTCGAAGCGTGACCTGACCCACTCCTCGAGCCGGGGAAGCGGCTCCCTGCCCAGCACGGCCAGGGTCATGAGGTCCGCGGAGTAATGCCGCCGGTAGAAATCGATGAGCTCGTCGCGTATGGCGCTGCCGTCGCGGTCCGAGAGCGTCTCGAGGCTGCCGACGGCGAACTTCGAAAACGGATGCCGCGGATTGACCACCTGCTGCAGGGCCGAATACAGACGCCGGTCGTCGTCCTTGATGCGGGCCTTGTACTCGGAATTCACCGCATTCTTCTCGCGCTGCACGTACTCCGCCGTGAACAGCGGCGCGATGAAAAACTGTGCGAACCGGTCGAGCGCCCCCTCGAGATGGTCCTTGTCGACGCTGAAATGGTAATTGGTGTTCTCGAAGGCCGTGTAGGCGTTCTCGGTGCCGCCGTGGGCGTTCATGAACTCGTCGTACTCGCCGGCCTTCGGATACTTCGCCGTCCCCAGGAACAGCATGTGCTCGAGGAAGTGGGCGAGCCCCTGGCGCTCGGGCGGGTCGCTGGCGCTGCCTACGCCCACGCTCAGGGCGGCGGCGGCCTTGTCGGCCTCGGGATCGGAGACCAGCAGCACCTTCATGCCGTTGGTCAGTTGCAGGTACCTGAATTCCCGCGCGTCGCTGGGCGACTTGACCACCGTGACGGCGGCCGCCGGCAGGGTGCAGGCGAGCGCCAGCAGCGCGCAGAGGGCGGGAAGCAACAGCGAAGGTCTGAGGAGTCGGGCCGGCATCACCGTGTAATGCTGCATTTCCCGGGCCGGATGCCGGCGCCGGTATTCAGGGTTGGAGGCGCGCCCGGGCGGCAGGTTCAGCCCGTCGGTCGCCGCCCCGGGGTGCGGGCTCACCTACCTGCCCATGATGCGCAGGATGAACGGCGCCCACGCCGCCAGCATGACCAGGAGCAGGGCGCTCTCCAGCCAGAGGATCCGGCGGTAGCGCCGCCGCTCGGGAACCGGGCGGTCGAGCATGAAGACGCGGGTCATGGTGATGTCCAGCGGCAGCGAGAACGCCAGCATCGCCATGATGGTCGGCGCGATGACCGAGGGTCCGAGCATCCAGCCGGTCTGGACCCGCCCGTCCGCGAACGGGGCGCAGGCGATGACGACCAGGGTCACGAGGAGCAGCAGCGTCCGCAGGACGCCGAAATAACGGAAAAAGGCCAGGATCGCGTGCATTTGCCAAATCTCTCCGATTCAGCGATAAAGCATATCATCCATGTGGCGTCAGGGGAGCACCGCGTGACCATCGATCCTTCAGATACCCAGAACATGGCCGTGTTCTGCGATTTCGAGAATATCGCGCTCGGCTGCCGCGATGCCAAGTACGAGAAATTCGATATCAAGCGGCTCATCGAGCACCTGTTGCTGAAGGGCAGCATCATCGTCAAGAAGGCGTATTGCGACTGGGAGCGGTACAAGGAGTACAAGCAGCCGATGCACGAGGCCTCCTTCGAGCTCATCGACATTCCCCATGTCCGGCAGTCGGGCAAGAACTCCGCCGACATCCGCATGGTCGTCGACGCGCTCGACCTGTGCTACACCAAGCTGCACGTGGACACCTTCGTACTCATCAGCGGCGACTCCGACTTCTCCCCGCTGGTGTCCAAACTGCGCGAGAACAACAAGACCGTCATCGCGGTGGGGGTGAAGAATTCCACTTCGGATCTGCTGATCTCCAATTGCGACGAATTCATCTTTTACGACGACCTGGTGCGCGAGCAGCGCCGGCGCAGCAGCCGCGGCGGCGCGCGCAGCGGCAGCGGGGCGCGGCGGCGCCGGGAGAAACCTGCGGCCAGCGACGAGACGCAGGCGGCCGAGCCGCAAGGTGCCGAGGCCCAGGCGGAGTTCAAGGAGGAGGACAGGAAACAGCAGGCCATCGACCTGGTCGTGGAGACCGCCGAGGCGATCATGGGCGAGCGCAGCGTCGATGAGAAGCTTTGGGGTTCGATGGTCAAGCAGGCCCTGAAGCGTCGCAAGCCCGGTTTCAAGGAGTCCTACTACGGCTTCTCCACCTTCAGCGAACTGCTGGAGGAGGCGCAGCAGCGGCGCCTGCTCGCGCTGGAGCGTGACGAGAAGTCCGGGGGTTACATCATCACCCGCCTGCAGCCGCCCGGGGAGGCCGAGGCATGAAGTTGACGGACTTCGGCCGCCGCTACGGCGGCAGTTCCGGGACCCGGCAGTTGATGGAGGACCTCGGCTCGGCGCTCGACGGTTCGCTCGACGTACTGATGCTGGGCGGCGGGAACCCGAGCCACATCCCGGCGGTGCAGGAGTTGTTTCGCCAGCGCGCCCTGCAGATCGCCTCGGATGCGCGCCTGTTCGCCCAGACCGTCGGGAATTACGACGCGCCGCAGGGCCAGCGCGATTTCGTCGCGGCGCTGGTCGCGATGCTCAATCGCGAATACGGCTGGGGCCTCACGCGGCGCAATGTCGCGTTGACCCACGGCAGCCAGTCCGCCTTCTTCATGCTGTTCAACATGTTCGCCGGACCCTGCGCCGGCGGCACCGTGCAGCAGATATTGCTGCCGGTTACGCCCGAATACATCGGCTATGCCGACCTGGGTCTGAGCGATGACATGTTCGTGGCGCGCCGCCCGGCAATCGAGCTGCTCGATCGAGGTCAGTTCAAATATCACGTCGACTTCAAAGGGCTGCGCGTGGAGGCCGGCATCGGCGCGATGTGCGTGTCGCGGCCCACCAATCCGACCGGAAACGTGCTGACCGACGAGGAGATCGACGCACTGGTCGCGCTCGCGCGCGCCGCCGACGTGCCGCTCATCATCGACGGCGCCTACGGCACGCCGTTCCCGGACATCATCTTCACCGCCGCACGCCCGGTGTGGAACGAGCAGGTCATCCTCTGCCTGAGCCTCTCCAAGATCGGGTTGCCGGGCGTGCGCACCGGCGTGGTGATCGCGGCCGAGCCGGTGATCGACGCGCTCACCGGCATGAATGCCATCCTGCACCTGTCGACCGGCAGCGTCGGGCCGGCGCTCGCGCAGCAGATGGTCGAGAGTGGCGAGATACTCCGGAGCAGCCGCGATCTGGTCAACCCCTATTACAGCGCCAAGGCCGAACGCGCGCTGCGATGGGTGGAGGAGTTCTTTGCCGGTTGCAGCTACCGCGTGCACAGGCCCGAGGGCGCCTTCTTCCTCTGGCTCTGGTTCGAGGGATTGCCGATCACCAGCGCCGGGCTGTATCAGCGGCTGAAGGCGCGGGGAGTGGTCGTGCTTCCCGGACACCATTTCTTCCCCGGCCTGCGCGAGGCGTGGCCCCACCGGCACGAGTGCATACGCGTGAGCTACACGCCCGGGGATGACGTGGTCCGCCGCGGGCTGGCCATCATCGCCGATGAGGTCCGCGCCATCCACGCCGGTGCCGGTGCCCATGACCGCAGACGACAACAAGCCTAGAGCCGCGCTCCGCCGGCTCGGGCGCACGGGGGCGGCCGTGCACCCGATCGGTCTCGGCGCCATGCCCCTGTCGCTGGAGGGACGCCCCGCCCCCGAGCGGGCCTGCGAGGTGATCCGTGCCTTCGTCGAAGGTGGGGGCACGCTCATAGACACGGCCAACGTCTATTGCATCGACAACGGCGAGATCGGCCACAACGAGCGGCTGATCCGCGACTGCGTGCGGCGTCTCGGCGTCCGCGACAGGGTGTTGATCGCGACCAAAGGTGGACTGACGCGTCCCCAGGGGCGCTGGGAGACAGATGGCCGCCCGGCATGGATTCGCGCCTCGTGCGAGCAGAGCCTCAAGGACCTGGACGTGGCTTGCATCGAACTGTATCAACTGCACGCAGTAGACCCGAAGGTGCCATTCACCGACACCCTGGGCGAGATGGTGCGGCTGCGCGAGGAAGGCAAGATCCGTAGCATCGGATTGTCGAACGTCGACGCCGGACAACTGCAGACGGCAATGCAACACGTGGAGATCGTCTCGGTGCAGAATCGCTGCCATCTGCTCGCGGCGCGCGATCTCGCCTCAGGACTCATCGATCTCTGCGGCCGGATCGGCGTTACCTACATCGCGCACAGCCCCGTGGGCGGTCACTACGGTCACGTCGAGCTGGCGCGTCAGCCCCTGTTGCAGGAGCTGGCCGCAAGGCATGGCTGCACGCCGTACGGCATCGCGCTCGCCTGGCTGCTGGCGCTGGGCGATCACGTCGTTCCCATACCCGGGGCGAGCAGGGTGCAGAGCATCTGCGACAGTCTTGCGGCGACCCGCATCCTGCTCGACAACGCGGAACAGGCGCGCCTCGATGCGATGGCGCGGCGCTGAGGCGGGCTATCCGATGCTCTGCCTGGCGCGCTCGACGCGATTGCGGCCCTGCTGCTTGGCGCGATAGAGGGCGGTGTCGGCGGCGCTGAGCAGCCGGCGGCTGTGGGCGTCGCCGTCGCCATCGGTCCCGGTGTAGGTCGCGACCCCGATCGAGGCAGTGACGGCGAGCAGGTCGATCGAACCGCTGATGGCGACCGGTGCCTCCGCGATGGCCCGGCGTATGCGTTCGGCGACGTCGGCGGCGCGTGCGAGGTCGGCCTGCGGCAGCAGCACGGAGAACTCCTCTCCGCCGTAGCGCGCGACTACGTCCGCGCCGCGCAGTTGCGACCGGATCCGCTGCGCGATCATCTGCAGGACCTCGTCGCCGACTGCGTGGCCATAGCGATCGTTGATCCCCTTGAAATGATCGACGTCCACGAACAGGCAGCCCAGCGGCGCGCGCGCGCGTTGCGCGCGCATCATCTCCTCGTCGAGGCGCTGGTCGAAGTAGCGCCGGTTGCCGACGGCGGTCAGGGCGTCGGTGAGGCCCAGGTGCCGCAGCTGTTCGCGGTGGATGGCGGTCTCCAGGCAGATCGAGATGACCGCGGCCAGGTGCTGCAGGAAGTCGGTGGCGAGGGAATGATGAAAGCGATCGGGATCGCAGCTGCCGATGGCGTAGGCGCCGAGCCGGCGTCTTCCGCGCAGCAGCGGCAGCAGCGCGACGCTCGCGGGCGGCGCCTCGGGTTGCGCGAAGAGGTCCTCGTGACGTTCCGGCTGGTATCGTCCCAGCCTCGGCAGGGGCTCGCGCGCGGCGAACGCGGCAGCGCATTCCAGCTCATCGGTGAGCCAGCGCACCTGCGCGCCGCTCGAGCCGTCCGCCTGATCGCGGGAGAGCAGCAGGCGTCGCACCTCGTGGTCGCCATCGATCAGGTGCAGACCGACGGCGTCCCAGTCCATGTCCACGGGCGCCTGCACCAGCAGCAGGGCCACCAGTTCATCCAGCCCGTCTGCGGACATCAGCGCCAGTTCCAGGGCGCGGAACCGTCGCCACGCGGTCTCGTTATGGCGCGCCGCGCTGATCAGCTTCTCGAGACGTGCGCCCGGGGGTGGCAGTCCGGGGAGGGCTTGCTCGGCGCTGGTGGACGAGAACTGCAGGTTCAATTGCGTCTTCACGCCGCGCCCCTGCCGCCCATCCGCGCGGGTGCGGCGATCGACGGCCACGAGGCTGCGGAGCGCCGATCACTCCGCCGGCGAGGCGGAAGCCCACTCCGCCGGTGAGGCGGAAGCCGCTGCGGTGCTGGCCTGCTGAGCGAACCTGCCGGGGACGACCAGATCGTCGAGGATGCGCGCGGACTCCTGCAACACCAGGTCGGTCGCGTTGTCGGGTTTCTTCTCGCCCAGCTCATCCTCGGAGTCTTCGCTCTTGGGCGGCGCCTGGCCGGTGGCCGCCCGGAAACGCTCTTCCCGCGCCTTCTGCTCCCGCTCGGCGCGCTCCTGCTCCTGCTTGCGCACGCTTTCCAGCAGCGACAGCGTCGTCTTCTCCCTCGCCTCGCGCACGGCGCGCTCCTCCTCGAGCAGCACCTGGAAGGCACGGTCGTTCTTGAGCCGCTGCTGATGCAAGGAGCGTGCCCTGGTGAACTCCGATACTGGGGCCTGCGCCGGCGAATAATTCGCCGCCTCGATCCGCGCCCAGGGCAGCGCATTCGGCAGCGCGCGCTCGCCCTCGTCATCGGCGCCCAGGGCGGTCGGGAAGGTGATGTCGGGCACCACGCCGCGGTGCTGCGTGCTGTCGCCGTCGACGCGGAAGAACTGCGCGATCGTGGCTTTAAGCTGGCCGAGCTGAGCGTCGTCGTCGTTGTCGTATTCGCCGAGATTGATGAGATTCTGCACGGTGCCCTTGCCGAAGGTAGGCTCGCCGACGATGACCCCGCGGCGGTAATCCTGGATGGCGCCGGCGAAGATCTCCGATGCCGAGGCGCTGTTGCGGTCCACGAGCACGGCCAGAGGCCCCGCGTACGCGACCTCGGGGTCCGTGTCTCTCTCGACATGCACCGTTCCGTCGGAGTTGCGCACCTGCACCACCGGGCCGGTGGTGATGAACAGCCCGGTCAGCTCGGTGGCCTCGGTCAGCGATCCACCGCCGTTGCCGCGCAGATCGATGATGATTCCTTCCACGCCCTGGCCCTCGAGTTCGCCGATGAGCCGCCGGACGTCGCGCGTGGTGCTGCGATAATCCGTGTCGCCGCGGGCCCTGGCCTCGAAATCCTGATAGAAGGTCGGCAGGTTGATGACGCCGACCTTGACGGTCTTGTCGCCCTTCGGAAACTCGATGACGGATTGCTTCGCCGCCTCGTCTTCCAGCTCGATCCTGCTGCGGGTGAGCGTGACGACCTTCGGCTTGGCGCTCGCGGGCATGCCCTTCGGGAGCACCTGCAGGCGCACGATCGAGTCTTTCTTGCCGCGGATCAGATCCACCACGTCGTCGATGCGCCAGCCGATGACGTCGACGAACGGCTCGTTCAGGCCCTGGCCGACGGCGATGATGCGATCGTCCTCGTGCAGCACGCCGCTCTTGTCCGCGGGGCCGCCCTTGAGGATCTGCCGGACCAGCGTGTACTCGTTGTCCGACTGCAGGATCGCGCCGATGCCCTCGAGCGACAGGCTCATGCGTATGCGGAAGTTCTCCGAGGTTCGCGGCGAGAAATAGGAGGTATGCGGCTCCACGGAGGCGAGGTAGGCATTGATGAACAACTCGAACACGTCGTCGGCGTTGAGCTGATCGGTGCGCCGCGCCAGGTCCTCGTAACGCTTGTCCAGCGTCTCGCGGATCTCCTTGTCCGCCTTGCCGGCGAGCTTCAGGCTGAGATAGTCGTTCTTGACCCGCTTGCGCCAGAAATCGTCGAGTTCGGCCTCGGAGGCCCACGGCGCCTTGGCGCGATCGAAATTGAACTCCTCGCTGACACTGAAATCGAGCGGCTTGCCGAGCACCGCGCGCGCGAATCGCGAGCGTGCTTCGACGCGGTCGCGGAGGGTGAGGAAGATGTCGAAGGCAGGCTGCAGCCGGCCCGCCTCGAGCAGATCGTCGAACTGCGTTTCACGCCTGCGGAATTCCGCCACGTCCGCACTCGTGAAGTAATTGCGATTCGGATCGAGCGTCTCGAGGTAGCGTTCCAGTATCTGGACCGACAGCTCGTCGTCCAGCGCAACCTTGCGGTAGTGATAGTTGGCGATGAAGTGCAGGACCAGCTCGGTGGCGCGCGCGTGCGCCTCGGACGGCACCAGCGCGCTGCGCTCCACCGTCGGCGACGGTAATGCCGTGGCCGCACCGACGAAGAAGAAGAAGCAGAGTGTGGCGGCGCCGAGGAGGCCAAGCATGCGCCTCCCGGCGTGGGATGTGTGTGGTGGTGCGTCCTGGTGATGACGTCCGGCAGTGAGGCTCATGGGCTCGTATTCTAGCGTATATATGGGGCAACGGTTCTTGTAGGACCCGTCACAGGCGTCGCGGTTCAGCCCTCCGGCGGCGGGGTTGCAGCGGTCGAACTCGCTGATATCCTGAAGGTCCCTTTCCAGTGTCCGGTAGCGTCGGCCGCGTGATGATGATGGGCGAGCATGCAAGTGTCCTGCCGAATGGCACCTCGCCGCGGGGCGCGACGGCCGGTGAGGGGACCCGCTGTTCGCGGCCGGCGGCATACACCGCCGGGCACGCACTGCTGCTCGCCCTGGTAGCGGCCACCTCCGCCTGCCAGCGCAAGGCGCCGCCGCCCTCACCGGAACAGCTGGCGCTGCAGAAGGTTCAGTGCGACCCGGAAAATGCCGGCCTGACCCTGCCCCCGGGTTTCTGCGCCGTCCAGGTGGCGGACTATTTTGCCAACCTGCGGGGGCTGGCGGTCGCTGACAACGGCAACGTGTACGGCGCCATGCTCAATCGTCGCCTGGGCATCGGCGGCCTCGTTGCCCTGCGCGACGAGGATGGCGACGGTCGTGCGGACACGATCGAGCAGTTCGGCGACCAGGGTGGCGTGGGCCTGGAGGCCCGCGGGGAGTTCCTGTACCTCGGCACGGACGGGGCGATCCTTCGCTACCGGCTCGACGATGCGCTGGTGCCACGCGCGAACCCGGAGGTGATCGTGGACGGTCTGCCGGCAGCGGAGCCGCACGCCTCCAAGACGATGGCGTTCGACGACGCCGGCGGCATGTTCGTGAGCGTGGGCGCGCCGTCCAACGCCTGCCAGAAAGTCGATCGGAGTCCTGGCGCCGCGGGTCAGGATCCCTGTCCGCAGCTCGAGCGGGCCGCGGGCATATGGCGGTTCCAGGCCGACGTCACCGGGCAGACCTTCGCGCAGGGAGAGCACTACGCGAGCGGCATACGCCACGCCCTGGCCATGGACTGGCAGCCCACGGAGCGGCAGCTTTATGTCGTCCAGCACGGCCGCGATCAGCTGAGCGAGCTCTGGCCGCAGCTCTACACCACCGAACAGGGCAATCAGCTGCCGGCCGAGGAGATGCTTCGCGTCACACGCGGCGCGCGCTTCAGCTGGCCGTACTGCTACTACGATCCGGAACAACGCCGCCGCGTCCTGGCACCGGAGTATGGCGGCGACGGGATGCGCGTGGGTCGCTGCGGCGATTACCCGGAGCCGGCCGCCGTCTTCCCCGCGCACTATGGGCCCAACGACATGCTGATCTATCGCGGCAGCCAGTTTCCCCGCCGCTACCGCGGCGGCGCCTTCATCGCCTTCCACGGCGCCTACGACCGCATGGGCGGCGGCCGCAGCGGATACCAGGTGGACTTCGTGCCGATGGACAAGGGCACCATCGGCGATGACTGGGAAGTATTCGCCGACGGCTTCGCCGGCAAGACGCGGCCGGGGGAGGAGGCGGCGCCCGCGCATCGGCCGACCGCGCTGGCCGAGGGGCCCGATGGCTCGCTGTACGTGGCCGATTCGGTCAGCGGACGGATCTGGCGAATCATTTATCGCGCCACCAAGCCGCCGCCGGCGGCCGTCCCGCCTATCCCTGCACCAGGTAGCGCGGCAGCGCCTCCTCGAAATCAGGGAAATACAGGTGAATAACGTTCAGATCGAAACTGGGAAGGATCTCGTTGCGCGATTCGCGTTCGAGCAGGAAGCGGAAGGCCGCCTCGACGCATTGCTCCTGGGTGTAGCGCCCGCCGGTCAGCTTTTTGTATGTCCCGTCGCTGAGCGTGACACGGTGACGGGAGCGACCGCCTGCATCCTCCACCTGCACGGTGAAGACGAGCGGGTCTCCGCCGGTGCCGCTGCTCTCAACCTTGATACTTTGGCTCATGTTCGCACGCTTTTGAACGGATTTTTCGGCCATTATAGCCTTGTTCACGCTGCTGGCGACAAGAATCTGTCCCCGGTCGCGGGTCGTTGTCGGCCAACCGGGGCGCGAAGGCGCACCCGGGCACCTTCATCGCCGGGGCGCCGATGAACGCGAGGCGCATCGGGTCGCTCTGCCTGCTGCTCGCGCTGGACGCCGGTACGGCCTGCCGTGCGCTCGAGGCGGGTGGTCCTCCGGGGGATTCCGCGGTGGCCGGCCTGGAAGCGGGTCGCGATTTTCTGCCGCCGCCTCCCGGCCGTCTGATCGATCTCGGCAGCCACCGGCTGCACCTTTACTGCACGGGCGCGGGCAGTCCGACCGTGCTGCTCGAGGCCGGATTGGGTGGCCTGTCGCTGGAATGGCGGCCGGTCCAGACGGCGCTCGCGGACGAATACAGGGTCTGCAGCTACGACCGTGCCGGCTACGGTTGGAGCGACCCCGGTCCGGCGCCGCGTAGCGTGGACCGGATCGTCGCGGAGCTGCGGGCGATGCTGGAGCGCGCCGGCGAATCGCCGCCCTACGCCATAGTCGGCCATTCATTCGGCGGTTACGTCGCGCAATTGTTCGCCAAGCGGTATCCCCGCGAGGTGGAGGGCGTGGTGCTGGTGGATTCCTCGCACCCGGACCAATACCGCAGGTTCCCGCGCGACTACCAGCAGATGTACGACCGTGGTACACGGCGTCGCAGCAGCTGGGGAGCGAGCGTCACGCTGCCGGAGCATTATCCCGATCCGTGGCGGCCGCTGGCGGAATTGCTCATGCGGCAGCCGAAGACGTTGCGGGCGCTGCGCCTGGAGTACCGCAGCTTCGTGCGCAGCGGCGAGCAGGTGGCCGCAGCCGGGGCAATGCCGGTCGTGCCCGCGGTGGTGCTCACGCGCGGGGATCGCGAATGGCCCGAGGGCGCCGGCGGCGACGCCATGGAAGCCCTGTGGCCGGAGCTCCAGCGCGAACTGGCCGCCGCGATGCCGCTCAGTCACCACTTCGTCATCGGCGGCAGCGGCCATCACATACACCTCGACCGGCCGGCGGCCATCGAGCAGGCGGTACGGTTGATCGTGGAGGACGGCGAATGCCGGGCCGTGCTTGCCTCGGCGCCGGCGCTGGCGGGGTCACGCCAGTGCTGAGTCCTTCCGGGCGACGCTCGCCTGCCTTGGCCACGCACGCCTGGGGTCGGCGACTCAAGTCTCCGCCCGCCGCGGCCGATATCCGGGACGTAGATGGAGCCCTGGGGGAGATTCAGATGGCGCGTCGTCCGGCCGGTATGAAAGTGATGCAAGCGCGCGCCGCCGGGCGCCGCGTCGCCGCGCCGACCCGACTGCATATGCTCGTGGCGTGGATGATTGCAGCGGTGATGCCGGTCAGCGCGCAGACGCCACAGCCGGGCGACGCGGTGGGCCGGGCGATCGGCAACGAGGCGCGAAAACTCCAGGACTTCGTGGTGGGTCCCCAATACCGCGAATGGCCCGCGCCGGGCACCTCGGACTGCGCGCAGATTTACGAGGAGATCGTGCGACTGACGCCGTACACCTACAACTACAAGCCGGACTTCTATGACGATCCGCGCAATGCCGCGCTCGGCCTGCTCGGCCTGGTCTATCCCGAGGCATTCTACGTGTGGGGATACACCGCGCTCGACAACTACTCGGAAGGCCGCAGGATCGCCGACACCCGGATGCACATCGACAGCCTGCGGCGGGCCTCCGCGCAGCAGGACTGCTGGGTTCGAGAGTAGCGCGGCGGCGGCCGGTTACCGCACGCGCCGCGCGCGCGCGACCGCACTCAACCGAGCGAAGAGAGCTCGCGCTCCAGCAGTGCGGGGTCGCCGATGTTCAGCTCCACCATGCGCCTGAGGAAGGTGATGCTGTCGATGTCGATATGGTGGCAGGCGAACCCGATGTGATCCTCCCCGACATGGGCGACGCGGCATTCCATGACGACCGGCGCCTCCGCGCCTTCCAGCCGAATGGCGAGCCGGCAGTCTGCGCCGACGACGGGCGACCAGTTCGACGGCCGCCCGGTGAGCGCGCCTTTCAGGGAGAGATCGACCAGGCGCGCGTGCGCGATCGTTCCGGGGTCGGTGATGGTCACCTCGCCCTGCAGCGGTATGCGTTGAAAGTGCCGCTTGTTCCCGGTGCTCATGCGATGTCCCGCGCGCGTGGCCGTCCGGGCGCGATTATACGGCCTCAAGCGCCGGGACCGGAGGCCCCCGCGTCGGCCGGCCCCGATGCGGGCGTGTCCGCGGCGGTCCGCGTGATCATGAGGCGCGCCGTCTTGACCGAGTGTCCGGTGGTCTGCACCACCTCGATGGTATAAGGACCCAGCCTCAGTCCGGTGCCGGGCTGAGGGATGCTCTCGAGCGTCTCGAGGATGAGGCCGTTGAGCGTCTTGGGACCGTCGGTCGGCAGCTTCCACTTGACCACCCGGTTGACCTCCCGCACGGTGGCAGTACCGTCGACCAGGTAGCTGCCGTCCTCCTGGAGATGGATGTCGCGCGAGAAGGCCAGCGGATCGGTGGTGAACTCCCCGACGATCTCCTCCAGCAGATCCTCCAGCGTCACCAGTCCCTGCAGATCGCCGTATTCGTCGACGATGAGCGCGACGCGCTCCTTCTGGCGCTGGAAATTGAGCAGCTGCGTGTGCAGCGGCGTGCCGATGGGCACGTAGTACGCCTCGTCGAGCACCGCCTCGATCTCCTCCACGGTCAGCCGGCGGTCATCCGCCAGCAGCCTGGGCAGGCGCCGTATGTGCAGTATGCCGACGATGTGATCGATGCTTTCCCGGTAGATCGGGATGCGGGTGTGCCTGCAGGTGGTCAGTTCCTCGATGATCTCGGTGATCCCGGCGTTCAGATCGATGCCGGTGATCTCGTTGCGGGGCACCATGATGTCTTCCACCGTCCCCTTTTCCAGATCGAGGATGGCGAACAGCATCTGCTGGTGCTTGCGCGGGATCATGGCCCCGGCCTCGGCGACCACCGTCCGCAGCTCCTCGCGGCTGAGCGCAATCTCCCCGATCTGTTCGGGGTGCACGCCGGCCAGGCGCAGTATCGAATTGGCGGCGGCGTTGAGCGGCCAGACGACTACGGGGTATACGATCCTCATCAGGGGGCGCAGCACGAACGACGCCGGGATCGCGATGCGCTCCGCCCGCAGTGCGGCCAGGGTCTTGGGCATCACCTCGCTGAACAGGAGCATGACGATGGTGAGCACCAGCGTGGCCGTGGCGGCGCCGCCGTCGCCCATCAATCGCAGACCGATGATGGTGGCGATGGCGACGGCAGCGTTGTTGACCGTGTTGTTGCCGACCAGCAGCAGGCCGATGAGCCGGTCCGGCCGCTCGAGCAGTTCGACGGTGCGCATGGCGCCCTTGTGTCTCTTGGCCGCCAGGTGCCGCAGCCGATAGCGGTTGACCGCCATCATCGCGGTCTCCGAGGCGCTGAAGCACGCCGAGAGGATCAGCATGATTATCAGCGCCAGAAACAGCGTGCCTAGGGAAATGTCATACACGGGGAGGCTCCATGATCACGGGTTGTGAGGTTCAGGAGGCAGGCGTCTTGGAGGCAGATGCCGCTCCCCGCCGGCATCACACGCGCTTCAGTATCAGTTGAAGCACGACTTCCGATCCGAAGAATCCGACGGCGAGCAGCAGGAATCCCGCCAGTGTGTAACGCACGGCTGTCCGCCCGCGCCAGCCGCGCAGGTAGCGGCCCCAGATCAGCACCGCGAACACCAGCCACGCGAGCATGGACAGGACGGTCTTGTGGACCAGATGCTGGGCGAACAGATTATCCACGAACATGAAACCGCTCAGCAGGCCCAGGGTGAGCAGGAACAGCCCGACGTTCAGCAGCTGGAAGAGCAGGACTTCCATGGTCGCAAGCGGCGGCAGTACCCGCATGATCCTGATCGGACGCTTCCGGCGCAGCTGACGATCGGCGACCGCGATGAGCACGGCCTGGAACGCGGCGATCATGAGCAGGCTGTAGGCCACCAGCGACAGCGCGATGTGCAGGTCCACGCCCCGGGGCATCTGCCCGGTCACCGCGTGGCCGCGACCGAAGAGCCACTCCAGCGCCAGCGAGATCGCCGCCAGCGGCAGGAGCCCCAGCAGCAGCATGTACATGGGCCGGGCGATGTTGGCAATCAGCGCGAACAGGGCGACCATCCAGCCGACCAGCGAGGCGGTGATGAACACGCTGACGTTCAGGCCCTGCGGCGTCAGCATGGCCTGGTACAGGACGATGCCGTGGATGAGCACGGCCGCGGCGGTGATGACGACGTGCATGCCCGAGACGGTGGGGCGAGTGCCGCCGCCGGCCCTGGCGTCGAGGGCCAGCACGCCGGCGGCGAGCAGGTAGAGCACGATGGCGGCCAGGCTGAGTACGGCGGAACTCATGGCACCTATTGTACGCGTAGTGGGGGCGGGGCGCGGAAGGGCGCGCGGGCGCGGGCAGCCGGGAAACGGGTGCGCGCCGGACGGCTATCCGTTAGGATTTGCCGCGTCCAACCGGGGTGTTTCGGAGAACTGAATGTTTGACAACCTCTCGCAACGACTGAATCGCGTCGTCAAGAACCTGCGCGGCCAGGGCCGCATCACCGAAGAGAACATGCAGGACACCCTGCGCGAGGTGCGCATGGCGCTGCTGGAGGCGGACGTCGCGCTGCCGGTGGTTCGGGAGTTCATCGAGCACATACGCCAGCGCGCCATCGGCGAGGAGGTGTTCGCCACGCTGACGCCGGGGCAGGCCCTCATCCGGATCGTGCGCGACGAGCTCACGCGCATCATGGGCGAGGCCAACAGCGCCCTTGATCTGCGAACCACGCCGCCGGCGGTGGTACTGATGGCGGGGCTGCAGGGTTCGGGCAAGACCACGACGGCCGCCAAGCTCGCGCGGCGGCTCAAGGAGGAAGACCGCAAGAACGTCCTGCTGGTGAGCGCGGACGTCTACCGTCCGGCGGCCATCGAACAGCTCGCGATCCTCGGCCGCGAGATCGGCGTCGACGTATTTCCCAGTCACCCCGGGCAGAAGCCGATCGAGATCGTCGGCGCCGCCCTGCAGCACGCCCGCACCCAGTTCAAGGACGTGCTCATCGTCGACACGGCGGGGCGCCTGCACATAGATGCAGAGATGATGGAGGAGATCAGGGGGCTGCACGCGGCCGTGAATCCCGTCGAGACCCTGTTCGTGGTCGACAGCATGATGGGTCAGGACGCCGTCAACACGGCCAGGGCGTTCAACGAGGCGTTGCCCGTCACCGGCATCGTCGTCACCAAGACCGACGGCGACGCCCGCGGCGGCGTGGCGCTGTCGGTGCGACAGGTCATCGGCAAGCCCGTCAAGTTCCTCGGCGTGGGCGAAAAGACGGGCGCGCTCGAGCCGTTCTTCCCCGATCGGGTGGCCTCGCGCATCCTCGGCATGGGCGACGTGCTCGGCCTCATCGAGGAGGTGGAGAAGTCCGTCGATCGCGACAAGGCGATGGAGTTCGCCGACAAGCTGCGCAAGGGCAAGGGGTTCGACCTGAACGACCTGAAGGAGCAGATGCAGCAGATGCGCAAGATGGGCGGCGTGGCTGCGCTGGTGGCCAAGCTCCCGGGAATGACCGAGCTGCCGAAGCAGGCCATGGAGCAGACCGGTGACGCACAGATGAAGAAGATGACCGCCATCATCGATTCGATGACGCCAAAGGAGCGGCGCTTCCCGGACCTCATCAAGGCCTCGCGCAAACGGCGCATCGCCATGGGGTCGGGCACGGAGATACAGGACGTCAACCGCCTGTTGCGGCAGTTCGATCAGATGCAGAAGATGATGAAGAAGATGGGCAAGAAGGGCGGCATCGCCGGGCTCATGCGCAACATGAAGCGCAACCCCCCGCCCGGCATGCCCTTTTGAGCGGCAGCAGGTCCGCAGGCGCAGGTGGTCCCGGCCTGCGGAGCGCGCGACGGCGACTCAGTGCGTGACGGGATTCTGCGCGGCGTGGTCGAGGAGAAACTGATCCACCAGCGCGGCGACCTCGCCATTGATGAGTCTCAGGTCCAGATCCACCTTCCAGCCGGAAGTCCCGCGCGACCACACCGTCTCGGTGATGAACGATGAGGAATTCGGACCAAGGGGGATCTTCTGCCGCAACTGCAGGCTGGTCGAGCAGGAGTACATGCCGAAGTCCAGCTCGTTGGCGTGCAGGGTGAGCTCCATCAGGGCCGCCGCCGGGTCTCGCAGCGCCTGTTCCGCGGGCACCACGAGTATGCCGCGGGCGTGCAGGCGTGACTCCACTATCTCCCTGACGCCCCTGGCGCTCAGCCCGAAACGCTCGAACTCCGGATCGAACCCGCGCGTGGACACCGCCACGCTGCGCACACCCTTCAGGGCCATGTGCGCGATCTGCCGGTCGCTCCCGTAGTCCAGGCCCTGGGCGCCGGCCCCGAGCGCCAGCGCGAGCAGCGCCGCCGCGCACGACATACCCGATGCAAGTCTCATGATCCGCTCTCCGTCCGCGCCACGATTATAGGGGCAGACTGCCAGGGCGAGATACAGTTTCCTGCGCGTGCCCGCGGCGTACCGCCGTGCCCGTCATCCTCGGGTCGCGCAGGCATGGTCGCGGCATCGCAGCCGCCTTCAGAGGCGATAGGCCTTGTCCTCGGCGCGCACGATGACCGCGAGGCAGCCGAACGCGAACAGCGCGAACCAGATGAGCGACCACTCCGCGATCGACAGCCCGAGGAACGTCCAGTCCACGGCCGCGCACTCGCCGGTGCCGCGCAGGACCTTCCTGAACGTCTCGGTGAACGGCAGCGTCTTCATCCAGTACTCCAGGCCCGGCCCGCAGGCGGGAACCTGATCCTTGGGCAGGTGTTGCAGCCACACCTGGCGTCCCGCGAATACCAGGCCGGCGATCGCAGCGATCAGCGTCAGGCCGCCGTAGATGCGCATGCCGATGCGATCGGGGTTGTGCAGTGCGCCCGCAAGCGCGAGCAGCCCGGTGGCGAAGTAGCACACGCGCTGGAATATGCACAGCGGGCAGGGTTCCAGCCCCTGGCCGTACTGCAGGTAGTAGCCGTAGCCGAGGAGGGCCGCACAGGCGGCGAATATCAGGAAAAAAACCATGCGGGGCTGAAGCATCGCGGGCGTCTCTGTCCTAGGGAAGTTCGATGTTGTAGGGAGGCCTCGACCAACGTACCGCAGGGCCGGCGGCGCTCAGGAGATGGACGCGATCGGTCTGCGCGAGTTCCATCTGCGTCACGGCGGTGAACACCACGCCGCCCTCGGGGTGAGGCGTGGCTTGCACGACCTCGCCCGCACTCATCTCCGCGCCCTCGACCGCCAGGCGCGCGCCGGGCGGCGGCACATCGACGGCGTCGGCGCGGCCGATGTACATCCGCTGCCTGAGGTGGCCGCGGTAGCGCATGCGCGCGATGATCTCCTGGCCGGTGTAGCAGCCCTTGCCGAAGCTGATGCCGCCGAGGAGTTCCAGGTTGAGCGTCAGCGGGATGAATTTCCCGCTCGTCGCCGCGAAGACCTGCGGCAGTCCGGCGGTGATGTCGAGAAAATCCCAGGCCGGCGCGCCGGCCGGCGGCGCCGCTGCCGCGAGCCGCCGCCACAGCGGGGCAAGCCCCTCGGGCGGGCCAAGAAGAAGCAGGCGTGGCGACACCCCGGGCAGGCGGACGATGGACAGGCCGTTCGCGTCGCTCACCGCCTCGGGCGATTGGGGAAGCGCCAGATCCCGGGCCAGCGCGGCGGCGGCGCCGGCGCCGCTCACGCCCATGCATGCGAGCGCGTCGCCGGGATCGGTGATCCTCACCCTGGAGCGCAGCACGTACATGCGCATGCGCCTGACGGTGGGCTCGGCGAGCTCGGCGGGCAGCAGCAGCCGGTAGGCCTGCCCGGCGCGGAGGACGCGGAACAGCGCCAGCGCGCGGCCCTGCGGCGTGCACCACGCGCTGAGCGAGCTCCGATCCGCGCCCAGCGACAGCACGTCGCTGGTGAGCTGACCGCCGAGGAAACGGCTGGCGTCCTCACCGTCGACCTCGATGATGCCGAGGTGCGACAGATCGGAAATGATCTCGCCGCCTGCCGCCGCACGGAGCTCGCGCGCGGCATCGCCAAAATGCGGCACGATGCCGGCATCCATCACCGCGCCGGCCTCGCGCAGCAACTGTTGCCATGTGGGATTCATGCCGGGTGCGCCGCACTCGCCGCGAGCGCACCGCGTATGTGCGTCACGATCCGCTGCAGGCGGAGGTCCGCGGGCAGCCCGGTCCCGGTGAGCCAGGCGAAGAGCTCCGGGTCCAGCGCGTCGAGGAGTCGCGCGAAATCGCCCTTGTCCTCCTCGCGCAGCGCGCCATAGCCCGAGGCGAGATAGCGCTCGAGCATCACGTCCAGTTCCTTCATGCCGCGCCGGCAGCGCCAGCGGATCCGCTTCTCGTCGATCATCGTGCCTATTGTACCCGCGCCGGCTATATTACCGCCTGGACACGAATGCCGGCATGCGGAGCGAGATGGCGAAGGGTGCGGTGAATGCGGGGACACTGGATCGGGACCCTCCGGCATCCGTCGGCGATGCCGAGCTGCGCGACCTGACCGATTTCGCCTGCCGGCTGGCGGACGCGGCAGGCGCGGAGATCCTGCCTCACTTCCGGGCGCCGCTCGCCGTTCGGAACAAGGCTGGCCTGGACGCCTACGACCCCGTGACGGCCGCCGACCTGGGGTCGGAATCGGCGATGCGCGCGCTGATCCGCAGCGCCTATCCCGACCACGGCATCTACGGCGAGGAGGGCGGCCACGTGCAGGGGGCCGGGGCCCTGACGTGGGTCATCGATCCCCTCGACGGAACGCGCGCCTTCATCACCGGCGCGTTGCACTGGGGCGTGCTCATCGCGCTGTATGACGGCGCGCGGCCGATACTCGGCGTCATGGACCAGCCCTACACGCGCGAACGCTTCGTCGGCAATCGCCTGGGCGCGCGGTGGATGCGCGAGGGCCAGCAGCGCCGGCTCGCCACGCGCGCCTGCAACGACCTCGGCGAGGCGGTGCTCTACACGACCGCTCCGGAGATGTTTTCCGACGAAGGCGAGAGCCAGGCATTCGGGCGCCTGGCCTCACGCGTGAGGCTCACGCGCTACGGCGGGGACTGCTACAGCTACTGCATGCTGGCCTCGGGATACGTCGACCTCGTGGTGGAGTCGGACCTGAGTCCCTACGACATCCAGGCCCTGATCCCGATCATCGAAGCCGCTGGCGGGATCGTCACCGCGTGGACGGGCGGCGCGGCGCACTACGGCGGTGCGGTCGTCGCCGCGGGCAGTGCCGCGATCCACGCTGCCGCCGTGCGGGTGCTGCAGGGCGGCAGCGAAGGCCGGTGAGCAGCGGGCGCCCTGCCCGCGAGTACACGTCACGGCTACGCCGGGTGGTAGCGACATCCGGGATTACGTGCAGACCAGCGCCGGACTGCTCCGGAACCTCGCCGCCGGCCGGCGCGCCGCCCGATCAGGGGCCGGCGCTGCGGCCGTGGAAGGCCTTCGCGACGCAGAGGTCGCGCAGGTGCAGCGCCTCCTCGCGGTGACGCTGTTTCGCGGGCGGCAGCGGCAGGCGGCCGGCGTCGCCCGCCACGGTGGTGATCAGCACGACGTACTCCGGAAAACTCAGCTCCAGTGTCAGGCGGTCGTTCAGGCAGCTGCAGAAGCGCTCGTGCCCTATGGCGCTCATGCAGTCCGCGCCGCGCCGGTCATGGACGACCTTCAGTTCCTCGAGGACCTCCAGCGCCTTGAACCCGGGCCTCAGGTACTCGTAATCCGCCGCAGACGGCGGTGCCGCGTGCTCGCCGTCCGCGCTCGCAGCCGGCGCCACGGAACCGATCAGAGCCGCGAGCAGCAGATGCCACCGCGCGCGGTGAGGGTTCACCACGGCAGGGTTTCGCCGTTGGCGTGGTGGAAGGTGCCGGTCTGCGCCAGGCCGAGCTCCTCGATGCGCGCCAGCAGCATGGCCGCGGACTCTGCCGGGGGGATGCCCTGCCCGTCGGTCATCCCGGTGGCGACCATGCCGGGATGCAGGATGAAGACGCCGATGCCGCGGGGTTTCAGATCGCGCGCCAGGCTGACGCCGGCCATGTTCACCGCGGCCTTGGAGATGCGATAGCCGTAGTAGCCGCCGCTGCCGTTGTCGCCGATTGAGCCCATGCGGCTGGTGATGATGACGACCTTCGAGCCCTCGTGCAGGTTCGGCAGCAGCGCGGTGGTGACCCGCAGCGGGCCGAGCGTGTTGACCTCGAACTGCTCGCGGATGCGCCCGTAGTCGAGATCCGCCAGGGACTCGACCGTGAGCATGCCGGCGTTGTTGATCAGCAGGTCGATCCGGGTTCCGGACAGTTCCCGCGCGAGCGCGGCGACCGATCCGGCGTCGGTCACCTCGAACCCGGACACGACCCTGATCCCCAGCGCATCCAACTCCGCGGAGGACCGCCTGCACGCGGCGATGACGCCGACCCCGCGCTGCTTCAGTTGCCGGCAAAGCTCCAGCCCTATGCCCCTGTTGCCGCCCGTCACCAGTGCCGTCGCCATCGTCGTTACCCTCTGTGACCGTCGAGTTTGGGGTGCAAGATAGGAGTGTCGCGGGCGCGAGGCAAGCACGAATTGGGTCGCGGCAGCCGTCTGCTGACCGATCAATGGCGGACGTATGGCCCCGTGTCCGGGGTCGGCCGCCGACCATCTGCCGAGATCGAATGGCCGATTCAGGGCCGTCACCGCGGGGCGTGAAAGTCCACAGCCCAACTGGCTGCAGGGGCGCTTCGCGGCACCCCCGATGCGCGCAGGCCTGATTCTTGATCCACGGCACTGGATCGGTGTGTATCGGTGTGTCAGTAATGGCCTCTCTCGGGCGAACGCGGACCGCCAGCCGGCCATATCGTCGAATGAAGTTTCAGACAAGAGGCAGGAAACCGGTCCGAGCGGGTCAACCGCCGCGGTCCGGTTCACAGCGCAGTCCGTCGACCCGCCACTGCGGATCCGCCCTGCTGCCCGACGGTCTTTGCGCTGCAACGCTACTCGTCGCGACGTCCCCTGCCGTCGCGGAAACCACCGCCACCGCATTCCTGAATGCCACGACCAACTATGTCTATCGGGCGTACACCAAGAGCGAGGACCGTCCCACCTTGCAGGCGAACTTCGATCTGCTGCATTCGCGCACCGGCCTGATCGCGGGCGCGTGGGTGGCGGCCGTGGAGTTCGGCGATGCCCGCCTGGAGGCATATCCGTACGCAGGCAAGCGGTGGCGCATCGCGGAGGACGTGCGACTCGACACCATGCTCGCCGCATATCTCTACGATGACGAGGTGTTCGAGGAGGCTGCCAATTACCTCGAGGCGCAGGCGCTGTTGCACTACCGCGACCTGCTGAGCCTGCGCGCCGGCACGGCGCCGGATGCCTATGGCCGCGGCAGCAACGTGCTGAACCTCCAGATCGACGCACGCTACCCCCTGGCCGGCACGATCGATGGCTCCGCCGGCCTGGGTTACGACCGGGCCCGCTCCGCGCTCGGGTACGACGATGTCTATTGGAACCTTGGCCTTACGTGGTTTCCGACGCGGCACATCAGCGCCGATCTTCGCTATTACGACGCAACGGAGTTCAACGGATCCACCGAGGCCGGCAACGGCGCAGCCCACGGCCCGTTCGAGGAGTTGCTGATCGACCCTAGCATCGTATTCACGGTAACTGTCGGATTCTGATGGGCGCGCTTCGCAACGGGGTCGGACGCTCCGCCAATCTCGCCCCGCACCTGCCGGCGGAGGGCGGCGCGCACCGGCCATTGAACCTTTTTCCGCGGCGCCGGGATCCACACCCACAACGGCGGGTCGAGCGCTCGAAAAACCAATGACTGCGGTGGGCGAGACCGGGCTGCGAGACGACGAGACGGCGGATTGGGCCCTGATCCGGCGCATTGGCGACGGCGACGAGGCGGCGCTGGAGAGACTGTACAAGCGTTATTACGCGATCCTCTGCCGCTTCGTCCTCAGGATCACGCGCCGCCCGGAATGCTGCGAAGAGGTCGTCAACGACGTGATGTACATCGTCTGGCAGAAGGCCGCCGCTACGACGCCACTGTCGCGGGCCTCGACCTGGATCCTGGGCATCGCGCACAAGAGGGCATTGAAGGCCATCGAACGCCACGGGCGCGATTCGATTGCCGTCAACGACAGGGAGGCGCTGGAATTGGCTGCGACCGACGACATGACGGACCTGGTATCGACCACATCGCTCGCCGAAAAGGCATTCGCGCTGCTCACCCCGGAGCAGCGCGCCGTCATGGAGCTGGTCTACTACCATGGATTGCCCTACCAGGATATCGCCGTGGCGTTGGAGTGCCCGGAGAACACGGTCAAGACCCGCATGTTTCACGCCCGCAAGCGACTGCGGGTCTTCTGGCCCGAACTGACCGGGCAGGTTGTCGCCGCCGGCGACGCGCAGGAGGTGGACGCATGATCGAAGCCACGGAACGTCCGTGCGACGAGCACGAAGGTGTTCAACTGCTGTTGCCCTGGTACGTGATCGACAGGCTGGAGGAAGACGAGCGCGAGCGCGTGCGCGAGCATCTCGCCGGCTGCGGGCGCTGCGCCGCGGCGGCGGAGGCGGAATTCGGCCTGCGAGACCTCGTCGCCGCGTCGCAGGCATCGCCGCAGCCATCGGACCTCGGGCTCGCGCGCCTGAAGCAGCGGATACGTCAGGAACGCGTATCCGCGCCGCCGCAGCCTTCGGTCAGTTCCGCGCCGCCGCGCCGATGGGCCGGCCGCCGTGCGGCGCTCGCGGCGGCGGTGGCGCTCGCCATCGCCGCACCCGTCGCCTTCATGGCCGGTCGGGGTGGCCCGGATGGCGCGTACCGTACGCTCGCATCGCCATCGGCCACGCGGTATTCCGGCCAGGGCAACGAGGTCAGGCTGGTGCTTCGGGCGAACGTGTCGCCGGAGCGGATGACGAGCCTGCTCGAACCGTACGCGGGGGTGGTGGTCGACGGCCCGAATTCCGCCGGGGCGTACATCGTGCGACTGCGATCGGTCGAGCCCAACGACGAGGCCCTGCGGAGCGCTCTCGAATCTCTGCGCCGACAGGACGAAGTGTTGCTGGCGGAGGCCATTGCGCCGACCGGCAGGCCATGAATGCACCGATCCACGCCGTGATGCGCGCCGTCGCGATGGCGATCGCGATGCTGGCGTCGGCCTGTCCGTCGGCCTGGGCGCGCGACACGGGCGAGGATGCCGTGGAGCGGATGGGCGCGAACGCCCGCCACGCGCTGGAATCCCGTCAGATACTGGTCACCTTCATCGACGAGCGCATCCTGCGGGCGCCGACCGGCACGCCGGGGCGCTACTACGGCGGCGCGCGCGACTACCTGTCTTCCACGTGGGCGCGTCGGCTGTCCGCGCGTATCGCCGCGGATCACGGGCTGTCGCTCGTGAAGGAATGGCCGATGCTCGTGCTCGGGGTTCATTGCGTCGTCTACGAAGTTCCCGATGCTGCCGGTCTCGATGACATCCTGGACAGGTTGAGGAAAGACGGTCGGATCGACTCGGCGCAACGGATGAATCACTTTCGCGTCATGCACGCGGACCCGTACCGGCCACTGCAGAAGTCCCTGACCCTGCTGGACGTGGAAACCGCGCACCGGTGGTCGATGGGCAAGGGCACGACCATCGCGGTCATCGACAGCGGGGTGGATCGCCATCACCCCGATCTGATGGGGCAACTGGCGCAGGATTTCGATTTCACCGATTCCCCGGCGGCGGAGTTCGACACGGACGTGCATGGCACCGCCGTCGCCGGCGTCATCGTCGCGGGCGGTCACAACGAACTGGGCATCATCGGGGTCGCCCCGGCGGCGAAGGTGCTGCCGATGAAGGCCTGCTGGGCGGAGCGGATCGGAGGCGCCGAGGCCGTCTGCAATACATTCACGCTGGCGCAGGCCCTTGAGACCGCCGTTCGTGAAGGGGTGGACGTCCTCAACCTGAGTCTGAGCGGTCCGTCGGACGCGTTGCTGGAGGCACTGCTGCAGAAGGCCGTCGAACGCAACGTCATCGTCGTCCTCGCCCAGCCGGCCACCGACGGCGACGAGACGCTCGCAGCGAACATGGCGCAGGTCTTCCGCGTGGTGGCCACCGGAGAGGAAGGGCAGGTCCGGAACGACTACGCGGTCAGTGCGCCGGGTGTCGACGTGCTGACGACCCTTCCCGGGGCCCGCTACGACTTCATCTCCGGCAGTTCGTTCGCGGCGGCGCACGTGTCGGGAGTCGTCGCGCTGCTGCGTTCACTGGCGCCGAATCTGCCGGCGGCGCGCATCGCGGAGATGTTGCGCGGTTCATCCCCGCTCGGCACCGCCGTCACGGTGAACGCCTGTCAGGCGGTGGCGCGCCTGCGCGGAGGGGGCGAATGCGCGGCGGCGCGCGATGCGCTGGCCGGCCGGGTGCCCTCGCTCTAGCCATCCTGACGTGCGCCGGCCACGGCCGGCAGTCCTCGCAGTCCTCCCCGGCTTCGTTACGTTCCGGCCGGAATGCGCGCCCGGTCCGCGGGCGGGCGGCTGCGGGCGCGACACCGCCTCGGACCATGAACCTTTCCGGGGTTCCGGGGGATACACGCTTCGTGAGCCCGCAAATCCGTCCGTCGCGATCAGCCCAAGGGGAGTCGCACGGCAGAGGCTCTCCCCAGAGAAAATCGAGAGGAACACTCCATGAAGAGACTTCGCTTCGCAGCTGTGATCGCACTCTGTAATCCGGCCAACCTTCATCCGGGGGAGCGTGACTGCCTGGGTGTACAACGTGAGCGGCCGACTGGCGGCCGGCCCCGTGACCGTCGCCTGTCGCGTTCGTTAGCGAGGAACAGAGAAATGAAAGCCACATTGCGTAACAGCGTCAACATGGTCGCTGTTGCCCTCGCTGTATCGCTGAATGCCCCGGTAAGTATTGCCGATGGACCTTTCGCCGGTACGTTGGGGGCGGGAAATGCCGCCTTCGCTCCGACGGATGTCTACCGTCTCACCTGCCCCGGCGGAACCGCCTCAGCGCGAGCCAGGGTCGCGAATCCGGATGGAAATCCGGTCGATGAGATCACCGTGGAAGTGATCGCCCCGACCGGACTCGTACGAAGTGCGATCTCACTGGAGGGGGTGGCCCCTCCAACGGCGGTGAGGACCGGCGCAGCGGGCAGATATCTGGTCACCGTGCACAAGGACGCGGAACTCATAGCCGCGCGTTACAGCATCGTCCTGGATTGCCACACGGCTGCCGGGGCCGCGATCGCGGGCAATCAGACGGTGCGGATACAGAATCAGTAGCCCGGTTCAGGCAACAGGGCTGCGGGCCGCCGGGACGGCGGCTCGATGCCTCTTCGCCTCTGCCGGGGAAACCTCGAGTCGAAATGACCGATGGACACGGACAGTCGATGCTTATAGCATGACGAGCGTCATTGGGGAGTAGCCGCCCTTCGCACGTACGGGGAAGGGGCTTGCGCCAACACACTTGGCCCACGGGCCATGGCGTAAGCGGTTCCCAAGCTTGGCAAGACCTTTGACCACGCCGCCTCCGGATTGGCCGGGGAAGCGGCATGGTCATTCGTCTTCGCACCGGCCTCGGAACCCCTAATGGAAACTCTCGTTGTCTCGACTGGGGTGATTGCGCTGGCCGAAATCGGCGACAAGACCCAGCTGCTCGCCTTACTCCTGGCTGTCCGCTTCAAGAAGCCTCTTCCGATCGTCGCCGGCATCCTGTGCGCGACCGTGTTCAATCACGGCCTGGCCGGCGCGCTCGGCGCGTGGATCACCACGATCGTCAGTCCGCAGGTGTTGCGCTGGGTGCTGGGATTCTCCTTCATTGCAATGGCCGCCTGGACGCTCATTCCGGACGAGATCGAGGAGGAGGAAACCCGTGTGGCAAGGCACCTGGGGGTTTTCGGGGCGACGCTGGTCACATTCTTTCTTGCCGAGATGGGGGACAAGACCCAACTCGCCACCGTCGCGATGGCCGCCAGTAATGCGAGCCCGCTGCTGGTCGTCGTAGGCACCACGCTGGGGATGCTGCTCGCCGACGTGCCAGTCGTCATCGTCGGCGAGAAGTTTGGCGCAAGGATTCCGATGAGGGCTGTCCACACCGTCGCTGCCGGGGTTTTCCTGCTCCTCGGTCTGGCAACGCTGGCCGGAGTCGGCAAGCACCTCGGCTTCTGACACGACTTGATCCCAATATCGGCCGGGCGGTTCCTCAAGCTCATTCATTTGTTCGGGGGTTGAAACTGCCGTTCAGGGAGATGGATCGGATGTCAGGATGCACTACCTTGCGCTGGCGAGCGCGGACATCGTTGGAACTGCCGTTCAGGGAGATGGAATGGATCTCTGTCGCCAGGCCGGCGGGGCCGCACGCAAGCGTGACAGGCGAGATGACGGGGATCGGCCGCCATTCCTCCCAGCGTGCGCCGCCCGGGACGTTCGCCGCGTACAATTGCGCTCATGCCAGCACCGCCGTCCCCGGCATCGAGCACGGTGAACGCACCGTCGCCTCCGCCCAATCGCAAGCACCCGGTGTCCGCGGACACCGCCCTGTTCCCTGCCGCGACGCTGTACGCAATCGTGGCGATCCCGCTCTGGCTGTACGCGCAGACCTCCCCGGCGCGCAGCGCGTGGCCGATCGCGACGGCATTCGTGCACGCGCACGAGATGCTGTTCGGATACGCCCTGGCGGTGGTGGCCGGCTTCCTGATCTCGAAGGCGTCGCCATCGTGGCTGGCGGCGCTGTTCCTGTGCTGGATCGCGGCACGGGGCGCGCCGTTCTTCTTCGCGGAGACCAGCCCGGTCGTGGGCATTCCCAATCTGCTGTTCGCCGGGCTGGTGGCGTACGGCGCCGCGCCGATGTTCATGCGCGCGGCCAAGAAGGCGCAGAACCGCGTGATCGGTCCGCTGCTGATCGCGATCTGCGCCTGCCCGTTTCTCTACCGTGCCGGCGTCGCCGGCCTGCTGCCCGGCGGGCAGCGCCAGGCGCTCCTGCTCGCGGTCGACCTGCTGGCGCTGCTGATGCTGTTGATGGGTGGTCGCGCGATCTCGCCCGCCGTGGCTGGCCACCATTACCGCCGCGGGGAGGTCCTCCAGGCGCGCGTGCAGCCGCGCCTGGAGCGGCTCATGATCCTCTTCATGCTCGCGGGTGCCGCGTGCGATCTCATCCCCGGCGCCGCCGTGGCGAGCGGCGCGTTCGCGATCGCCGCTGCTGCGACCACGGCGGTACGCGCCTGGCGCTGGCGGCTGTGGACCGTGCTCGATCGACCCGAGCTCTGGAGCCTCGGCCTCGGCTACCTCTGGCTGATCATCGGGCTGGTGCTGAAGGGGCTCGCGCAGACCGCCGGTGCGCTGAGCCTCACCCATGCGCTGCACGGACTCACGGTCGGCGCTCTGGGCACGCTCACGCTGACGATGATGGCGAGGACGCACACGATGCGGCAGCGCCGTCCGCTCGAACGGTTCGGCGACATCGGCGCCGGCGCAGCGCTCGTCAGTCTCTCGGCCCTGCTGCGGCTCGGCGCGCCGTACTCGGCCTCGCCCGAGTACACCGTCGTGCTGCTGTGGGGAGCGGGCCTCGCGTGGACCGTCGCCATGGCGCTGCTGCTGCGGCGCCTTATGGGCTTTGCGGCGCGCCCTCCGTGAGCCGCGCGCGGCGGCAGGCCCCGGCTCGGGGGCCTGACCACTGTCTGCCAGGACAAGGTTCAGTATCGCAGCGTGGGTCGCATGGGCCAGGGGAGGACAGAGCCCCGTGTGAGTCCGCCGGGTCGAATGCGCCCGGACCGCTCAGCCCTGCCGCTGCACCATCAGCTTCTTGATCTCGCCGATCGCCTTGGCGGGATTCAGTCCCTTCGGGCAGGTCTTGGTGCAGTTCATGATCGTGTGGCAGCGGTACAGGCGGAACGGGTCCTCCAGCATGTCGAGCCGCTCACCGGTGCTCTCGTCGCGGGAGTCGGCGATCCAGCGGTAGGCCTGCAGCAGGATCGCCGGGCCCAGGTAACGCTCGCCGTTCCACCAGTAGCTCGGGCAGGCCGCGGAGCAGCTCGCGCACAGGATGCACTCGTA
>JAJVHZ010000013.1:44279-75004 GCA_022072255.1 Gammaproteobacteria bacterium | reverse complement strand
TCGATATGAGTCGCAACAAGGCATTATCCGCAGCCATCGCCGCCACCCTGGTTCCCGCCATGGCAGCGGGATATCTCCTCGCCCGCTCCCCGGCCGCCGCGAGCGCGCCCGCCGCGCCGCCGGCCGCGGCCGGGCCGACCGTCGCGCTTCCGGACATCGCCTCGCTGGTGACACAGGCGAGCCCGGCCGTGGTCGCCGTACGCGTCACCGGCACGCTGCATGACACGGCGCTGCAGGGCCTCCCGCCAGGCATCGATCCGAACTCGCCGCTGTACGACTTCCTGCATCGCTTCGGCATCCCCGACGGTGGTGGTGGCGGCGGCGAGGCCATGCCCACGGAAGGGATAGGCAGCGGCTTCATCATCACGCCCGACGGCTACATCTTCACCAACGCGCACGTCGTCAAGGACGCCGACGAGGTCACCGTCAGGCTCGCTGACAAGCGCGAGTTCAAGGCAAAGGTCGTCGGGGTGGATCTGAAGAGCGACGTGGCAGTCATCAAGATCGATGCCACGCATCTGCCGACGCTGCACATCGGCGATCCGAAGACCTTGCGGGTGGGCGAATGGGTGGCGGCCATCGGTTCGCCCTTCGGGCTGGAGAACACGGTCACCGCGGGTGTGGTGAGCGCCAAGGCGCGCGCACTGCCGGACGACAGCTACGTACCGTTCATCCAGACCGACGTTGCCGTCAACCCGGGCAATTCCGGTGGCCCCCTGCTCAACATGAAGGGCGAGGTCGTCGGCATCAACTCGCAGATCTACAGCCGCACCGGCGGCTACATGGGGCTGTCCTTCGCCATCCCCATCGACGTGGCCATGAAGGTCGGCGACGAACTGCGTCACGACGGCAAGGTTGAGCACGGTCGACTCGGCGTGAGCGTGCAATCCATGACGCAGGATCTCGCCCAGTCCTTCGGAATGGACAAGCCCGTGGGCGCGCTGGTGAGCGCCGTGGAAGACGGAAGCCCGGCGCAGAAGGCGGGCCTCAAGCCCGGCGACGTCATACTCGGCATCGACGGCAAGGCCGTGGACGACTCGATTACCCTGTCGCGGATCGTCGCCGACATGCGACCGGGCGATCGCGCCACTCTGCGCGTTCGCCGCCATGACGGGGAACAGATGCTCACGGCAACGATCGGTGAGTCGGCCGACAGCACGATCGCCGACTCCGGTTCCGGCGGCGGCAAGGCAGCGACCGGACGACTGGGCGTGGCCGTTCGTTCCCTCAGCGACGCGGAACGGGAGCGCATCGGCGATAGCGGTGGCGTGCTCGTCGAGGAGGTCGCCGGTGCCGCCGCCAAGGCCGGCATACGCCCCGGCGATGTGATCCTCGCGGTCAACCAGGACAAGGTGCGGGACCCCGCCGATCTCCGTCGCATGGTCGAGAACGCGCACGGCCACGTCGCGCTGCTGGTGAAGCGCGACGAAGCCGAGATCTACGTCCCCGTGGCCATCGGCTGACAACGCAGTTCGCCTCACGCCCCCGCCCGTCCGGGCGGGGGCGTTCTGCGCCGAAGGGCAGCAGCATCTCCTCGACATACCGCTGCGCCTGCTCGCGGCTGCCGAACTCCTGGGATACGCCGACCGCGTGCGCGCCTCAGCGGGCCGGAGCGCGGTACTTCTGCAGATACTCCGCGGCCGTTCGCCTCGCCTGCTCCAGCATCGCCGCATCCAGCTCCTTGGCGAGCGCATCGCGTTCCTTGTACGCCTCCTTGTAGCCGTTGGCGCCGCTGGTGTCGAACCACGCATAGGCGAGCACGGGGTCCTTCGCCACGCCTTTGCCCTCCCTGTAGAGACCGGCGAGGCTGTATTGCGCGCCTTCCAGCCCCTGCTCGGCGGCCTTCTGCACCCAGGCCGCGCCCTCCTGCTGGTTCATCGCCACACCCTGGCCGGAGAGCAGCATCGTGCCGAGGTTCATTTGCGCCGGCGCCACACCCTGCTCGGCCGCCTTGCGGAACCACTGCTCGGCCTGGGTGAAGTCCTGCGCAGCGCCGTCGCCGAGCAGGTAGCGCTGCCCGAGCATGAACTGCGCCTCCGGATGTCCCTGGTTGGCCGCCTTCAGGTACCACGTCAACGCGGCCACCGGATCCTTCTCCATCCCGAGCCCCTGCGCATGAAACGTCCCGAGGTTGTACTGGGCCGAACTCATGCCCTGCGCGGCGGCCTTCTCGAACCACGTCGCCGCCGCCTTGAAGTCGCGCGCCACCCCGCGACCCTCGGCATAGCCGACGCCGACCTGGAACTGCGCGTCGCCATCGCCCTGGGCGGCGGCCTTCGCGAGCCACTGCATCGCGAGATCCGCGCTCTGCCCCACGCCCTGCCCCCGCAGGTATGCCATGCCCAGGTTGTACTGCGAGGCGGCGTAACCCTTTTCCGCCGCCCCTCGCCACCAGCGCACCGCCTCCTGCGGGTTCCTGGCGGTGCCGAGCCCGCGGCTGTAGAGCACGCCCAGGTTGTTCTGCGCCATCAGGTCGCCGTCGCGCGCCGAGGCCTCGAACTCCTGGAAGGCGGTCGCGTAATCCCCGGCGCCCAGCGCCTCGCGCGCCGCCGCCAGCTCGGCGCGCGCCGAGGACGGCGGCAGCAGGGCGGCGAGCAGGAGCGCGAGGGCCGCGGCGCGCGCGATCACGTCACCGCTTCCGCGTTCTGCTGCGCCGCGCGCACGCTGCCCGCGCGGCGCTGGTGATATTTGTCGGAAAGCTCCTCCCACTCGATATTGAGCGATCCGCCGGTCGCCTTGTGCTGCCGATCCCAGTTGGTGAGCAGATCCAGACAGGCGTGATCGATGTAGTCGAGCTCCTGGATGTGCACGTGCACCTCCGCGCCGGGCTTCAGCTCCTCCAGCGCCGCGGCCAGCTTCGGCAGACGTATGAGGGTTGCGGATCCCGACAGATGCATGTCCGTGCGCCTCCCGTCGTCGCTGTCCTGCCGGCGGATCACCAGGTGCGAGAAGGCATACAGCAGCTTGAGCAGAGACAGGCCCAGTCCGATCAGCACACCCTCGAGCAGGTTGGTCACGAGGATGGTCACGACGGTGACTACATAGATCGCCACCTCGGTCTTGCCGAACGCGAGCAGCGTCGGGACGGCCTTCGGATAGGCGAGCTTGTAGCCGGTGTACACGAGCACCGCGGCCAGCGCCGAGACCGGGATGTGGCGCAGGGTGAACGGCAGCACGCTGACGAACAGCAGCAGCCAGATGCCGTGCACGATCGCCGACATGCGGGTCTGTGCGCCGGACTCGACGTTCGCGCTCGAACGCACGATGACGCCGGTCATCGGCAGCACTCCGAGCATGCCGCAGATGGTGTTGCCCACGCCCTGCGCCGCGAGTTCCTTGTCGTACTTCGTGCGTGGGCCGCGATGCATCTGATCGACGGCCGTCGCGCACAACAGCGTCTCGGCGCTGGCGATGAAGGCGATCGAGAAGGCGCCGACCAGGATCGGGGCCTCGAGGATGCGCATGAGGCGCTCGGCCGTCGGAACGATGGCCACCTCCCAGATGTTGTCGGGAACCTCGACGTAACGGATGGCGTCCAGCCGCAGCAGCGCGGCGGCGGCGACGGCCACCAGCACCCCGACCAGCGGCGCCGGGATCGCGCGCCAGGATTTCGGCGTGAACGATCCCCACAGCACGATCGTCGCGATGGTCAGCAGTCCGATGCCGCCGGCCATCAGGTGCGGGCCGCCGGCCTGCAGGACGTCGGTCAGCGCCCCTGGCACGCCGAGCAGGTTCTGGACGCCGGTGCCGATCGGCCTCCGGTCCAGCATCACGTGGAACTGCGAGGCGAAGATGAGGACACCGATGCCGGCGAGCATGCCGTGGATCACCGCCGGCGATACCGCCCGGAACCACTGCCCCATCTTGAAGACGCCGGCGGCGAACTGCAGCAGGCCGGCGAACAGCACGATCACGCCCAGCATCTCCACGCCGTGCTGCTGCACCAGCTGCAGCACCAGCACGGTGAGGCCGGCCGCGGGACCGCTCACCTGCAGCGGCGAACCGGACAGGATCCCGACCACGATGCCGCCGACGATGCCGGTGATGATGCCGGCGGTCGGCGGCAGGCCGGAGGCGATCGAGATGCCCATGCACAGCGGCAGGGCGACGAGGAAGACCACGACCGAGGCCAACAGGTCCCGGCCGTAGGCTGTGGATATGGGGATCGACATGCGACACCTGCCCTTGGAATTATTTGGTGCGTTCGTGGGGAAGAGCCTCCCCGGGCGGGCCACGCGAACCCTCCCCGCGCCGCGCGGAACGATAGCCGCATTGGGTGGTCGCCGCAAGCCGGCGAACCGCCCTCAGGCGGCCGCCATCAGGCGCGGCCGTATAGGGCGGTCAGCCGGCGCAGGCGCCCGGCGATCTCCTCGGTGAGTTGCCGCCACTGGAAACGCCAGCTCCAGTTGCCGGTGGTCGTGCCGGGTGTGTTCATGCGGTGAGCGCCGCCCAGGCCGAGGACGTCCTGCATCGGCACCACCGCCAGCCGGCACGGCGAGGCCAGGGCGGCGCGGACCATCGCCCACGGCATGTCGGCGGCGCCGCAGGCGAAGTACTCCTGCACGCGCTCCTGCAGATCCGCGGGCAGCGAACGATACCAGCCGAGCGTCGTGTCGTTGTCGTGGGTGCCGGTGTAGACCACGGCATTGGCGAGGTGCTCGTGCGGCAGGTGCGGATTGTTCGGGTTGCCGTCGAAGCCGAACTGCAGCACGCGCATGCCGGGAAACGCATAGCGGTCACGCAGCGCCTGTACCGAATCGGTGATGACACCCAGATCCTCCGCGACGATCGGCAGCGCGCGCAGGGCCGTGTACATCGCGTCGAAGAATGCCGCACCCGGCCCGGGCGTCCATCGGCCTTGCGCCGCGGTTGCCGCGCCCGCCGGGATCTCCCAGCAGGCATCGAAGCCGCGGAAATGGTCGATGCGCACCAGGTCGAACATGCGCAACTGCAACGCCAGCCTGCGCGCCCACCAGCCATAGCCGTCGGCCTGCATGCGTGCCCAGTCGTACAGCGGATTGCCCCAGTGCTGGCCGGTCGCGGAGTAATAATCCGGCGGGCAGCCCGCCACCGCCAGCGGCGCACCCGCAGCGTCGAGTTTGAACAGTTCGCGGTGCGCCCAGACGTCGGCGCTGTCCAGGGCGACGAAGATCGGTATGTCGCCGAACAGCGCGACATCGCGGACGGCGGCGTAGTCGCGCAGCGCCTGCCATTGGCGAAAGAACGCGAATTGCAGGACGCGCTGACGCCGTATCTCCCCGGCATGCCGGCGCCGGGCATCGGCGAGCGCGTCGCGGTCGCGGTCCCGCACGGGCACCGGCCACTCCGTCCATGGCCGCGCGTACTCCGCGCGCAGCGCGGAGTACAGCGCATAGTCATCTAGCCAGTCGGCGTTCTCCCGGCAGAACGACTCGTAGCGCTGCAGATCCTCCGCGTGCGCGCGGCGCGCGAAGGCGTCGCCGAGCTCCGTCCGCCACTGCGCCGGCGCCGCCCGCCGGTCCTCCGCGGCCGGCGCCGTGGCCAGCCATCCCCAGTCCGCGGCCAGCTCCGCGCTGACCAGCGCCGGGTCGCCCGCGAATGCCGAACAGGCGTTGTAGGGACTGCGATCGACGTGCGGCGGATGCAGTGGCAGCACCTGCCAGAGCCGCTGACCGGCATCGCGGAGAAAATCGACGAAATGGTAGGCGTGCCGTCCGAACGCGCCCTCGCCCGCGGCGTACGGCAGCGACGTCGGATGCAGCAGCACCCCGGCCCGACGTCGCCCCAGCGGTTCGCGCGTTCCGCCCGCCGGTGCGGTCATCGATCCTGGCTGGCGGGCAACATGACGGCGGCCGCCGAGGTGCTTCCGCCCGCGCCCAGCGGCTGGTGCAGGTACTCGGGCGCGCGCACGCCGATCAGCTGGTACAGCTTCAGGAGCTGATGCCGGAACAGTCGGTCGAACTCCAGCACCGTCTCGCGCGCATGCAGCGGGCCGAACCACCAGAACCAGTCGGAGCCCTCGCAGATGGCCAGTTGCTGCTCCACCTCGCGGCGCGCGTCCGCGGCGAGTGCGCCCACGGCGAACACCTCGTCGACGGCCTGCTTGGCCTGTGCCAGCCAGTCCCACGCGCGGTTCTTGTCGGTCTCGCCGATCCAGGTTGAAAACGTCCCGTAGATCCAGCTTCCGGCAACCAGCGCCGGCAGCGCCTGCACCGAGACTCCGAACCGCAGCGCGTCGGAGAATGTCGAGAGCTCGAGCTCCGGATCCTCGCTCAGGCGGCGGTACAGCGCGCTCAGGAAATAGGTGGCGTTCTGCGGATAGTGATCCCAGGCGTTCTCGCCATCGAGAACGATGGGCACCACCGCGGTCGGGGGATCGTGCAGGTTGCGCTTGATGTTGTGCAGGTGGGCGAGGAGATCGTTGACGGCGTCGTCGGCATGCCACTTAGCGTAGGTGAAGCCGATGCGATCGGAAAGACCGTCGTCGCGATGAAAACACGCCACGGAGGAGCCCGCCACACGATAGGCGCACGGCTGCAGGCTCTGGCCCCCGGCGCGCGCGACGGAGTGTCCCATCACGCCCTGGCCGGTCGCCACCCACTTGAATCCGAACTCATCGAGGATGGTCAGCAGCGGCGCGCTGACGCCGCCCTCGGCCGGCCAGCAACCCACCGGCCGGTAGCCGAACACGTGCTCGAACACCAGCAGCGCCTTGTCGATATGCCAGCGCGCACGCTCCGGGCCGCCCGGATAGGCGGCCGACGCCGGGAGCTGGATCTCCGGCAGGGCGTCGCGCGCCGAGGCGAGATCGATGAGCAACGGGGCGATGGGATGGGCGTAGGGCGTCACCGAGAGCTCCGCCTGCCCGCTGGCCGCCAGGCGCCGGTACCGCGGGATGATGCCGGCTATCAGTTCGCCGATCACCGTCAGCAGCTCCATGCGGTCGGCATGGGTGTAGCCGCTGTCGCGTTCGACCAGCCGCCGCAGGCGCGGGTCCGGGCGCACGGTCTCGCCCAGCCACGCCAGGTGATACCACACGAGCAGATCCGCCATGAACTGCTCGTTGAGGTACATGCACAGCGCCGGCGCGCCGAGGCAGCGGCGGGCGAACTCCGCAAGGCGGGCATAGGTCGGGAAACGCAGGATCAGGTTCTGCTCGTTGGCGCGCAGGCACGCGCGGATGAGCGACAGGCGCGCCTCGATCTCCGTCGGCAGGCGTTGCGCGCGCAGACAGTCGAGCAGGGGATCGTGAATGTCCGTGCCGTGCGCGAGCGCCTCGCCGATCCTGCTCTCGTAGTCGTTGAGCTGCTCCAGCAGGGTCGGCGTGAAATTGAACACCGCGCGCGCCGCCGGGACGGCCTCCAGGTGCGCCGCCATGTCCACGTAGTCCTTGATGGCGTGCAGGTAGGTCCACGGCAGCTCGTAGCGCTCCGTGAACGGATCCCAATACCAGGGCTGATGCATGTGCCAGCACAGGACGACGCGCAGACGCGGCAGGGACATGCGCTACCTCATCGCACGTGATGCAGATCCTGCCCGAGCATCTCGGGCGAGATCAGCGCGATCCCGGACGGCGAGACGTGGAAACGCTTCGCGTCGTCGGCGGGATCGTGCCCGACGACCGTGTTCGGCGGGATCACGCAGCCCTTGTCCACGACGCAGCGGTTCAACCGGCAATGGGAGCCGATCCGTACCGCCGGCAGGACCACGCAATCCTGCAGCTCCGAGTAGGACTCCACGTGCACGCTGGAGAACAGCAGCGAGCGGCGCACCAGCGCGCCGGATACGATGCAGCCGCCGGAGACCATGGAGTCCACGGCCATGCCGCGCCGGCTCTCGTCGTCGAACACGAACTTCGCGGACGGCAACTGCTCCTGATACGTGAGGATCGGCCAATCGCTGTCGTAGAGATTGAGCACCGGCGTCACCGACACCATTTCGATGTTGGCGTCCCAGTACGCGTCCACGGTGCCGACGTCGCGCCAGTACGCCGGCTCGCCGTGCGGGCCGCGCTTGAAGGGATACGCGTGCACCGCGTAGCGGCCAATGATCGCCGGGATGAGATCCTTGCCGAAGTCGTGGGTGGATTTCGCCGTGTCCGCGTCGCGGATGAGTTGCTCGAACAGGAAATCGGCGCTGAACACGTAGATCCCCATCGAGGCCAGCGCGACGTCGTCGCGCCCCGGCATCGGCCTGGGATCAGGCGGTTTCTCCTGGAATTCCGTGACGCGCCAGTTCTCGTCCACGGCCATGACGCCGAAATCGCGCGCCTCGGCGAGCAAGACCTCCACGCAACCCACCGTGAGGTCCGCCTTGTGCTCGGCGTGAAACGCAAGCATCGGTCCGTAGTCCATCTTGTAGACGTGATCGCCGGCGAGCACCAGCACGTACGCCGGTCTGAACGTCCGCAGGATGTCGAGGTTCTGGTAGATCGCATCGGCGGTGCCGGCATACCACTCGTTGTCGATGCGCTGCGAGGCCGGAAGGATCTCGACGAACTCGTTGAGCTCGTGCTTGAGGAAACCCCAGCCGTGCTGGAGATGGCGGATGAGCGAGTGCGCCTTGTACTGCGTCAGCACGGCGATACGGCGTATGCCGGAATTGACGCAGTTGGAGAGCGGGAAATCGATGATCCGGAACTTGCCCCCGAAGGGCACCGCCGGCTTGGCGCGCCAGCGCGTGAGATCCCGGAGGCGATCGCCGCGGCCGCCTGCGAGCACGAGCGCTACCGTGTTGCGGGTCAGTCGACTGACAAAGCGCTGGCCGGTGCGTTCCGGCATGGCCTTACCCCCAGGCATGTCGATGGGTAGCGCATGTTAACATCCCGGGCCCGACAGAGGAGTCGCCACGCATGCCCGCATCCGCGCGCTCAGGCCGATGAACGACAATACCCTGGCCCGGCACCTCGGCCTCGGCGTGCTCGTCGTCTACGGCATCGGCGACATCCTCGGAGCGGGCATCTACGCGCTGGTCGGCAAGGTCGCCGGCAGCGCCGGCACCGATACCACGCTCGCCTTCGTCGTCTCCGGGGTGCTGGCGCTCGTCACCGGACTGAGCTACGCCGAGCTCGCGGCGCGCATCCCCCACAGCGCCGGCGCGTCGGCCTACACGGCCAACGCCTTCAGACACCCGTTCGTGCCGTTTCTCGTGGGCATGCTGGTGCTGACCAGCGGCATCACCTCGGCGGCCACCGCGGCACTGGCGTTCCACGGCTACCTCGAGGTCTTCGTGCCGCTGCCCGGGCTGCTCGCCGCGGCTGTGCTGATCGCCGCGTTGACGGCCCTGAATTACTACGGCATCAAGCACTCCGCGCGCACCAACAACGTGCTGACGGCGATCGAGCTGACCGGGCTGCTCGTCGTCATCGTCGTCGGCCTGCGCTACGCGCTGTCCACGCACGAGCCCGCGCAGATGGTGCGCGCGCTGGAGCCGGATCTCGATACCGCCGCGCTGCTGGCCGGCGTCACGCTCGCCTTCTACGCCTTCGTCGGCTTCGAGGATCTGGTCAACCTCGCCGAGGAGGCCAAGGATCCCACCCGGGACATCCCGCGGGCGCTGCTCATTGCCATCCTCGTCAGCACCGCGATCTACCTGCTGGTCGTCGCGGTGGTGCTGTGGACGATGACGCCGGCGCAGGCCGCCGCCTCCGAGCGTCCGCTGCTGGAGGTGCTGGTGCGGGCGGGTCACGCCGTGCCGAGGCCGGTGTTCGCGGTGGTCGCGATCGTGGCGATCAGCAACACTGCGCTCGCCAACAGCATCATGGCCTCGCGCCTGCTCTACGGAATGGCGCGCCAACGCCTGCTGCCGGCCGCGCTTGCGCGCCTGCACGGCACCCGGCGCACGCCATGGGTGACCATCGTGCTGACCGGGGTCTTCTCGCTGCTGCTGGTCGCGAGCGGCAGCGTGACGGTGCTGGCGCAGACAACGGGAGCGATACTGATGCTCGTTTTCATGTTCGTACACCTGAGTGCCATCCGCACGCGCCGCCGGCAGGCGCCGCCCGGCCGGTTCACGGCGCCGCGCGTCGTGCCCTATCTCGGGGTGACCCTGTGCGTGCTGTTGCTCACGCAGTTCCCGCTCGCCGTCTATCAGCGAATCGCGGCCATCATCGGCGCGAGCCTCGCCGCCTTCGTGCTGCTGGGGGCGCGTCCGCCGGCCGGGGCCGCGGAGGCGGAGCGGGAATGACCGCCGGCGCGGCCCCGGGCGGGCTGATCCCCGAATACGATCTGCACCTGTTTCACCAGGGGCACCATTGGCACATCTTCCACTATCTGGGCGCGAACCGGTGGCACGTCGACGGCAGGGACGGCGTCCTGTTCGCCACCTGGGCACCCAACGCGCAGGCCGTGAGCGTGGTGGGCGAGTTCAACGGCTGGGATGGCCGCTCGCACCCCATGGCCCGCCGCGAGGGCGGCGTCTGGGAGCGCTTCGTTCCCGGGGTCGCCGACGGCAGCCGCTACAAGTTCGAGCTGCGGCATCCGGCCGCGCCGGCGCCGTTCCTGAAGACCGATCCATATGGCCGATGCTTCGAGCAGCGCCCCGCGACGGCAGCCGTGGTCACGCGCGCGTCGACGCACCACTGGAACGACGGGGACTGGATGGCGCGGCGCCGCGGGCATGACTGGCTGCACGCGCCGCTCGCCATCTACGAGGTTCACGCCGGCTCGTGGCGGCGGCGCGAGGACGGCGGCTTCATGAATTACCGCGAACTGGCGCGCGTCCTCGTGGCGCACGTGGCAGCCGCCGGATACACGCACGTCGAACTGCTGCCGCTCACCGAGCACCCGCTCGACGACTCCTGGGGCTACCAGAGCACCGGCTACTACGCACCGACCAGCCGCTACGGCGCGCCGGATGATCTTCGCTGGCTGGTCGATCACTGCCACGAGCACGGCATCGGCGTCATCCTCGACTGGGCACCGGGGCACTTCCCGCGCGACGATCACGCGCTCGCCGGTTTCGACGGCCAGCCGCTGTACGAGTATGCCGACCCGCGGATCGGCGCGCATCGCGACTGGGGCACCTTCGTGTTCGACTACGGACGGCCGGAGGTGCGCAACTTTCTGCTGGCGAGCGCCCTGTACTGGCTGGAGGAGTTCCATGTCGACGGCCTGCGCGTGGATGCCGTGGCCTCCATGATCTACCGGGATTACTCGCGGCCGGCGGGCGAATGGCTACCCAACTTCCAGGGCGGCCGCGAGAACCTCGAGGCAATCGCCTTCCTGCGCGAGCTGAACACCGTCGTGCACGATCGGTTCCCCGGGGCCCTGGTCGTCGCCGAGGAATCCACGGCGTGGCCGCAGGTGTCGCGCCCGGTCGACGGCGGGGGGCTGGGATTCAGCATGAAGTGGAACATGGGATGGATGCACGACACGCTCGACTACTTCAAACTCGATCCCGTGCACCGCCGCTACCACCACGAGAAACTGACCTTCGGCCAGTTGTACGCCTACAGCGAGAACTTCCTGCTGCCCTTCTCGCACGACGAGGTCGTGCACATGAAGGGCTCGCTGCTCACGCGCATGTCCGGCGATGCCTGGCAGCGCTACGCCAACCTGCGCCTGCTGCTCGCGTATCAATACACGCAACCGGGCAAGAAGCTGATGTTCATGGGTTGCGAATTCGGCCAGGACAGCGAGTGGGACTTTCGCAGCGGGCTGCCCTGGCACCTGCTGCAGCAGCGGGCTCATGCAGGCATCCTGCGGTTGGTGGTGGACCTCAACCGCCTGTACCGGGAACTGCCCGCCCTGCATCGCTTCGACTTCGAACAGCGCGGATTCCAGTGGCTGGACTGCAACGACGCGCTGCATTCCTGCCTGACCTACATGCGCCGGGACGAGGCGACGCACGCCATCGTCGCCGTCAATGCCACCCCCGTGCCGCGCATGGATTATCGCGTCGGTGTGCCGGCAGACGGCGTCTATCGCGAGGTGCTGAACTCCGACTCCGCGCTCTACGGCGGCAGCAACCTCGGCAATCTGGGCAGCCTGCGCGCCGAGGCTGTCCCGGCCATGGGCATGCCCTGCTCGGTGCGGCTGGTCATGCCGCCGCTGGCGGCGGTGATCCTCTGTCCGGCGGGCACCGAGGCTGCGCCATAGACGATCACGGATCCACAAACCTCCGTGCCATGTCCCGCCCGATCGCTCGGTGAAAGCGGTCGATCGCCTCCTGGGTGGCTACCGCTCGCGCGGGTAATACGCTGTCTGATGGTTTCAAGAACTTCGTTAAAGCCGGATCCGATTCAGGCGACCGGCATAACGCGCGCTCCTGTACATGGCGAGAACGCGCTCTGCCTGACCCTGCGTGGCGCGCCTCGGCGGCGCGCGCAGCAGGACAGCGAGCACGACGCCGCGGTAGCGAGCGGTACAAGAAGTACCGCGAGCGGTAGCCGCGCAGGGTCAGGCAGAGCGCGGGCACGGTACGTCGACAAGCCGCGCCTGCTGGGCACAGCGGGAGGGAATCAGAGCTCGATCTTCTCCATAATCGCGTGGTTGAGCATCTCGAGATAGGCGCGATAGTGCGGATCGGTGACGTCCAGGTGCACGGTGTCGGCAAGATCGGCCGGCGCGCCCGGGTCGGCCGGCTGCCGCGGAACCTCCCCGAGCGGCGGCAGCTTCGCATCGGGCGGCGGCGCCGGGGTCTCGCGCTTGATGAGCTGCAGGTGCCACTCCCGTAGCTGCCGCAGGAAGACCGACTGCGCGCTGCTGTCCCAGGCGGCGACATCCATCGCACGGCGCACCGCCTCGACCAGCGCCTTCAGCGCGTTGCCCAGGGCAGTCTTCTCCGCCTCCGTCGCCTTGGGCGCGATGCTCCACAGGAGCAGCTCGGTCGCATGCTGCGCGAGCTCCCACGCCCTGCTGCCGGACCCCTCGTCGTGGTGTATCGCCGCGAGGAAGCGGCGCCACGGGCCGAGCAGGAACTCGACCAGGAACGGTGGCGGCAGCGGCCCTTCGGCGTTCTCGATGGCTCGGTCTATGACCGCCGTGGCGGCACCAAAGGAAGTCATGAGTCGTCGCGTGAGTACAGGCCCATAAGACACATTATCGAAAATCTACACGCACGCCGGGGTTGCCGCTTGACAGGGATCATCCGGGCATGGCCCCGGCGCAGCAGCCGATCATCGGCTAGAAGTGATAGCCGAGGCGCAGCAGGTGGAAGTTGATGCCGGGGTTGGACTCGCCGATCGAGGCGTTCGACAGGTGCTGGAAACGATAACCGACGTCGAACTCTCCCCCGGATCCGAACCTCAACCCGACGCCGAGGTGATCACCGAAGGCGAAGGGGATGTCGAAATCACGATCGCCGAACTCGGTCTCGCTGAACAGGTGCAGCCCGATCGCGCCTTCCAGGTAAGGGGTGATACCGCCGACGGGCGAGCGCGGCTGGATCCGGAACACCGGGGCGACGCCGATCTCGGCCAGCGTGCCGTTGCCCGAGCGCCCTTCCTCGCCGTCCCAGTAGCTCGCGCTCGCCTCCCAGTAGCCGCCGAGCGACCAGCTCCCCAGCCCGATGAGTTCGCGCGGCCACTCCCACTGCACGGCCAGGCCGCCGCGCGCGGAATCCTCATCGCCCGTGCCGAGCTCTATCGCCACGCCATCCACCGCGTACGCCGCCACGGTGAACTGCAGGATCGCAACGGCGGCGCACAGAGACCCCCAACGCCGAATACGCTGCACGCCTTTTCTCCCCTCCTCATGACGCGTGGTGTTCTGTCATTATCAACAAGTTGGCATATATTCGCAACGATCTAATGGAAGTCTGTTCACGTTCTGGGCGCGTGCGTTTCGTTTCGCCGGTTTCGTGTTAGCATTTGCGACCGCCCGAGGGGGGATCACGCGCACGCGCACGACGGCCGTCCATAAGCTGCGCCTCGCACGGACCGACGGATGCCCTGTCCGGGGGCCGGGTAATCACAACAGCGATTCGGTGCCGTGCGCAAAGCACCGGCTTGGAGGAGACATTTAATGACCAAAAAAATCCGGCTTGCGGTGGCAGGCCTGAGCTTGGGGTGTCTGCTCGCCCATCCCGCCCTCGCGGCGGATGCGGCGAAGGGCAAGGTCAAGGCGGAAACCTGCACCGGTTGTCACGCCGTGGAGTCCTATCAGAACGTCTACCCGACGTATAACGTGCCGAAGGTGGCCGGCCAGCACGCCGAGTACATCGTCGCGGCGCTCAAGGCCTACAAGAGCGGCGAGCGTGCTCACGCGACGATGCACGCCAACGCCATCAATCTCAGCGACGAGGACATGGCCGACATCGCGGCCTACTTCGCCTCCGTCGTGCGCGGCGGCGCCGCCGCCGCGGCGAAGTGACCGAGCCCACGGGAGACATTTCTGATGAACAAGAACCTGACGATCGCCGGCGCAGCCCTGCTGACACTGGCGTCCATGACTGTGCAGGCGGGCGGCGACTACGCGGCCGGCGAGAAGAAGGCCAAGGAGGTCTGCGGCGCCTGCCACGGTGCCGACGGCAACAGCCCGAGCGGCGCGTTCCCGAGACTGGCCGGCCAGTGGGAGTCCTACATCCTGGCCGCGCTGCACCAGTACAAGAGCGGCGGGCGCAAGAACGCCATCATGGCGCCCCAGGCGCAGAACCTCTCGGAGCAGGACATGCTCGACGTGGCGACCTTCTACTCGCAGCAGCGGCCCGCGCTGTACGTGCTGCCGCGCTGACGCCGGCACACATAGCGTTCGACGCCTGTACGGCAGGGAACGGCCCGGTGATCCCGGGCCGTTTTTTTTCGCCCGGAGAACGAGGCAACCACGGGTGTTGCAATTGCCCGCGGCGGGCGGAACGTCTCGTGTACCGGGCCGTGAACGCGACTTGAACCTTTGCACCACACCGGCATCATACTCGCCCCGCCTCGCCGGCATGGCGACCGCGGGCTGCCATCGTCACCGAGCGCCCCGAGAGAGGACCGGACACCATGAACGAGACCCCCGCGCAGCTGGGCTACCGCATGCCCGCGGAGTGGGAACCGCACCAGGCGGTGTGGCTGTCGTGGCCGCACAAACAGGAATCGTGGCCCGGGAAGTTCGAGACCGTCGAACCGGTCGTGGCGGGCGCGATCGCGGCGCTGGCCGGAAGCGAGCTCGTGCGCATCAACGTCCTGGACGGCGATCACGAGGCGCACGTTGCCCGGCTGCTCACGGCCCGAGGCGTGGATCTCGCCGGCGTACGCTTCCACCACTTCCCCACCAACGATGCATGGTGCCGCGATCACGGCGCGATCTTCGTGGTGCGCGAGCGCGGCGGCCGGCGCGAGCTCGCCGCCACCGACTGGGACTACAACGCCTGGGGCGAGAAGTATCCCCCCTTCGATCGCGACGTGGAGATCCCCCGGCGCATGGCCGAGGCGCTCGGCGTGCCGCGCTTCGTCGGCGACATGGTGCTGGAGGGCGGATCGATCGACGTCAACGGCGCCGGCGTGCTGATCACCACCGAGCAATGCCTGCTCAACCCGAACCGCAACCCGCACCTGACCCGCGAGGCGATAGAGGCGCGCCTGCGCGGCTTTCTCGGCGTGCACGCCATCTGGTGGCTCGGCGAGGGAATCGTTGGCGACGATACCGACGGCCACGTCGACGACCTCACCCGTTTCGTCGCCGAGGACACCGTGGTCACCGTCCTCGAGGACGACCCGGCCGACGCGAACTACCCGATGCTACGGGAAAACCTCGAGCGGCTGCGCTCGCTCAGGATGCCCGACGGCCGGCCGCTGCGGATCGTCACGCTGCCGATGCCCGAACCCGTCATCTACGAGGAGCAGCGGCTGCCGGCGAGCTACGCCAACTTCTACATCGGCAACACCGTCATCCTGCAGCCGACGTTCAACTGCGCGCGCGATCGCGCCGCCATCGAGACCATCCAGCGCTGCTTCCCGACCCGGCGCGTCGTCGGCATCGACTGCACCGATCTGGTGTGGGGCCTCGGCACGTTCCACTGTCTGAGCCAGCAGGTGCCCGCCGTCTGACCGCGGCCGCGCGGCCGCCGCCGGGCTGGCTGACGCGCAATTCCTGGATGATGCCCGGGATCCCCCTGCACTCGCGTGGCTGCCGCTGCGCGGCGGTAGCCACGCAAGACCAGGCAGACCGCGTTCTCGTCGCGATCCGTGCCTGCACGCGGAGCGCAGTGGCGGCTCGCACGAAACGCTTGCTGCGACGGCGGCTTTACCCTACATTTCGCGCAGATTTTTCCAGGCGCGCCGCGGCGCGCCCGTTCGACCCGGAGAACGCTGATGAATGACGTGCACGCCGTTGCCAGGTACATCCGGCATCACTACCGCCACTTCAACGCCGCCGCGCTGATCGACGCGGCCGACGGCTACATCCGCCATCTCGAGAACAACGGCAGGATGTTCCTGACGATGGCAGGCGCCATGAGCACGGCCGAGCTCGGGTTGTCGCTCGCCGAGATGATCCGCGGCAACAAGGTGCACGCCATCACCTGCACCGGCGCCAATCTCGAGGAGGATCTCTTCAACCTGGTGGCGCACGATCACTACGTGCGCATCCCGCGTTACCGCGATCTCACGCCCGCGGACGAGGAAGAGCTGCTGTCGCGGCATCTGAACCGCGTGACCGACACCTGCATCCCCGAGGAAGAGGCTATCCGGCGCCTCGAGAAGGCAGTCCTGGAGGAGTGGACGGCCGCCGACCGCAGCGGCGAGCGCTACTTCCCGCACGAGTTCATGTACCGCATCATCCGCAGCGGCAAGCTCGAGCAGTACCACCAGATAGATCCGAAGGACAGCTGGCTGGTCGCCGCCTGCGAGGCGAACCTGCCGATCATCGTGCCCGGCTGGGAGGATTCCACCCTCGGCAACATCTACACCAGCCACTGCATCAACGGCGACGTCAGGAACGTGCACACCGTGCGCACCGGCATCGAGTACATGACGATGCTCGCGGACTGGTACCAGGCCACCTGCCGCGAGCACTCGATCGGCTTCTTCCAGATCGGCGGCGGCATCGCCGGGGATTTTCCGATCTGCGTCGTACCCATGCTGGAACAGGACCTGCGGATCCACGACATCCCGCGCTGGGGCTATTTCTGCCAGATCAGCGATTCCACCACCAGCTTCGGCTCCTACTCCGGCGCCGTGCCCAACGAGAAGATCACCTGGGGCAAGCTGTCGGGGGACACGCCGTCCTACATCATCGAGTCCGACGCGACCATCGTCGCACCGCTCATTTTCGCGTGCGTGCTCGCGCCCGACGTACGCTGACGGCGCACGCGTCAATACGATGAGCACGCCACAACCACTCGCCCCGCCTGCCGCCGAACAGAACGGCTGGACCACGCAGGACGCCGAGGAACTCTACCGCATCAGGCAGTGGAGCGATTCCTTCTTCTTCGTCAACGACGACGGCAAGATGGCCGTGCGGCCGCTGCGCGATGAAGACACCGTCATCGTCATCGACGACATCGTGCGGGACCTGCGCAAGCGCAACGTGCGCCTGCCGGTGCTGCTGCGCTTCCAGGACGTGCTGCGCGCGCGCGTGGTGCGCCTGAACACCGCCTTCGCCGACGCGATCGCGGAATCCGGCTATCAGGCGCACTACCAGGGCGTCTACCCGATCAAGGTCAACCAGCTGCACGAGGTCGTGCAGGAGGTCGTCGAGGCCGGCAAGCCGTTCAAGATGGGCCTGGAGTGCGGTTCGAAGGCGGAGCTCATCGCCGCCCTGCCCCATATCGAGGAAGACGACTCGCTGCTCGTCTGCAACGGCTACAAGGACTCGGTGATGCTGCGGCTCATGCTTGCCGCCCAGCAGATTGGCAAGAACGTCGTGCCCGTGATGGAGAAGTACGGCGAGTTCGAACATTTCCTGAAACTCGCGAAGGAGGTCAACCAGCGCCCGCGCCTCGGGGTGCGGGTGCGCCTCACCACCAGCGGTGCCGGCAAATGGGCCGAGTCCGGCGGCGATCAGTCCAAGTTCGGCATCTCCATCCCCGAACTCGTGAAACTCATCCAGCGGCTGAAGCAGGAGGACCTCAGCGACGCGCTGGTGTTGCTGCACTTCCACCTCGGCAGTCAGATCGCCGACGTGCAGATCCTCAAGAAGGCGGTCAAGGAGATCACCCAGGTCTACGCCCAGCTGGTCGAGCGCGGGATCCAGGTGCGCTGTCTCGACGTCGGCGGCGGCCTCGGTGTCAATTACGAGGCCGGCTATGGTGGCGAAGAGGAAAGCAACATCAACTACACGCTGCGCGAGTACGCGAACGCCGTCGTGTATTCGGTCAAGGAGGTGTGCGACGAGGAGAAGGTGCCGCACCCGGTACTCGTCTCCGAGAGCGGGCGTGCGATCACGGCGCATCACTCCGTATTGATCGTCGAGGCGCTCGGCGCCTACCGCAAGGACACCATCGAGGCGGAGTTCGCCCCCGCTGAAGAGCACAATACGGTCACCCGCGAGCTGTTCGAGATCCTCTCGCGCGTGCGCGCGCTGCCCGCCGCAACGGGCAAGCGCCGCAAGACCCCGCCGATCTCCGATCTCATGGAGGCCTACCACGACGCGGTCGAAACGCGGCAGGAGGCCGACACGATGTTCGCGCTCGGCTATCTGCCGATCGAGGAGAAGGGGCTGGCCGAGCGCCTCTACTGGACCGTGTGCATGACCATCGACGAGCAGGTCAAACGCGTGCCGCGGCCGGAGCTCGTGCCGAAGGAGCTGCGCACGCTCGACGATCACCTCGTCGATCAGTACCTGTGCGACTTCTCCGTGTTCCAGTCGATCATCGACCACTGGGGCATCGGCCAGCGGTTTCCGATCGTTCCGATCAAGAACCTGCATCTGCGCCCGACGCGGCGCGCGGTGCTGGTGGATCTCACCTGCGACTCCGACGGCAAGGTGTCGAACTACGTCTCCGCCAACTCCGACACCGACTTCCTGGAGGTGCACGACCTGCCCGCCGACGAACCCTATCACCTGGGTTTCTTCCTGATGGGCGCCTACCAGGACATCATGGGCGACTCGCACAACCTGTTCGGCCGCGTCGCCGAGGCGCACATCTATGCCGACCCGGACGAGCCGGGCGACTACTACATCGAGAAGATCATCCCCGGGACCTCGGTACAGGAGATGCTGGCTCAGGTGCAGTACTTCCCCAACGACCTGCACCGGCGCATGAACGACATCATTCGCCAGAAGATCGACCAGGGCCGCATCCGCCCGAAGGCGGGCGTGGAATTGCTGGAACAGTACATGCAGTGCTTCGCGCAGAGCACGTATTACGACCCGGACTACCTCGACGGCGGCGAGGGGGACGCCCCGTGACCCGCCCGCGCACCGTGCACGTCGGCCTGGTGCAGATGGGCTGCCAGACCGATCCGGACGCGAACCTGGCCAAGGCCGCGCACCTCGTGCGCGAGGCCGCGGCGCAAGGCGCCCAGGTGGTCTGCCTGCCGGAGATGTATCGCTCGCGGTATTTCTGCCAGACCGAGGACCACGCCTGCTTCCGCCTCGCCGAGCCGCTCGACGGCCCGTCGATGCAGACCTTCGCGCAACTGGGCGCGGAACTCGAGCTCACGATCATCGTGCCGATCTTCGAGCGCCGGGCGCAGGGGCTGTACCACAACTCCGCCTTCGTCATCGACGGCGGCCGCGGCAGCCTGGGGCTGTATCGCAAGATGCACATCCCCGATGATCCCCGTTTCTACGAGAAGTTCTACTTCACGCCGGGCGATCTGGGTTTCAGGAAGTTCCAGTCGCGCCACGTGGACCTTGGCGTCCTCATCTGCTGGGACCAGTGGTACCCGGAGGCCGCGCGGCTGACCGCGCTCACCGGCGCGGAGATCCTGTTCTACCCCACCGCAATCGGCTGGCAGCCGCACGAGAAGGCTGATTACGGCAAGGCCCAGCACGATTCCTGGGAGACCGCCCAGCGCGCGCACGCCATCGCCAACGGCTGCTACGTCGTGGCGGTGAATCGCATCGGCTTCGAGCCGGACCCGGCGCAGGACGGCCAGGGGATCGAATTCTGGGGTCAGAGCTTCGTGGCGGCGCCCGATGGTTCGGTCATGTACCGGGCCCCCGTCGGCGAAGAGTCGGCCAGGGTGATCGCGCTCGACATGGATCGCATCGAGTTCTCGCGCACGCACTGGCCGTTCCTGCGCGATCGCCGCATCGACGCCTACGGCAGCATCACCCGGCGTTTCCTCGACTGAGGACGTCGCGGCGTCCTCCCGGCTCTACAGACCGAGGTCGCTCAGTCCGGGGTGATCGTCGGGGCGCCGCCCGAGCGGCCAGTGGTATTTGCGTTCCTCCGGGCGTATCGGCAGGTCGTTGATCGACGCATGGCGCCGCCGCATGAGGCCATGCTCGTCGAATTCCCAGTTTTCGTTGCCGTAGGAGCGAAACCAGCTGCCGCTGTCGTCGTGCCATTCATAGGCGAAACGCACCGCGATACGCGCGTCTTCCCAGGCCCACAGCTCCTTGATGAGGCGGTAGTCGAGCTCGCGCGCCCACTTGCGCCGCAGGAACCGGACGATCTCCGCGTGCCCCTCGATGAACTCGGCGCGATTGCGCCAGCGGCTGTCCGGCGTGTAGGCGAGTGCCACCCGCTCCGGTTCGCGCGTGTTCCACGCGTCCTCCGCCATCCTCACCTTCCGGATGGCCGTTTCGCGGGTGTAGGGTGGGAATGGCGGGCGGGGTTCCACGTTGGTGGTCATGATTCCAGCTCCTCGTTCTTCCCGGTGCGGGGCATTCCGGCACCGCGGTCTCCGCGCCTGCGCTTGCCGCGGTTCGCGCCCGTCAGTCCGGCGGCAACATCGGTGAGGCGGAAAACGCCGCGCGCCGCCATCGGCATGGCCGAACCGGTGCACACGGCGGCGGCGCTGGCGCAGACCAGACCGGCCGATGCCACCTCGCGGGCAACAGGATTGCCGTTGAGTCGCGTGCGGATTGCCCGCAGTATAACGCTGCCATCCGGGGAATCCGCCAGGAGGGCAAGGTCTCCATGGTCAAGCGCAACGAAGACATCCTCGCCCTGACCGCGCTCGCCGCCATCATCGTCGGTTGTCTGCTGGTGCTAGCGCCATTCCTGTCGGCGATACTGTGGGCGGTGGTCATCTGCTTCAGCACCTGGGGGATCTACGAGCGCCTGCTCGCGCTGCTGCGTGGGCGGGAGACCCTCGCCGCCCTGCTGATGACCTGCCTGCTGGCGGCGCTGGTGCTCGGCCCGCTCGTCATCGTCGCCACCAGCCTCGGCGAGAACACTACCCATCTCGCCCGCGCCCTCCAGCGCTGGGCCGCCGCGGGTCCTCCCGAGCCGCCGGACTGGCTGGGCGGGGTGCCGCTGATCGGGGAGACGCTGCGGGAGTACTGGTCGGCCTTCGACATGGGCAAGCTGGTGGCGTACCTGCGCGAGCTCGCCGCCCCGCTCAGCCGTTTCGCACTGGGCACCGGCCTCGCCCTCGGCCAGGGCGTGCTCTACCTGGCGCTCGGCGTGCTCATCACCTTTTTTCTCTATCGCGACGGACTGGACGTCGCCGCCCACCTGCGCGCCGGCATGGAACGCATTGCCGGGGCGCGCGCGCATCAATTGCTGGCGGTGGCCGGCAACACCATCAAGGGCGTGGTCTACGGGATCATCTTCGCCGCGCTCGCGCAGGGGGTGATGGCCGGGCTCGGATACTGGATCGCCGGGGTGCCCGGTCCGTTTCTGCTCGGTCTTCTCACCTGCCTGCTCGCGCTCATACCGTGGGGACCGCCGCTCATCTGGGTGCCGGCGTCCGTGTGGCTCTATCACGACGGCCACATCGGCTGGGCGATCTTCATGTTCCTGTGGGGAATCACCGCGATCAGCAGCATCGACAACATCCTGCGGCCGTATCTCATCAGCCTCGGCAGCCGCCTTCCGTTCCTGCTGGTGCTGCTCGGCGTGGTCGGCGGCGTGCTGCGTTTCGGCATCATCGGGGTGTTCCTCGGTCCCACGTTGCTTGCCGTCGGCTATGCGCTCTTCTCGGAGTGGACGCGCGCCACGCGGGTGAAGCGCAGCACCGGCGGCGCGACCGCCGGCACCGTCGCGCAGGCGCCGGCCTCGCCAGATGCGTAACGCTCGCGCGCCCCTTGCCTTGCATGGATCAACCAACGAGAATGCGGTCGCCGCGCAATCCCGGATGGCATCGTGCCCACACCCACACGCCGCATTCGTAGCAGTGTTCACCACCGGATGAACGGGAAGCGCCCCACCCAGCATCTCGCGGCCGTCGTGCCCCTGTCCGCGATCCTCGCGATCTGCGCCGTGAACCATGCCGCCGCACAGGCGACCGATCTCCCCGCCGGCGCCGCCAAGCCGCGCACCGTGCGCAATCTGCTCGGCGGCTCCACACCCGCGTTCATCGGCCTGGCGCGGCGCGCCGCCAGCGGCACCGAGGCCGAGAAGGCCGAGTTCGCGCGCGTCTCGCTGGAGGAGATGGGGGGGGCGTTTCACGCGGAGGCGGAAAAGGCCTTCGAGTACCGGCCCGAACCCGGCAAGGCCGGTCATGACGAGAAGGACCCGAGGAGATGGGCCTCGGCGACCGAGGGTTACGCCAGCCGGCTGTTCGATCTGAGCGAATCGGTCATGTCCGGCGCCACGGTCGACGTGCGCATCGAGCAGGAGGGCACGGTGCTGCTGATCATCGGCGGCCGCACGGTGATCGTGAGCGGCCCGAACATCGCCAACCCGGAAGTACTCGAGAACCGCATCATCGATCGGGTGTGCCTGGATCCCTCGTGCGACACGCTGGCCACCGCCACTTTCGACATGAACCACACCGCCAGCGTGAGCGGCCGCTGGAGCCACACCGACACCCAGGCTCCGGTCTACGCGACGACCAACGGTCTGAACTTCCTTTTCGAGGACGCTGCCAACCTGCCGGCCAAGGAGGCCGCCTGCGCGGCGATCGCCAACGAGCTCGCCAGCATCGTCAACGCGATCAAGAACCTGCTGTGGCAGAAGCAGGCGGTGGACTGGAACGCCATCGCGGTGCGGCCCGATGCCGCCGACCCCGGCACCCAGGTGCTGCGCGTCAATCCAAACGGGGACTTCGTCAAGCTTTCCCTGCCGCAACTGGTGCAGGTGCCGTACGTGCTGCAATCGGCGCTGCCGTGGGTGCGCTCGCAGGTCGAGGGCAGGTACAGCCAGCACTACGTGCAACTGCCGCCCGGCACCTTCGACTGAGGGACGCCGGGCGGCACGCGCTCCGAGGCAACGCGGGGCCGGCGGCCCGACGTTGCGGCGATCAACTGCCGTACACTCTTGTTAACCGGAATCGGCCGATGGCCAAATCCATCCGTCCCATCGCAACACAACCCGTGCGGTGGCGCATACGGACCAAGCTGCTGGCGCTGCTGCTGGGCATCACGCTGCCGCCGCTGCTCTTCATTACCTGGGTCGATTACCGCACGCTGCGCGACCTCGGAACCACGCTGGCGGCACAGGCGCACAAGGATCTGGCGGAGCAGGCCCGCGAGCAGCTGGCGCTGACGGCCGACAATTATGCGCTGCTCATCCAGCGCCAGAACGAGGTGATGGAGCTCCTGGTCGCGCGCCAGGCACGCGAGGCGGAGCTGCTGCTGACCGCGCCGCGGGCCGGGGCGCCGGTACCCGCGCCGATCTTCGACACCGACATCGATCGCGCCGACCCGCGCGTGGCGCCGATGCCGTCGCGCAAGCATCTGCGCGCGGGCGATGCCGGCACCGGCACGGCCGTTCCCGTCTCCTACGACACGCAGGCCTTTCGCCTGCCGGCCGGCAGCGACGCCGGCGCGTTCACCTCGGTGCTCGCCAGGCTCGCCGCGATGACCGACATCTACCGCGCGCTGCATGCGGCGTACAGGGATCGCATACTCTGGCAATACACGACCCTGGAGTCGGGCCTGCATTCGGTCTATCCCGCCCATGGCGGCTACCCCGCGGACTACGATCCCCGCACCCGTCCGTGGTATCGCACGCAACGCCAGAGCGGGCGGCTGCTCTGGCACCCGCCGCAGATCGACGCCTCGACACGCCAGGTCATCGTCACCGTGTCGATGCCGCTTTACGACGGCGATCACCGTTTCCTCGGCGTCACCGCCATCGATCTTCCCCTCGAGGCGTATCTCGCGAATCTGCCTCTGCCCTCCGGCTGGACCTCCGACAGCGCCGTGTTCCTCGCCTCGCCGGAGACCGATCGCGACGCCGGCAAGGGCCCGCTGCGCATCCTGGCGCGGCAGACCTACGACACGCGGCATCGCGACTGGAAGGCCGGGTTCGCCCCCGAATGGCTCGAGCCCGACAGGCCGGAGCAGACGCGCGAGCTCGCCGCCGACCTGCAGGCGCGCGCGCCGGGCATGGTGCAGGCGCGATTTCGCGGGGCCGAGGCGCTGTGGGCATACCGGCCGGTCGGCGAGTCGGACACCTGGCTGGTCATCGTGCTGCCCTACGCGCGCGCGGTGGCGCTGGCGGAGATGGCGCGGAGGGAGGCGTTGGAGCACACCGGGGCGCAGCTGCGCACGGTGCTCGCACTCGGCATACCGCTCATCGTTGCCGCGGTGATCGCCGCCCTCCTCGCCGCGCGCGCCATCAACCGCCCACTGCAGCAACTGGTCCAGGCCACGCACCGGGTGACCGCCGGCGACTTCGAGGCACGCGCGCGCATCACCACTGGCGATGAGCTGGAGATGCTCGGCAATGCCTTCAATCACATGGTCCCGCACCTGAAGGAGCGTTTTCGCCACGCCGAGGGCATACGGCTGGCGCGCGAGGTGCAGCAGAACCTCATCCCCGTGCAGCCGCCGTCGCGATCGCGGCTGGACATGGCGGGCGTGACGATCTATTGCGAGGAGACCGGTGGTGACTACTACGATTTCCTGGAACTGGGCCATGCCGACGCCGATCCGGTGGGCATCGCCGTCGGCGACGTCTCCGGCCACGGCATCGCCTCGGCCCTGCTGATGACCACGGCCAGGGCGATGCTGCACGCCTTCGCGCCGCAGTCACGCACGCTCTCGGAGGTCATGGCGGCCATCAACGAACGGCTGTCCGACGACGTACACGCCGGCCGCTTCATGACGCTCTTCTACCTGGTCGTGGACCCCTCTGCCGCAACCCTGCGATGGTGCAGCGCCGGGCACGACCCTGCCCTGCTGTACCGGCCCGCCGACGGCTCCATGCACGAGCTTGCCGGCGATGACATTCCCCTCGGCGTGGATGCCGGGTGGCACTATCGGGAATGCGCGCCCTTCGACGGTGCCGCCGGCGACGTGGTGCTGATCGGGACCGACGGGGTCTGGGACACGCGCAATGCCGGGGACGAACCATTCGGCAAGGAGCGATTGAAGGGATTGCTGCGGACACATGCGGCCCTGCCGGCGGCGGAGATCTGCGGCGCGATCACCGATGCGATGCAGGAGTTTCGCGGCGGCGCCGCGCAGACCGACGACCTCACGCTCGTCGTGTTGCGGCTGCGTGAGTAGGGCCGCGCGCACCCACAGTCGGGCCAGGCGGCTCGGGAACCGCCATGAGTCGCGCGCCCCGTCGACCGGGGCGCGCGCGGACACTGCGATTACTCGACCGTGACGCTCTTGCGCGGCGTGCGCTTGACCTTGGGGATGCTCAGTTCGAGCACGCCGTCCTTGAATGTCGCCTTGGCCCTGTCGCCATCGACCTCCTGCGGCAGAGTGACGACGCGCTGGAATTCGCCCTGGCTCAATTCGCGCCGGTAATACTGCCCCTTCTCCTCCTTTTCCTCGGCCTTCGTGCTCGCCTTGATGGTCACCGTCGTGTCGGTCATCGTCACATCGAGATCTTCCTTCTTCACGCCCGGCAGCTCGGCGCGCACGACGACCTCTTCGTCGCGATCGATCACGTCGACCTTCGGCCATCGGCCTTCGAACGGCGGGCGCAGCCGGCCCAGTTGCGGCCAGTTGCCCCGGAGCAGGCTCGGCCAGCGCTCGGACCACGCGTCCTCGAAGAATCGTTCGAAATCCTCGAACGGGCTCATCCACCCGCCCCGGCGGGCGACCTCCTTGCCCTCCGCCTCCTTCTTTGCTTCCGGCTTTTTCTCTTCTGCCATACACCACCTCCACGTCTGGGGAACGATGAATCCGCATATTGTGGTCCCCCGCGCGGTTTTCAAGTTGACCGAAGTCATCCACCCCCGCCGCCGAGATCCGCGAGCCGGCGTCCTGCGCGGTTTCCGGCCTCCCCGGAAGGCGGCAGTGCCGGTCCCCCGGGCGCGTGCAAACGCCTGCGCTGGCGCACCCCGCCGCCGCGTGGAGTCTGCACACCGGGCAGGCGCGGCTTCTGTACACTAGTTCCGATCTCCTTCATTGAGATGTCGGATCGGGCTGACTAGGATTTCATTGATCGACAGTGTCCGTCTCCGACACCCGGCCGATCGTCCCGGCGATGACCTGACGGCACATAGGCCTCCCTCGAGCGCCACGCTTCCGCCGCGCAGATTTGGGGGGCGGAGGATGTCTCCATGGAAGACAGGGAGAGCCAGACCTCCCGGGTCGAGTTTCTGTGCTACTCGGCCGCGCGTTTCCTGAAGGCCGGCGACTATCGACACGGCGCCGAGGCACTGCGGCAGGCGCTCGTCGCCAGCGAGCGCAGCGGCGCCCCGGATTGCGCGTGCCTCATCGAGATCGCCTGCGACATCGCAAGCGCCTGCCGGCTGTGCCGCCACGAGGCGCACTGGCACAGGCGCGCCCACGACCTCGCCAGCGAGCGTGAGTGCGAACTGCTCGGAGAGCTGATCGACCTGCTGCAGATCGCGGAGTGGCACCTGGAGCCCCCGCACAAGAGGCACGCCCTCCCGCCTGCAAGATCAACCTCTCCCCTGCCGGGTCCTGCGTCGTATCAGGCAGCGCAACGCCAGGAGCTCCGCCCGAGTCCGCACGGCATGGATCCGTTCCGCGTCCGGCCCGCCCCCGGCCGCGGCGCTCCCGCGCTGCCACGCGCCACCGCCTCGTGTGATCCGCGCACCGCCACCGCGGGCGACGCATCGCTGGGGGTCTATTGCCTTGGCTCCTTCCGCGTCTTCCACAACGGTGTCCTCATCGAGGAATGGTCCAGCCTGAAAGGCCTCGCGATCCTCAAGTACCTGGTGGTCCATCACGGCAGGAGAGTGAACCGCGAGACGCTCATGGACGTGTTCTGGCCCGAGGCGGATGCCGTCGCCGCGCGCCGCAGCCTGCACCAGGCCATCTACTCGCTGCGCAAGGCCCTGCGCGAACACGGCGGCGACCGTCAATACATCCTCTCGCACGAGAACTATTACGAGCTCAATCCTGCAGTTGCATTGTGGGTGGACGCCGAGGAGTTCGAGTCCCATCTGCGCAACGCGCGTCGATGCGAGAGCGCGGCCCGGCTAGAGGAGGCGATGCAGGAGTACGGCGTGGCGGAGAGCCTCTATCAGGGGCGCTTCATGGAAGACGATCTCTACGCGGACTGGGCGGAATCGCAGCGTCAGTATCTGGAGCAGGCATACCTCGAGGTCGCCAGCCACCTGGGCGCGCTGTACTTCGAACGCGGTGCGCCGACCGCGGCCGTCACTCTCTGCCAGAAGGTGCTCAGTGTCGACCCGTGCTACGAGAACGCGCACCGGCAGTTGATGCAGTGCTATCTCGCGCAGGGCCAGCGCTACCTGGCCGTGCGCCAGTTCCATCTCTGCGACGCCGCCCTGCGCTCGAGGTCCGGCCTCACACCCTCCGAGGAGACCATCGCGCTATACCGGCGCATCGCCCACACGAGCTGAATTCCCGGCACGATCCGGCGCCTGCCGCCATGCGCGCTCCACGGAGGAGCTCTCCGTCGCGGCGCACCGCCGGTCATATCCGGCACCCTTGCCGATTGAGCCGCCAATGACCGCGGCTTGAGCGGTGCGGTCCAGATTTACCTTCTCGGTCGCAGGCGTTCGAGGCGATCGGCCGACGCAAGCGTCTGCGCGCTCGCGCGGACGGGATACATTCCAAGAGGAGGTTCATATGGCTGCAGTACGCAAACCTGAACTTACGATGCACAAGGGCATGGGCAGCGCGACGGCATCGATCGCGGAGGCCGCGCCCCCCACGGCGTTGACGGCGCAGGACATCCAGGCGGAGCTGGAGGCACGGGTCAAGAGCGCCCTTGACGAGGCGATGGCGCGCGCGGCGCCGGAGATCGCCGAACCCGCGGGCTGGTGGAATCTGTTCGCCATCGGTCCGATCCAGCCGATCGCCGTGAACGGACCGCTGCTTCCGCACCAGGTGATCAAGGTGGGAGAAACGGCGTTCGTGGGCACCATCGTCTTTCTTAATCCGTTCCTCCTCGTCGCGCCCGGCATGAGCGCGGCGCAGGTGCTCGCGAACTTTGCCCTGCCCTACGAGGTGCGCTATCAGACCGGCAACGTCACCTCCTGGAGCATGGGCCAGGCCGATATGAACGTCGTCCATCTGCACAACGCCCCGGGTCTCGTTCCCGGCATGTTCGCCTATGTCGACGTGCTTGCCTTCACCGGCCTGACGCCCGGCCTGTACGAGATGAACATCTCCGCACGCATCCTCGGCGCGGCGCCGCCATTCGTCAATGCGCCGCAGTTCGCAGGCTATGCGCGGGCAGTCGGCGACATCGATCCAGACCTGTTCATCAGCGGCCCGCCGGGCCTGCAGTTCGACGTCCCGATACGCTTCCAGGTCTATCCGTAGCGACCGCAGGCGGCGGGGAGCGGCAACCGGGTCCGGCCATCCGGCCGGACCCTTACGCCTGGAGAGGCGCGAGGGAGGCAGGATCATGCAGCCAGATGCCATGACCATGGGCTGCGCGCGGCGTGCGCTGCGCAAGGCAACCGGAGATCACCTCTACGACCCCAACGTCACCCTGATCGACTTCGGTCGCCCGAAGCGCCGTGGGCGAATCATGTGCGAGGAACTTGCGGTGCGCGTGCACGTACGCCGCAAGCTGACGGGGTTCGCGCTCGAGGCGGCGTTGACGCGGGGAACGACCACCGCCAGCATACCGCGCGAGATAGAAGGATTCCCGACCGATGTGATCGAGGCCACGTATCGAGCCCATCTGTGGCCGTGGTCGTATGCGTGGAGACCCGCGCCGACAAACGCGCGGGCCCGCCGCTCGGACCCATTGCGCGGCGGGATCAGCATCTCGGATGAGTACCACGTTGCGTATGCGACCCTCGGCGGCCTGGTGGCCGATCGTGCGAGCGGTACGGAGATGATCCTGAGCAACTGGCACGTGCTCGTCGCGTCGTGGCGCGCGCGCGCGGGCCAGCGGATCGTTCAGCCCGGCCGGCTGGACGGCGGCTCCGCGGCCGACGCCGTCGCCGCCCTGACGCGCGACGCCATGGCCGCCAACCTCGATGCGGCCGTAGCCGCGCTGACAGGCAGGCGGGAGCTGCTCAACGATCAACTGCAGCTGGGCCCGGTGCGCGGCGTGGGTAGCGCAGAGCTGGACATGCGAGCCGTGAAATCCGGTCGGCGCACGGCCGTCACCTACGGTGCGGTGGTGGGCATCGAGGGCGAGGCGAAGCTGACCTACGGCGGCGTGCAACGCGTCATCAGGCGGGTGATCACCGTCGAACCGGCGCATGCGGGCAGCGAGGTCAGCGCCGGCGGCGACTCCGGATCCTGGTGGCTGGAGACGGCGAGCCGGCGAGCCGTCGGACTGCACTTCGCCGGCAGCGATGCGCCGGAGACGGCACTCGCCATGGACATGCCGGCGGTGCTGAACGCATTGAATGTCGCGGTCGTCATCTGAGCCGGCCCCGGGGCGGCATGCGTACGCCCACGTCAACGCCACGCGCCATGATGCCGATCACGTCAGGTCAGCTGCAGCGCGCGCGGAAGGCCCGGCAGGCGCTCGCGGCACGGTTCCTGGGCGATCCGGCGGTCAGGATGATCGATATCGGCAAGGTGGGCGGGGCGATCGCGGTGCGCATCCACGTGGACCCGCATGCGCCGCCCTCCGCGCGCGCGGCCTTCCCCGATCGCGTCAATGGCGTCCCGGTGATCGTCGTCGCCGCGGATTTCCAGCCCGAATGAGGCGCCACCGCGCACCAGTCCGCTGACCGACCCGCACGGCATGGCACGCATCCCCCACGGCACGGAGCAGGACTCCTCCAGGGCCGCGGCGTCCGACGGGACACCGCCGCAACAGGGTGTGCCGAGATCGCATGCCCGGGATCGGGCGCCGGCGGCGCAGACGCTGGGTGAGTTCATCGTCTTCTTCGACAGCTGCACCGACCGCATCGGCCGATCCGACTGGCTGGTGCGCATCTATGACGCCGCCACCGGCGAGGAGACGCTGCTCGCGCCGCCGGAACGCGATCGCTGGGCGGATTGGATCACGGCCAGGGTGAAGCTGCCGGCGGCCGTCAGACCCACGATCGGCGCCACCGGCGGGGATGCCGCGCACGAAGCGACGCGCTCGCCGGGCAGAGGGCACGAAGTCCACGTCGCGCGGCAGCTGCGGATCGAGGTGTTGCGGGTTCGGTTTGCGGAGACGACGCCCGATCATCCGCCGAGGGCCGAGGTCCGTTTCAGACTGACAGGCGCGCAGGCAGACGCGCTGGCCCGACGGCGCGCGTCCTATCGCATCGAAACCTACGCAGTCGATCTCGAACAACGCAAACCCGCCCTGCTCGCCGCCAAGGAGGGTCACCTCGAGCCCCGGGTTTTCGAGTACACCGATCAGCACACGTTCACTCTGCCGGCCGTGGGTCGCTACCGCTTGCACAGCCGGGTGATGCTGCTGCCACCGGCGGGCCAGATCGCCTGCCACCG
>JAJVHZ010000013.1:0-44179 GCA_022072255.1 Gammaproteobacteria bacterium | reverse complement strand
GACGAGCATCGAAGCCGGTTTCCACATGATGGCCTCCCTCCCCGTCCCGCGCGAGCGAGTGCACGTCTCCTGACGGGTGGCGTATCACAAGCATAGGTCCCCGAATCAGTATGACGCCAGGCCTCGCCACGGTGCGGCGCGGCGCGGCGCAGCCTGCGCGCTGCGGTCACAGCGAGCGCAGGAAGTTCAGCACATCCTGCTTCTGCGCCTCGCTCAGGCGCTGAAAATTGGCAACGACGCCGTTTGCCTCCGAAGGCGGGAAGCGCCGATCGGCCCCACCGCGATGCGCATGAACGGCCTGGAGCAAATCCCTGGTGCGTCCGTCGTGCAGGAAAAAGATGCGCTGCCCCAATCCCCAGAGCGGCGCGGTCCTGAACTCGTCCGGCCCGGCCTGGGCCTGGGCGACGTCATCGGCCAATGCCGGCCCCATGTTGTGGAGCAGAAGATCCGAGTAGAGGTTCACGGTCTGGTTCCGCAGGGCTGCGACCGCGGTGTTGCCCGTGACCAGCGCGGGTGTGTGGCACACCGAACAGCCCACGCTCTGGAACAGCGCCTTGCCCCTGGCGATGGAATCTGCGCCGCCGGGCGTATCCCCGGAGGGCGCCGGCGGCGCCAGGAAGCGCATGAAGAAGGCGAATTTCTCGATGGCGCTCAGATAGTCGACGCCGGTCAGGCCGCCGTGGTTCGTCACATCGTTGGGTGTCGGGGCGTACTGGCAGAGTTGCGTCTCGTCACGCTCGGTCTGAAACAGCTCGTTGCTGATGCCCATCTCGACGTTGTAGGCCTCTCCGGAAAACAGCAGCAGCGACTTGTTCTGGGCCTTCCAGCCGAAGCGTGCGATCGTGCCGTCGTTGCCGTTGATGTTGGTGGTGCCCTCGTCGATGCGCACGCGGTGCGGGCGTCCGCGTATGCCCAGCACCGACTTGCGTAAGCCGTTGGCGGTCACGTTCGCGAGGATGGTCTCATCAGGAATCTGCTCGATGAGTCCCGCCCCGAATGTCGGCGTAGGGACCCGGAAGATGACATTGCCGCGCCGCCTCTGGACTTCGAAGTCCTCCTGCTGAATGCTGCAACCGGCTGCGTTGCCGGTGCCGTCGTTGCGACCGCTGATGACGAAGACGGCACGCACGCCCCCGTCCCTGGTTCCATCCGCCTTGTACTTGTAGCGCGCCTCCCGCACGGGTCCGTCAGGCGTGACGAAGTACGGCACGCGATTGCGCGCGCCGTGGGCATTCGCCAGGGTGAACTGCGGATTGACGGCCGGGCTGGTGCCGCCGACGGCGGGTTGTGCGTGGCAGCCGAGGCAACTGTCGAGGTTGAAGCGGGGCCCGAGACCGTCTCCGACGCCCTCCACCGCTTCGAAGTCCTCGCGGCCCGCCTCGAAGGCGGCAAGCTCTGCGGCAGTGAGGCCGGGCAACGGGCCGCCGGCGGCCGGCGGCCCGCCGCGAACCCCGGGGTCGCGGGCACGCCCTTGCGCCGCATGGGATGCGTTGATCGATACCAGCAGCACGGCGACAGCCGGCACCCACACAAGTCGGCTTGTGTATGCCATGTCACCTCCTCGTTGGTCTGCGCGTTCTTGGAGGTCTGTGCGCTCTTGGATTGCGGCAATCCGCGATCACTCGATTCAGTCTTGAGCCCTGTGCCGGTCCAGGCCGTGACGGGCTCGACACCAGGCGGCGTCAGCAATATGACGGTGGCACCGCAGCGCTCACGTCTGATGCTCGACCCGGCAGGGCTGAGGAAAGCGATGGGTACATCACAAAAATCCGGTTTCCCGGCAACTGTTCTCAGGCGCCGGGCATCAGAATCATTGCGATGATTGTCCCATCGAGAGCACGGACATGAAGAGATACGCAGCCGGGCTGATCGGCGTCCTGTTGTTCGTGCAGCCGGCAGTCGCCGAACAGGCATACGACGAGACGGCCAACGCCGTCGTGGAGCTGAAGCAGGCGCAGGAGCTCGCGCGCGGAACCGGCAGGCACGTGCTGGTGATATTCGGCGCCAACTGGTGCCCGTACTGCCGCTCGCTGGCCAAGGCACTCGCCGCGGAGCCGGGCAGGCGGCTGGACGAGGGCTTTGTCGTGGTGAAGGTTGATGTCGGTCAGTTCGACAGGAACATGGACCTCGTCAAGGCCTACGGCAACCCGCTGCGCGAAGGCCTGCCGGGCGCGGCCATACTCGACGCCGACGACAAGGCCATCTACACCGCCGAGGCCGACGATCTGATCAACGCCGTCGAGGAAGGCGACAACGGCCTCTACGAGCTGCTGCACGACGAGGTCGACCATTGAACATCGTGAACAGGATCGGTGACGGAGAATTGCTTCCGCCACCGATCCGGTACACATGCTCGGGCTCTCTGATGCGTCTACGGCCGATCGCCCCCGCGGATTCCAGGACTGAACACACCGTCGCAAACGCCGCGGGCGGCGATTGCTACATTCCATGGAACGGTGTCATTGGCACGCTTGTTGGATTGATACGCCCAAATGGACATACGGGTCGGACCGTTCACCTCTCCAAACGCGGGCATCGGCAGGCTGCTGGCGGCGGCGGGGCTCGGACTGATGGCGGCATGCAGCACGGTCGCGACAACCACGCCACAGGGCGAGCGCACGGTCAGGACGCGCGAGGAGTTCGAGCGCTACGTCGAGCAGGTGTTCCGTTACCAGAATCTGGTCGGCAACGATCTCATCGCACGCAGCGTGTCCTCCGAGGAGATGCCGCCAGCGCTCGCGGAGGCCGAGGAGCATATGGTGCGCAGTTGTCACGCCCTCAATGCCGTCGTCATTGCACGCGCCGAGGATCGCGACCCCGGTCTCGCGCTCAAGCGCGAGCTCGCCCGCACCATAGCCGGCTGTGATCAGGCCGCGCAGGCGGTCGGGCGGCTGTTGCAGCAGGATCGGGCGACCGCCATCGTCGATACCACCTCCCACCTCTAGCGCGTCGCCGCAATAGCGCTTGCCGCGGCGCCCCGCCCACACGGGCGTCGGCATTTCGCATCCGCTCCGGGATTTGCCGCCCGGTGCGGCTCGGCGCACGCAACGGGCCGACTGGGCCCGGGATTTGAAGTACCCCGCCAAGGCCGCATACACTACGCCGGCCGCTCCTCCCGACCACGGCAAGGCCGCGAGATTTCATGCGTTTTCTGCGTCGACACCCCTGGATTCCGGCCTGCCTGCTCCTGGCCGCGCTGTTTCTCCTGTTCCCCGGCATCGATCTGGCCGTCAGCGGCCTGTTCTTCGATCCGGCCGGCGGTTTCTTCTGGAAAAAGGCGGCGCCGGCGCTCTGGTCGTACGAGGGCGTCAAGGTAATGCGCGACGTGATCATCGGTGCGCTGTGCCTCCTGATCGTGCTCAGCCTGGTCCTTTTCCGCCGCGGCCTGGCCCCCCTGCTGCCGCGGGCCGCGTTCCTGATGCTCGTGCTGGCGCTCGGACCCGGCCTGGTCGTCAACGGCCTCTTCAAGGATCAGTTCGGCCGCGCCCGCCCCGACAAGGTCACCGAGTTCGGCGGCAGCTCGCCGTTCACGCCGCCTTTCGTCATCTCCCAGGCCTGCGACTCGAACTGCTCGTTCGTCAGCGGCCATGCCTCCATGGGCTTTTTTCTGCTGAGTTTCGGCTTCGTCGATCCCCGCCGACGGCGCTGGTGGATGGCAGCAGGCCTGCTGGCCGGCAGCTATGCCGGGTTGATGCGCATGGTGCAGGGCGCGCACTTCCTCAGCGACGTGATCTTCGCCTTCTTCGCCGTCTACGCCACGGCGCTGCTCGTGGACGCGGCGTTCCGCCGCATGGGCTGGCTTCCGGAGCCGCCGGCGCCGGCGACGCCGTGATGGCGACGCCGCACCAGCGTATCACCCCGGCAAGGATCCCCCTTGAGGACCAGAGAACGAGAACGATGAGGGCAGATTCGGTAACGATGCCCGGATCCGGCAAGCGCTGGCTCCTCGTACGCCTGTGCCTGTATCTTGGCGTGGTGTGGATCGGCGTCGGCTCACTGGGATTGCTGATCGAGCGCGGCGGTTTTACGGTGCTCGGCGAGGGCGGCCTCGTCGAATGGTGTCAATTCCTCGAGTTGATGCTGAGCACCCTGGTCTTTCTCGCGCTCAGCTATGCCGATGCGGAGATGCGGGGTCTGCACATCGTCCTGTGCGCCCTCACGGCGGGGGCCGGCGCGCGCGAGCTGGATGGCTTGCTCGACGATCTCCTGCCGCACGGCGGCTGGCAGGCGGTCACGCTGCCGGTATTGCTGCTCGGCGTCGTGCTGGCGGTGCGCTACCGCGGCAGCTTCAGGCGCGGCGTGGACTGGCTGCTCGGCCACTACGTGTCGATCCTGCTCTGGGCCGCCGCGGTGGTCGCCGGCCCGTTCGCACAGCTGACCGGCCACCGGCCGTTTCTCCGCCTTTTTCTGCCGGAACAACACGTTCACGCCGTCAAGCGCTACGTCGAGGAGCCCGGCGAGTGGCTGGGGTATCTGCTGATCCTGTTCGCGGCGATCGAGATCGCGATCTGCCGGTGGCGCGCGCTTCGGATGCCGGCATCGCGCTCCGCCTGCTGAGCGCGCCCGTGCCGCATTCTTGCCCGGTCGCGGGTCGACAATCCGCCGCTGCGTACGGCGGTGGAGCGGATCGACGTGGTCGCGTCATGCGGTAGCAGGCAGCATGGCAGCGCCGCGCGCCGGCACCCACGTTCAGGGCTCCGTGGCCGAGTTCGGAGCGCGATGCAGGTCGACTCCGTCGCCGTTCGACGAGTCCGCTGCCCGTGGCCGCCCGCCCAGCCGCTCGATCTCGCGTCGCACGATCTCGTACTGACTGCGGTACTCGGCCCGATCCGGGTCGCGCCGGAGCAGATTGCCCATGATCACCCCGGCGTGTTCGGCCCACTGCAGTCTCATGCTCTGCTCCTCCAGCTGCCGACGGTAGCGTCGCAGTTCCGGAGGCGGCTGATCGTGGAAATTCATGAGGACGCGCACCAGCTGCAACCAGATCTCCTCGGGACGATCGGTGGTCGCCAGGAACGCCTGGAACTCGTCGCTGGCGCCCTTCTCGGCGACCTGCGAGGTCTGGAACGGCGTGCCATCGCTCAGGCTGCGATACGTCGCTGCGATCGTCACCAGGCGCAACGTGGAATCCACGGCCTGCTCGTAGCGGCGCTGCGCCTCATTCCTCGCCGCCGTTTCGCTCGCCAGGGCCGCTTCGAGGCGTCGATTGAGAACCCGCGAATAGACGGCGAAGCCGGCGGCGAGAACGGCAAGCAGGGCCATCGCACCGGCGAACGCCAGGACTCGGCGCTGCCGGCGACGGCGTTCGATCTCCTCGCGCTGCCGCAACTCGTCGAGATCGACGCCGAGCAGCCCTGCGATCAGCTTCAGGCGCGCCAGCTCCGCGCCGTCGCCGTGATCGCGCAGGTCGGCGGCAATCGGCTCCTCACGCTCCCCCGTGACGTGACCATCGCCGCCGACCCGCCGCAGGAGATCCGGCGGGAAGCACTCCCGCTGCGGGTCACCCGGCTCACCCGCGACGATGACCGGGTAGACCCGCTGCCCCCGTCCCGTCGACTTGAACAGCCGGATCTCCTCGTTGACGTACGGACTGGCGGCCGCGGCGGGCGAGCACATGACGATCAGGGCCTCGGAGGCCGCCAGCGCTTCGATGAGCTGCTCGCGCAACGAATGGCCTGCCTCGAGATCGTAGCGGTCCCGGAAGATGGGCCGCAGCGTGCGTGGCACGTGGCCGAAGGCCGTGCCCCTGCCGATGAGAGCGCGCGGAACGCGATAGCTCTCGAGCTCCCTGTGCAGCCGGTCTCCCAGCTCGCGATCGCGATGGCTGTAGCTCAGGAACGCGCGATAACGGAATGTGCCGGGTTCGGCCACGACACGCTCCCCGGGAGGACGCGGTGACGCTCACAGCATAACGCGTAACCGCATCTGTTTGAACGCGCGCACGCCGCCGCACTCAGGCGTTCCCGGCGCCACCTCCCCGGCGCCGCGCGCGCCATACCGCGAATATCCCGCGCACGTCGGAGCGCGGCTCCTCGAGCACCGAGGTGATGGCAATCTCCTCCAGCGCCGCGAACCCGGCCAGCGCCGCGGCCAACCGGAACGGCCAGGCCGGGCCGCCCCACAGCAGGAGCAGCAGGCCGACCGCGGTCGCGGCCACGGCCGCCTTGACCAGCAGCGTGTGATAGCTCGTGAAGAGCCCGAATTTCGCAAGCCCGACGAGACTCGGCGCGACGAAGCTCGCCACGATCGCCGTGAACGGTATCCACTCGCGCCGCACCGCCTCCGGCCACAACAGCCAGACCGAGATCGCGATCGCGACGTACGCCGTGACGTCGGCCCAGGAATCGAGTACGGCGCCGAAGCGGCTCGGTGGTCCGCTCAGCCGTGCGACCGTGCCGTCGATGAAATCGGTGAAGAACGAGGCCACGAGCATCCACAGGAAGAACTCGCGCTGGCCGGCGATCGCGAACACGAGCATGAGCGGCGCGGCGATCACCAGGCGGAACGCGGTCAGCGCATTGGCCAGCGACCAGCGCGGCGTGTCGTCGTTCGCGGCGCGTTTCACAGGCGGAACCACGCCTGCAGCGGCGTATGGTCCGAGAGCACGTGCCAGGGCTCCGCCGACAGGCATTCCGCGGCCACGGGCGTGACGCCGCGACAATATACCCGATCCATCGGCAGCGCCGGCGCCCAAGCCGGGTAGGTCAGGGCATAGCGGCCGCGCAGCAGGCGGAAGACCTCGACGAGACCCAGTTCGGCGTTGATCTCGCGCTCGGCGCGGGCCGACCAGTCGTTGAAGTCGCCGGCCAGGATGAGCGGCTCCGCGTGCGGGATGTGCTCCTCGACGTGGCGGCAGAGCCGGCGGATCTGCGGGCGCCGCTCCAGGCCGATGAATCCGAAGTGGATGCACACCAGGTGCAGGTTCACGCCCGTCTCCGGGATCTGTATGCGGCCGTGCAACAGGCTGCGACTGGCGGCAAACGGGTACGGCGAGACGTCGATGTTCTCCCAGGCGAGCAGCGGATACTTGCTCAGGATGGCATTGCCGTGATGGCCGTGATCGTAGATCGCGTTCTTGCCGTACGCGTAGTGCGGCCAGAGGGTGTCGGCGATGTACTCGAACTGCGAGTTCCCCGGCCAATGCTGCACGCGCTCGGCGTGCTGGCGATGCTCGCCCTGAGCCTCCTGCAGAAAGACGACGTCGGCGCCGGCGGCGGCGAGCGCCTCGCGCATGTGGCGCAGCACGAACAGCCGCCGTCCGTCGCCGCTGAATCCCTTGTGCATGTTGTAGGTGATGATGCTGAAGTCGATCGTGGTCATGCGCGCTGACAAATGAGGCGATACGGCGCCGGGATGATCGCTACCAGGGGCGGCGGCGGATGTGCAGCCGGTACAACAACGGGGAGATCAGCCGCACCACGAACGCGAACAGGGTGACGACGGCCGCCACCTCCAGCCAGTCGAGCGCGAACGCCGCGCGCAGCCCCACGGCGGGCAGCAGCGATTCCGGGACACTGTCGAGGAGCGGCGCGCGGTCGCTCGGCGCATAACCGAGCCGCCGCTTGCTGAAGCTGGCGATCAGATCCCCGGACATCGACAGCGCGCCGGCGGCCATGCCGGTGCGCCAATGCGAACCGAGTAGCAGCGCCGCCGCCGTGGTCGCGATCAACGCCGCCGCGAGGCCCCTCCAGGTCTTCGAGCGTCCCAGCAGCGGCCGCCCGTCGCGCAGGCGCAGCCCGGCGTCGATGGGCCGCTCCCAGCGTCTGCCCAGGAGATCCCCGGCAACGACGGGTGCGCTGTTGGCCACGAAGATCAGCAGCAGCAGTTCCAGCATGTATCTCGAAACTCCGGGCTCATGCGTTCCTGGCGCGCATCCGCGCCGCTCCTTGCCCGGCATGCGGGCACCTGTATGGCCATCACCCCACGAGCTTATTGGATGTCCGCACCAATTGTAATGGTGACAGCCGGCGCGCCAGCGGCCTCGATCCCGGTCTGCCGCCGATCGCAGGGTATACTGGCCGCTCCAATCATAACGATCAGGGAACTCGCATCATGGCATCCGGCAACACCGTCGATCTCATCCGCACCACCCCGCCCGGGCCCGAGAGCAGGCGCCTGGCGGAGCTGGAAACGAAGGTACTCGCGCACGGCGCCTATGGCGATCCGGAGGACCGCTACTTCATTGCCGCCCGCACCGAGGGCTCGCTCATCGAGGATGTGGACGGCAACCGTTACATCGATTTCGGCGCCGGCTGGGGCACCAACAACATCGGCAACTGCAATGCCGAGATCCTCGAGGTCGTCAATGCGGCCTTGAAGGATCAGGGGGTGGTCTGCTGGACCGCCGCGGGCAACAGCCCGCAGCGTATCGCCGCGGCCGAGAAGCTGTTGTCCGTCTGCCCGAGGCGCACGGACCGGGTGGTGTTCCTCACCACCGGCACCGAGGCCGACGAGGCGGCCCTGCGCATCATGCGCCGCGCCTCCGGGCGGCCGATCGTGCTCACCTTCTACGGCCAGTACCACGGACTTTCCTACACCGGCCAGGCGGTGGGCACGCTGGAGTCGAAGATGCGCGCCGACGTCATGCCGCTGGTGGGCGGCTACGTCTACGCGCCTTACCCCAATCCCTACCGCTCGCCGCTGAAGTCGCGCAGCGGCGGCAGCGCGGGCCGCGCGACCATCGAGTACATCGAGCAGGTGCTGCTCGCGCACGAGGTGCCGGCGGAGCTGGTGGCCGGTGTGATGGTCGAGCCGGTGATCGGCGAGGCCGGCATCGCGGTGCCGCCGGATGACTTCCTGCCCGGCCTGCGGGAGCTCTGCGACCGGCACGGCTGGTACCTGTGCATCGACGAGGTCCTCTCCGGCTTCGGACGCTGCGGCAGGATGTGGGCCTTCGAGAACTGGAACGTCGAGCCCGACCTCATCGTCGTCGGCAAGGGCATCTCCGGCGGGGTGATGCCGATCGCCGCCGTGGTCGCGCGCGCCGACATCACCGAGAAGGCCGACGCGTTCGTGAGCAGCACCTACTCCGGCCAGCCCGCGGCCTGCGCCGCGGCCATCCGGACCATCGAGATCCTGCAGCGCGACCGCCTCTTCGACTACGCCAACGAGCTCGGCGCCTATGCGCTCGATCGGCTGCGCGCGATGAAGGAGAAGTACGGGATCATCGGCGACGTGCGCGGCAAGGGGCTCTGGCTGGCGGTGGAGTTCGTGACCGATCGGGCCACCCGCGGCAAGAACCACAGGGCCGCCGCCGACGTTCACGCGCTGGCCATCCGCAACGGCCTCTACTACATCCACGATCAGATCTCGTGGTTCGTGCGCATACAGCCGCCGCTCAACATCCCGCGCGATCTGTTCGTTCAGGGGCTGGACATCCTCGAGGCGGCCATCGCCGAGGTCGATCGCCATCACCGGGCGGCGCACTGAGCGTCCCCGAGAGATGTCCATGTGGTCCCGGAGGCGACTGCTCCGGTGGTTCGTGGCGATCAGGGCGCAGTGAATTCGCTGCAGGCGGCTGCCTGGGTCGCGGGCGCCGCGTGATTGACGAGCGCGTACAGGGTCGTGCAGATGGCCGGCCAGTGATGCGGGAAATTCGAGTGCACCTCGGCGGGCACGCCGGTGATCTCGACGTTCGCCACGTCCGGCGCGTGATTGCGCGCCATCCGCCGACCGAGACAGTCGGCCGATGAGGTTTGACCGCCGACGATGAGGTCGGCATTGCCGGCGGCATAGAGATTGAAGTAGAGCACGCCATCGGCCCGGGTCGGCCGGCTGTGCGGCGCCTCGGCCGCGGGAACCGAGACGCCGCCGCTGCCGCAGTTCTCCTCGAAGCCGTCGCCGTCCGGCGTGGTCTGGAAGTTGCCGTGCCCGTTCAGCGCCGTGAGAAACGTAGTGTCACCGCTCACGTTGGTGCTGAACTCATCCGGCTCCACGAAGCCGCAATTGCCGCAGCCCGCGAGCTGACTGGCAATCGTCGCGGTCCGGCCGGCGCAGAGCTCGCGGGCGGAGCGGTCCGGCTGATCCGCGGTGCCGCAGGTGAAGGTGCCGCCCGCGCCGTGATTCGGTGCGGCCAGGGCGATGAATTCCGAGACGGTAACCGCGCCATTGCGCCGCGTGCCCATGAGGTTCCTCAGGTAGTAACGACTGCTGATCGCGCCCTGGCTGTAGCCGACGATGGCGACCCGCTCCACGCCCTGATAGGCCGGCATGTCGAGGATGCCGGTCTGAGCATTGCCGGAAGAATCCGCTCCACCCTCGATGGCCGCGAGGATATCGGCTGCATCCTCGGCAATGCTGCGCGCCACGCTCTCGGGGTGCTCCTCGCCGTGCACGGGCAACTCGAGGAAGAACGGATCGATCGCGAGTGACGGGTTCGCCTGCAGCGCCGCCGCGAACGACGTCGTGCCGGTGCCGGCCGGCTGCTGCCACGCCTCGACCGCATCGCCGCTGTGTCCATGCACGAACAATACGGGCACACGCGCGGCGACGGCGGGCTGCCGGGTGAGCGCGGAGATCGCCACCGGCCATGTATCGCCGGCGGTGTTGCTGGTCAGGCGGCGCAGATCGCTGCCGTCGAGCGCGACGGAGAACACCTCCTGCCGGATGTTCACCGGATTGGCGGTGACGTCGGCGGTCTGCACCGAGACATACAGGCGCTGGTCGCCGGCGGCGAAATCCAGTCCGGAGATGTTGCGATCGGCGGGCACCGGCAGGCTGATCTCGCCAACCGGGGACCAGTCCGCCACCTTCAGCACCCGGATGCGATCCGTCTGGTCGACGTGATCGAACTCCCGATACGCGAGTCGTGCGCCGTCGTGCGAGATGACCGGCAGCGTCTCGCTCACGTTCTGCGTCGTGGTGATGCGCGCGGGGGTGGCGCTGCCGTCGGCGGGCAGCGTGTACAACACCCGGCGCTGGGTGCCCTTGTCGTAGCGCGAGAACACCAGCATGGCGCCGGCCTGGTAATAGTCGTGCCCGCCGTCGTCGGATTCGTTGGCCCCCGGGCTGGTCATCTGCTGCAGGTCGGTGCCATCGCTGTTCATCGACCAGATCCGGGCGTTGCCGTGGAAGGCTGGATACTGAAACGCGATCCGATCGTTCGCGCCCCAGCGTGGCATCACGCGCTGGCCCGTGCCGCTGGTCAGGGCCGTCACGCCGGTGCCGTCGGTCGCCATCACGTATATGTTCTCGCCCGGACCGTCGCGCAGCGAGGAGAAGACGATCCGCGTGGCATCGGGCGAGACGTCGGGAAAGTGATCGGCGTTGCCGTTGTGCGAAATGTTCGTCTGCCAGGCGCCGGTGGTGGTCATCCTGTAGATCTGCGGGCGCCCGTCCCGTTCGGAGACGAAGACCACCCGCGCGCAGCCCGGCAGCGCGAACAGGTACGCCAGCAACAGCACTGCGGCCGCTCGCCTCATGCGCATGCGCCCTCCGGCGGCCAAGTATAGCCCGGGCAGCTCGCCTCACGGGGCGGTCGCGCATTCAATGCGCGGCGTGGGCCCGGAGCCCGATCACCGCCCGGCGCGGCAACGATCCTCGAGGTACGGCGGGACCGGCGCCGCGCCGGTAAATTCTAAAGCGGCGGAACCACGCCGGCCGTCCGCAGTATGTCGGCGATTCTGTACTGGCCGCGACCGTACGCCGAGGCGAGGGTCGGCCGCCAGCGCGGCCGTGTCGAGAGGTACGAGGATCGGTCGGCCAGCAGCAGGCCGATGAACACCTCGCCGACGATGCGGGCGCCGACCGGCCCGAGGCGCAGACCGTCTTCCATCACCTCTGCCTCCTTCAGCACGTAGTACCACAGCGGCGTGCTCTCATCCATGTCGTAGGGCGCGAGCTCGCTCAGTTGCGCCGGCGTCAAAGCCGGCACGCCCATCCTCGCCGCGATCGCCTGACCGGAGGGCAGACCGAAGTTCACGTGCCGGATCAGGTTGCGCGCGGCAAGCGACTGCACCCCGTCGGTCGGCATGCCGGGCGCGGGTCCGCGCGATCCGAGCAGGTGCATGAGCGGGCTGGAGATGTGGGTGTCGATGCGCTTGTTCGGCCGCGAGTTGCCGTCGCCGAAATCGAAGAACGTCTGCCAGTCGACGAACCGCCTCGGCGCGCGCTTGCCGCCGCGCAGATCGTCCGGATCGCTCGAGGCCGGATCCTGGTTGTCGTCGAACACGAAGGCGAAGAACGCCTGTCCGCCGTCCGGACCGAAGTTCAGCCGGTAGCTCGGACGCACCTGCGAGTGACCGAAGCGGTAGGCGGCCACCGAGAACTCCACCGGGATGAGCGGTGCGTCGTGCCGGTTGCGAAACCGTCGGGACCCCCGGGTGTCGTTGATCGGATAGTACTTCAGGCCCTCCCGCATGATCCGCTCGATGCGGTCCTGACCGATGGTCAGCGGCAGAAACTCGTGCACGATGCACCACTGGTAGTGCCAACGGACGAGCCGGCGCGCCTCCTCGAAGATCTGCCGCGGAGACTTCCAGCGATTGCGCGGGTCGGCGCGCAGCTCATCCGTGACCGTGTTGTGGAAACGCAGCATCGCCACGTGCAACTGCGACAGGATGACGTTCTCGTCGTTGCGGCTGTCGCCCACGATCGCGTCCCCGTTGACGTAGCGCGGCAGATCGTAGCGCAGCGCGCCCTTGCGCGAGACGGCCTCCGAGCCGCGGATCGGCTGCACCAGCAGCCTGATGTCGCCGGTGCTGGTGTCGTAGAGCTCGGGGGACTTGTCGGGGCCGTCGCCGTAGACCGAATCGAGATCGAAGGCCGCCGTGCGGAAGTTGGTCGTACGCGCGGGATCGGCGTTGGCCATCAACTGCGATTTCAGGTCGAGCGTGATGTCGTGGTCCAGGAACTGGCCGAGAAAGGTCATGCCTGCGGTCATTCTCGGATTGTCCCGGTTGTTCGGGCTGAAGACGGGCTGATTGGCGAGCGACTGGACGGGATCGGAAAGGTCGTCGCCGGCATCGAGCAGCCCGTCCTTGGCGCCGAGTTCCTTGACAACGTTGCGCACGCTGTCGGTCTGGGCCGCGAACGGCGGCAGGTCGGGAAACATGCGCGTGAAGACATCGTCCGGACTGCGCGCTCGCTTCGGGAAGCGGGCGTTGACGGTATCGGCGAACGCCTGCTGGCAGGAGATGGTCATCAGCAGCAGCGGCACGAATCGAAGCATTCTGGTTTTCATGGTCGTGCTCCTCGTTGGGACGTAACCCCCTTAGCATTCGCTCATGAACCAGGCAAAAATGCCTATCGGGTCGCATCTCGCCGCGACGGTTTTCCGTCCATGAACGCGGGTCCGGGAAGTTGGCACGGCGAGCCGCGGCGGAGGCGCCCGCACCGGGGAGAGCAGGATCGAGGAGTGAACGGCGAGGCCGGGCCCGGATCGCGGAATGATCGACCCGGCGAGGCGGATGCCTCAGGTTGCGCCCGCGGCCATCCGGCCGGAGCGAAGTTTATTACCGATTGCGGTCAGGGATTCAGCCCGGGGTGTTGCGCTCCACCCATCGCTCCCCCTCCGGCAGCGTCTCCTTCTTCCAGAACGGCGCGCGGGACTTCAGATCCTCCATGATGTAGCGGCAGGCGTCGAACGCCGCGGCGCGATGCGCCGACCAGACGGCCACCGCCACGATCGGATCGCCGGGGGCGAGCGCGCCGGTTCGATGGACGACGAGTACATCGTCGATCGGCCAGCGCCCCGCCGCCTCCGACGCGATGCGCTGCAGGTGACGTTCCGTCATCCCCTCGTAATGGGTGAGCGACATCGCCCGCACCGCGTCGCCTTCGTTGAAATCGCGCATGGTGCCGACGAAGACCGCGGTGGCGCCATATTCCCCGGGGCGCGCGAAACGCTCCTGCTGGCGCGCCTGGATCTCCCGCCAGGGATCGAAGGGCCGATCGGTGAGGAGGATCTTCATCCGCGCTCACCCGCCGGTGACCGGCGGGAAGAAGGCCACCTCGTCGCCGGGTTTCAGGACGGTCGGCAGCGCACAGTACTCGAAGTTCACCGCCGAGAGGGTGTTGAGGACCAGCGGCGCCCCTTGGGTGGCGCCGTCCCAGGCGTCCTTGACGGTCATGCCGTCGACATACCGGAGCTCCACTTCGCTGCTGCCGAAGCGATCGGCCAGGCTGGCCAGCAGTTTGACTTTCACGCTCATGGGGAAAACCGAAATTTACAGGGACAGCAATTATACGGACAATGCCGGCGACTGGCCCCTGCCCCGCACGCCGGGAAGACAACCGCATGAAATCGGGAAAGAAACTCACCCACCTCGACGCCCGCGGCGAGGCCCACATGGTCGACGTCGCGGGCAAGGAGATCACCCATCGGGTGGCCGTGGCCGAGGGTCGCATCACCATGCGGGCCGAGACGCTGCGCCTGCTACTCGCCGGCGGTCACAGCAAGGGCGACGTGCTCGCCGTCGCGCGCGTGGCCGGCATCATGGCCGCCAAGAGGACCGCCGAGCTCATCCCGCTGTGCCATCCCATCGCTCTCACGCGCGTGGCGGTGGAGCTCACGCCCGAGCCGCCCCGGCGATCCGTGCTCTGCACGGCGACCGCGGAGACCGACGGCAGGACCGGTGTGGAGATGGAGGCGCTGACCGCCGTGCAGGCCGCGCTGCTGACCGTCTACGACATGTGCAAGGCCGTCGATCGCGGGATGCGCATCGATGGCGTGCGGCTGCTCGCGAAGTCGGGCGGGCGCTCCGGGGAGTGGCGGCGGGCGGGGGCGCGGGCAAAGCGCGGCGATCGCTAGCGCACACGCGCACGCCAGGCATCGCCGCCAGGAATCCGCTGCCTCACAACAGTCGCGACAGCAGGGTGGCGGTGCCGAGGAAGCTGAAGAAGCCCATCACGTCGGTGATCGTCGTCAGGATGATCGAGGAGGCGGTGGCCGGATCCTGCCCCAGGCGCGTCAGGATCAGCGGCACGCCGGCCCCGGCGATGCCGGCGATGACCATGGACACGACCATGGAGATGGCTACGATCAGCACCAGGCCGACCGACTGGCTCCACAGATACACGCCGACCGCCGTCGTCAGCGCGACCGCGAGCCCGTTGCAGCCGCCGGTCCAGAACTCCTTGACCATGATCCGCGGCCAGTGCCTCAGGTTCACCTCGTGCAGCGACAGCCCGCGTATGGTCACGGCCATCGCCTGCGCGCCGGTGTTGCCGGACTGGCCGGCGACCACCGGCAACAGCACGGCCAGCGCCGTGAACTTCGCGATGATCGGCTCGAAGACGCCTACCACCGCCGCGGCGAGAAAGGCGGTGAGGAGATTGATCTGCAGCCAGGGCAGCCGCTTGCCCACCGCGGCGAGCGGCGAGGACAACACCCGTTCGTCGGGACTGGCGCCGACCATGGAGAGCATGTCGTCCGCGGCGTCCTCGCGCGCTGCGTCGATGATCGCGTCCTGGCGGACGATCCCGATGAGCTTGCGGTTGATGTCCGCGACGGCCACGGAGTCCACGCGCTGCTGCTCGATGAGCTGCAGGATCTCCTCGCTGTCGGCGACCGGCTCGACCACCGCCTTCACCGGGTGCGCGTAACGCGCGATCGGCTCGTGCGGCTCGGCGAGCGCGAGATCCTGCAGCTCCGCGCAGCTCTCCAGGCGGCCTTCCACGTCCACCAGGTACACGGTGCGGGTGCCCGCGCCGCCGAAACGACGCAGCCGATCCAGCGCTTCGCGCACTGTGCAGTCGCGGCTGATGCTGGTGAAGCGCGGATTCATCAGCCGTCCGGCGCTGTCCTCCGGGTAGCTCAGCACCTGCCGCAGGTTGACCTGCGCCGCGGTCGGCAGATGCGCGAGCCACTCGGCCCGGGTCTGCGCGTCGATCTGCGCGAACAGCGGCGCAGCGCGGGTGACGTCCATCGCCGAGAGTATCGACACCCGGTCCTCGGCCGCCGCGGCGCGCATCATCAGCACGGCCACCTCCGGTGACAGGCGTTCCCAGACCGGCCGGGCAACCGCAACCGGCATCGCGACCAGGGCCGCGGCTGCCGCCTCGATCGGCAGCCGCTCCAGCACGTCGGCCGCCTCGCCCGGGAAATCGGTGCACAGCTTCTCCCGCAGCGCCGTGGCGAGATCCGGCATCGCGCTCATCGCCGATCGCCACCGGCCTGCTCGATGGCCGCAGCGCCCACGCTCCACACCAGCTCGCCGAACGCCATGGCCGCGTCCGTCAGCGTCGCGCTGCCGGAGGCGGCGGTACCGCGGCGATCGAAGGCCATGCGCAGGAGATCGGCCTGCGCGATGACGCCGAGCATCCTGCCGTCGCCGTCGATCACCGGCAGGCAGATCGCCGTCGTCCATGCCGATTCGCGCAGCACCAGGGTCAGCTTCATGCGCGCGGCCACCGGCCGCGGACAGGGTCGAGTCAGTCGCGCAAGCGGCGTCGCATCCTCGGCGACCCAGAGATCGGCCACCTCGACCACGCCGACGGGATGCCGCATCCCGTCGACCACGAACAGGACCGGCTGCAGTGCGGGCGCCGATGCGCGTGCGAGATCCCTCGCATCTGCGACGCTCAGCGCCACACCCAGCGTGAGCACGTCGGTGTGCATGATCGAACCGGCCGTGCCGGCCGGCTGCCGCATGGCGTTGCGTATGGAGGTCGAGTGCACGAGCGGGATGGTGTGCAGGATCGTATCGGCCTCCGGCGGCGGCATGCGTGCGGCGATCTGCGCCGCCAGTCCCGGCTGGATCCGGCGGAAGATGTCGGCCCGCTGCCGCTCGGGCAGACGCGGGAGGATGCGCGCCGCGGCCTGCGGCGAGAGGTGCGCGAGCAGGTCGGCGGCCGCATCCACGGGCAGCTCTTCGAACATCGACGCCGCCTCCTCGGCCGGATGGCGCTCCAGCAAGCGCGCGGCCGCAGGCGGGTGGTGCACGAGCAACTGCCGCGCCAGCGGGTCAACCATGTGCCGCCTCGCCGCGATCGAGCAGGATGGAGGCCTGCCTGCCGAACACCTGGCCGGGGACCATCACGCGCCCCGACTGGCTGTCGACGATCACCGCGGTGCTGCTGAACTCGACGATCACGCCTTCAACCTCTCCCACTCTCACCCGCTCGCCGGGCCGGTACATGCGCCGCAGCTCGCGTATCGCGAAGATGTTCTCCACCGTACTGCCGGCGCCCATTCCGAACGCGAACGCCAGGCCGCCGAAGGCGGCGGCGGCGACGATCGTGACCAGGCTGGCAAGCAGGCCGACGTCCAGGCCGAGCTGATCGGCGGCGACGAGGCCGGCGACGACCAGGATGAGCGGATGGAAGATGCGCGCGAGCAGCAGCGACTGCTCGCGCCGCAGCCGCAGCGCGCTGCTCACCAGCATGTCGCGCATCACGGCCGACAGCGCGTAACCCACCAGCATGATCAGGGCCGCCGCGAACAGCCGCGGCGTGTATCCGATGCCCTGCGTGATCCAGTGCGCCACGCCCGGCAGACCGATGCTTTCGGCGGCCGCAACGATGAAGAACAGCAGTGTGAGCCAGTAGACTATGCCGCTCAGGACGCGCGATATCGACCATTTCGTCCGCAGCCACGGCATCCGATCGGCAATGCCAAGCGTCGTGGCCAGGTGATCGAGCCCGGTCCCCAGGCGCCTGATGATGAACCTGAGGAAACGCGCCAGCACCCAGCCGACCGCGAGCAGCAGCAGCGCGGTGAAGAATCCCGGCACGAAGGCCATGACGGTGTCGACGAACCGCTCGAGATCGCGGGCGATCGTGCTGGTCAGCTTCTCGTACAGGCGCATCGCCAGACCTTACGGCAAAACCCCCGGCGTTGGAAGTTCCCGCCGGCTTGACAAGATGTGCACCGGCAAGAAGGATGGCAGGCAGTTGCGGACGCGGTTCGCGTGCGAGGATCCGTCCCGCCGCGCCGCAGCGGACGCGGCAGCGGAATTTTCCCGCACCGATCCACCGCGGAGACGATCATGAAGGCCGGCATCGACAAACGGTTCGAGGAGTTGCTCATCGCCTACTCGCGCCAGACCGAGCCCGGGCCGAGGCTACGGATCGAAACGGAGATCTGGCAGCGGTTCGGCGCCGAGCTGAGCGTGCTGGTGGTGGACATGTCCGGGTTCTCGATGCTGGCGCAGCGGCACGGCATAGTGCACTACCTGTCGATGATCAGGCGCATGCAGCTCACCGCGCTGCCGATCGTGGAGAGCCACCAGGGACGCGTCGTGAAATTCGAGGCCGACAATTGCTATGCCGTGTTCCCCGACCCGGTGCAGGCGGCGCGGGCGGCCATCGCGCTGAATCTCGCCTTCACCGCGTCGAACATACTGACGGAGGACGAACTCGACATTCGCGTCGCCTGCGGCATCGACCACGGGCGCGTTCTGTTGCTGGGCACGGACGATCTCTACGGCCATGCGGTCAACCGCGCCTCGAAGCTGGGCGAGGACGTCGCCGAGGCGGGCGAGATCCTGATCACCGCGGAGGCCATGGAACGCATGCCGGCCGAGGCCGGAATCGAGGGCCGCGCGATGGAGCTGGCGATCTCCGGCATCGCGCTGGCCGCCTTCGCCATCCGGTACCAAATGGCAGAATGAAAATACCGCCCACGTCCCTATCGCCGAGGCGCGCCGGGCAAGGTCCCGGCACACCGCTCCACATCGTGGCGGCTCAGGCCGCACGGGACTCGCCGCCCGAGCTGACTTGCCGCGGCGGGCAGTTGTTCAGTCGTACTTCACGTACTTGAAGCGCGGATCATCGGGCGTGCCGGGCAGCACGCTGCCGTCCTCCCTGCCCGGCTGCCACATGATCACTTCCTCGATCTTCTTCGCAAGCTGGAAGTCCTTGTCGGTGACGCCCTTGGCCTCGTGATTGACGAGCTTCACGATCACGAACGCGTAGGACACCGTGAGGTCCGGATGATGCCACGCGGCCTCGGCGAGATGGCCGACGGTGTTCACCACCATCAGCGTGCCCTTCCAGCCGCCGGTCTTGTACTTGCGGCGGATCCAGCCGTCCTCGTAGTACCACTTCGGCAGCTCGTCCTTCAGCCGCGCCTCGATCTCCTCCTGTGTGTAGACTTCGCTGCTGGTCTTCTTGCGCCACTGTGCCATCTCACACCCCTCCTGCCGCCTTCAGCGGCGGCCACGCTCTGTCGTTCGACACGGCATGTTCGCGCAGCGCGGCGCGCACCGCCGCGACCCGCTGCCCGCTCAGGCGCCCGACGCGCGCGCCGTCGTGACACAGCGCGCCGCGGAAACCGAGATAATCCGGTCCGCCGCGGCTGACCGCGGCGATGTCCTCTACTCGCAGGCTGCCGGCCAGCCCGCACAGCAGCGGCCGACTCGCGCGCCGGCAGGCCTCGGGGAAGGCATGGATCCGATCCGCCTCCAGCAACTGCGTCAGTGGGCCCGATGTCTTGCTCGCGGTGTCGAGCATCGCGCCGTACAGCCCGGCCGCGGCCACGTCCTCGACCTCGAGACGCAGACCGCGGTCCACCAGCAGCACGACGACGATGCGCATGCCCTCGGCCGCGAGTGGCGCCAGCGCCGCCAGCACCTCGGCGCGCTCGCCGTCGTCGAACAGGCCCACCTTGATGATGTCCACGCCGGTTGCCGCCATGGCCCGCGCCGCTGCGCTCACGCGCGCCGCGTCGCCGTGCAGATCGCCGATGGTCGCGCTCACGCGCGTGACGCCGTTGACCATGGCGAGCACGTCGCGCGCGACCGCGTGCGGAACTGCCCCCAGCGCACCGCGCGCGGGTTCCTTCAGATCGATGATGTCCACGCCGGCGGCGAGCGCGATCTCCGCCTCCGCCGGCGAGCGCACGCTCGCGAGCAGACCCGGCGCCGCGCGCACGTTCGTCACGACGCTCATGCGATGCTCCCCTCGCCGGCGTGCGTGGCGCGCCGATGCGCCTCGACCCGCTCCATCAGCCAGTCCCAGCCCAGGCGCTCTCGTTCCCCGGCGGTCTTCTCCACCGCGATCTTCAGGTACTCGATCTCCCGGTCGATCTTCTCCATCGGCAGCATGTGCAGGCGGCTGACCAGGATCGCCAGCTCGAGCACCGCGGCCTGGGCGCGATTGAAGCCCCTGAACGGCGCGTGCGTCTGCTCGTGCACGCGACGGCAGAAGAACCGCGGCCGGCGCGCGTCTTCCTCGACCCGTTCGACCCGGCACTCCACGTGCGCGAGCGCCTGCGCGAGCCGGGCCCCGCGCACGTGCGCGACCGGCACCAGCGGCCAGTCCTTGCGCCCCGTCAGGCAGCCGGCGATCACGGCGACGTCGTCGGTCATGTTCACCACCGCCTCGCCGGTGATGGCGAGATTCTGCAGGGTGATGGACGGCCGGAACGGCGCCAGCACGAGCATGCCGTCCTGCTCGCGGATGCCGAGCGGCGCGACGTTGGGATTGCCGTCGCGATCGTGTGTCACGACCACGGTCTCGTAGATCATTTGTCAGATTCCCTGCGTCGGCGCGCCTGCAGTGTCGGGCCCTCGCCCTTGTAGGCGTGCATGTCGGCCTTCTCGCCCTGCCGCTCCGGCGGCACGGCCACGCCCCAGTTCAGTTCCCCGTCCTGCACGTAGCGCTTGCCCAGCTGCCAGGCGATCTGGGCGCGCGCCAGTTCCACACCCATGTAGAAGGCGTGCGGGGCGTCGTTCTGCAGCAGGCCGAGCTCGGAAAAGAGTCTGAAGGGATCGCCGCCCAGCACGCGCTCCTCGCGATTGTAGACGTGTATCCCGTCGGCGCTGACCTGCACCCGGTAACTCGGATCGCGCACCAGCGCGGCCATCTCGCGGATCTCCTCGGTCGTGTACGGAAACGGCTTGCGTTCGTGCCCGATGATGAGACCGGAGTCGTAGCCCTTGGGCAGGCTGCTGTCCTCGCGCGCGGCATGCATGATGCGGCGCGCGCGGTCGATCTCGCGCACGCAGGCCGCCGCGTGCGGACTGACCTGCGTGGTCAGCAGATGCGTGATGCGCAGCTCCGACATCACGCCGAGCAGCAGCATGTTCAGCCCCGTGGTGTCCGCCTCGGTGAGCTCGGTGAGATTGCCGACGCCCATCATGATCTCGGCGTGCGGATAGCGCTGCCGCAGCGCGTGGTAGCGGACGATGGATTCCGTGAAGCCGAAGTGGATCGGGTCGAGGATGCTGTCGGCGATGAAGCGCCGCCCCTGTGCCGCCAGGCGATCCATCGCGCGGTGCAGCGATTCGATGTCGCCCGCGGACTCCGGGATGAGGATGGGCGTGGCGGCGAGCTCCTCGGCGATCGCGAGCGTGCTCTCCTTCAGGCTCAGCAGGTAGTGCGCGCCGGCCCTGCCGCCGCGGCGCAGTTCCTCCGGCTCGACGGAATCCACGCTCACGGTGTGGCCGGCGGCGATCAGCGCCTGCACCGCCTCCTCCAGATGCGGAAACGGCGTGCTCGGCAGGCAGCCCAGGTCGATCACGTCGGCGCCGTCACGCCGATGCTCGGCGGCGCGCGCCAGGATCTCCTGCACGCCGATCCGCGGCGCGTCGGTGATCTCCGCGAAGATCTGCATGTCGTACTGGCTGAGGTCGCGCTGGCGCGCGCCGCGTCCGAAATACGCCGGCAGGTCCTTCAGGTCGACCGGCCCGCGCTCCAGCGGCACGCCCAGGCGCTCGCCGGCGGCCTCGAAGTCTCCGGTGCACAGCCCCGGAACCAGGATGCGGGCGGCGCCGCGCGTATCGGTGAGCCGGCGCGCGATCATGTCGGTGGTCATCAATGCCGCCACCGAGACGCCGATGTTGGCGATCTCGTAGGTGAATTCGCGCGCCGCAATGGACTCCATCACCCGCCGCAGACTCTTCTCGGCGAGCTTGCCCGTCAGCAGCAGAATGTGATCGGCCATGGCAGTTCGCACACGTTACCACAGCCCGGCCCGAGGGGGCTGCATCGCGGGATCACCGCGTGAGCGGGCGTATTCCCGCGAGATTCCGGGCCGAGACCTCACGCGCCGTGGCGACGAACGCCTGCAGATAGGGCAGCCGCGCCTCCTCGCGGCGCACGCCGGCGTAGAGCGTCGCCCACAGGCCGGTCCGACCCAGCCGGCGCGCCTGCACGTGACCATGCTCGACATACTTGGCCACGGCCCAGCTCGGCAGCACGGCCACGCCGCGTCCGCTCGCCACCAGTTGCACGATGATCGAGGTCAGCTCGGCGGTGCGCCGCGACGCCGGCCGGATCTGCGCCGGATCCAGGAAGGCGCGGTAGACGTCGAGCCGGCGCTCCGACACCGGGTAGGTGATCAGGCACTGCTCGCGCAGGTCCGCCGGCAGGACGCGCCGGCGCGCGCCGAGCGCATGCCCGTTGGCGGCTATCAGCACCGACTCGTAGCGGAACAGTGGCGCGAAGGCCACGCGGCCCTCCTGCTCGCGATCCGAGGTGACCACCGCATCGACGGCGCCGGCGAGCAGCGCCGGAACCGGATCGAAGCTGTGGCCGAGCGAGAGATCGAGTTCCACGTGCGGCCATCTCTCCCGGTAGGCGTCGAGCGACGGCATGATCCAGTCGACACAGCTGTGGCAGTCGATCGCCAGGTACAGGCGGCCGGTCTGCCCGCGCGCCAGCCGGCTGCATTCGCGCTCCGCGCTCTCGATCTGCGGCAGGATGCGCTCGGCCAGCGCCAGCAGATGGCGCCCGAGCGGCGTGAACGTCACCGGCCTGGACTTGCGCAGGAACAGCTCGCCGCCGCATCGATCCTCCAGGGCCTTGAGCTGGTGCGACAGCGCCGACTGCGTCAGGTGCAGGCGCTGCGCGGCGGCCGCCACGCCCTCGCAATCGCGCAGCATCACCAGGGTCCGCAGATGTCTCAGGTCCAGGAACATGGCGGCGATTATAGCCGCCGTCTGCATGAAAATGATTCATGTTGAAGCTGAATTAATATCGTTTGATTCATACATGCCGCGATCCGACACTGGCGCCCGCCATCCCCGGAAAGGAGCACGCACATGGTCATCGCACATACCCTGGGTTTCCCGCGCATCGGCGCCCGGCGCGAGCTGAAGTGGGCGCTGGAGGAGTATTGGTCGGGCAGCATCGACGCGGCGGCGCTGCAGGCGGCGGCGCGCGAGCTGCGCCGCCGGCACTGGGATCTGCAGCGGCACGCCGGCCTGGACCTGATCACTGCCGGCGACTTCTCGCTGTACGACCACGTGCTGGACATGAGCGCCCTGCTCGGCGCCGTGCCGGCGCGCCTGGGCGCCGGCGACGGCGAGGTCGACCTGGACACCTATTTCCGCATGGCGCGCGGCCGCGCGCCGCGCGGCGGCGATGCCGCGGCCTGCGCCATGACCAAGTGGTTCGACACCAACTACCACTACATCGTCCCGGAGCTGCACGCAGGGCAGCGCTTCCGGCTGGCGCGCAGGGAGATCTTCGGCGAGGTCGCGGATGCCGTGAGCCAGGGGCACCGTGCGAAGGCGGCGCTGGTCGGTCCACTCACCTACCTGTGGCTGAGCCGGGTGCGGGACGGCAGGAAGCTTGATCTGCTGCCGGAGCTGGTCCGCGCATACCGTGAGATCCTGCAGGGACTGGCCGCCGCCGGCGCCGAGTGGGTGCAGCTCGACGAGCCCATCCTGGCGCTGGAGCTGCCACCCGCGTGGCTCGATGCCTTCGAGAGCGCCTACCATCGGCTGCGGCCGTATCCGCTGAAGGTGCTGGTCGCCACCTACTTCGGGGCGCTGGCCGAGAACACCAGCGCCGCGCTGACGCTGCCGGTCGACGGCGTGCACGTGGACCTGGTGCGCGCGCCCGCGCAGCTCGACGTGGTGCTCGACCGCATCAACGACACCAAGGTGCTCTCCCTCGGCCTCATCGACGGCCGCAACGTCTGGCGCACCGACCTCGACCAGGCATTGATTCTCGCCCGGCGGGCCCGCGCGCGCCTGGGCGACCGGGTATGGATCGCACCGAGCTGCTCGCTGCTGCACGTGCCGGTCGACGTTGCCGCCGAGCAGGCGCTGGATCCGGAACTGCGCGCGTGGCTCGCATTCGCCACGCAGAAGCTCCACGAGATCGCGATCCTCAGGACCGCGCTCACCGAGGGCGAAGCACGCGTCGGCGGCCTGCTCGCGGAAGCCCGCACCCTGCGCCGGCAGCGCCTCACCTCCCGCGCCATCTTCGACGCCGAGGTGCGGGCGCGCGAACGCGCCATCACGCCGGCAATGTGCGCGCGCAGCCAGCCGCACCGGGTACGCAGCCAGCTCCAGCAGGCGCGCCTGCGGCTGCCGCTGCTGCCGACCACGACCATCGGATCCTTCCCGCAGACCGCGGCGCTGCGCCGGGCGCGCCGTGATCACCGCGAGGGCCGCATCGACGCGGCGAGCTACCGCGAGCGGCTGCGCGCGGAGATTGCGCAGGTCATCCGCGCGCAGGAGGACTTCGGCCTGGACGTGCTGGTGCACGGCGAGCCGGAGCGCGGCGACATGGTGGAGTACTTCGGCGAGCATCTGCAGGGCGTCGCCGTCACGGCCAACGGCTGGGTGCAGAGCTACGGTTCGCGCTGCGTGCGACCGCCGATAATCTACGGCGACGTGCGCCGCCCCCGTTCCATCACCGTCGAGTGGACGCGCTACGCGCAGTCGCTGACCCTGAGGCCCGTGAAGGGCATGCTGACGGGGCCGGTGACGCTGCTGCAGTGGTCCTACGCCCGCGACGATGCGCCGGCGGAGGAGATCTGCATGCAGCTCGCGCTCGCCGTGCGCGACGAGGTCATGGACCTGGAGGCCGCCGGCACGCCGGTCATCCAGATCGACGAGCCGGCGCTGCGCGAGGGGCTGCCCTTGCGCCGGCGTGACCGGGCCCCGTATCTGCGGCTCGCGGCGCGCGCGTTCGGCCTGTGCGCCGGCGGTGTCGGCGCCGGCACGCAGATCCACACGCACATGTGCTACAGCGAGTTCCAGGACATCCTCGCGACCATACGGGAGATGGATGCCGACGTGGTCACCATCGAGGCGGCGCGCTCGGGCGATGGACTGCTGCCGGGATTGCGCGAGGCCGGCCTTGCGAACGGCATCGGTCCCGGCGTCTACGACATTCATACGCCGCGACAGCCCTCGGAGGAGGAGATCATGCAACGCGCACGGCGGCTGCTCGAGATCTTGCCGGTCGGGCAATTGTGGCTGAACCCGGACTGCGGCCTGAAGACCCGCCGCTGGGAGGAGATCGAGGCGCCACTGCGCCGGCTGGTGAACTGCGCGCGGCGGCTGCGCGCGACCTGTCATGTCCCGGGGCGGCGTCGCGCCGCCGGGGCTTGAGTGTGGCGGGGCAGGAGTCGGCCGGGCCGGCCCGCTGCAGGCTGCTGCAGAAAATGAACCACCCCGCTGTTTGCCATCAACCAGAATCGCGCAAGCCGCTCCCTCCGGCGCACCCGGCTGGCTGCGGGTCCATGTACCGCCGGAGATCAGATCTGTCTGTTTTCAAAGTGATTTTTGGAGGAACCCCAACGCGAATTAGATAACGTCTAACGCTGGCACGCCGGGTGCTCAGGTGTGGTTGGCCACGCGCCGAGTCCTCGAGCTCGAGATGCAGGCCAAGGGTGGAGGTCGATACAAGATTGACCACCGGAATTTCAACAATGACTTGGAGGAAATGTCATGAGCTGGGAAACCCCTGCCTTTGCCGATGTCCGCTTCGGCTTCGAAGTGACGATGTACATCAGCAACCGTTAATCTGACGGTGCGGTACGGGGGGAACCGCGAGGTTCCCCCTGGTGTTTCACCGGCACAGCCCTGTGCGGATGGCGATGCTCTCCAGGCCATCGATACAGGGCTGAGTCGTATCTGAAGGATGTGGACTCGATCCAGATCCGCAGGCAAGCGCTCAAAGGGAGCCGATGAGGATACACGTACTGGGCTCCGCTGCCGGGGGCGGTTTCCCGCAGTGGAACTGCAATCATCCGAACAGCCGCCGCGCGCGCGAGAAGGCCGCCAACGCGCGCCCGCGCACGCAGTCCTCGATTGCCGTAAGCAACGACGGCGAGCGCTGGTTCCTGTTCAACGCCTCGCCCGACCTGCGCCAGCAGATCAACGACAACGTCATCCTGCATCCGAAGCACGGGCTGCGCCACAGCCCGATCCAGGGCGCGGTGCTCACCAACGCCGACGTCGATCACATCACCGGTCTGCTCACCCTGCGCGAGTCGCAGCCGCTGACCGTCTACGGCACGCGCCGCGTGCAGGGCGTGCTCGCGGACAACAGGGTCTTCAACGTACTGAACCCGCAGTTCGTGAGGCGCGAGGTACTGACGCTGAATCAGCCGACCGAGCTCCGCCACGTCGACGGCAGCGCCTCCGGCATCGTCGTGATCCCCTTCCCGGTGCCCGGCAAGGTGGCGCTGTGGCTGGAAGACGCGACCAAGGGCGCGAACTTCGGCTCGGTGGAGGAGGACACGGTGGCGCTGGAGGTGCGCGACGGGGAAGGCAGGACGCGCTTCTTCTACATCCCGGGCTGCGCCTCGATGCCCTTGGATCTCCGGGCGCGCCTGCGCAACGCGCCGCTGGTGCTCTTCGACGGCACGCTGTGGACCGATGACGAGATGATCAAGGACGGCGTGGGCGTGAAGACCGGCCAGCGCATGGGCCACATGAGCGTCAACGAGCCCGACGCCGCCGTCGGAACGATCGCCGCGTTCCGCGATCTCGGCGTGAAGCGCAAGGTCTTCATCCACATCAACACCACGAATCCCATCCTGCTGGAGGACAGCCCGGAGCGCGCGGCCTGCAAGGCGGCGGGCTGGGAGGTTTCCGTTGACGGCATGGAGATAACGATATGAGAACCCACAGACTTTTCGAGCTGCCCCTGGACCTTCCCAGGCCCGCGCCGCAGCCTGCGTGGTCGCGCGCGGAGTTCGAGGCCAGGCTGCGCGAGAAGGAGAAGTTCTACCACATCAACCACGAGTTCCATCTGCTGATGAACTCGGGCAAGCTCGACAAGCCCGCGATCCAGGGCTGGGTGGCGAATCGCTTCTATTACCAGGTGATCATCCCGGTCAAGGACGCGGCGATCATGGCCAACTGCCCGCACCGCGAGGTGCGCCGGCACTGGATCCAGCGCATCATCGATCACGACGGCACGCAGGGCGACGAGGGCGGCATCGAGGCGTGGCTGCAGCTCGCCGAGGCCGTGGGCCTCACGCGCGAGCAGATGTACTCCCAGGAGATGGTGCTGCCCGGCGTGCGCTTCGCCATCGACGCCTACATCAACTTCGCGCGCAGCGCCTCCTGGCAGGAGGCGGCCTGTTCCTCGCTCACCGAGATGTTCGCCCCGAAGATTCACCAGAAGCGCCTGGACAAGTGGCCGGAGTACTACCCATGGATCGAACCGAAGGGCTACGCCTACTTCCGCAAGCGCCTCTCGGAGGCGCGCCGCGACGTGGAGCACGGGCTGCAGATCACGCTGGATCACTTCGATACCCGCGAACTGCAGGAGCGCGCGCTCAACATCCTGCAGTTGAAACTGGATATCCTGTGGACCATGCTCGACTGCATGTGGGTGGCCTACATCGACCGGAAGCCGCCCTACCACAACATCCCGGAGTGAAACCGGCACAGGCGGACCGACATGGCTGAAGCGAAAGAGATCAAACCCACCGGCAAGGTGTACGGCGCGGACAGCGTGCCGCAGATCGTGCGCGGCAAGCGTCTGCAGTGGGAAGAGGCGCAGAACTGCTGGGTCATCCTCTACCCGGAGGGCATGATCAAGCTGAACAACAGTTCGGCGGAGATCATGAGGCGCATCGACGGCACGCGCAGCGTCGCCGAGATCATTTCCGACCTGAAACGGGCGTTCCCCGGCGTCGAGCTCGACAACGACGTGTACGCCTTTATGGAGGTTGCCCATGAGCAACAGTGGATACGTCCCAAACCTGCCCAATAAGCCGCTCTGGCTGCTCGCCGAGCTGACCTACGCCTGCCCGCTGCAGTGCCCGTACTGCTCGAATCCGCTGGAGTTCGCCAAGTACAAGAACGAGCTGTCCACGGATGACTGGAAGCGCGTGCTGCGCGAGGCGCGCAAGATGGGCGCCGCCCAGCTCGGCTTCTCGGGCGGGGAGCCGCTGGTGCGCCAGGATCTCGAGGAGCTGATCGCCGAGGCCCGCCAGCTCGGCTTCTACACCAACCTCATCACCTCGGGGCTGGGCATGGACGAGAAGCGCATCAAGGCCTTCAAGGACGCCGGGCTGGATCACATCCAGGTGAGCTTCCAGGCCTCCAACGAGGAGATGAACAATCTCATCGCCGGCACCGACGCCTTCCAGCACAAGCTGGAGATGGCGCGCCTGGTCAAGAAATACGATTACGAGATGGTGCTCTGCTTCGTCCTGCACCGTCAGAACATCGATCAGATCCGCGACGTCCTGGACCTGACCGTAAAGCTCCAGGCCGACTACGTCGAGCTGGCGACCACCCAGTACTACGGGTGGGCGTATCACAACCGCGAGCACCTGCTGCCCACGCGCGAGCAGCTGCAGCGCGCCGAGCCGGTCGCCCACGAGTTCCAGGAGCGCCTGAAGGGCAAGATGCGGATCTTCTACGTCGTGCCCGACTACTACGAAGTGAGACCGAAGGCGTGCATGAACGGCTGGGGCGCGGTGTTCCTGACGATCGCGCCCGACGGCACGGCCCTGCCCTGCCATGCGGCGCGCCAACTGCCCGGCATGGAGTTCCCGAACGTCCGCCAGCACAGCGTGGAGTGGATCTGGAACCAGTCGCCGGACTTCAACCGCTTCCGCGGCTTCGAGTGGATGAAGGAACCCTGCCGTTCGTGCCCGGAAAAGGAGAAGGACTTCGGCGGCTGCCGCTGCCAGGCCTACATGCTGACCGGCGATGCCGCCAATGCCGACCCGGTCTGCGACAAGTCCCCGCACCACCACGTGATCACGGATGTGATCGATCGTGCCGCACGGATCGCCGCGGGCAGGGAGTCGGTCGCCAGGCCGATCCTGTTCCGCAATCCCAAGAACTCCAGGGCGCTGCTCGAGGCCGAGGCGAAGCAGCCGGAGACGCCGCAGCCGGCCTAGGCGGCGCACGGCACTGACAAGAAAACGCCCGCGGACCGCGGGCGTTTGCCACCTTCCGGAGTGGCGGCGGAGACGGCCGGGCCGAACCGGGTCTCCCTGTCCGGTTCCGCCCCGTCTGCTTCAGCCAGCGGCTGGACTGCTCAACCCCTGACCGCGTGACCCGGGTTCCTTGCATGCCCCCGCTGCTGGCGTATACGCAAGTGTGTGTTTAGCAATCCGCCTGCCACGTCAGGGGCGCCGGGCAGGCTTCAGAAACTTCCTGAAGTACAACGAAAATGAATTCACTTTTCAGCGAGTTATATCTATGAACTCATCGTCCGTCGCACCCTGGAATCGTGCGCGTCCAGGCTCGGATACAGAGATTGTCGTGCGCTACCGACACGGTGATGCGGGGATCTCCCCGCGGTGCGTGCGGCCGCGACAGGTGCCCGCCGATCTTGCAGGCCCGCGCCGGACCGCCTTCAGTCCGCGCGGTACCAGGTCTGCGTGCGCCCCAGCAGCGAGATGCCGAGATAGCCGCGCACCTTCAGCGTCTGGCCCTCGGGCCCGACCGTCATCTTCACCCGGTAATAGTGACCGGAGTCCGGATCGAGTATGTGGCCGCCGCTGAACTCCCCGCCGCTGCCCGTCAGTCCGTGCAGGATCACCAGCCCCTCGATCGGCTGCCCCTTGAGTTCGCCCGGGCATCTCTCGCAGATCGACACCGCGGCGTCCCCGGGCCGCTCCAGGAGTTGCTCGATGTAGCCGCGGTACTCACCGTCCTGTTCGAAGACGTGCATGATCGCCACGGGCCTGTTGGTCTGGTCGCTCACCACCTTCCAGCGCCCGGCCGGCGAGACGTCGGCCGGCGCGTTCGGGGCAACGGCAAACGCTGCCGCGGCCAGGAGCAGTCGGGAAACGCGGATCTTCATCATGGCAACGTCGGGACTCTCATTCGCGATTATTGTTCATGATCATGCCAGGCCGGTGAAACGGCCCTGAACGAGAGCCTGACATTGCCCGCGGCCGGCCGTCAACCACCGCCCCGCAGGGCGAAGGCGACGTCCGCAGCCTGGCGATTGGGCCTGACGTCGTGCACACGGAAGATACGCGCGCCGGCGGCCACGCCCAGCGCGGTGGTCGCGCAGGTGGCGCCGATCAGCTCGCGCGGGTCCGTCTCGTTGCAGATCGAGCCCATGAAGCGCTTGCGGCTGGTCCCCAGCAGCACCGCGTAACCGCTCGCCGCGAAGCGCGGCAGGGCCCGGATGAGAGCAAGATTGTGCTCGCGCGTCTTGCCGAAACCGATACCGGGGTCGATGACGACGTGATCGCGCGGCAGACCGAGCCTTTCCGCCTGCGCGGCGCGCCGCATCAGGAACTCGTGCACCTCGGCAACCACGTCCTTGTAGGCGGGATTGACCTGCATGGTCTCCGGCGTGCCCTGCATGTGCATGATGACGATCGGTGCCCGCTGCCGCGCCGCCAGCTCGAGCATTCCGGGCTCGCCGCCGCCGTGTATGTCGTTGATGAGATCGGCGCCGGCATTCAGCGCCTCACCCGCAACCGCAGGCAGCGTCGTGTCGATGCTGATGGCGATCTGAGCCGGAACGTGGGCGCGCAGCGCGCGTATGACGCCGCAGGTGCGCCGGATCTGCTCCTCCGCGTCGACGCGCCTGGACCCGGGGCGTGTCGACTCGCCGCCGATGTCCAGGATGTCCGCGCCCTCCTCCACCATCCGCAGCGCATGCGCCACCGCGTCCTCCGGGCGGACGAACAGTCCGCCGTCGGAGAAGCTGTCGGGCGTGACGTTGAGGACCCCCATGATGAGCGGCGCGGGACCGCGCAGTCTCGGTACCAGGGTCATGGCAGGCTCTCGTGCAATTGCTCGGTGGCCGACACCAGCGCATCGATCATGGCCGGCTCGCTGGCGAGGTGGCCGGCCTCGCGCAGGATGACGAGCCTGGAGTGCGGCAGCGCCCGGTGCAGCATCCACGACGCCTCGAGCGTGCAGGTGAGATCGCGCCTGCCGTGGACGATCACGGTCGGCACCTGCGGCAGCCGCGGCACGTCGCGCAGGACCTGGTTCTCCTCGATGAAGTAGCGATGCCGCGCATAATGCGTCTCGACGGCCACCTCGTTGCGCATTCGTTCCAACTGCTCGGGCGTCAGTTCCGCCGCCGGTGTCTCGGAGAGCAGACAGGTGACCACCTTGCCGGTCCAGCCCGACCATGCGCGTGCGCATGCCGTTCGCCGCGCCGGGTCCCCGGCGCGCATCTCCTCGTAAGCGGCCGCGACGTAGTCGCCGTCGACGACCGACGGGAAGGCGGCGGTGAACGCCTCCCAGGCGTCCGGGAAGATGCGGCTGACGCCGTCGCGAAAGAACCAGTCGATGTCCTGCCGCCGCGCGAGGAAGGTGCCGCGCAGGATCATCGCGCGCACCCGCTGCGGGTGGCGTTGCGCGTAGAGCAGCGCCAGCGTCGCACCCCAGGATCCGCCGAACAGCACCCAGCGCCCTATCCCCAGGCGCTCACGGATGGCCTCGATGTCGGCAATCAGCTCCGCGGTGGTGTTCTGCTCCGTCGCCCCGGCCGGCGTGGAGCGGCCGCAGCCGCGCTGATCGAATAGGACGATGCGGTAGCGCGCCGGGTCGAAGAACTGCCGGTGATAGGGCTTGCAGCCGGAGCCCGGTCCGCCGTGCAGAAATACGATCGGGATGCCGTCACGGCGGCCGCAGTCCTCGACATGGACGCGGTGGACGCCGCCGGTCTCCAGATACCAGCTCGACACCGGCTCCAGCGGAGGAAACAGCACACGCATCGATGACTCGACCTCGTCGATTCGCAAGCCGGCGATTATACCGGCATTCCACCGCGCGGCACGGCGCGGGACCTGCTGCCCGCCGTCCCGTTACGTATTAACATGCGCGCATGTCCGCTGCGATCGTCCCCGGCATCGTCGCTCATCGCGGCCACAGCCTGAAATATCCCGAGAACACCCTGGCCGCCGTGCGCGCAGCCATCGAATCCGGCGTTCATCACGTCGAGATCGACGTGCAACTGAGCGCCGACCGGGTCCCGGTGCTGTTTCACGATCGGCGACTCGAGCGGCTCTGCGGCGTGCGCCGCCACGTCCACGAGCTCACTGCGCGCGAGCTGCAGTCGCTGCGCGTCCGGGATCGCGAGCGCCCCGGCGAGCGCGGCCCGGCGGAACCGATCGCCACACTGGCCGGATTCGTGGACGTGCTCGCCCGGCACCCCGAGGTGACCGCATTCATCGAGGTCAAGCGCGGCGCCATCGACCTCTACGGCACCGACGCGGTGTACAGCGCGGTCTGGGAGAGGATCCGGACGCAACGCCGGCAGTGCGTGGTGATCTCCTTCGCGCGCGAGTTCCTCGCGCACGCGCGCGCGCGCCAGCCGGATCTGCCGATCGCGCTGGTGGTCGACCGATGGCAGGAGCTGGATCATCCGGCCGCACAGGCGCTGCGCGCCGAGTACGTGTTCTGTGACCTTCAGGGCCTGCCGCCAGGCGGCGCGCTGGTCGCGCCGCACGAGGCGACGCTGGTGGTCTACGAGGTCGACGATCCGGAGCTTGCGCGCGCGCTCGCCGTGCGCGGCGTGCACTACGTGGAGACCTTCGCCTGCGCGGAGATGAAGCGGGCGTTGCAGTCCGCACCGGGCCTCTGAACGGCGTGCGCTCGTGCCGGACGGCACGCGCCGCCCCCGCAATCGCCATCGTGCAGGCCTCAGGGCGCGCGTGCGCGGCGGGCCAGGGCGAGGAGTTCCCGCCGGACCTCCTCGCCGGTCGCCACCGGCCGCTCGAAGGCGAAACGCACGATGCGTGCGCCGATGCGCAGATGGAAACCCTCGGCGTCGGCGCCCGCGAACGCCGGCTGCTCGTCCTCCGCAACGGTCACGGCCGCGTAGCGGCAGTACTCGCGCATGGTCCCGGCATGATCGGCATTCATGTGCGCAGCCATGCCGCGTTCGTCCTCGATCGAAAACGGGTTCGCGAGCAGCACCCTCGCGGGGTCGATCCAGTGGATGCGGCCGAATCCGCCGATGTAGCGAAACTTCACCGGCTGCAGCACGAAGAACTCGAAATCGTGGATCTTGTGGAATTCGGTGGATTTCGGGAAGAAGCGATAGTAGCGATCCGCGGCCGAGTCGATCTCCGCGGCCGCCACCTGGCGCGCATCGGCCACACAGGTGAGCCGGCCGTTCACCTGCACGTCGTCGCCTCCGCGGTCGAGGACGATCAGCGACGCGCGCGGATCGGCCAGCAGGTTCTTGTGGTGCTGGGCGATGCGACTGATGAGGATGATCGGCCGCCCCTGGCGATCCAGGCAGTAGGGCACCACCGACCCGAACGGATATCCCGCCACGTCCACGGACAGCGTGGACAGCACGCCGTCGCTCTCGCTGTTGAGCAACGCGCGCGCCTCGGCCGGCACTGCAACGCGATCGTTCACGGATTCACTCCACTTTCACACCCAGGCGATTCTAGGAGCGCCGCCGGAAGCGGACAAGAACCGCGGCCCCGGCGCGCGAGATCTCAGGTCGGGGGCGGCGGCGGCTCCGCCGCGGACGGCTGTTGCAGGCGGCGCAGGCGCGCGAGCCACCATTCGGCCTGCGCGCGCGTGCCGTCATCGCCGGCGGCGATGCGCAGGGACTGCTCCGCGATGGCGGTCTGCCGCGACTGCATGGCCGCGATGCCGAGCAGCAGATAGGCGCCGGTCGCGTCCCTGAGCGAGCGCGACTGCACGGCCTTCTGCAGGACGGCGGTGGCATCCGCCCAGCGCTGCAGCTCGAAATAGGTCCGACCGAGCTGATACTGCAATTCGCCATCCTCGCCGTTGCTCAGCATCCTCTCCAGGACGGTGGCGGCCCGTTCGCGCTCCTGGGCGAGCAGCAGGCTGTCGACCAGCAGCTGCTGGTTGGCGCGATCCCGCGGCAGGCTGCCCTCGGCCATCGTCCGCTCGAGCAGCTCCGCGGCCTTGAGCGGCACCTTCGCGGTGGCGTAGAGCCTGGCGAGATTCACGATCTGATCCGCATCCAGCATGCCGCGCGCCTGCATCACCTCCATGGCGGCGATCGCGCGATTGACCTGCCTGGCGCGCTGATAGGCGGCCGCCAGTTGCAGCCACGCCTCCCTGTCCCCGGGGTTGGCACGCACGCGCTCCTCAAGCTCGCTGGCCACCTGCGCGTACTGGCCGGACTGCGCCTGGCAGGCGAGCAGCGCCTGCTCCCATTTCGCGGTGTCCGCGGCCTTGCCCTCGGCCAGCACCTTCAGGTGCGGCACCGCCGCCTTGCAGTTGCCGGTGCGCTGGTAGGCCACCGCCGCCAGTGCATGCGCGTCGCGCGTGGCCTTGCCGCCCTGCATCCACGCCTCGAGATAGACGAGACCCTCCTTGTCCTGGCCGCGGTTGATGAGTATCTGCGCCAGGTTGTAGCGCAGGTTGCGCGCATCGGCGGCGGGCAGTCTGCCGCTGTCGAGCGCCTGGCGGAAGGACGCGGCCGCGGCATCGAGGTCCTTGGCGGCGGCCTGCGCGTAGCCCAGCATCTGCGTGGCCAGGGCCTGCTCGTAGGCGTTGTCCCCGATCCTGGCGAGCAACGCCTTCAGTCGGCCGACCGCATCGGCAGGTCTGCCGGCGTCGATCGCCTTGCGCGCGGCCGCGAGTGCCTCGTAGGTGGGCTTCGAGATCGCCTCGGCGGCATGCGCCGTCCATGCCGCCGAGGCGAGCGCCAGGCAAAGCAGGACGAGGCGAAGGGCCGGCATGCTAGCGCTGCTTCAGCTTGAAGTTGATGTCGAGGCGCGCGCGCCTCGTGATCGCCCTGCCGTCGACGACCTTCGGCTTGAACTTCCAGCGCAGCACACCCTCGCGCGCGGCGTCATCGAAGACCCCGGGCGGTTCCGCCCTGATCACCTTCGGATCGCGCACCGTGCCCTCGGGAGTGACGATGAACTCGATGGTCACGACACCTTGTATGCCGGCGCGCAGCGCGCGCGGCGGGTATCTCGGATCGGGTTTGGAGATCGCCACCAGGTCACGATCGAAGACCGGTTCGCCGGTGTCGCTCGCGGGTCCGGGCTTGCCCGCGGCCGCCGGCGCGGGCGCGGGCTTCGCCGGCGGTGCCGGCGTCTGCTGCACCACCAGCGGCGCGTCCGCCGCCTTCGGTGGCGCCTCCTTCGGCGGTGTGACCGCCGGCAGTTCGGGTGCCTCGGTGAGATTCAGGGGCGGGGCCAGTTCCGGGGTGATCATGCGCATCTGCGGCTCCGGGGGCGGCTCGATCTCCCTGGGCTGCGGCTCCGGCGGCGGCGGTTCCGTGATCTTCACCAGTTCGGGCAACTCCTGCCGACGCTGGCGCTGCAGCGGCTCGATGTTCCTGATGAGCCGGACGAAGTCGACAACCGTGACGTCCTCCGGCGCCGCCGGCAGGCGCTCGCGCTCGCCGGTGACCAGCCGTATCACGAACATGAGCAGCAGGACGTTGACACCTACGGCCAGGGCCAGGCTCGCCGGGTAACGCAGCAGACGCAGCGCCTGGCCCATCTACCGGGCACCCCCGGCCTCACGACTGGCGGCGATCGAGACGTTGGCGATGCCGGCCAGCCGCACCTGGTCCATGACCTGCACGGTGACGCCGGTCATCGCCTCGCGGTCGGCCACGATGATGACGGCGCCCTCCGGATTCGCCGCGTGCAGACGCTCCACCGTCGGTCGCACCATGCGCATGTCGAGCTGGCGCTTCTCCAGCCAGACCTCCCCGTCCTTGCTGATGGCGATGATGATGTTGCCCTTCTCCTGCTTGGCCACGGTCTGCGCCGTGGGGCGGTTGACCTCGATGCCGGCCTCCTTGAGGAAAGACGCGGTGGATACGAAGAAGATCAGCAGGAACACCATGACGTCGACCAGCGGCACGACGTTGATGCGGGCCATCGATTCGCTGCCGGATGAATGTCTGCGACGCATGGTCAGCGTCCTCCGTGGGGCAGGTCGGGCGTCGCCGCGCCGACGGGGGCGTTGTCGAGCTGGAGCGCATCGAACAGGCGTTCGCGTTCCTGGTCCGCGCGCCGGTGCAGGTTCACGCTGAAATACAGGCCCGAGAGCGCCGTCAGCAGGCCGGTGAGCGTCGTGAACAGCGCCTCGGCGATGCCGGCGGTGAGCCCGCGCGCGTTGTCGGTTCCGAACACGCGCAGCACCTCGAAGGAGTGGATCATGCCGTTGACCGTGCCGAGCAGGCCCAGGAACGGCAGCACGGTCACCAGCGCCTTGATGAGCGGCAGGTTCTGGCGCATGGCCTCGTTTATCTCACTCACCAGCTGCTCGCGGATGCGCCGGGCGTACCACGAGGAGCGCTCGCTGCGGCCCGACCACTCCTGGCGCGCCTGCTCCTCCCTGCCCGGAAGCACCCGGAAGAGGAACCAGTAGCGTTCGACGATGAGCGTCCACATCAGCACCGAGGTGCAGCAGATGACGATGATCACCGGCCCGCCGCGGTACAGGAACGTCAGGAAGTGCTCGTAGTAGTCGTAGACCAGGCTCACGCTCTTGCCTCGGGCCGCCGGGTGCGGGTCAGTTCTTCGCCAGGTGCGGGGCCGGAGCGGCCGCCCGCACCGCCGCGCGCTGGCGCAGGTGCGCCTCGGCGAGCTTGGCCACCATGCCGGCGGCCTGCTCGTCGAGCACCTGCACGATGCCGTCGCTCTTGCTCTTCAGGAAGCTGTGCATGACCAGGCAGGGAATGGCCACGCACAGGCCGATGATCGTCGCCACCAGCGCCTCGGAGATGCCGCCCGCCACCACCTTGGCGTCGCCGGCGCCGAACATGCTGAGCGCCTGGAAGGTGGCCACCATACCGCTCACGGTGCCGAGCAGGCCGAGCAGCGGCGCGGCCTCGGCGATCACCAGCAGCGCCCCCAGGCCACGCTGTATTGGCGGAAGCTCGCGGATGATCGCCTCGTCGAGCTTGCGCTCGAGCGTTTCCGCATCGACATGGCGGTTCTCCGTGTACGCCGCGAGCACGCGCCCGAGCGGATTGCCCGTGTCCACCTCCTTGCTGCGCTGCTGACGCCCCACCGCGCGGGCGATGGCCGACAGGGAGAAAAAGCGCCAGATCGCGATCAGGACGGCGAAGCCGCCCAGGCCCAGCGTGATGAAACCGATGAGCCTGGCCTGTTTGATGCGTTCCCACAGCGTCGGTTCCTGCGAGAGGATCGCCAGCATGGAGCCGCGGGTGGGGTCGAAGGCGACCGTGGTCAGGCCTTCCCTGGACTGCGCATGCGCCTTGGCCATGCGGCGATAGACACCGGGCGGCTGCCGCGCCTGCTCCACGAGCTGATGCACCTCGGGGGCGTAGCGCAGGAAATCCCCGTCGGAGGTGGCGCTGAAGACGCCCAGCCGCGTGACGGTCCGGGGCTCGTCCTTGCCCTGCGCGGAGATGACGTTGGTCCGGAACTGCACGATCTTGCCCGACTCGATGATCTCCTCCAGCACCACCTGCCAGAGGCGCTCGATATCGTCCATGGTCGGCTTGTCCTCGGCCTCGGCCAGCGACTCGACGAACGCCAGCCGCTGCGGCATCTGCGCCGACACCAGCGAGGCATCCAGCATGCCCTTCAGATCGGTGGCCAGTTGCCGCACCACCGCATCGAAGTCGCGCAGCTCGCCGTCGCCGGCCTCGCTCTCGCGCATCTGCTCGGCGATGGTCGTTTCGTTGCTCGAAAACCTCGTCTTGAGCTGCTCGGCCCGGGCCTGCTCGGCCGCCAGCGCGGCCTTGGCCTGCGCCAGCAGGGCCGCCTGCTGGTCACGTGCCTCGGCGAATTTCTTCTCGCGCTCGGCATTGCGCTGCCGGGCGGCCTCCTGCTCGCGGACGATGTTGCCGAGCAGATCGTCCAGCGACTGCGGCGCCGCCACGGCGCCGGCCGACGCCGCCGCCAGCAGCAGCGCCGCGCACGCCGCCCGGAATACGGCGGCCGGCGGACGGTGCGACGGGCGAGCGCCAGGGACCGCGCCCTGCGCGCTGACGCTGGATGGCGCCGTCATTTCGCCACCTCCGGCGCCGGCAGGGGTATCTTCAGCAGATCCGGTGCCGCCTCCTTGCGCGCGATCTGCAGGCCGTGCTCGATCTCGCGGTTGAATTCCGAGGGCAGGCTCTTGTAGGACCTGCTTGCGGCGTCCCAGTAACCCGACTCGCCGCCGTCGAGCGTGGCGTACAGCAGGGCCATGCGACCGACGCGCAGGAAGTTCACCGTGCGGCCCCTGGCATCCGGCCCGTCGCCGGCCGGCAATTCGCCCGTGTAGGCCTCGATCGTGCGGCCGTATTCGGCCTCGACCTGATAAGCCTCCATGATGCGGCGGTATTTCTCGGTGAGACTTACGTCCGGGAGGTCGACGAGCTGCTCGAGGTCCTTGACCCGGTTGGCACGCTCCTCGGCGAGAAACGGCGAATCCAGCTTGACGAACTGCGCGAGGGTATCGACCATCTTGCGCAGCAGCGGCAACAGCCGCTCCGGCGTCACGGCATTCGGGCGGGTCTGCTGCGCCAGGGCGGCCAACTCGTTGTTCTGCGTGCCGAGCATGCGCTCGACCTCATCGTTGTAGGCCTTCAGGTCCTCGGTCTGCGCCACGACCTTGCGGTACTCTTCGATCATGGACTGCGTGTCCGTGGCCATGGCGTCGATTTGCTGCTGCGATTCCGCGGCCGCGGCATTCGCGGCGGCGGCGGCATCGATGGCCGCCTTGACCGGCTCCTGGGCCGATGCCGCCATGGCCGTCCCGAGGAGCAACCCGCAAAGCAGGGAAATTTTCATGATTCCTGGAGGAACAATTGCCCGGATACAACGGCGCAAAATACCATTTAGAATGAACCACATAACCCGCTTTCCTGGGATTTGGAACGGTGCATGGTATGCATAGCGCGTCCGCCTTTCAAGCACCGGCATCCAGGCACCCGGCATGAGCCTCCGCGTCCGGCTCAATGTCCTTATCACCGTGATTTTCCTGCTGGTACTGTCCGCGGGCGCCATGCTGGTCATCCATTACGCGCGCCGGGCGGTGGAGGAGGAAACACGCTCGACGGCCAACCTTACCCTCAATCTGCTGGAGGTCGCGCTTGCGCGCACGACGCCCGCGGCCAACCCGCTCGAGACGATCTTCGGGCACCTCGCCCGCTTCGAGGAGACCCGGCACCTGCACATCGACCTGCTGCGGCCGGACGGAACCCGCGAGACCGGCTACCCGTCGCTTTCGATCTCCCGCGCCGCCGAGGCGCCGGACTGGTTCGTGCGGCTGGTCACGCCGCCAACCCTGCGACTCATGCGCAACATCGCCCCGGCGGGCTCCTATGGCCTGCAGGTGGTGATCGAGGCGGACCCCGCGGACGAGATCACCGAGGCCTGGAAGGAGGCGCGCGCGCTGCTGGGCCTGCTGGTGGTCTTCTCCGTGCTCGCCAACGGGCTCATCTTTTTCACTCTCGGCCGCTCGCTGCAGCCGATCGTCTCCATCCTCAAGGCCCTCGACAACATCGAGCGTGGCGACTACAACTCACGCCTGCCGTCCATCGGACTGCCCGAGCTCGACGTCATCGTCGAGAAGTTCAACCAGATGGCCGAGGTGCTGGAGCGCAGCCGCGCGCAGAACCGCCTGCTCGCGCAGAAGTCGCTCGCCATCCAGGAGCAGGAACGCCGGTACCTGGCGCACGAGCTGCACGACGAGCTCGGGCAGTCGGTGAGCGCCATCAAGGCGCTGGCCGTCTCCATCGGCCAGCGCGCGGGGAATCAGCCGGGTATCGCGCAGAGCACCCAGACGATCGTGGAAACCTCGCAACGGATCTACGACGTCGTGCGCGGCATGATGCGACGGCTGCGCCCCGTCATTCTCGACGAGCTCGGCCTGGTCCCGGCGCTGCAGAACGTGATCGACGAATGGAACGATCGTCACGAGGAGAGCTTCTGCCGGCTCAGCGTCGATGGCGAGTTCGGCAGGCTCACGGACGAGGCGAAGATCAACGTCTTCCGTATCGTGCAGGAGGCCCTCACGAACATCGCCAAGCATGCCAGGGCGACCGAAGTGGAGGTGTCCGTCAGACGCACGGTCCGCGACATCGGCGGCATGCGCGAGGTTGTCGAGATATCGATGGCCGACAACGGCATCGGATTCGACGCACAGCACACCACCGACGGACTCGGGCTGCTCGGCATGCGCGAGCGCACCGAGGCGCTCAACGGTCAATTCGAGCTGCGCACCGCGCCGGGTGCGGGCGTACACCTACGTATCACTTTGCCGATGGATGGAGAGATCCCCAATGTCTGAGAGGCCGGAAGAACGCAGTCGCAAGATCAGCATCCTGCTGGTGGACGATCATGCCGTGGTGCGGGCCGGGTACAGCACCCTGCTGCAGCACACCGCCAACATCGAGGTAATCGCCGAGGCCGACAATGGCCAGTCCGCCTTGCGGGAGTTCATCGACAAGAAGCCGGACATCGTCATCATGGACCTGTCGCTGCCCGGTATCGGCGGGCTGGAGGCGATACGGCGCATCATCGCCCGCGACCCGGATGCGAAGATCCTCGTCTTCAGCATGCACGAGGACACCGTCTTCGTCGAACAGGCGCTGCAGGCCGGCGCGCGCGGCTACATCACCAAGAGCAGCGCGCCGGAGGTGCTGGTCGAAGCAGTGCGCAAGATTGCCAGCGGCGACATCTTCCTGGACGCGGATATTGCGCAGCGGCTGGCATTCCAGAAGACGCGCGGCCGCAACACGCCCTTCGAGACCCTTTCGACGCGCGAGTTCGAGATCTTCTGCCTGCTCGCGGAGGGACTGAACGTGAACGACATATCCAAGCGGCTGTCGCTCAGCTACAAGACGGTCGCCAATTACAGCACGCAGATCAAGAACAAGCTGGACGTGAGCACCGCGGCCGAACTCGCGCGCATCGCCATCCGTCACGGCGTGATAAAGATCTGAACCACAGGTCATCCCGCCATTCGGATCCCACGCCTTTTGAAGGCTGCGACGCCGTGCTCAAGATTCGCGGTACCCTTTTGTGTAGAACCTTGTCCGCCGCGGCCGCCGGTGAGGACATCCACAGGGGCGCGCGTCCGCACTGCCTCGATGCCGCCCTCGATCCCGGGCTCCACCTTGCGCGCTCCTGGGTGACCTGCTGGCTAACGTGATGGCATTGACGGAAGCGCGGGCGTGGAGACGCCGGGCAGCAGTGTCACGGGCGAGCTCGAGGTTCTGTGCCCGCTTCGCAGGTCGATGATCGCCTCATCGGTGACCGCCGCGGCCCGTGCGGCGTCGCGAATGATCGTCGGGCGCAGGAACACGAGCACGTTGGCATAGGTGACGTCGCTGCGGCGGTCGCGCGCGGCATCGCCGAGTACCGGCAGGCCGCCCAGCACCGGGACCTTCTGCGTGCCCTGTCGCACATCCTCGCTCACCAGTCCACCGATGACGATGGTCTGGCCGTCCTGCACGACCACATCGGTCCTGATCGCGCGCTTGTCGAGGATGAGATCCGCGGCAACGCTGCCCGGCGCCACCGCAGAGAGTTCCTGCTCCACCGTGAGGCGCACCAGCTCGCCCCGGGTGATCTGCGGCTTCACCTTGAGCCGCACGCCCACATCCCGGCGTTCCACGGTCTGAAACGGGTTATTCACGCCGTCTCCGCTACCCGTGGTCGTGTACTGCCCGATCAATATGGGCACGTTCTGGCCGACCAGGATCTCGGCCTCCTCGTTGTCGAGCGTCGCCAGCGACGGCGTGGCGAGTACGTTCGAAGAGCCGTCGGTGGCGAGCGCCCGCAGCAGTCCACGCGCCGCGCCCGCATCGAGGAACCCCAGGCTCAGGCCGGTGCCGAGCTGCGCGGCCTCGCCCGTCAGATCCTGGATGTCGCCCGCCTCGGTGCCGGGCAGGATGATGCCGGCAAGCGCGCCCGTGCCCGGCGTGTCCGTACGCCACTGGATGCCGAATTCCGCCGCGCGCGTGGCGCTGACTTCGGCCACGAGCGCCTCGACATGCACCTGGGCGCGCGCGACGTCCAGCGCGGCGATCACCGCGCGCATCGCCTCGATGCGTGACGGCGGGCCATGCATGACGATCGCGTTGGTGCGCGCATCGGCTGCAATCGACAGCGACTGGGCCCTGCTCCCGGCACTGGCGGCAGGGGCCGTCGGCGGCGGCGGCTCGCCGCCACTCTCCAGGCTCGCGACGGCGGCGGCCACCAGCGCGGCGCTGCCGGAGGGGGCATCCTCTTGCGCGCCGATCAGGCGTTCTTCAACGCCCTGCAGCGTCTCGACGAGATCCCCGGCGCTCGCATGCCGGAGATACACGACGGCGGCGCCGCCGGCCGCCGGCGCGGCAGCGTCGAGGTCGGCGATCAACCGGCGCATGAATGCGATCTCCCCGCGGCTGCCGTTGATGAGCACGCTGTTGCTGCGTGCATCGGCGATGGCGGGCACGGCGGGCTTGAACATCGTCGCCATGTCGCGAGACACGACCTCGTTTAGCTGCCGGGCCAGGTCGTCGGCGCGCGCGTGCTGCAGCGGCGCGATCTCGACCACGCGATCCGGCGGCTGGTCAATCGCATCGATGATGAAGGCGATGCGCTCGACGTTGGCGCGCGTGTCGGCGATCACGAGCGTGTTGCTGCCGACGTCGCGATTCATGTACGCCTCGGGCGGCACCAGCGGCTGCAACACCGGCACGAGCTCCGCGACCGTGAGATAGCGCAGGTGGATGACCTTGGTTACGAGCGCCTCGCCGCCGAATCGTCCGCTCGAGTCGTTCTGTCCGAGCGTGCGGCCGACGATCTGCGGCACGATCTTCACGACCCGGCCGCTCTCGATCAGCGCATAGCCTTGCACGCGCATCACCGACTCGAAGACGCGGTAGAACGCGCCCGGCTCCGCCGGCATCTCGCCGACGATGTCCACCTTCCCCTGCACCCGCGGGTCGACGACGAAACTGCGCCCCGTGCGCGCCGCCACCCACTCGATGTACTGGCGGATGTCGATTCCGCGCAGGTCCGGCTCGGCCGCCCGGGCCCAGACGCCCAGCGCGACCAGGCCGACCGCCAGCAATGTCCGCGCGATCGTGCGGCCGATGCCCGCCCGATGGATCTCCCGAGATACGGGACGCATAACCGGGACAACTGTCCGTTCGGCATGAGAGTTCACACGACAATTAAACCATATTTAATTGATATAAATAATTTTTTTATTCAATACCCACGCCCAGGCCTTCCGCCCACCCTCCGCGTCGTGGGACAGACCGTAAGACCGGCCGTAGGAGCGGCTTCAGCCGCGATTGACCCCGCGCCCAGTCCCATTCGCGGCTGAAGCCGCTTCCACGAACCTTGTGTACCCGTTGCGAGCGCCTGTGGGGGCAGCCGCGGCACACCTCGCCGGTGCGCTCGGCCGACCCGTGCGGGTGCTGCTGCCGTGGATGTCGGACTTCCGCTGGCGGCTCGAGCGCGAGGACAGTCCGCGGTAGCGGATGGCGCAACTGTTTCGACAGAGGAGCCCGGGCAACGGGGAGGGCGTGATGGGTCGCGTGACCGCGGCCATTCCTCAATTCTTTTCATATAATCAGTGAGTTAGAATTTGTTCGCTCAACTCTCAGCGATTGCAGCCAGTTGAAAGCCTTTCCTAAAGTTTTTTATCTAAATAAAAAATTCATTTTATCGATATAACTACATAAAAAATATGGCTGAATTTAGGAATTTTTCCCTACCGCGCCACCCTGCCTTTTCGTACGATATCCCGAAATTCGGGAGATGCCCGGAACGGTCACCGTCCGACGCCTGATCCGCAGGCGCAGCCGGCGATTGCGCAACCGCGGCGTAAGAGAGGGTGAGGTTCATGTCTTCGCGATCGGGTCACACCGGGCGTCGCATCGGCGCATGGCTGGCCACCGGCCTGTTGGCGATCCCGGCCGCCGCTGGTGCCCAGGAGGGTCACGGGCTGTCGGCGGTCCCGGCTGCCGCGCTCGGCCTCATCGGGCTCAGCGGCGCCGGCATCTCGCTCGCCGCCGCCACCGGCGAGGCCGAGACCGGCGAGGCCGAGACCGGCGAGGTCGTGACCGGCGAGGCCGAGACCGGCGAGGTCGTGACCGGCGAGGTCGTGACCGGCGAGGCCGAGACCGGCGAGGTCGTGACCGGCGAGGTCGTGACCGGCGAGGTCGTGACCGGCGAGGTCGTGACCGG
>JAJVHZ010000007.1:55073-79081 GCA_022072255.1 Gammaproteobacteria bacterium | reverse complement strand
CCAGGGGCGGCCTGGGCGGCTGTCGCCGGAGGCGGCGCCTCCGGCTCGGGGGGCACGCTGGCGGCCGCCGTGGGTGCCGGCGAAGACGGCGCGGCCTCGGGGAGCAACGGGTAGTCGACGATCGGCGGCACGGGGCCCGTCGGGGCATTTGCGGGCGGCAGGGCCGCCGTCGGGGATACGCCCGGCGCCTCGGTGGCTATCGGGACCGGCACGGTCTCCACGATGGGCGCCCCGGCGCCGGGGGCCGGACCCGACTGGTTCGCACGCTGGCTCAGCCAGATTCCGACGGCCAGCAGCAGGGCGACCGCGCCCCCGGCCGCGGCCCAGCCCAGGGGCAGGTGCCGCCCGCCCGCCGGTTCCGCGGCGGCGGTGCTCTCGATGGCCGATTCCGCCAGGCTGGTCCGCACCAGGGCCTTGATCCGTCCGGGGATGCCCTCGGAAGCGGCATGGACCTCGCGTACGTAACCGTCGTCGAGGATCGGGTCGCTCTCGGGGTCCACTGCCGCCCAGTGCGTCGCCAGGTAGCGCGCGGTGTCCTCGAGCGTGAACGGCGCCATCTCGAGCGTATGCACCAGGCTGTCCTTGAATGCGTGCAGCTGGGGACTGCCTAGCAGGCGGGCCATGCGGGAATCGCAGAACAGGGCCACACGCAGGTGCGGCGCCTCGGATTCGGGCTGCGCGAGGCGCAGCAGCAGAAGCAGGGCGTCCGCCGGCAGCAGATGCGCGTCGTCCACCAGCACCACGGGTACGAGCAGCGCCCGGCGGGCGGTCGCAAGGAAGATGTTGAACCCCGCCACGCGGCGTTCGATATCGTCGCCCTCGGTGAAGTTGAGATCGAACTCGGCGCCGAGCCGCTTGACGAGCGCTTCGGCGTCGCACATGGGGTCGGCATTGACCTTGGCGACCCGCCAGTTCTCCGCAGCCGATGCGTGCAGATGATGAAGCAGCGAGGTCTTGCCGCTGCCCTCGTCGCCCATGATCAGCACGATCTGGCGGCTGAAATCGATCAGATGACGTATGAGATCGACGCGCTGCGACAGCGCGGCGGTGAGCAGATAGCCCTCGCGTTCCGCCTGCGCGGCTTCGGCGGCGGGCCCTGGCAGCGAATCGGGTCCAAAGTCCTCGGAATGTGCGTGCATTGCGCGAATATTCGTCTGCAGCTCCCCGATCAGGTCAATACGCCTGGGGTGAATATACGCCCATACTCCGCGATTGCGTAGCGATCGGTCATGCCCGCTATGTAGTCGGCGATCACCTGGGCGCGCGCGGCCTCCTCGCCGGAACCAATCGCGGTGGATTGAGTGCCGGCGGGCAGTAGTCGCGGGTCGCCCATGAATGCGGCGAACAACTCGCGCACGACCCGGTCGGCCTTGGTGGACATGCGCATCACGCGGTAGTGGCGATACAGGTTGGTCATGAGGAACTCCTTGAGTTCCTTCAGCCCGCTGCGCATCGCATCGGAGAACGCGATGAGCGGCGAGGCGTTCTCGCGCACTCGCTCGATCGACGCCGGCGCGGCCGCCAGGAGTCTCTCGCGGCTGGTCTCGACCAGATCCGTGACCTGGGCGCCAATCATGCTGCGCACCGTCTCGTAGGCCAGCCGTCGTTGCGAGACGGAGGGGTGGCGAGCGACGACGGACTCGCAATGCTGCCTGAAGATGGGCACCTGCAGCAGCTGCTCGCGCGTCAGCAATCCGGCTCGCAGGCCATCGTCGATGTCGTGATTGTTGTAGGCGATCTCGTCGGCGAGATTCGTCAGCTGTGCCTCCAGCGTCGGCTGACCGCCGCTCAGGAACCGCCGGCCGAGTTCCCCGAGGATCTCCGCCTTGCCCCGCGGGCAGCGCTTCAGTATGCCCTCGCGGGTCTCGAAGGTCAGATTCAGTCCGTCGAACTCGGCGTACTTCTCCTCCAGGACGTCGACGACGCGCAGGGACTGCAGGTTGTGCTCGAAGCCGCCGTAGGGGCGCATGCAGTCGTTGAGCGCGCGCTGACCCGCATGCCCGAAGGGCGTGTGTCCGAGGTCATGGGCGACGGCGATGGCCTCCGCAAGGTCTTCGTTGAGCTGCAGGGCGCGGGCAATGGTGCGGGCGATCTGCGCCACCTCGATGGAATGCGTGAGGCGGGTGCGAAACATGTCGCCCTCGTGATTGACGAAGACCTGGGTCTTGTATTCCAGACGCCGGAATGCCGCGGAATGGATAACGCGATCGCGATCGCGCTGATGCTCGTTGCGGTAGGTGGGGGGAGGTTCCGGATACTGCCGTCCGCGGCTGTTGCTGTCGCAGGCAGCGTAGGGTGCGAGCGGTGCGTGCAACTTCGGAGCCCGTCGCGTCAGGCAAGCGCCGCGGCCGCGCCGCGCCGGTGCGCGAGCGTTGCCTTCAGTGCCCCGGGGTCGTACTGGCTGGTGACGGCAGCGTGGCCGATGTTCTCCAGCAGGACGAGCCGTATCCGTCCTTCCTGGACCTTCTTGTCCACCGCCATCAGGGCGAGCATCTGCTCCGGGCCGAGCTGTGACGGCATTCTTGTCGGCAGGCCCGCGTTATCGATCAGCCTGATCGTCCGTTCGGCCTCGGCGCCGCTCAGCCACCCGAGGCGCGCGGAGAGATCCGCCGCCAGGCACATCCCGGCCGCCACCGCCTCGCCATGCAGCCATGAGCCGTACCCCAGCCCGGTCTCGATGGCGTGGCCGAAGGTGTGGCCGAGATTGAGCAGGGCCCTCTGGCCGCTCTCGCGCTCGTCGGCGGCCACCACCTCGGCCTTGTTCCGGCACGAGCGTTCGATGGCATGGGCCAGCGCCTGCGGGTCGCGCTCCAGCAGCGCGTGGACGTGTTCTTCCAGCCAGCCGAAGAACCCGACATCGCGGATCAGGCCGTACTTGATGATCTCCGCTAGCCCCGCGCGAAGCTCGCGATCGGGCAGCGTGGAGAGCGTATCGGTATCGGCGAGGACCAGTCGCGGCTGATGAAATGCGCCGATCATGTTCTTGCCGAGGGCATGGTTTACGGCCGTCTTGCCGCCGACCGATGAATCCACCTGCGCGAGCAGCGTGGTCGGGACCTGAATGTAATCCACGCCGCGCTGATAGCAGGCGGCGGCAAAGCCGGCGATGTCGCCGACGACGCCGCCGCCAAGCGCGATCAGCGTGCAGCCGCGGTCGAAGCGTGCCTCGAGCAGCGCACCGATTATCCGCTCCATCGTCGCCAGAGTCTTGAACTGCTCGCCGTCGGGCAGCGTGACGACCTCCACCTGGCGCTGCCCGAGCGCGGCCCGCAGGCTCTGAAGGTACAAAGGGCCGACGGTGCCGTTGGTGACGACCAGTACCTGGCGCCGAAGACAGGATTCGAAAGGCGCCGGTTCCGCAAGCAATCCGCGACCGATCAGGATCGGGTAGCTGCGGTCGCCGAGAGCGACCTTCAGTTCGATGGATGGTGGCCTGGTCTGCATTGCTGGCGGATCATGGAGACGACTTGCCGTACTGTACGGTTACCCGTATCGATGATCAAATCCGCGACCTCGCGGTAAAGCGGTTCGCGCTCCTGCAGCAGCGCGCGCAGCCGCGCCTGTGGATCGGCCGTGGCAAGCAGCGGTCGATTGTGATCGCGCGAGGTGCGCTCGGCCAGCAGGGAAAGCGGCGCTCGCAGATAGATGACGAAACCGCGCTCACGCAGGTGCCGGCGACTGCTCTCCCGCAGCACCGCGCCGCCGCCGGTGGCCAGGACCATATTCTCCATCCGGGTCAGTTCGTCGATGACCTGCGCCTCGCGATCGCGGAAACCCTCCTCACCCTCGATCTCGAAGATGAGCGAGATCGAGGCGCCGGTGCGTTCCTCGATCACCTTGTCGCTGTCGAGAAATGACAGTTCCAGGGCGCGGGCGAGTTGCCTGCCGACGGTGGACTTGCCCGCGCCCATGGGGCCGACCAGGTAGAAATTTCCGGTCGCGGGCGACTTCACGTCCACATCTTCCTGCAGGGAACCATGCGAGAGAGTGTGTGATTGATCGCTTGCGATGGCAAGGCGCCAGCGGACGTCACAGCCGAAGGCGGAAAAAAAGAAGGGGGTGCATGGTCTCCCATGCACCCCCGGGTCGGATATGGCCGGTTACTGTTCCAGCGCCAGCCCGTCCTTGATGATCTTCGGGGTGACGAAGATCAGCAGTTCGTCCTTGTCGTGCTGCTGGGAGGTGTTCTTGAACATAAAGCCCAGGTAGGGTATGTCGCTGAAGAACGGCACCCGCTCGATATCCTGCCGGTTCTCCTGCGTGTAGACACCGCCGAGCACGACCGTCTCGCCGTTGTCCACCAGGACCTGGGTTTGCACGTTCTGCGTGTCGATCGACGGCACGCCCGCGAACACCTGGCCGATGACGTCCTTGTTGACCTTCAGGTCCATGATCACGCGATCATCCGGCGTGATCTGCGGCGTGACCCGGAGGCTCAGCACGGCCTTCTTGAAGGAAACGGACGTCGCGCCGCTGGAGGTCGCCTCCTGGTACGGGATCTCCGTACCCTGTTCGATTATGGCCTCCTTCTGGTTGGCCGTGATGACGCGCGGGCTGGAGATGACCTCGCCCTTGCCTTCGGCCTGCAGCGCGGAGAGCTCCAGTTGCAGCAGGTAGCTGCCGATCTTGCCCACGGCGAGGGCGAGCGCGCCGGAGGGGTTGGCCACCGGCAGGTCGACGATGTAATTCTCCAGATCGTCGGTATTGAAGGAGGTGGTACCGCCGTAGTCGACGTCGCCAGGCAGCTTGCCGCCAATGGCGTATTCGGTGTCATCGCGCGACAGCGCGCCATTGTGGTTGGAGTTCTTGCTGTAGCCGAAGCGCACGCCGAGGTCCTTGCTGAAGTCCTCGTTGGCGATCACGATGCGCGATTCGATCAGCACCTGGCGCACCGGGATGTCCAGGGTGGCGACAAGCTTGCGGATCTCCTCCAGCTTCTCCGCAGTCTCCTGGATGAGCAGGGTGTTGGTGCGCTCGTCGATCGACACATTGCCTCGCTCGGAGAGGATGTTCTTGCCCTCCGACTTCAGCAGATTTGCGATATCGGCGGCCTTCGCATAATTGATCTGCACGAACTCGGTGCGCAACGGCGCCAGCTCGCGCAGCTGCTTCTGGGCCTCCAGCTCCAGCTTCTCGCGGGTGGCGATCTCCTCGGCCGGCGCGACCATGACGACATTGCCGGTCTGACGCATGGCCAGTCCCTTGGACTTCAGGATGATGTCCAGCGCCTGATCCCACGGAACGTTCTTCAGCCGCAGCGTGACGTTGCCGGTCACCGTATCGGCCGCCACGATGTTCAGGCCCGTGAAGTCCGCGAGCAGTTGCAGCACCGCGCGCACCTCGATGTTCTGGAAGTTGAGCGACAGCTTCTCGCCGGTGTAGCCGAACTTCTCCTTCTTGGCCTTCTCCTCCTCCTCCCTCGTCAGCGGCTTGAGCTCCACCGTGAAGAGGTTGTCCGTCTGGTAGGCCAGATGATCATAGAGGGTCTTGCCCGTGGGCGAGATGGTCATGCGCACGCCATTGCCGCGCCGCTTGGTATCGACCTCCTTGACCGGCGTCGCGAAGTCGATGACGTCGAGGCGACGATCGAGCTTCGCGGGCAGCGTCACATTGGCGAAATCGACGAGCACCTTGCCGCTCTGCTCCGTGATGTTCACGGGGGTGGACGGATCGGTGAGCTTGATGAGCACCATGCCTTCGCCGCCGGGGCCGCGCCGGAAGTCGATGTCGCTGATGGCGGGGGTGCCGTTCGGCGCCACGGCGGCCGGTGCGGCGGCGGGGGCGCCGCTGGTCTGCTGCGCGGTGGCCGTCTGCGCGACGTTCTCGCCCACGGTGACCACCACCGTGTTGCCGTCGAGACTGACGTCGTAGGGCACCATCTTCGACATGTTCAGGACCACTCGCGTGCGGCCGCCGGCTTCAACGGCGCTGACGCTCTGCGCCAGACCCGTGCCGATGTTCTGGGTCTTGTTGGGCACCTGCAGCGCGGTGCCCGGGAAATCCAGGGCGAGCCTTGCCGGATTGTCGATGGTGAAGCTCAGCGGTTTCGCCGCCGGCGGCGCGTCCATCTCCAGGCGAAGCTGGAGCTTGTCGCCGGGTAGCGTGGACACCTTGATGTCCTTCAGCGCGTTGGCGCTGGCCATTGTGGTCCAGGCAGGCAGCAGCAAGGCGCCTATTGCGAGGACGGTTATCCGCAACAACCGACGGTAACTTGTTTGACTGAGTTTAACGGTCGTCATAGTCGTTTTACCTCACCCTTTGCCTTACTCCTGCTCGGTTAACGCCAACGTCGCCGGGCGTTCTTCGAGCCCCCCACTGCCAGTGTTGATGATCTCGCGAAGCTCGATCTTGTCCTCGGCGATGCTCATGATCTTTCCGTAGTTCCGGCCCATGTAGTTGCCGACCCGCACGCGATGAACGGTGCCCTCCTTGTCGAGAACGATGCCCCAGAGCTGATTGTTGTCCCTCAGCGTGCCCACCATGCGCAGCGCATCGAGCTCGAACTGTTCGAGTTCCTCGGGATTGCGGCCCTCGATCTCCCGGCGCAAGGCCGCGGTCTTCGCGTCATCGCCGCCCGGTTTCGCGGTCTCCTCGGTGCGCTGTTTCAGGAAGCTCTCGAACGGATCGCGTTTGCCGGCCTGCGCCGCCTCGTAGGCGTACGTTTCGGGCACGATCAGCTCCGGCAGCGGCTGTATCGTCGTGCGTGCCGGGCGCGCGTTGATCTCCGCGATATAGCCTTCGAGATCGCTCATGTCGGTCGAAACACATCCGCTCGTCAGGAACACCGTCGCGCCGACGATGCCCGCCACGGCGGGCCGGAGGGCCCTATTGGCTGGCTTGCGCATTTTCTGCCGCCGCCTCCTCTTCTTCGTCCATATAACGGTACGTCTTGGCCGTCGCCTGCATCATCAGCTTGCCCTTGTCGCCGGCGGCGGGGCGGATCTTCACGTCGTGCACGGTGACGATACGCTGCAGCGCGGCCACGCCGCTGATGAAGGTGCCGAACTGGTGGTAGGTCCCGGTCACCTGGATCTGGATGGGCAGTTCCACGTAGAACTCCTGTGGCTGCTCGGCTCCCGGCTTGAAGATGTCGAACTCGAGTCCGGCGCCCAGTCCGGTCTGGGAGATGTCCTGCAGCAGGTCGGGGACCTGGGTCTTGCTAGGCAGCTTCTGCAGCAGCTCGCCCATGGTCTGCTTGATGTCCTCGAGCTGTTTTTTCAGCACGTCGAGGTTGGCGGCCTTCTGCTGCTTGCCCTCGAACTCCGCGCGCAGCTCCAGCTCCCGGCTCTGAGCCGTCTTCAGCTCCTCGATCTTCGGGGTGGTGAGCTTCCAGTAGCCCAGTCCCATGACCGCGGCGCAGATGAGAAGAACGGTCGCGACCTTCACCGGGATCGGCCAGGACCCGATGTTCTCCATCGTCAGATTATTCAGATCCGACAGCTTCATGGCGTACCTCCGCTACCTGCCGAGCCTCCCGAGGCGTCGGCCTGCGGCTCGCCCTGGGGCTTGGGAACGACCTGTTCCACCTTCAGGGTGAAATCGCTGAGGCGCTCGCCTTCCTTGGAGGTCGTCTGCACGACATCCAGGCTCGGCTTGGTCACCCACTTGGAGGCCTCGATATTGCGCATGTAGCTGGAGACGCGGGTCTGCGACTGCGCCGTGCCCTGGATGGTGATGGCCGTGCCGGTCTGATCGATACTCGTCAGGAACATGCCCTCGGGGAGAGTATTGACGAACTCGTCGAACAGCCGCACGACCAGCGGGCGGTTCGCCTCGAGCGTCTGGATGGCCTCTATACGCTTGACCAGCCGCTCCTTCTCCCGCTCGAGCGTCTTGATCTCCTCGATCTTCTTGTCCAGCGTCGCGATCTCGGCCTCCAGCCGCGCGTTTCGCGACCCCTGGTACGCGATGCGCTGATTGAAGTGCCATTGCACCAGGGCGACGATGCCGCAGGCCGCAACGGCCGAGAGCCCGAGTATCGACAGGAATTTCTTCTTTTGCTGGCGCCGTATCTCGGCGCGCCAGGGAAGCAGATTTATATGAGCCATTAGTCGAAGCTCCTCAGCGCCAGTCCGGTTGCAATCATCATGGCCGGCGCGTCGTTCTGGATGACCTCCTTGCGTATCCGCGGCGAGACGGTCATGCCGGCGAACGGATTTGCGACCGTGCAGCGGGTCCCGGTCTTCGCCTCGATCGCATCCGCCACGCCGCTGATGGCCGCGCAGCCGCCGGCGACGTAAATCTGGTCCACGGCGCCGATCTGGCTGGCCGAATAGAAGAACTGCAGCGCACGGCTGATCTCCATCGCCATGGACTGCTTGAAGGGCTCGAGGACCTCGGGCTCGTAATTGTCCGGAAGACCGCCCTGCCGCTTGGCCAGGCCGGCTTCCTCGTAGGACAGTCCGTACCGGCGCTGGATTTCCTCGGTCAGCTGCCGGCCTCCGAACTGCTGCTCGCGGCTGTAGATGATGCGCATGTCCTGCATGACGCTCAGCGTCGTGAGCGTCGCGCCGACGTCGGCCACGGCGACGACCGCGTCTTCGCCCTGGCCGGGCAGATCGCGCATCAGTAGGCCGACGGAGTTCTCCAGCGCAAAGGCCTCCACGTCGACGACCTGCGCTATCAGGCCCGCATTTTCGAGCGCGGCCACGCGCACATCGACGTTATCCTGGCGCGAGGCCGCAAGCAGAACCTCGACCTTGCCGGGTTCGTTGGGAACAGGCCGCAGGACCTCGAAGTCCATCCGTACTTCGTCGAGGCGATATGGAATATACTGATCGGCCTCGATCATGATCTGGTTTTCCATCTCCTCATCGGAGAGGTTGGCGGGCATCGTGATGACCTTGGTGATCACAGCGGAGCCGGCCACGGCGCACGCGGCGTGCTTGGTGCGGGCCCCGGACTTCTTTACCGCTCTCTGGATAGCCTGGCCGACCAGTTCCACGTCCGAGACATTGCGGTCGGTGACGGAATTGGGCGGCAAGGGCTCCACTGCATAGCTCTCCACGTGATAACCCTTGCTGCGGCGGCTCAGCTCAATCAACTTGACGGACGTTGACGAGATGTCTATCCCGAGTAGAGGAACCTTTTTTTGCCGTAGCAGCGCCACTGGTTTTCCCTTCTAAAGTCGACGTTTATGTTTCATACATCGCTTTTAACATTAACTGGTATGGCCAACTATAGTTGAATTAATGTTAAAAAACAAATCAAATCTTTCAGGTAATCCCCTAATGTCAAAGGTATTTTGACTTTGAAGCGTCTCCCAACCAGATTTTGAGCCGGATCTTTTTCCCAAACACCATATGTTGCGTTGGACCTTCAACCTGCTACTGGCGGCCTTCCTTGTCGCCACCGCCGCCGCCGCCATCGTGGTCTGGTACCTGGTACCGGGCCTCCCGGCCGTCGACGCGCTGCGCGACATGCGGCTGCAGGTGCCCATGCGGGTGTACACCGGCGACGGCGTTCTGATCGGCGAGTTCGGCGAGAAGCGTCGAATTCCGGTCAGCCTGACCGAGGTCCCCGACATTGTGGTCAAGGCGTTTCTCGACGCGGAGGACGATCGATTCTATGAGCACCCTGGCGTTGACTGGCAAGGCATAATTCGTGCCACGGCCTCCGAGCTGCGTCGCGGCGATCGCGGCCAGGGCGGCAGCACAATCACGCAGCAGGTCGCGCGCGCCTACTTTCTGAGCCCCGAGAAGACCTACATCCGCAAGATCCGGGAGATGCTGCTTGCCCTGAAGATCGAGAAGGAGCTCAGCAAGGATGAGATCCTCGCCCTTTACCTGAATACGATATTTCTCGGCCAGCGAGCATACGGCATTGGTGCCGCGGCTCAGGTCTACTACGGCAAGGGCCTCTCGGAGCTGACCCTGGCCGAAGTGGCGACCATCGCAGGAATTCCGCCGGCGCCTTCGGCCTACAACCCCGTCACCAGTCCGAAGGAGGCCTTGAGGCGACGCAGCTACGTCCTGCGGAGGCTGCTCGAGAAGCAGCACATCTCCCGGGAGCAGTACGATCTGGCGATGGCCGAGCCGATCGAGACCCGCGTGCACGGCCTGCGCCTGGAGGCCGAGGCGCCCGACATCGCCGAGATGGTGCGCCAGCAGATGGTGGAGAAGTATGGCGAGGAGACGGCGATGACCTCGGGATACCGGGTCTACACGTCCGTGGACAGCAAGCTGCAGGCCGCGGCGACCCGGGCGCTGCGCGGGGCGCTGATGGAATACGATCGACGTCACGGTTATCGCGGCCCCGAACGCAATGTGCAGCTGCCGCCCGATTCGACCGCATCGCACTGGCAGCAGGCGCTGCAGGGCATTCCTGCCCTGGGCGGCCTTCAGCCCGCCATCGTGACACGCGTCGGCGAGCAGACGGTCGGTGCCTACACCGCCGCGCACGGTACCATCGAGATCGGCTGGCGCGGCTTGTCCTGGGCTGCGCCGTACGTCGACAAGGATCACCGCGGGCGGGCGCCGCGCACGGCCGCCGATATCCTGAAGCCCGGCGATGTCATCCGCGTCCAACTCGAGGAAACGGCCAGCGAGGGCGAGGCCAAGGATGCGGCGGCTGCCGAGAAGGGCGCCGAGGCCGGTCGGGACGACGAGCCGCGTTGGCGACTGGTGCAGGTGCCGGTCGTCCAGGGCGCGCTGGTGTCGATATCCGCCTCCGACGGCGCCATACAGGCCATGGTCGGCGGGTTCGACTTCCAGCAGAGCAAGTTCAACCGGGTTACCCAGGCGCTACGTCAGCCGGGCTCGAACTTCAAACCGTTTCTTTATTCCGCCGCCCTGGATGCCGGCTTCACCCCGGCCAGCCTCATCAATGACGCCCCGGTGGTGTTCGACACGCCGGGGGGCGTGAACCCCATCTGGCGGCCGGAGAACTACGGCGGCGAGTACAACGGGCCGACGCGCCTGCGCGAGGCGCTCAGCGCCTCGCGCAATCTCGTGTCGATACGGTTGCTGAGCGCGGTCGGGATCGACTATGTGGCCGATTACGCCCGGCGTTTCGGGTTCGCCAACGAGCGTCTGCCGCGCGATCTCTCACTGGCGCTCGGCACGGGCGTGGCGACCCCACTCGAAGTCGTTCGTGGCTACAGCGTGTTCGCAAACGGCGGCTACCTGGTGGACCCGTACCTGATCAAGCGCGTCGAGACCATCGACGGCGTATTGGTCATGGAGGCGGATCCCGTGCGCGTCTGCACCGAGTGCGAAACGGCTGCGTCGGGTTCGTCGCTGTCGGTCGATCCGATGATGCGGCCGGCACGCATCGCCCCGCGCGTGATCGGCGCGGACAATGCGTGGATGATGAACTCGATGATGCAGGACGTCATCAAGGCCGGCACGGCTCGACGCGCCCTGGCGCTGAAGCGCAAGGATCTGGCGGGGAAGACCGGCACGACCAACGAGCAGCGCGATGCGTGGTTTTCCGGGTTCAACGCCAAGGTGGCGACGACCGTCTGGGTCGGCTTCGATCAGGTGCAGCCGCTAGGCAGGGACGAGACCGGGGCGCGCGCCGCGCTTCCGATGTGGATGAAATACATGTCGGTGGCGCTCGACGGCATGGAGGAGGCGACGATGCCGCAGCCGCAGGATCTGGTTACCGTGCGCATCGATCCGGCTACCGGCAACCTCGCTCGATCGAGTGATGCGGATGCCGTGTACGAGACCTTCCGCAGCAATGAAATACCCCTGCAGGACTCCGATGACGCCGCGCTCGGCCACGGCGCCGACGTGCCCGCCGACCAGGGTCCCGAGCAGTTGTTCTGAGGAGGCGGCAGGCAGCAGGTGAAAACATTCCGCGAGCGCCTCGGCAGGACATCGCGGCAATTGCGCCAGCGCGTCGCTCATCTCGCCGCGCAGTTGCTGATGGAGGACGGCGCGCTGAGTTATGGGGCCGCGCGGCGCAAGGCGGCCGAACGTATCGGTGAGGTGCGCGGCCGCGACCTGCCTGATCTTGCGGAGGTCGAGGCGGCGCTGATGGAGAGCCAGCGGATATTCGGCGGGGCTCTTCATGCCGAGCGTCAGCACGAGGCCCGTCTCGAGGCCTTGCAGGCGATGAGGTTCCTGGTCGGGTTCGAGCCGAGGCTGGTGGGCCGGATACTCGCGGGCACAGCAGGGCCCGCGGCGCCGGTATGCCTGCACGTCTTTGCCGAAACCGCCGAGGAGGTCCTGGCGTATCTCCATGAACGTGGGGTGCCGTGTGAATTGGGCGAGCGGCGGTTCTCCGACCTGGGGACTTTCCCGATGATCCGCTTCGTGGCGGGCGCGCGGCGGGTCGAACTGGTCGTCTTTCCGCACCACGGGCAACGCCAAGCGCCCCTGAGCGAGGTTTCCGGCAAACCGGTGGCGCGCGCGGATCTCTCCGCGGTCCGTGCCCTCGTGGATCAGCCGGGTGCGGCCGGCGCCGCAACCTGACAGAGCGCGGAGCCGACGATGAGCAGGCGGCCATCCGACCCGGAGGGCGCGTCGGCCGGGCACGTCATGCGCGTGGCCGTCGATGTCCCGCTGCGCCGGCTGTTCGATTATTTGCCGCCCCACGGCGCCAGTGCCGCGGGGCTCTGCCCGGGCCTGCGTGTGCGCGTGCCATTCGGGCGCGGCGACCGCATCGGCGTTGTCTTGCAGACCGCGGCGATCGGAGAGGAAACCCACCCGGCGCCGAAGCGCGCGTGCTCCCTGCTCGATGAGGCCCCGCTCTGGTCAGCGGCCCTCCTTTCGGTCATCGAGTGGGCCGCCGCCTACTACCACCACCCCATCGGCGAGGTTGTCGCCGCGGCATTGCCCGCGCATCTGCGGCGTGCGGTAGAAAGGCGGCCGGAGACGCCGGAGGCCTACAATGTTACCGACGCGGGCAGGGCCGCAATCGATCGGCTGCGGCGGCGCGCGCCGAGGCAGGCCGCGTTGCTTGCGGCATTGCTGACGCACGACGGGGTACTCCCGCAGGATGCTCTCCTCGCGGACGGTCGAGCTGCACGCGCGACCCTGAAGAGGATGGCCAAGGGCGGATTGATCGCACCGGCAGGTGGCGACACCGCGGCGCCGGGATGCACTCGGGAAGCGCCACCGAGCCTGTCGGGGCCGCAGGCCGCGGCGGTCGAATCGATAACACGTCAGCTGCTCGAGTTCGGCGTCTTTCTGCTCGACGGGGTGACTGGCAGCGGCAAGACGGAGGTCTACCTTCGCGTTATCGACGCGGTGCTCGCAGCCCGCCGGCAGGCGTTGGTGCTGGTGCCCGAGATCGGCCTGACGGCACAGACCGTTCGGCGCTTTCAGGCCCGTTTCGGGGCACGTGTCGCACTGATGCATTCCGGCCTGGGCGATGCGCAGCGTTCGCTCGCATACGAGCAGGCGCGGATCGGTGCGGCGGACATCGTGATCGGCACGCGCTCGTCGATATGGGTTCCACTGGCGCGGCCGGGAATCATCATTGTCGATGAGGAGCATGACCAGTCTTTCAAACAACAGGAGGGTTTTCGATACTCGGCACGCGACGTGGCGGTGATGCGCGCAAGACGCGAATCGATACCTGTCGTGCTGGGCTCGGCGACACCGTCGCTGGAAAGCCAGCATAACGCCCGCGCCGGCAGGTACGCGCGCCTGCACCTTCCGGCGCGCGTCGGTCCGGCGAGCCTGCCGGCCCTGCAGATCATCGACGTGCGCGCGCGTCCATTGCAGTCCGGCGTGAGCGAGTTCGTCCTGACGGCTATTTCCGAGACGGTGAACCGAGGCGAGCAGGCGCTCGTGTTCCTGAATCGGCGCGGATACGCGCCGACGCTGTTGTGCAACGCCTGCGGCAGTGTGTCGATGTGCAGGCGTTGCGACGCACGCATGACCTGTCACCTTCGGGATGGCCGACTGCAATGTCATCATTGCGGCGCGCAGCGGCCGATCCCCGCGGCTTGCGAGCAATGCGGTGCCGCGGAGCTGCTGCCACTGGGCCAGGGTACGGAGCGCGTTGCCGAGCTGCTCGAGGCGAGGTTCGGCGGCGCCCGGGTGGTCCGTATCGATCGGGATACGACGCGGCGCAGGGGCGCCCTGGACGCGGCGCTGGAGGCGGCACATTCCGGTCATGCCTCGATCCTGATCGGCACGCAGATGCTGGCCAAGGGACATCACTTCCCGGGCGTGAGTCTGGTGGCCGTGCTGAATGCCGACGCGCAGCTGTACAGCGTCGATCTGCGGGCTACCGAGCGACTCGCGCAGCTGCTGGTGCAGGTTGCCGGCCGCGCGGGCCGATCCGAGAAGCCCGGGACGGTACTGATACAGACACGCCTGCCCGAACATTGGTTGTTCGAGGCGTTGCGTCAGCACGACTACGCGCAGATGAGCCGGACGATGCTGGAGGAGCGCGAATCGGCCGATCTGCCGCCATTCAGTGCGCTTGCCCTGGTGCGCGCCGAGGCCACGACGGCGGGGGCGCCGGAGCGGTTCCAGCAGCGCGTGGCCGATACCGTCGTCATGGAAAAGGATCGGGCGCGCTGCAAGGAGGTGGAGGTCTTTGGCCCGCTGCCCGCTCCGCTCGTTCGCCGAGCCGGCCATTTCCGTTCGCAACTGGTGCTGCAGTCACGGCATCGGCAGGCGCTGCACCGCCTGCTCGATGCAGTGGTAGAGCAGATCGAGACCTGGCCAGAGGCACGACGCGTGCGTTGGTCGCTGGACATCGACCCTGCCGAATTGTACTGATCCCTCCTCCCCTGTCGCCGGCCGATGCGGGTGCTGCGGCGGCACCGGGGGCTGGTAGAATGCCCACCCTTTTGGCACCGAGTGAATTAATCGTGAAAAATGACCTGCGTGCTCTGGTGGCCGAGGCGGTCGGCGTTCTGGTCCGTGCCGGCGAATTGCCGCAGGCCGCGGCGATCGAGGCGCAGATTGAGCGCACCCGCGACCCCAGCCACGGCGATTTCTCGAGCAACGTCGCGATGGTTCTGGCGAAGCCTGCGCGCCGCAGACCGCGAGAGCTCGCGGAGCGTGTCGTGGGTGCGCTGCCGGCGTCCGAGCTGCTCGAGAAGGTCGAGATTGCCGGTCCGGGATTCATCAATTTCTTCCTGAGACCGCATGCGCTGCAGGCCGTGGTGACGCGTATCCTTGCCGCGGGCGAGAGTTACGCCTGTGATCGGTCGGGACAGCGTGGCAGGATCCTCGTCGAGTACGTGTCCGCCAATCCGACCGGTCCCATGCACGTCGGGCACGGGCGCGGGGCGGCCTACGGCGACTCCGTCTGCAACATCCTGGCGGCCACCGGCTGGGAAGTGCATCGCGAGTACTACATCAACGACGCCGGTCGCCAGGCCGACATCCTCGCGCTCAGCGTCTGGCTGCGTTATCTGGAGCAGTGCGGCGAGCGCCTGAGGCATCCACGCCGCGCCTACCCCGGGGATTACATCCGGGTCTCGGCCGCCCGCATACGGGAGAGCGACGGTCCGCGTTATTGCCGCGCCGCGGCGCAGGTCCTCCAGGACCTGCCGGAGGAACCGGTGGCGGCCGACGATGCCAGTGACACCGAGAAGGCCGATGCGAAGGCCGGACAGGAGTGCTACCTCGACGCGCTCCTGCAGCGGGCGCGGGCGCTGCTTGGTGAGGGTTTCGCCGTCATTCGGCAACGGGCGCTCGCGGATCAACTTGCCGAGATCCGCAGTACGCTGGAGGAGTTCGGCGTGCATTTCGACCAATGGCGCTCGGAGCGGGAACTGGTGGAGGAGGGCTACGTCCAGACTGCAATGGAAAAGCTGGAGGCCGCCGGCCACGTCTATGAGCTCGATGGCGCGAAGTGGTTGCGCACCAGCGCATTCGGCGACGAAAAGGACCGCGTTCTATACAAGGCGGACGGGTCGGCGACCTACTTCGCCAATGATCTCGCCTATCACGTGCACAAGCTCGAGCGCGGATTCAGGCACCTCATGGACGTGTGGGGCGCCGATCACCACGGCTACATCGCACGGGTACGCGCCGCCATCGAGATGCTCACGGGACGCAACGATGCGCTGCAGGTGCAGCTGATGCAGTTCGTTACGCTGTCTTCCGGACGGATGGGCAAGCGGAGCGGAAACTTCGTGACGCTCAAGGAATTGATCGCTGACGCCGGCAAGGATGCGACCCGCTTCTTCTATCTCGCGCGATCCCACGATCAGCACCTGGAGTTCGACGTCGATCTCGCACGTTCGCAGACAAACGAGAACCCCGTCTACTACGTCCAGTACGCCCATGCCCGCATCTGCAGCCTGTTCCGGCAGCTGCGGGAGAAGGGTTTCACCTGGGATGAGGCGGCCGGCGCGGCGCAACTGCACGCGCTGCGCGCGTCCCATGAGCAGGCGCTGCTCACGACCATGTCCCGCTACGGCGAGGTTCTGGAATCCGCCAGCCAGCAACGCGAGCCGCATCAACTCGCGCACTACCTCCTGCAGCTCGCCACCGACTATCATGCCTACTACAACGCCCACCGGTTTATCACCGCCCCGGTGGACGTGCGCGACGCGCGTTTGAGTCTATGCGCCGCTACGCGCCAGGTACTGCAGAGCGGACTGGCAATGTTGGGTGTGGCGGCACCCGAAACGATGTAGATATCTGCAACGCGGCAAATGTCACGCGATTACAAGAATGCCGCCAATCGCCGCCGGGCCAGGGCCGCGGGGTCGTGGCTTTGGTTCATCTCCGGGCTTGGCGCCGGCCTGTTTGCCGCTTTCCTCGTCTACCTGCAGTTGGACCGGCCGCGCGTCGCCGATTCCGCCAGTCCGGCGCCTTCCGTCACGCCCTCGCCCGTCGCCGCGGCGGAGCCCGCCCCCGCCGTACCGGAGCCGGAGCCCTCGGAGCCTCCTCCGGCAAAGCCGCGCTTCGACTTCTACACCATTCTCCCCGAGATGGAGGTGAAGGTGCCGGATTGGCCGGCGGCTGCGGCCGGTTCGCCGGAGACCCGGGACCTGCAGCCTGGCGCCTATGTGCTGCAGGTGGCCTCGTTCCAGCGCTTCGAGGATGCCGACAAGGTCAAGGCAAGACTCGCGTTGAATGGCATCACGGCGGACATTCAGCGTGTTGTCATCAACGGCAAGGACACGTGGTATCGCGTGCGCGTCGGTCCGCTGCGTGACCCGCAGATGGTGGAGACGATGCGCGGCAGGTTGCAGCAGGCCGGTATGGACTACATGCTGCTCAAGCTCAAGGACGGCTGACGCCGTCGGACGCCGTTTCAGCCAACGCCTTCCGCCCCGACCTTCTCCTCGTAGAGGCGACGCATGTTCGCCTGTGCGCGCTTGTGGAATGCCGAATCACCGTGCTCGTCCAGGTAATAGCGGGTCAGGCGGATGTCCTGGGAGAGGAAGAACTCGATGATCTCCCTGGTCCTGTCGATCCACTGCCGCCAGGGGATCTCGATCCCGTGCAGGAATTCCCACTCCCGCTTCAGGCGTTCGGAGCTCGCGCGGAACACCTGGTAGTCCGCGGCCAGGCCCGCCAGGTCCGCGGCTCGCACGGCCTTCTCCTCGTTGGTCCGAAATACCGCGTCACGGTGCGTGGCCAGGATCGCGGCGGCAACCTGCGCTATGGTCTGCGGTCCGACGGCAAACTCGGTCAGGACCTGGCAGGCCAGGGCGGCGGCGTACTCCTCCTTGGTGGCGTAGCCAAGGCGCCCGTGGTCCTCGTGGTACCCGGCATCGTGGAACAGCAGGGCGTAGTAGACGACATCCGCATCGATGGGAACGCCGTCGTCGCGGCAGCGCCGGACCAGCAATTCCCCTGCCCGCACCGCATCCAGCGCGTGCGCGAAGTTGTGGTAGGGCAGCGCCGGGTCGTAGAGCGCCGACGCACGCCCCTCAAGGGCGTCGTTGCGTCGCATGTCCGGGCTGATGCGGCGCGGCGCGCGCGATTGGAGCGGGTGATGGGAATCGAACCCACGCCGCCAGGTTGGGAACCTGGAGTTCTGCCATTGAACTACACCCGCGGTTGAGGTGTGAGAATTCTAATGAAATTCCCCGTCGCCGGGAAATTCGAGACGCCTGAGGCCGGCGGCCCGATCGGGACCGGCAGTGCTCGGGGCAGGCGGCGTTAACCCGGTGAAGGCTCACAGATTTGGCACACCGGCCGCAGGACATCCCGGCACACTGGTGCTACGATGGCCTGCCTAACATAGTGGAAACAACGGTAGTGCGGTCAAGATCCGACGGCAGGAACCCCGACAGAAGGCCGGAGACCGCCGGCAAGGCGGGCGGTGGGTGTCTCGGGCCCTCCGACACGCTGGCTCGGGTTTCACCAGACCGGTCGCCTCGAAACTGATGAAAAAGCCGAATCCGACGGTTGTGGTGATTGACGACAGTGCCAGCGTGCACGCGTTCTTCGAGCGCTGCCTGTCGCACTACGAAGTCGATTATCGCGCCTTCGCCTCGACTGCCGATTCCGTCGCCTATCTCGGCGACCATCGGCCCGATGTGGTGTTTCTGGACATCATCATGCCCGACAAGGACGGCCTGACGTTCCTGCAGGAGCTTCGCCGGATGCCTCTGCAGGCCGAGACGCCGGTGATCATGATTACCTCGAAGGATTATGCGCAGGATCGCATGGTCGCGAAGAACCTGGGTGCGGTCGACTTCGTGGTCAAGCCGATGCGTACGCAGACGATCCGGGAGCTGATCGTGAAATACACGCAGGCCCGGGAGAAATCCGCCAGCCGGACGGCCAACGGCTGACGCGCCCGAGAGATCGCTGGACAGGGGACGGACGGCAATCACGAGGCGGACATGAGTACCGGATATGTGCGGTTCTGGGGCGTGCGCGGATCCTACGCCGCCCCGTTCGCCAGCCACATGCAGATTGGCGGCAACACCTCCTGTGTGGAGATCCGCGTCGGCGAACACGTACTCATCTGCGATGGCGGCACGGGCATCATCCCGCTCGGAGAAAGACTGATTGCCGACGGCACGCCGCACAACCTGCTCGTACTGCTGACGCACTATCATTGGGACCACATCTGTGGTCTGCCGTTTTTCACCCCGGCGTTCAGGCGCGACTGGAATATCGCGTTCTTTGGCCCCGGGGAAAGCGCCCGCGACATCGAAAAACGCATCTCGGACCAGATGAAAGCGCCCTACTTCCCCGTGGAAACGGAAACGTGGGCGGCGAACATCTCCTACGCGGCCCCGAACAAGTCCGGGTTCACTCACGGCCCGATGCGCATCAACTATCAGAACGTGCATCATCCGGGCGTGACCTACGGCTACCGGATCGAGGTGAACGGCAAGGTCATCGTTTACGTTTCCGACAATGAGTTCATGTTCCTCGAGCGATCGATAGAGATGCGCTACTCGGAGTTCAATCGCGAGGAGCAGGTGCTGCTCGAACGCATGAAGCACGAAGAGCGCAACACCGAGCTCAACATGATTCGAAACGCGGACATATTGATACATGACGCGCAGTACACGCCCGAGGACTACCACAAGAAGCGGGGCTGGGGGCACTCCTGCTACATCGATACCGTCAATTCGGCGATCGATGCGGGCGTGAAGACCCTGTACCTTTATCATCATGATCCCACCTACGACGACAAGGAGGTCGCCATGATTCATCGCAGCGCATTGGGCATTACGCAGGACAGACGATCCAAGATGGAATGTCACGTTGCCCACGAGGGGCTGACGATCGCAATCTGATCGTTCGTCTCCAGGCAACGGCGACCCTATCGCAGTCATGACCGCACAACCGGGATTGCAGATCACCGTCAACGGCAGACCGCTGTCGCTGTGCGACGGTTCCACCGTGGCGGACCTGATCGGAGAGCTCCGCGTCGGCGGGCGGTATGCCGTGGAGATCAACCGGCGGATCGTCCCGCGCTCCGCGCATGGCGGAACATTGCTGAAGGCCGGGGATCGCGTGGAGATCGTGCAGGCGATCGGTGGCGGCTGAGGCCGTTTCGGCGCCCCGTTCGCGCCAGGCCCGGTCGCGACGCGCGTATCGGCGAAATTGAACCGGCCGTCACCGGGTTTATACTGGCGCCAGGCTCCCAGTGCCGAATCCCGACGGACCCATGATCGCTGATGCCGGCCAGCAGGATTTGCTCGTGATCGACGGGCGCGCCTACGGCTCGCGCCTGCTCGTCGGTACCGGCAAGTATCGCGATTTTGAACAGACACGCGCCGCCGTGCAGGCCAGTGGCGCGCAGATCGTGACTGTTGCGATTCGCCGAACGAACATCGGGCAGGAACCTGGTACGGCGAATCTGCTCGAGTTTCTCCCGCCGGATCGTTACACGATACTCCCCAACACCGCGGGCTGTTACGACGCGGCCTCGGCCGTCCGCACCTGCCGGCTCGCCCGGGAGATGCTCGACGGGCACAGCCTTGTCAAGCTGGAGGTCCTCGGCGACGAGAAGACGCTGTTTCCTGACATTCCGGCGACGCTAGCCGCTGCCGAGGAGCTCATACGCGACGGCTTCAGGGTGATGGTGTACACGAACGACGATCCGGTCATGTCCAAGCGTTTCGAGACGATGGGTTGCATTGCCGTCATGCCGCTGGCCGCGCCGATCGGTTCGGGCATGGGCATAAGGAATCCCTATAACATTCGGATCATCGTCGAGAACGCGAAGGTGCCGATCATCGTCGATGCCGGCGTGGGCACGGCGTCCGATGCCGCCGTGGCCATGGAGCTGGGGTGCGATGGCGTACTCATGAACACGGCCATTGCGCAGGCGCGCGACCCGGTCCTGATGGCTTCCGCGATGCGTAAGGCGATCGAGGCGGGACGCGAGGCGTTTCTCGCCGGGCGGATGCCGCGGCGACCGTACGGCGCAGCTTCCTCACCGGTAGAGGGAGTGTTCTTCTGATCGAATGGCCGTCGGCATCGCCGCCCCAACGGCGGGTGCGGAGCTTCGTGATCCGCGAAGGGCGCATGACGCCCGCACAGTCGCGCGCACTGGTGGAATTGTCGCCCAGGTACGGTGTACAGATCGCAGACACCGGGATCGATCTGCATGCGCTCTTTGGGAACCACGCCCCCTGCCATCTTGAAATTGGATGCGGCAACGGCGACTGCGTCATATCGCTCGCCCAGGCGAACCCCGGAAACAATTATCTCGGCATCGAGGTGCACCGGCCAGGCGTGGGCAGCCTGATGCTGCGGGCCGCTGCGCTCGGACTGCGGAATCTACGCATCCTCAACCGCGATGCGGTGGAGGCGCTGGCCATCCAGATCCCCGTCTCCAGCCTCGATCACATCTACGTCTTTTTCCCCGACCCGTGGCCGAAGAAGCGACACCATAAGCGCCGCCTGCTGCAACCGAACTTCATCGCCTCGTTGCGCGATCGCTTGCGTGCCAATGGCAGGCTGTTCATCGCTACCGACTGGCAGGGCTACGCCGATCACATCGGCGAGGCGATGGCGCAGGTCGGCGGCCTGGTCAACCTCGCCTCACCGGCGGCGTACGCGCCGCGACCGGCATGGCGGCCGCAGACTCGATACGAGCGGCGCGGCGGGCGACTCGGGCACATCGTACGGGACTTCGTGTACGGCCGGGCTTGAGGGCGCGCATTCAGGCCGGAGGCAGCAGGTCGAGAAAACTGTCGACCGTCGCGAAATCATCGTGAGCGCGCGGCTGTCCGCGGCTGTCCGGCATCCGGACCGCGAGCAGATGACGTATGCCGAAATCGCGCGCGGAACGCAGAACCGAGGGGTTGTCGTCCACCAGCAGCGTTCGCTCCGGCGCGTAGGGCACGGCCGAGCACAGGCGGCCCCAGAACGCTGATTGCTCCTTCGGCACGCCAAAATCGTGGGAGCTCACAATGTGGTCGAAAAAGGCGCCAATGCCGGTGCGATCGAGTTTGTGGGAGAGGCTGCGCCTGTGCGCGTTCGTGGTGAGAACCACCTCGATCTCGCGGCGGCGCAGGAACTGCAGGAAATCCGTAACGTGCGGTCGCACCGCGATCAAGTGAGCTACCTCCCGTTCCAGGGCGGATATGTCGATGTCCAGTTCCGCCGTCCAGTGATCCAGGCAATACCATTGCAGCGTGCCTTCGCGCGCCCGAATGCGCGGGGCGATCGCGCGCTTGGCGGTCTCGATGTCCAGCGCATTGCGTTCCGCGTAACGTCTGGGCAGGTGCTCCTTCCACAGGTAGCTGTCGAAGTACAGATCGAGCAGCGTCCCGTCCATGTCGAGCAATACAGTGTCGATGAGGTCCCAATCAACCATGAGATGTCGGTTTCATTGCTCCGATCCGGAGGGCGCGAGTATAGGCACTGGGAGCGCGCAACGGAACCGGGCGGGGCCGCCGGCGTCCGTGGAAACGGGCGCAATGTATCGGCCGTGCAACAACCGCCTCGTGTAGGTGTCGCAGGTCCTGGCGCCGGCGGCCGGCAAGCTCGATGATGGAGGCCGTCGCTTTATGTAAAATCGGCGACCGGACCCGGAGAGATGGAAGGCGATGGTTTCAAAGAACTGCTGTTCGGCGGCATGCTTGTGGCTCGTGCTGGTCGCGCCCGGATCTGCACAGACGATTTCCGGCAGCGGCGCCAAACAGTGCGGCGACTTCATTCAAGCCGTGACACTGAAGTCCGACGTCGCCATCAATGGCTTCATCTCCTGGGCGCAGGGCTATCTCAGCGCCTATAACGCGATCAATCCGGAAGGCAGGGACGTCGCCATCGACCCTTCGGGTCTGCAGTACTGGTTGTCCGATCATTGCAGCAAGAATCGCGAAGAGAGCTTTTTCCGGGCGGTGCAGCAGCTTGCCGCCGAGCTCGGTCGGTAGCCCGCCAGGGCTCCGGCCCCGGCGTTGCGTTGCCGGCGCGATCGAACCGTCGCAGCACACAGACGTGCGCTCGGCGCAGAACCTCGAGGATACCTTCCGGCATCGATCGACGCGGCTACGCACGTCCGTCTTTGTGCGAGAATACGCCCCCTGAGTCTGCAACCGGCTGGAGATGACTGTCATGTACGAGAAGAAAATCCTAGGCTTGGACGACGCCAAGCGCGTGGCGGCCGCGGCGGAGGCCGAGGCCCGACGCAACGACTGGAACGTGGTCATCGCAATAGTCGACGACGGCGGGCACCTGATGTATCTGCAGCGCGAAAAGGTCCAGCTCGGGTCCATTGAAGTCGCGATAACCAAGGCCAAGGTCGCCCTGATGTTCCGCCGGCCGACGCGGATCTGGGAAGAGACGGTCGCCGCCGGCCGCTACGGCTACCTTGCCATGCCCGGAATGCTTCCGCTGGAAGGCGGTGTGCCGCTGGTATTCGAAGACGAGATCGTCGGCGCCATCGGGATCAGCGGCGTGAAGTCCTCGGAGGACGGTCAGATCGCGGCCGCCGGCGCGGCCGCACTGTAACCGCCGGGATCCCTGCGGCTCCGAGCGCGCGCCATCCGCGCCGCGATGAACGCCCACCGCCAGTGCTACTATCGATTCGATGCTGAGACGCTGCACGCCAGCGCCGAGCGCAGCACATTGCGCGTGATCGCGCTTGCCGCGGCCATGATGCTCGCAGAGATAGTCGGCGGCATCGCCTTCGGTTCCATGGCCTTGCTGGCCGACGGATGGCACATGGCGACCCACGTGGCTGCCCTGGGCATCGCCGCGTTCGCCTATCGCTACGCGCGCGCGCATGCGGACAGTCCGGTCTATACCTTCGGCACGGGAAAGTTCGGAGTGTTGGGCGGCTTCGCCAGCGGAGTCGCATTGATGGTGGTCGCCATTCTCATGGCCCTGGAGTCCGGCGCGCGCCTGTTCAAGCCCGGCAGCATCGAGTTCAATGAGGCAATCGCGATAGCCCTGATCGGACTGCTCGTCAATCTGCTCAGCGCCTGGTGGCTGCACGATTACGGCGGATCGGACTCCCACCTGCACGCCAATCCGCAGCAACGCGTTACCCATGATCCGCACGTGCATGGGCACGATCACAACCTGCATGCCGCGTATCTGCACGTGCTCGCCGATGCGCTGACGTCCGTGCTCGCATTGTTCGCGCTGGCTTGCGGCAAGTTGTTGGGCTGGATATGGATGGATTCGATCATGGGCATCGTCGGTGCGCTGGTG
>JAJVHZ010000007.1:0-54973 GCA_022072255.1 Gammaproteobacteria bacterium | reverse complement strand
GCGCTGGTGCCATGGACTGCTGCGAGACAGCGCCGGGATACTTCTCGACAGACGCGCCGACGAGGCGACCGAGCGGGCCATGCGCGATGCGGTGGAGCGCGACGGCGCTCATCGCGTCGCCGACCTGCACGTCTGGCACCTCGCGCCGAACCAGATGGCGGCCATCGTCGAGGTCGAGAGCACGGCCCCGCAGCCACCCGACCACTATCGACGGCTGCTGGAGGGTGTGGTCCGGCTCGTTCACGTGACCGTGCAGGTAACCCGGGCGCCGGGCGGCCGGGTTGCGCAGGTCAGTCGCGAGTAAAGTCGGTGAGGGCGAGCTCGTAGGAACCGCGAGGCAGCACCGTGCTGGTGGTCGTTTCCTCGCGCACGGCCTTCACGAGACCGACGCCTGGCGCGTACCACTCGGTGTTTTCCACTCGAATGTCCGTCTGGCCGACATAGAATCCGACGTTTTTCGACGTCGTCCCGACGCCGCGGATGCGCACGCAGTTCCTGAACGTGCCAGCCGGGACGGTGACCTCCGCATCGGTGGCCTCGATTCGATAATTCATGATCACCGGCACGGTTATTCGATTGAGGGAGTGCTCCGGCGGGCCGGTGTGCTCGAGGGTCACCGTGAATTCGGTGTCGGTCCAGGAGATGGGCTCATCGATCCTTGCGGGTAGCACTAGACGCGGCGTGGTGTAGAGGCGCAGCGGCGAGTCCGGCGCGGATTCGCCGATGCGCACGACGCCGGCCGGCTCGACGCGGTAGTAAACGTAGCGGCCATCGGCGCTCGCACGCACGTTAAGAGTCTGTCCCTCATGGCGCGCTGGCGGAAGGTTCGAGACGAGATACTTCTTCCTCTGGGGACCATCCATCGTCATGACGTGGATGTCGTACTGCCATCGCAGGCCCTCCTCGAGCGGAAAATAGGCGTTTGTCGCCCGGCCGCAGGCGCCGAAAAAACCTAGCAGAACAAGCATCAGCAGGTGGTACGGCCGGAGAGTGGCGATGAGGCGCATTTTCACGTGCGGGGCGAGGACAAGCTCGCTTACAATACCAGCTTGGCTAGGACACTGTCATGTCGACCAGAACAGACGATCTCAGAATTCGATCCACCCAGGAAGTCATACCGCCCGCGCAGCTTTGCGCCGAGGTTCCGATAAGCGAGCGCGCGGCGCGAACGGTGGCGGGTACCCGCGTCGCCATACAAGGCATCCTCAACGGCGTCGACGACAGGCTCCTGGTGATCACCGGGCCGTGTTCGATCCACGACACCGACGCGGCACGCGAATATGCGGGCAAACTGAAGACGCTGATCAACGAGCTGTCCGAGGACCTGCTCATCGTCATGCGTGTCTATTTCGAGAAGCCGCGCACGACGGTGGGTTGGAAGGGGCTCATAAATGACCCGGGTCTCGACGAGAGCTTCCGAATCAACGACGGTCTGCGCATCGCGCGCCGCTTGCTCGTTGATCTCAACGAGATGGGCGTCGCAGCCGGCACGGAGTTTCTGGACCCGATCAGTCCCCAGTACATCGCGGACCTGGTCGCCTGGGGCGCCATTGGCGCACGCACCACCGAGAGTCAGGTGCACCGTGAGCTGGCCTCCGGCCTGTCCTGTCCCATAGGCTTCAAGAACTCCACCGACGGCGGACTGCAGGTGGCGATCGACGCGGTCAAGGCCGCGTCCCACCCGCATCACTTTCTCGGCGTGACCAAACAGGGGCACTCGGCGATCCTGGCGACTTCCGGCAACCCCGATTGCCACGTGATCCTCCGCGGTGGCAGTCGGCGGCCGAACTTCGATGCGGCCAGTGTGGAAGACGCCGCTGTCAAGCTCGCCAAGGCGGGCGTCAGGTCGCTGCTATGCATAGACTGCAGTCACGCCAACAGCGAGAAAAGCCACGAGCGCCAGACCGAGGTCGGTCTGGACGTGGCGCGACAGGTGGCTGCCGGCGATGCGCGCATCTTCGCAGTCATGTTGGAGAGCCACCTGGTGGGCGGCCGTCAGGACCTCAAGCCCGGCAGGCCGCTCACTTACGGGCAGAGCATCACGGATGCGTGCATGAGCTGGGCCGACACCGAGCCGCTGCTGCGGGAGTTCGCCTCGGCGGCGCGGGCGCGCCGCCTGCAGGCGCAAATGCAGTCCGCGACCGGGTAGGCAGATTCCACCCGCCGTCGCCGCTAAGCTGCGCTCCAGCGGCGGCAGTTGATATTGGCAGTCGCGCTTTTCTGCTAGAACGGGCTGCCGCCGGCGCTTTCTCGATCAGCGGCCAATTCGGAATTGAACGTGTCGCAGCTGTTGACGTCGCCGGATTGGTAGCCTTGCATGAACCACGCGACCCGCTGTTTCGAGGACCCGTGTGTCCACTCCTCCGGACTGACCGTTCCGGTCGCCTGTCCCTGGATGCGGTCATCGCCCACTGCGGCGGCCGCGTTCATGCCCTCCTCGACGTCGCCGGCCTCCAGCAGGTTGCGCTGCCGGGTGGAATTCGCCCATATGCCTGCCAGGCAGTCGGCCTGCAGCTCCATGCGCACCGACAGGGCATTGGACGCCTCGGGACTGGTCTGACGGAGCTCGTGAACCTTCTCGGCAATGCCCAGCAGATTCTGAACGTGATGTCCGACCTCGTGCGCCAGTACGTAGGCCTGCGCGAAATCGCCGGGCGCGCCAAAACGGCTCTTCATTTCCTGGTAAAAACCGAGATCGATGTACACGCGTTGATCGAGCGGACAGTAGAATGGCCCCATCTGCGACTGGGCGTAGCCGCATCCGGACTGCACGGTACCGTTGAACAGAACGAGACGGGCATCCTGGTACTGCTGCCCAGTGCCGCGCGGCAGCGCGGTGCCCCACACATCCTGCACGTCATTGAGCACGAAACTGACGAAATCCACCATCTCCTCTTCTTGAGGCGTAGGCTGGTATGGTTCGCCGGCCTGCTCCGTGGGCACGCCCAGTCCCCCGCCCGGGCCGAGAATGGCAAAAAAATTCTTGCCGGTGAGCAGGCTTAGGACCAGCAGGATTGCCATGCCTCCCAATCCCAGCCGAACCCCGCCGCCACCGATGCTGATACCGCCGCTGCGCCGGTCCTCGATATTGCCGCGACTGGTCCCCCGTTCCCAACGCATTTGCCGCCGCTCCCGACTTGACTGGTCGCGGCTATCTTACCGCCAATGGCGATGCGTCGGGGAGCTTGTCGAGCGACCGCGGACGCCGCCGGGGCGCGGCGTGCGCCGGCCGCGGCTGAAGGCGCTTGCGGCAGTCCTCTCACTGCTCGGCGGCGTTCACGGCGCGCCGGCCGCGGACTATCGCGAAGTCATCGGCTATCGCCTTCTCGAGAAGGTATTGGCGATCCGCGCGCCGGACGGAGCGGGCATACGCATCGCCCAGGTCGAGGCGCCACTGTTGAGCAGGCCGGGGTTGTGGCAGTTTGCCGCCGCCGGCGCCTGGCGGCCGGACGTCGACGATGGCGACTTCGAGGGCAAGCGGTTTCACTTCGTGACATCCATCGGCGAGGGTGGAATCTCGGGCCATGCGACGGGCGTCGGCCGGCTGCTTTACGGGGCGTCCAGTTCCATGGCCTCGGCGGCAACCGATATCGACCTCTACGGCGCGACCGACTGGATGCGCGATGTGCTCCGCACCGGGTCGACGTTCTTCCCGGCCCAGATGAACGCGCGCGTCGTCAATCACAGCTGGGTTGGTTCCACGGGCAGTCCCGTCTACGACAGTGAGATGCTGCGGCGCCTGGACTGGAGCATCAATGCCGATCGCAATCTTCACGTGGTCGGCGTCGGCAACGGGAGTCCCTCGCCGCCCCTGCTCGGTAACGCGTTCAACGTGATCTCGGTAGGACGCAGTGACGGGCGGCACGGCTCCGGTACCGCGGAGATCGACAGTGTCTATCGAGAGGGAAGAACCATGCCCCTGCTCGTGGCGCCGATGGATACCACGAGCGCCGCGACCCCCGTGGTCGCCGCCGCTGCCGCCGTTCTCGTGCAAACGGCGCAGCGCTGGGCGGCATTCTCGCGGAACACGGTGCGAACGCTCGATGGCGGAGCACTGCCTGACGGGGCACGACCGGAGGTCGTCAAGGCCCTGCTGATGGCCGGGGCGAGCCGCGAGTTTCAGAGCGGCCATGGGGCAAGCGACTATCGTCGGGAGCTGGATCGCCGCAGTGCCAACGGCCTGGATCGGATCTATGGCGCGGGTCAGGTCAACGTACTCAACAGCTACGCGATCTTGAGCGGCGGCGAGCAGCGCAGCGCCGAGGACGACCGCCGCCGTCGCGGAGACATCAAGCCCTACGGGTACGATTTCGACGATGAATTTGGCGGTGCGGCCGGAAGCAACGAGGTGGCCAACTATTACTTCCGAGCCGATCGGCGGCACCCTTGGCTGACAGCGACGCTGGCGTGGAACGTCCGCATCTCGACTGACTCCGCCGCGGCGTTTGCGGGCGAGCCGGAACTCGTGGACCTGGATCTCGAGCTCTTCGACGACACGGAGGCGAGGCGGGTTGCCGTGTCAGCGAGCTGGGCGGAGAACACCGAGACGATCAGGCTGGAACTCGCCCCGGGGCACGACTACCGCGTCGTCGTAAGACCTGGGGACGGCGAGGAGGCATTCCTGTGGCGTTACGCGCTGGCGTGGCGACGCGATACCGGCGGATGATCCGGCCGTCAGCCTGCGACCGTCCGGTCCCGTTCCCTGAGGTCGTCCTCGCTGGCGACACGGTTTCTCCCCATGCGCTTGGCGAGGTAAAGCGCGCGATCTGCGCGCTCAAGTGCGGCATCCTTGCCATCGCCCGTGCGGTAGGTGGCAACGCCCACCGACAAGGTCACCGGCACGATCTTTTCGCCCGAATGAAAGCGGCAGCACTCGAGATGGCGACGCAGCTTGTCGGCAACGGCGTTGGCTTGCTCGAGGCTGGTGTTGGGGAGCAGCACGACGAACTCCTCGCCGCCGTAGCGGGCCATCAGATCGGACTCGCGAAGCTGAGAGCGCAACTGATCCGCGACCGTTTTCAATACCTTGTCGCCGGCCAGATGCCCGTGCTCGTCGTTGATGAGCTTGAAATGGTCGATGTCGCCGATGATGAGTGAGAGGTCCCCGCCGTAACGCTGCCAGCGCGCGAACTCGTGCGCATGGAATGCCTCGAATCCGAGTCGGTTCGCCACCCCTGTCAGGGCATCGGTGCTGGCGCGTTCGCGCTCGTGCTCGATCCCCTCGCGGAGTTTCTTGGTTTCCCCTTCGAGCGTCTGCAGCTGACCATTGAGGAGCGTCAGCAGTTCCTCGGTCTGCTCGCTGCGCTGACGCGCCGAGGTCATGAATTCATCCACACCCTTGTGCAGCGATTCGAGGTTGCCGGCGATGCTGGCTCTCAGCGAATGAATGTCGTCGGCGACCTCGACGCTGCTGCGCATGTCGTTCACGCATCCCACGACGCTTTCCGACATCGCTTCGCTTTCACGAATCGACGCGCCGCGCGACTCGTTCACGTAGTGAAGCTGCTGTTGAAGGTGTGCAATCTTGACCGCAACCTGCCGCAGGAACGCGCTCAAGCGATCCGATTCCTGCTGCGCCTCTGCCTGCGCGGCGGTGATGAGCTCCGCCACGGCGCGCGTCGCCTCGGCATCCGTCGGGCGCGGAGGCTCCCCCAGGCGTGTGCGCACGGCGCGCACGCCGCCGGTCAGGGATTCAGGGAAGTGGAGCTGGTTCAAGGTCTGCAACAGCAGGGCAACCCCGCTGCCGTCGTCGACCGGATTTTTCTGCACCTGGCCGAGCCTCTCGCCGAGTACTTGCGCCAGCGTCGAGGTCAGGGCGAGCAGCGCACGGTCGCTCTCGACGTTCTCGAGGCGGGTCTTGCCGTTGGCGATTAGCTCCGGGATCGGCGGCGCAACCGCTGCCGCCAGCGCATCGATGAATTGCGCCGCAACCGAGCGCGCGGTAGCGAGCGAGGCGTTCTTCCGCGTGGCGGAGAGCTCCTCCTGCCTGATCGCGGCGATGATCTCGTCGATTATGCCCGTCACGTTGACGTTGCGCTCGCCGCTGCGCAGCGCGTTGGTGAGTTCTGCGAGGACCCGATCCAGTTCCGTGCTGCGGCCGCTCAGCGCAAACGCGAGCTTGAGCAGCGAGCGCTGCATGCGGGCGAGCTCCGCCGCTGCGTCAGCGCGGTTGTCTCTCAATAGCGCACCGAGGCGTGATGTGGTCGGTTCCATTTCGCTTTCTGGCCTGGTAGCTGACGCAAATGACTCCTCCAAGGCCGTCGCGAACCGGCCGTCGCAGCGCCGGGGCGCGGTGACGGCCTGACCGAGCATGAATGCGTCGAACTTGCCCAGCATCGGACGAGGCTGAGGAACTTGCCCCGGCGGGAAGGACTGGCGATCGCGCCGTACGACTACTCGGCCGGCTTGGCCTCTGTACGAACCTTATCGACCAGCGCATTGACAACTTTAAGCATGGTATCGAAGCTGCCCACCCCCTCCATCCCCGCCGAGGTCTGATACTTCCCCGCGACAACCATGGCCGGGACGCCCTCGATGCCGTAATTCTGAACCTGTGCCATGGTCTCGCGGACCTTTTTCGCTACCTCCACGGAATCCCACGCCTGGGCAAAATCGGTCTCCGAGACACCCAGACCGCCGAAGAATTTGCTCCACTCTTCGTTCGTCGAGGGTCCGCGTTGCTCCTCGTGTATGGCCTTGAAGAGCGCGGGGTGCATCCTGTCCAGGACCCCCAGCGCCTCGGCCGTATAGAAGGCTCTGGCTGCAGGTATCCAGGACTCCCGGAATATCCCGGGCATGCGGCGGAACGCGACGTCCGCCGGCTTGTTCTCGAGCCATTTGAGCAGGTACGGTTCGAAATCGTGACAATGAGGACATCCGTACCAGAATATTTCCATGACCTCGATCTGGTCCCCCGACTGGGTGGGTTGAGGGGGGATCACGGTGCGGAAATTCTTGCCCTCCTCCAGCACGATCACCGTATTGGGTGAGGGGCTCGCGGCTGCCGTGTCCGGTGCCGTTTCCTCGGCGTTGGTCCACAGCGACGCGGTCAGAATTCCAATACCTGCAATGGCGGTCAGACCAGCGAGAAGTCTCTTCATAGTGGTTCCTTGGAGATGGGGCCGCGGACAAAAGTTTCCCGCCGCTCCACGTTCAACGGAGTCGCAATGTCTATCGCGCGGGGGGCGGACCTGGGGCATCCGGCCGCTAGTGCAGCCCTTCCAGATAGGAGGCGACCGCTTCGATCTCGGCACTGGTCATGCGCCCGGCGATGGAGCGCATGATGGAATTGGCGTCCGTGGTGCGATCGCCGTTCTTGTAGGCCTTCAGTTGATTCACCGTGTAGACGGCGTGCTGCCCGTGAAGTGCGGGATAAGCGGCCGCCGGGTTTCCCGAGCCCCGCGGACCGTGGCAAGCCATGCAGGCCGGGACTCCCGTTGCTGCATTGCCGCCGCGGTAGATCTTCTGACCGGCATCCAGCAACTCCTTCTTCGCCGTGCCGGGCTGGATCTTCTGGCTCGAGAAGAAATCCCCCAGCAGACTCATGTCCTCCTCGCTGAGACCGGTCGCCATGGGACTCATCAGCGCGTTCTGCCGTGCGCCCGACTTGAAGGCGGTAAGTTGCGCGCGGATATAGCTGGCGTGCTGCCCCGCAAGCTTCGGCCACTCCGCGGTGACACTGTTACCGTCGATACCGTGACACGCGGCGCAGGCGGCGGACTTTTCCCTTCCGCTTTGAGCATTCGCGACCGGGAGGTTGACTGCCAGTGCCAGGAAAATAATCCACGCGAGGAATGGCCGATGCATGCTGGAATCTCGGAATTGTTGTCGTTGAGTAGCCGTTAGAATCAAAAGCATACACCATGAGCCTGTGTATTGGGATGCGGCCGGCCGATGACAACGAGACAGACCGGGCCAGCACTTGAGTCAAGTCAACGACGCGAGAGATCGCGACAATGGAAATGCTGTGCGGGAATAAAGAAGGCCCCGGGAGAAACCACATAGGGGGAATTTTTTCGTCCCGGGGCCAATCCACCCGGCTGGGGAGACCGGGCTTTACGTCCCGCTCTGGGAGGATATTGAGCGGAACACGTTCATGAGGAACGTGAGAAATAAGACCCAGGCGCATCCGGTTAGTTCCCGCCGCCCACCCGGTTATGCACATGGAGAAAATTCTCCCGTCGGGAGAATGAGTTAGCCGCAACGGCCTGCAGGAATCGCAGGCCACGAAGCTAACATGCTGTTTTTAAATGACAAAAATTGCAGGGTGATCTTACTAACAGCATCCGGTCTCGTGTCTGGACCGGCCTTTGCCGTCGATAGCCGCAGCTTTTCAACAAATTTATCCACAGATCCTGCGGACAGCGAATTGTCAAGGCCCGACATCGCCTGGTTGAGCCGTTGCCTTTGTAGCCCGAGGCGGTCTACTCGACGACCTTCATCAGGTCCCCGGCTGGCACCTCGCCACCGCGGAAGTAGCCGTTGAGCAGGCGCAATCGCGCCTCGGCATTGGTCTGAAAAGGCGATCTGCTCGCCAACTCCCCGAACGTTTCTCCGGCCGTGGCGGGGGTGATCCGCAGATGCAGCGGCTTCAGCGATTCGCGCTCCTGCGCCGTCAGCGGATGGAAGGAACTGACGGTATCGAGAAAGGCGTTGTCGTAGACAGCGACACTGCCGCCGGCCTCGACCACCCCGGCGAACAAGTAGGCCTTCTTGTCGAAGAAGACCACCGAGAAGCGGGCGTCGCGCGTCCCCTTGCTGGTGCGCGCCGGCGCCACCGCCGTGTAGCCGTCGAGTCCTGCCGGGCTTATCGTCCCGTCGTAGGACAGCTTTTTCAGCCCCATCTTATCCGTCATGAACTGCTTGGGAGACATGCGCTTGTTAAGGTCCTCGGCGCCCATCTGCATCATTGCCTTGCCCGCCGGGGCGACGAACAGGATGCGATCAGGGTAATTCTTCACGCTCCAGCCCTTGGGAAAGCGTAGCCCGAAACCGAGATCCGGATGATAAAAGGCGTTGCCGCGCACGAATCCTTCGCGCGGACTGTCGCCGACGATCATGCCGTCGATGTAGGAGTAGTAGCGCTCGCGGTCGAGTCGCTTGGCGCCGCCGGCCTGCAATTGGCGCGCCGCCCCGATGACGTCCTGAAGGCGCGTGTCGCTGTCCGGGTGGGTGGAAAACACGCCGTGGTAGACGCGTGGTTCGCGCCCCTCCTGCCTGGCGACCTGGTTCTCGAGGATCTCCTGATTTTTCAGCGTGCCGAGCACATTGAGCATCGCCATCGGGTCGTAGCCCTCCTTGGCCATGTATTTCGCGCCCAGCCCGTCGGCCTCCAGTTCGTGTTCGCGCCCGTAGCCGCGCAGCAGCGCCGTTCCCAGGATATTGATGAGCTGGCTGCCACCGTAGGAGCCGAGCCCGGGTACAAAAATGGAGCCGATAGTCGCGATTATTCCTGTGGCCTGCGCGGCGGTGTACTGGCGCACCGCGTGGCGCGCCGTGACGTGTCCGATTTCATGGCCAAGGACTGCCGCCAGCTCGGCCTCCGAGTTGAAGTAGGCCATGATCCCGCGAGTGATATATATGTAGCCGCCGGGCAGCGCGAAGGCATTCACCTCCGGACTGTCGAGGACCGTGAAGCGGTAGATGAGCTGGGGCCGATCGCTCAGCGCAGCTACGCTCTCGCCGACCTGCTGGACATAGGCCTGCAGTTTCGGGTCCTTGTACTCCCCGTACTCCTGCAATACTTCCGCATGCATCTGGCGGCCAATGGCGAGTTCCTGTTCCTCGGACATCAGGACGAATTCGGAGCGCTTGCTGACCGGGTTGGTGGCGCAGCCGCTGGCGAGGAAGGTGGCGGCAACGCCGAGGATCGCGAGCAGGCGGGCAGTGTGTCTCATGATGATGGGCTCCCATTACAGTCGCTCGATGAACCGGATGTTGGACGGATGTCGCAGTCGCATGCTGCGGCGACCCTCGCGTTTCCAGAGATAGCCGCGTACGTGCGCCCGTCGTCCCTGCCAAAGTTCGGGGTCGACGCCGCGAAAATAGCGCAGGTCGCGCCGGTCGATAAAGACGGTCAGGCCCGAGGCCATCTCCAGCCGTGTGCCAGGCAGGGACCTGCGCACGAGGCGAATGTCGTCCACCAGCTGCGTGAAGGAACCCTCGCGGTGCGGCAAATGCCGGGCGGGCTGGGCGCGATACTCCCTCCAGATCCCGGCACCGGTCTGGCGCGCATCTTCCTCCCGCGAGCCGTAACAATCGATGAATCGTTGGTTCGGCGGGACCGTGAACAGCGCGGCCATTCCGCTCGCGAGCATCAGCGCCTGGATGTTCTCACCGTCCGCGACGCGGAAGACGTGCGCCAGCAAGCGGTGGTGCCGGTCGTGGCGCTGCTCGTCGAAGACCAGCCCGACGCGACTGCCTGCCGGCAGGTAGCGGCGCAGATACTGCCGGCTCGGGACGGCGAACGGCTCGGGTGTGCGATCTTCGTGGGCGAGTTCCGGGGCATTGATCCCGACGAGGCGCACTGCGGAACCGTCGCGCAGCCGCACGGTGTCGCCATCGATAACCGAAGCGATGACCGCGCTGCGGTCGTAGCGGCCCGCGCGGCAGCCATCGGCCGCAACCGGGGGCGCCATCACCAGCAGGATCGACAGCACGCTGCCGGCGGATCGGCACAACAAAAAAGGCGCTGAGAGCGCCCTTTCTCTTGTCTTCCTGAACGACAGGACCGTCAACGCATGCCGTACTTGCGGCGGAACTTGTCGACGCGGCCCGCGGTGTCCACGAGCTTCTGCCGGCCCGTGTAGAAAGGGTGGCAGGCGGAGCAGACGTCCACGTGCAGGGCCTTGCCGGCGGTCGAGCGGGTCTGGAAGGTGTTGCCACAGCTGCAGGTGACGGTGATCTCGCTGTAGGCCGGGTGGATGTTCTGTTTCATGCAAGCGGTCCTGAGAGGGTGCGCCGCCCGGGCGTCAGCGGCGCCGAGCGAAATAAGGGGCGCGATTCTACCGCCTCGGCTTCCGGTGGCGCAAGCGAGATGCAGGCCGGGACGGCCGTGGGTCGTCAGGCCTTCTCCGGTCCGCCCTTACCGGCGTGTGGAGTCAGCGGTATGACCTTGGCGGGGAACCGCGGCCTGACCTTCGCCGGAGTCACACCCTCCAGGGCTCGCAAACGCTCCAGCAGCCCGTCGTCCCCGAGCACACTGTCCCACATCATCCTCGATATCTTCAGGCAGGCGTCCATGGCGTTGGGTGAGGTGTCACGGATGCGGTCGATGCGCCATTGCAGACCCTGCATGCGGCGGCGCTGGCGCTCCTCCGGCGCAGACTCTATGAGATCGGCGATGGCATGGCGTCGCGCCGCTTCGAACGCGGCGGCGTCGGTAGCCGCCAGTTCACGCCAGTATTCGAAATCTAATCGCTTGTTTTCTTCGTCAGCGGTCATGGCCATTCAGCGCCAGGGGACGCAGCCATATTGCCCAACGAAGCGTATGGCTGGAAGCGTATCCTGCCGGGGAATGCGCACCCAGTCACCGCCGCGGACCGGCAAAGCCCCGTCGATGACCACTGCGTCACATCAGGACGGCATCTCCAACTCCGCGATCACCGGCGCATGATCCGAGGGGCGCTCCCATTTGCGCGGCGCCACGTCGACCCGGCAACTCCGGCACCGCGAGGTACTGTCGCCGTCGGCCAGGATGAGATCGATGCGCAGCCCTAGATTGCGGCGATACGCGGCGGCCCGATAGTCCCACCAGGAATAGATCCCGGGACGCGGATCGACTGCCCGCAGACAGTCGCGCAGTCCCAGCGCCTCGAACTCGCGAAACCGTGCGCGTTCCGGCTCGCTGACGAGCACCTGCCCGGTCCATGCCAGGGGATCGTGCACGTCGCGGTCCTCGGGCGCGATGTTGAAATCACCCAGCAGCATGAGCGGTTCCCCTGCCTGCAACAGGTCGCCGATGTAATCGCGCAGCCTTGCCAGCCAGTCGAGCTTGTACTGGTACTTGTCGGAATCCAGCGATGCCCCGTTCGGAACGTAGACGTTCACCACCCGCAGCGCGCCATGCCGCGTCGCGAGCAGGCGGCGCTGCGGGTCGTCGTACGCCGGCAATGTCCTGGCGATGATTTCCGGGGGGCGGCGGCTGAGGGTGGCAACGCCGTTGTAGGTCTTCTGACCGTTGAAGACAGCCTCGTATCCGGCCGCGAGGATCTCCGCGACCGGGAAGTCCGCGTCCTGGGTCTTGGTCTCCTGCAGGGCGAGGATATCCGGGCGCGCCTCCGCGATCCATCGCAGCAGGTGCGGCAGTCTCGCCTTCAGCGAGTTCACGTTCCAGGTTGCGATCTTCACGATGGGCACGTCCGGCACGCGGCCTCGGCGGTCGTCTAGATCCGAAACCCGCCCAGCCGCCGGCGTTGACGCGCGTCCATAAGCCAGATCCCGGCGATCAACCCGATCAGCAACGCGCCAAGCAGCACGCCCATGATTACAGTCACGGAGATGTTCCACCGACCGGCCACGGACATGGCGTCCGCGTTTGCCTTCGCGTCGACCTTCGACGGCGGCGAGGCCTGTGCGGTCTCCGCGGCGCGTATGGCCTTGATCTGAGCCTCTTCCAGCTCGCGCTTCAATGCGGCGTTCTCCTGTGTCAGGTCGACCAGCGTCTTGGTATCTGCGGGCGGTGTGTTCTGGATCGTCGCCAACTTGGACTGCAGCTCGCCCGCGCGGGTGCGTTCGGACTCCAGTTGCCGGCGAACGTCGTCGAGCTGTTGCTCGAGACCGGCGACCCTGCCCGATTCGGCCCGTTGCGTCGACTCCGCTGTCACCGCGCCTTCGGCCGCCAGTTCGTCGACCCTAGCCTGGGCCGTTTTCAGATCCTCGGCGAGCTGCCGGTTCTGCGCCGCAAGACCTTCCAACAGCATGGCGGCCGGCTGCTCCTCGCTCAGATAGACCGCGTCGACCCAGCCGGTTACTCCCCCGGGTCCCCTGATCTGCGCGAGATCGCCTTCGCGCGCCAGAACCTCGAGCTGGGTGCCGGTGGGTAGCGCCTTGATGATCGGAGAATCCAGCGATTTTTCCGAATGCACGCCGACCAGCAGTCTGTCGATGACGTAGACGGTCTCCGCCCGGGGCTGCGCGCAGGCGACTGCAAGGCCGAGCGCCAGCGCTGCCATTACATGCTTCCGTTCTCGGCGCATCGACAGACTCTCCCGGCGTGACAATCAGGCTATGCCACTGTGGCGCAGCAGGGCATCGACCTGCGGCGGGCGGCCCCGGAACCGCATGAAAAGATCCATGGCATCGAGGGAACCTCCCATCTCCAGTATATGATGCAAGAACTCGCGGCCGGTCTGCATATCGAAAATGCCACGCTCCTCGAACTTCGAATACGCATCCGCGGAGAGCACTTCGGCCCACTTGTAGCTGTAGTATCCGGCCGCGTAGCCGCCTGCAAAAATGTGCGTGAAGCTGTTCTGAAAGCGGTTGAACGCCGGCGGACGTATGACCGCGACATCGCGACGCACCTCCTCCACGATGGCCTCGATGGTGCGGCCGCGCGACGGCTCGCATTCGATGTGCAGGCGAAAGTCGAACAGCGCGAATTCCAGCTGCCGCACCATCTGCATGCCCGCCTGAAAATTGCGGGCGGCGCGCAGCCTCTCCAGCAGGGACGAATCGAGCGGAGCGCCGGTCTGGAAGTGGCCCGACAGCAACTCCAGCGCGGCCCGCTCCCAGCACCAGTTCTCCATGAACTGGCTGGGAACCTCTACGGCGTCCCACGCCACGCCGTTGATGCCTGCAACGCCAGGTCGCTCGACGCAGGTCAGCATGTGGTGCAGGCCATGGCCGAATTCGTGAAACAGCGTGAGCACCTCTTCGTGCGTTAGCAGCGACGGGCTCTCGCTGACCGGCGGGCTGAAATTGCCATTCAGATAGGCCACGGGGATCTGCACGCTGCCGTCGGTGCGCCTGCGCCGCGACACGCAGTCGTCCATCCACGCGCCGCCCCTCTTCAGCGGACGCGCGTACAGGTCGAGGTAGAACATTCCGCGGACGTTACCGTTCTCGTCGCTGATCCGGAAGAATCTCACGTCCGGGTGCCAGGTTTCTGCCTCGGCTGGCTCGATGCGCATGCCGTACAGCCGCCGCGTGATGGCGAACAGTCCCTCGAGAACCCGCGGAAGCGGAAAATATGGTCGCAACTCCTCTTGCGAGACGCGATAGCGCGCCTCGCGCAGGCGCTCGCTGAAGTAGGGAATGTCCCACGCTTGGAGATCGCGCGCCTGGTAGCGTTCGGAGGCGAAATCGCGCAGTTCCCGCAGTTCCTTTTCCGCGACAGGCTTGGCTCGCTGCGCGAGATCCTCGAGAAAGCCGATCACCTCCGTTGTCGATTTCGCCATCTTGGTCGCGAGCGAATACTCCGCAAAATTCTCGAAGCCGAGCAACTGCGCGAGGGCGCGGCGCGACTGCAGGATCTCCTCCATGACCGCGTGGTTGTCGAATCTCCCGGCGCCGGTCCCCAGCTCCGAAGCGCGGGTCACATGGGCCCGATACATCTCCTCTCTCAACTCGCGATTGCCGCAATACGCCATGACGGGACGGTAGCAGGGGATATCCAGCGTCAGCATCCAGCCGTCCATGCCCTCGCGCTGCGCGGTCTGCCGCGCCAGCGCGAGGGCTGATTCCGGCAGGCCGTTCAATTCCGCAGCGTCCGTGAGGTGCCTCTTCCAGGCATGCGTGGCATCGAGCACGTTTTCCTCGAACTTGGTCTGCAGGCGAGCCAATGTCTGCTTCAGTTCCTTGAAGCGGGCGCGCCCGCCCGGGGGTAGCTCGATGCCGGAGAGCCGGAAATCACGCAAGGCGTTATCGATGATCCTGCGTTCCGCCGCGCCGAGCCGACCGTACTCCTCGCCATCGCGGACACGCCTGTAGGTCCTGTACAGGGGCTCGCTTTGGTACTTATCGGTTGCATAGGCTGTCAGTAACGGCAGGCATGCGTTGTAGGCCGCCCGTAACTCCTCGGTGTCCGCCACGTTGTGCAGATGACTGATCGGGGACCACGCCCGGTTCAGGCGGTCATCGAGAGCCTCGATGGGGACAAGCGCGCTGGTCCAACCCGGCGCCGGGCCGCTCAGGAGAATCTCGGTCTGCGCCTTGATCTCGCCAAGCAGTTGATTGATCGCGGGTGCGGCATGCGCCGGCTCGATACGGGCGAAGCTCGGCAACGGGCGGTCGTCGAGCAGCGGGTTGGTATCCATGGCTGCGATTCGGTTCCTGCGTGGTATCTGCGGGTGAGAGGCTCTCCGATCGGGAATTTAACATGCCTGCACGTGCGCATGAGGCCGGACCCGGCGTCAGCGCACGCTACGGGCGCGTGGCGATGGGGAGGGTTTCCGCTGTGCCAGGGCGTCGTGGCGAGCCGAGGAAAATGTGACCGGCGGCCTCGGAGCCGCCTGCGGGCGGCGGTGGCTTGCTATAGTGAGGATGCAAGGCCAACCATCCATGTGACGAGGGCTCCAATCATGAAGGGCGATAAGAAGATCATCGCGTACCTCAACAAGGCTCTGAAGAACGAGCTTACCGCCATCAACCAGTATTTCCTCCATGCGCGCATGTTCCGCAATTTCGGCCTGAAGAAGCTCGACGAGTACGAGTACAAGGAATCCGTGGACGAGATGAAGCACGCCGATAGGTTGATCGAGCGCATCCTGTTCCTCGAGGGACTCCCCAACCTTCAGGACCTCGGCAAGCTTCGCATCGGCGAGAACACCCTGGAGATGCTGCAGGCCGATCTCGCCCTGGAGATGGAGGGGCTTCCGATGCTCAGGGAGGCCATAGCGGCCTGCGAGGATGCCGCCGATTACGTCAGCCGTGCGCTGTTCGAGGACATACTCGCGGGCGAGGAGGGCCATATCGACTGGCTGGAGACGCAGCTGGACCTGCTCGAGCGCATCGGGTTGGAGAACTACCAGCAATCCATGATGTGACCGCGCCACGTGGCGGGAGGCTCGAGGCGGGAGTCGAAAGACGAGATGTTCTCGCGCCGGGGCCGGGCGCCGGCTGCGGCGGGTCGGGCAGCAGCCTCCATCCCTGGCCTGCGGTTCAGCGGGGACAATGGATTAGCCAGGGGACGCCGGCCCCCGCGACGTGGGTCACAGGCCTCGTCAAGAATTAATTGCGAATGTATCTCAATTGTAATATGATTAGCGCTACAGATCCTCAATCGGCACGGCCTGGGAATTCAAAGCATGTACGTCTGCCTCTGCAATGCGGTAACTGAACGGGATATCCGCGATGCCGTCGATGGCGGCGCGCGCGGCCTGGAGGACCTCCGCAATCGCCTCCACGTTGCCACCTGCTGCGGCGCCTGCGAGGACACGGCAAGCGCCTGTCTCTCCCAACACGTACGCGCGAACCTCGATCACGGCGGCGGTGGTGCCCTCCGTGCCGATCGGCGGGCCAAGGTTCAATCCACGCATTGCTGCGTCGCCTGACGCGGCGGCGACGGCCGCCAGCGCCCCCGCCGTCGTTCGATAGCGGACGGCGGCGGCCAGGGGAATTTCACGACCCGGTCCCGACTTCCCCTGCGTAATTCCGTTTCGCCGGTGGGCGGCACCGCATATCCTCGGCGCAGGCGACGAGCAGAAGTTCGCGGATCAGAGCCGTAAGCGTGTCCGCGCGGTCCGCCGACCGGATCGATCTCCCACGCTCCCCGCTCGCCGCGGGGCAGGTTCGAACCAGACGCCATTGCATTCGGACTTCCCCGGACTCGAGCCCCCTGAGCTGCAGGTGGGGAACTCCGTCTACCCATCGCGTCTGGACGGCGAAGCGCATCTGCCTGCATCCTCCAACGACCTGACCGGTCTCAATAATGACAATGATAATCATTCTCATGATGGTACGCAACGCGACGGGGTGGGGCGATAAACCGCCAGGAGCTTTCCCGAGGTCCTCAGCGCAGTTGCGCCCGGACTGGTCGCCGGGACGCGTTTGCCGAGAACGGGCCTCGCTCCGGGACGGCGGCCGGAACGTGGTGCGTCCGGGGTTCCCTACGCGCCTTGGGAGGGCCTGTCTCGGCACACCGGGCAGGCGGGATCGCGTCGCAGACGGATGGCATTCCATTCCATCCGCAGCCCGTCGAGGATGAGAAGCCGGCCGTTCAATCCCGGCCCGATGCCGGCGAGGATCTTCATCGCCTCCATCGCCTGAACCGAGCCGACGATGCCGAGCAGGGGCGAGGCCACGCCATTGGCGGCGCAGGTCTCCTGGCCGCTGGCCGCGTCATCGTAGAGGCAGCGATAGCAACCGCCGTCGCCACTGTTCATGAAGACGGTGATCTGCGCGTCGAAGCGGATCGCGGCGGCGGATACCAGGGGCGTTCCAGTGCGCACGCAAGCCGCGTTGATCGCGAATCGTGTTGCGAAATTGTCGCTGCAGTCGACGACGACGTCCGCCGCGGCCGCCTGATCGGCGAGCTCGCGCTCGTCCAGCGCCTTTTCCATCGTCGCCAGCCTCACGTCCGGATTCAGCCCCAGCAGCCGTTCGCGCGCGCTCTGCACCTTCGGTCGTTTGATATCCGAGCTGCCATGAATGATCTGGCGTTGCAGATTGGAGAGCTCGACGTGGTCGAAATCGACGAGGACCATCTCACCAACGCCCGCGGCGGCGAGGTACATCGAGGCCGGCGAGCCGAGGCCGCCGAGGCCGATCAGGAGCACGCGCGAGGCGAGCAGCCGCTGCTGGCCTGCCACACCGAATTCCTTCAGCATGATGTGGCGGCTGTACCGGATCAGCTGATCGCGACTCAGTGCTGGCTTGACCGCCATCATGGCCGGGTCTCCGTACGCGCAAGATATCTGCGCCAATGATGCGCATGTTCGTCGCTCCGCGCACGTCCCTGCTGTGGCCATCTGCCGGCGTAGAGGCCCCGCAGCGAGGATTCCCAACCGTCATCGGCGGCGAGCGCCTCCCGCGCAACGGCATCCGCGTAGGCCATCCATGCGTGCCACAGCCGCGTGCGCCAGCCGCGCCCGGCCTGTATGCCACGACCGGCCAGCCACGCAAGCAGCCTGTCCACGCCGGTATTCCGCACGTCATACCGCAAGCGAATACCGCCCCGTCCCATGTCCTCGGCCGCCTCGACGCCGGGGATCTGGCGCAGAGCCTGCACCAGCGAGTCCTCCGCGGGCGCGGCGAGGGTGAGCACCCGGGTCATGGATGCGACCTCAGACATCGCCGCGCGGCCGCTGCCCGAGCGTCACCCGCTCCCCGCCCGCAAGGTCGCGATAGGTGAGGATGGCGCGATAGCCCGTAACGATCATCAATTGCCGCACCGCGGAGGCCTGCTCCACCCCGTGCTCGAGCGCCAGAAACCCGCCGGGGCTCAAGTGTCGGTAGGTGTCCCGGGCGATCTCCCGGATCGCCTCCAGCCCCTCGGGGCCGCCCACCAGCGCTGATATCGGCTCGAACCGCAGATCGCCCTCGCGCAGGTGAGGATCACCTGGCTCGACATAGGGCGGATTCGAGACAATGAGGTCGAAGGTCTCCCCCGCAAGAGGCCCAAACCAACTCCCAGTGCGGAATGTCACATTGCGTATCCCCAGTCGCGCGGCATTGCGGCTGGCTACCGCGAGCGCGGCCTCGCACCGGTCGGTGGCCACCACGGTCGCCGATGGTCGCTCGCTCGCGATTGCAAGGGCGATCGCCCCGCTGCCCGTGCCGAGGTCGGCGACGCGGAACGAGACACCCTCCGGCACGAGCTCCAGCGCCCGCTCGACGAGCAGTTCCGTCTCCGGTCGGGGGATCAAGGTCGCGGGCGTGACTTCCAGGCGGAGCGACCAGAACTCCCGGCGCCCCAGAAGGTAGGCCACCGGGAGTCCGCGGGCCCGTTCAGCTATCCATCGCAGGAAGAGGTCAGCGACCTCCGGTGCAGGGGCTTCGTCGCGATCGCTAAAAAGGGCCGCACGTGAGCATCTGCGCGCGCCGGCCAGCAGCAGCTCCGCGTCGAGACGCGGGGAGTCACCACCTTTCAGCGCGCTCTCCCCCCGCCGCAGCAGACTGCCAATCGTGGGCCCAGCCTTCATCCGACGGGCGGCGCTCACGGCTCCATCCCGATGGCCGCCATCTGATCGGCCTGATGCTCGGTGATCAACGGCTCGATGATGGTGTCGAGGTTCCCTTCCAGCACGTCGTTCAATTGATAGACCGTCAAATTGATGCGGTGATCGGTGATTCGGCCCTGAGGAAAATTGTATGTGCGGATGCGCTCCGAGCGGTCGCCGCTGCCGACCAGATTGCGGCGCGTCTCCGCCTGCTGCGCCTGCCGCTTCTCCCGCTGGGCCGCCAACAAGCGCGCCCGCAGAAGGCTCATGGCCTTGGCGCGGTTCTTGTGCTGCGAGCGCTCCTCCTGGCACTCCACGACCACGCCGGTCGGCAGGTGCGTGATGCGTATCGCCGAGTCGGTCTTGTTCACGTGCTGGCCGCCGGCGCCCGAGGATCGGTAGGTATCCACCTTCAGGTCGGCTGGATTGATCTCGATCTCGCCGACTTCGTCGAGCTCCGGAAGGATGGCCACCGTGCACGCGGAGGTATGTATTCGGCCCTGCGCCTCGGTCTCCGGTACCCGCTGGACGCGATGGGCTCCGGACTCGAACTTCAGCCGCGAATACGCTCCGTGTCCGATAATCCGGGCGATAATCTCCTTGTAACCGCCCAGCCCGCTCGCGCTGCTGCTGATGATCTCGATCTGCCAGCCGCGGGACTCCGCGTAGCGCGAGTACATCCGGAACAGATCCGCGGCGAACAGCGCCGCCTCATCGCCGCCGGTGCCGGCGCGCACCTCAAGAAAGATATTGCTGCTGTCCGCCGGATCCCTGGGCAGCAGCAGCTTCTGCACGTAAGCCGCGAGGCGCTCGTTCTCCTCCCTTGCCCGCGCCATCTCCTCCTCCGCCAGCGCCTGCATCTCCTTGTCGGACTCCCGCAACATGGCCTGCGACTCGGCGATGGCCGCCTCGTTGCGGCGAAAACGCGCGAAGCAGTCCACGACGGGGCTCAACTCGGCATATTCCTGGGACAGCGAACGAAAACGGTTCTGGTCGCCGATGATCTGCGGATCGGCGAGCAGCGCGCCGAGCTCCTCCTGCCGTTCGGCAAGGGATTGAAGCTTTTCCAGCAACGAAGCCTTCATGAGCCAGGTGTGGTGGTCTGCCGGGAATCAGCCTGCGATTGTACCGTGCCGGCGCCCCGGCCCGCTTGCCAGGGCAGCGCGCCACGACCGGCGCCGCCCGGGCACAGCGGCACTCAGCCCCCGGGCTTCAGCTCGAACAGGGCGGCCGCCGTCGCGATGATGTCCTCGCGCCCTTCGGTCGCCGCGGCCTTGATCCTGACCGTTGGCGTATGAATCAGCTTGTTGGTGAGCGTGTTGGCGAGAAACTGCAAGGCCTCTCGCGGCGGCGTTCCGCATTCCAGTTGTTTCAGCGCGCGCTGCAGCACCTCGTCGCGGGCCGCTTCGGCATGGCCGCGCAGCGTGCGCAGCACGTCCACCGCGTCGCCCTGCTGCATCCATTCGAGAAACTGCTGCGCGGCCGTCTCGATCATCTCCTCGGCCTGCGCGGCGGCGGCCTCCCTCGATCGCAGGTTCTCCTCGATGACGGCCTGCAGATCGTCGATGGTGTAAAGGTATACGTCCTCCAACTCGCCGACGGCCGGGTCGATGTCACGCGGCACGGCGATGTCGACGAGAAACATCGGCTTGCGCCGGCGCGCCTGCAGGGCGCGGGCGACCGTGGCGGCCATGAGTATCGGCGTGGGGGAGGCCGTCGAGGAGATGACGATGTCGGCGTCGGCCAGATGCGCCGGCAGGTCATGAAGCGGGAGGGCGTATCCGCCAAAACGCGAGGCGATGGTCTGTGCGCGCTCCAGGGAGCGATTCGCGACCAGCAGGTGTCGCAGGCGATTCGCGTACAGGTGATTCGCGGCGAGTTCGATCATGTCGCCGGCGCCGATGAGCATCGCGGTCGTGCCGGCCAGATCGCCGTGGATCTGTTGTGCCAGCCGCACTGCGGCGAATGCAATGGAAACCGGGCTGGAGCCGATGGCCGTGTCCGTGCGCACCTTCTTGGCGATGTGGAAGCTGTGTTGAAAAAGCCGGTTGAGCAGGCGTCCGATGCTGCCGTGGTCGACGGCCGCCTGGTAGGCGACCTTGAGCTGGCCGAGGATCTGGGGTTCGCCCAGAACCATGGAATCCAGGCCCGAAGCAACCCGCAGCAGGTGGCGCACGGTTTCGGGCTGGTCGTGGCAATAGAGGTAAGGCCGCAGGTCGGTGTCCCCGAGGCCGGGCTGCGTGACCAGCCAGTCGATAACCCTTACCCGGCAGCAGTCATCCGTGTGGCAGTAGATCTCGGTGCGGTTGCATGTGGACAGTATGGCCGCCTCCGGCACCCCCGCGCAGCCGCGCAGCGCCTCGAGCGCCTGGGGCAACTGCTCCGGAACGAATGCCACCCGCTCGCGCACGGCGACCGGTGCATGTTTGTGGTTGACGCCAATTACGGTCAGCGGCATGAGCGCGTGTTGCGATTGCGTGGAGCGGTGTTTACGACCGGGCGTTGCATGGCCACGAACGTTCGCATTCTCCGCGATGCGCCGCGGCCAGCACAAGCGAGCGCTGCGCCTGGCCTTCGGGCCGGAACGCCGACCGGGGCAAGCCGCGGTTTCGACGGCGGAATGACCGCACGACGGCTGCCGGGGGCCGCGGCGCCCTATGCTGACCACGCCTGCATAAGTGCGTTATAGTTGAAACACATTCGCGTTGACACCGTCTCTTGAGCCAACGAAATCGCTCCCGCCGTCAGGGCGGCCCCCCGTAAATGGCCGAAATCTCCGCTCATCTTCACCGTCGGCAGAGCCGGCGCGCCGCGGCCATGGCGGCGCTCCTGGCAATCTTGATGCTATCCGGATGCGCGGCGCAGCGCGCTGCCGTCCCCGCCGTGGCAGGGGGTCCCGCGCCTTCCGCCGCCGAGAAGACCCCTATCCCGACCTTTGGCGAGGATCTGCGCGTGTCGCCGGACGGCATGAGCGCCGATGCGCTGTACACCCTGCTGGTCGCCGAGCTCGCCGGTCAGCGTGGCGAGATCGACATCGCGCTGGACAATTACATGAGGCTGATGCGCGCGATCCCGGATCCGCAGATCGCCGAACGTGCCGCGCGGGTGGCGGCCTACGCGCAGCGCGAACCGGAGACGATGGAGGCCGTCGGGCGCTGGGTTCAGTTGCAGCCAAAGAATCTCGAGGCACGCCAGCTACTGGCTGGCGAACTGCTCCGCACCGGCCGGCGCGACGAGGCCCTGGTTCAACTCGATTACATCCTGAACTCCGCCGCCGGCGAGCCCGCCGAGCGCATGTGGGCCGTGGCCAATCTCCTCAGCCGGGAGCAGGACAAGAAGGCTGCTGTCGAGGTGATGGAGAAGCTCATTGATCAGCATGGACGCACGCCCGAGGCGCTATTCGCGTACGCTTTGCTCGCCATCCGTGCCGAGCAGATGGACAAGGCGCGCGAGGCGATGGATCAGGTGGCGGAACTGAAGCCCACGAACGAGGGTGTGGCGATAGCCTATATCGGCGTGCTGCAGAAGCAGGGCGAGACCAAGGCGGCCATCGAGTGGCTGGAGTCGGTTCTCAAGAACCATCCCGAGCAGCAGAACATGCGGCTCATCTACGCACGCCTGCTGGCGGACGACAAGCAATACGACAGCGCTTACAAGGAGTTCAAGGCGCTGGAGAAGCAGCAGCCTGCGAACGCCGACGTAAAGTATGCCCTGGGCCTGCTGGAGCTGCAGCGGCAGAACAGCCGCAAGGCGCGGCCCTATTTCGAGGAATTGGTGAAAATGGGCGAGCACGCCGACGAAGGGCGTTTTTATCTCGGCCAGATCGCCGAATCGGAGAACGACGACGCGCTGGCGCGTAAGTGGTTCGAGGAGGTGAAGGAGGGCGAGCTCCTGCTGGACTCGCGTCTGCGCGTTGCGTTGATGCTGGCGCGGCAGGGCAAGCCCGAGGAGGCGCAGAAGTATCTGCAGGGCATTACGCCGGAGTCCGAGGCCGAGCGTATCCGCCTGATTCGCGCAGAAGGCGAAATCCTCGCCGATGCAGGAGAGTTGCAGGCGGCCATGGATGTCTATGATCGGGCGCTGAACGACACCTACGACTCGGAGCTTCTCTACACCCGCGCCATGCTGGCGGAGAAGATGAACCGGCTGGACATACTGGAGCGCGACCTGCGGCAACTGCTCGAGCGCGACCCGGACAACTCCCAGGCCCTGAATGCGCTCGGTTACACCCTTGCGGATCGCACCACCCGGTACGACGAGGCCTATACCCTGATCAAGCGGGCGCTCGAACTCGCCCCCAACGACTTCTACATACTCGACAGCATGGGCTGGGTGCTGTTCAAGCAGGGCAAACTCGACGAGGCCCTGAACTATCTCGGGCAGGCGCGCGCGCAACGCGACGATCCGGAGGTCGTGGCTCACATGGTCGAGGTGCTGGTGGCCAAGGGCGAGCGGAATCGGGCGAGGCAGCTCCTGGCGGAGGCGCTGAAGAGTCACCCGGAGGACGAGCGCCTGAAGAAGGTCAAAGTGAAGTTCGGTTTGTGAGTGTTTCGCTACCGCAGGCCGCCGGCTCAGGCATTGCACGCGTTGCGCTGCTGGCGTTGATGCTGCTGATCGGCGCCTGTGCCACCGCGCCCAGCGCGCCGCCGCCGGCGGAGGGGGGTACCGCGCTGGGGCGGTGGCTGGATCGGCAGCAGCGGCTCGCGGCGCTGGTGCAGTGGACGCTTCGGGGACGGGTGGGGATCGAGACCGGAAAGGACAGCGGCAATGCGAGCATGAGCTGGGAGCAGAACGGAGAGGAGTATGCGATACGCATATCCGCCCCGATGTCCCAGGGCACCTTCGAATTGAGGGGGGACGCACAGGGGGTGACCCTGCGCGGACCCGACAGGAGCGAGATCTCCGCCGCGGATCCCCAGGCGCTGATGCAGGAACAACTGGGCTGGAGCCTGCCGGTGGCCGGCCTGAAATACTGGATTCGCGGAATTCCCATGCCCAACCGGCCCGTAGCCGCCGTGCGCCTCGACGATGCCGGGCGCCTGAGCGACCTGGAGCAGGACGGCTGGCGCGTCAGTGTGCAGCGTTACAAGGCGGTGGGCGGGGAGGAATTGCCGGACAAGATCTTCATGGAAAACGCGCCGCTGAAGATGCGCGTGGTCATCGGCGAATGGCAGTTGCCCTAGAGAAGACGCTGCGCTGGCCCGCACCGGCGAAGATCAACCTCTTCCTGCACGTCACTGGCCGTCGCCCCGACGGCTATCACACCCTGCAGACGGTCTTTCAGTTCCTCGACCTGTGCGACTGGCTGGACTTCGAGCGGCGCGAGGACGGCAGGATCCGGCGTGCCACAGCGGTGGGTGGCATCGCCCCCGAGCAGGATCTGGTCGTGCGGGCCGCGCACGCCCTGCAGGCGCACACCGGGGTAAAGGCCGGGGCGTCACTGAGCATCGACAAGCGCCTGCCTGTCGGGGGCGGCATAGGTGGCGGCAGTTCGGACGCCGCGACGACCCTGGTGGCGCTCAATCTCCTCTGGGGCCTGGACTTGCCGCTGGCGGCGCTGGCGAGGATCGGCCTGCAGCTTGGGGCCGACGTGCCCGTTTTCATTGCCGGCAAGGCCGCCTTCGCCGAGGGCATTGGTGAAATCCTGACCCCGCTGGCGCCGGCCGAGTCGTGGTATGTGCTGCTGAAGCCGGATTGCGCGGTTCCCACGGCGGCCGTGTTCGCTGACCCGGATTTGACACGTGATACACCGCCTATCACAATTCGCGACTTTCTCGAGGGGGCGGGGCGCAACGACTGCGAGCCGGTGGTGCGGCGCCGCTTCCCGGCGGTGAACGCAGCCCTGGACTGGCTGTCGCGGCGGGCGCCTTCGCGGCTGACCGGAACCGGCGCCTGCGTGTATGCAGCCTGCGCCGACGAGGCCCAGGCCCGGTCCATCGTCGCCGAGGTGCCGGCGCCCTGGCTGGCCTATGCGGTACGGGGGCTGAATCGATCGCCGCTGCTGGAGCGCCTGGCACGGGCGCGCAGCGCCGCCGGGGCGACCGCGAAGTTGGCACTGGACGATACGCTCGACTAGCTGGGGGGTGCCGATCGCGACCGACAGGATTTCTTTGGGGCGTCGCCAAGTGGTAAGGCACCGGATTTTGATTCCGGCATTCCCAGGTTCGAATCCTGGCGCCCCAGCCAACAGTCAGGACGGCCCGTGCCGCCACGGCAGGGGCCCCGACCTCACCAATTACTGGAGTGCAGCTGCGTGGCGCTCGATCAGTTTACGCTGTTCACCGGCAACGCCAATCGCCCCCTTGCAGAGGCGGTAGCCGGGTATCTGTATCTGCCGCTCGGCAAGGCCGCCGTCGACCGGTTCAGCGACGGCGAGATACAGGTGGAGATCATCGAAAACGTGCGCGGTCGGGACGTGTACATCATGCAGCCGACCTGTGCGCCGACGAACGACAACCTGATGGAACTGCTGGTGATGACGGACGCCATCCGTCGCGCCTCGGCGGCGCGGGTGACCGCCGTGATTCCCTATATGGGGTATGCGCGCCAGGACCGGCGGCCGCGATCGGCGCGAGTGCCGATCTCCGCGCGCCTGGTGGCGAACATGATCCAGGCTGCCGGCGTGAGTCGGGTCCTGACCGTGGACGTGCACGCCGACCAGGTACAGGGATTTTTCGACATACCGGTCGACAATATTTATGCCTCGCCGGTGCTGCTCGGCGATGTCTGGAAGAAGGTGAGCCGCTCGGATCTGATGGTCGTCTCGCCCGACGTCGGGGGCGTGGTGCGCGCCCGCGCGCTGGCCAAGCGTCTGGACGACGCCGACCTTGCGATAATCGACAAGCGTCGCCCGCGCGCGAATGTCGCCGAGATCATGAACATCATCGGTGACGTGAAGGATCGCAGCTGCGTCATCGTCGACGACATTGTCGACACGGCCGGCACGCTGTGCCAGGCAGCCGCAGCGCTGAAGCGAAGCGGTGCCAGGCGGGTGTCTGCCTATTGCACGCACGCGGTGCTCTCGGGCAAGGCGATCGCGAACATAGAGGGCTCCGAGCTCGACGAGCTGGTGGTGACCGACACGATCCCGCTGAAGCCCGACGCCGAGGGGTGTTCGCGCATCCGGCGGGTGAGCGTGGCGGGCTTGCTTGCCGAGAGCCTGCGCCGCATCGCCAGCGGCGAGTCGCTCAGCACGCTGTTCATGGATTAGTGGTACGCGGTCCGGTCACATGCGACCGGACCGCCTTCGGAGCGGTCGCCTGGTCGCGGGCGATCGCGAACTCAGTCGCGTAAACATAGGAGAAGATGTCATGCAGCAGTTCGAAATCGTCGCCGAGAAGCGCGCCGACCAGGGCAAGGGTGCGAGCCGCCGCCTGCGTCGTGCCGGCAAGGCCCCGGGGATCCTATATGGAGGCGGCAAGAGTCCGCAGTCCATCGCGGTCAGTAACAACGAGATGATGTTGCACCTCGCCAACGAGGCGTTCTATTCCCACATTCTGACGCTGAAACTCGACGGCGCCGCCGAGCGGGTGGTTCTGAAGGATCTGCAGCGTCACCCGTTCAGGCCCGTCGTGCTGCACGTGGATCTGATGCGCGTGGACGAGAAGAAGAAGCTCACGATGCGCGTGCGGCTGCACTTCCTCAACGAGTCGACCTGCGCGGGCGTGAAGACCGGCGGCGGCGTCATCAGCCACCTGATGACGGACATCGAGATCTCGTGCTTGCCCAAGGATCTCCCGGAGTTCATTGCGGTGGATCTCGGCGCCATGAACCTCGGCGATACGCTGCACATCTCGGACCTGAAGCTTCCCGATGGCGTGGAGCCCATCGGTGACGCCGAACAGGGTGTGGTCTCCTGCCACCTGCCCAAGGTGATCGTGGAGGAGGCGCCCGTGGAGGCCGAGGTCGCCGCTGCCGCCGCCGCGCCAGCCGGGGCTCCGGCCGCCACGGCGGCCGCTGCCGCTCCCGCGCCCAAGGCCGAAGGCAAGAAGTAGTCGCCGATTACCGGAACCGGCGATTTGGCCGCGTCGATCGCAGCTGTCGTGGGCCTGGGCAATCCGGGCCCGGACTATGCGCGCACGCGCCACAACGCCGGTTTTTGGCTGGTCGATCGCCTGGCCGCAAGGCGGGGCGACGGCTTCCGTCGGGAATCGAAATTCCACGGCGAGATCTGCCGGATCAGCATCGAGGACAACGAGCTCTGGCTGCTCAAGCCCGCCACCTACATGAACCTCAGCGGCGACGCCGTCGCCGCCTTCACGCGGTTCTACCGCCTCGCAGCGGAGCAGATCATCGTCGCGCATGACGAGTTGGACCTGCCGCCGGGGATCACGCGCCTGAAGAAGGGCGGCGGCGCGGGCGGACACAACGGCCTCGGCGACATCATCGAAAAGCTGGCGAGCCGCGAATTCTTCCGCTTCCGGATAGGGATAGGCCACCCGGGCTCCCGGGAACTGGTGACGCCATTCGTCCTCGGGCGGCCTCCCGCCAGCGAGGAGGACGGGATCCTCGCCTCCATCGACGAGGCGTTGGCGGTGCTGCCTGCGGTGCTCGGCGGGCAGATCAACAAGGCGATGACGCACCTGAATCGCCGTTCGCCGGTCGCCACCACCGCCGCTACCACCACACAGCCGCCCGGAAGCTGATGCGTCGGGATTAGCCTCGCGGAGATCAAATGGGATTCAAATGCGGTATCGTCGGGCTGCCGAACGTCGGCAAGTCATCGTTGTTCAACGCCCTGACCAGCGCCGGCATCGCCGCCGAGAATTATCCCTTCTGCACCATCGATCCGAATGTCGGGGTGGTAGCCATGCCGGACCCCAGGCTCGATCGCATCGCCGCGATTACGAAGCCGCAGAAGATCGTGCAGACCTACATGGAGTTCGTGGATATCGCCGGCCTGGTCGCCGGCGCGTCCAGGGGTGAGGGCCTCGGCAACCAGTTTCTCTCGCATATCCGTGAGACCCAGGCCATCGCGCACGTGGTCAGGTGCTTCGAGAACGAGAATGTCATACACGTCGCCGGGCGCGTCGATCCGCTCAACGACATCGAGACCATAAACACGGAGCTGGCGCTCGCGGACCTGGACACCGTGGCGCGCGCGGCGGATCGGCTCGGGAAGCAGGCGAAGGCGGGAGCCGACAAGGAGCTGCTGGCGAAAAAGCAGCTCCTGGAGCGCCTGGTCGGGCACCTGAACGAGGGGCGTGCGGCCCGCACCCTGGAGCTTTCCGGCGAGGACAAGGCGCGGCTGAAGGAATACAACCTGCTGACCATGAAGCCGGTCCTGTACGTTGCCAACCTCGATGAGAGCGGACTGAGGAGCGGCAACCCGCACCTGCGCAAGGTCGAGGAGCTCGCCGCCGCCGAGGGTGCGCCATGCGTGCCCGTCTGTGCGGCCGTCGAGGCCGAGCTCTCGCAGCTCAGCGAGGCGGATCGCCGTGAATTTCTGATCGAGCTCGGACAGGAGGAGCCGGGCCTGAATCGCCTCATCCGGGCGGGACATACGCTGCTCGGCCTGCAGACGTTCTTTACGACCGGCCCGAAGGAGACGCGCGCCTGGACGATTCCGCTCGGCGCCACCGCGCCGCAGGCCGCCGGCGTCATCCACACCGATTTCGAGCACGGATTCATTCGCGCCGAGGTCGTTGCCTACCAGGATTTCATCGACTGCGGCGGTGAGCAGGCCGCGAAAGAAAAGGGCAAATGGCGGCTGGAAGGCAGGGATTACGTCATGCAGGACGGCGACATCGTCCATTTCCGGTTCAACGTTTGACGCGGCACGGCGGCGGGAAAGGGTCCCGGATCAGGATATTGGTGCAGTACCTGGCCCGATCGGAATTTCAAGAGGAACCTGCATGCGTTGCCGATTCGTCAGGGTCGATGCCTTGCCGCGCAGCCTCGCTCTGATTCACGACAACCTCTCAGACCGGCCCCAACTTCGGCGGCGCCTTCCGGAAATCCTCCCGTCGGCGTTTCGCGCGCCTGAGGGCGGAAGGCTATTCCAGCGAAAGGATGAAATCCCATTCCGCCTTGGCAACCGGCATGACAGACAGCCGGTTGCCGCGCTGAAGCAGCCTCAGATTGCGCAGCGGCTTGTGCCTGCGCAGTTCCTCCAGCCCGATGACGCGCCCGAACTTCCGCTTCAGCTTCACGTCCACGCAGAACCAGCGTGGAGCGTGGGGGTCGCTGCCGGGATCGAAGTACTCGCTCCCGGGATCGAACTGCGAGGGATCGGCGTAGCCTCTCCGGACCACCTTCAGGAGCCCGACCACACCCGGCAGTTCGCAGCTGGAGTGGTACAAGAAGGCGAGATCGCCCACGCGGAAATCGTCGCGCAGCATGTTGCGGGCCTGATAGTTGCGGACCCCGTCCCAGCCCGTGGTCTTTCCGGGGATCGCCGCGAGATCGTCGACGCTGAAGGCGGACGGCTCGGATTTCATCAGCCAGTAGTTCATGGAAATGCGTCAGGAGGTGTCTCTGCGCGTCCGGGCGCCGGGCAGGTCGGACCGCGGACCGGTCGGGAAGGGTGCGCGCCTGGCGAAAAGGGTGGATCTCCGGGATGCCGTTGCCGACCATCGACTTGAACCGCAGGTTCAAGATTGGAGTCGTTCCGGGCGAATCAGGCTTTCCGCTCGTGGCGGCATAGCTCAACATCGCCGTTTTTCGGTCGACTCCGGGTAGGTGTAACGTATAGGCTCAAGAATACCCGGCCTGCTGACGTACACCCCAGAGAATTCTATTACCGACTCCGCGCCGCAGTTGGGGGTCGCGCGGCCGTCCCCTCTCGATCGCCGATGCTCAGCTCGATGAGGCGTCGGTGAGTTCCAGTTGTTCCTCGCGGCTGAGCGCGCCGGCGATCTTGCTCTGAATCCGCTTCAGGCTGGCGCCGATGTTCAGAGTATAGCCCTCTTTCTGATTGCGGTAGTCCTGGTACTCGTGCGCGATGTTCAGGGCCGCCATCACGGCGATGCGTTCCGCACCGATGATCTTTCCGGAGTCGCGCAACTGCTTCATGCGCCTGTTGAGGAACTCAGCCGCCTGGAAAAGCGATTCGCGCTCGTTCTCGGCGCAGGCGACGAGATACTCCTTGTCGAGTATGGTCACTGGTATGGGCTTCGGTGCGTCACTCATGGGCGGGTTTCCATGGCCTTGAGGCGGGCGATCATCGACTCCACGCGCGTGCGAGCCATCTCGGTTTTCTCGATCAGCAGCGAACGCTCCGCCGACAGGGTGACCTGCTGCGATTTCAGCGCGCGATTCTCGCTCGAGAGCTTGTCGATCGTGCGAATGAGCTCGTCGACGCGCGCTTCGAGGGCCGCCAGATCCAGCGATTCAGTTTCTTGTTCGTTCATCTGCCTGGTGCACGTAGGGTGTGGGCCCGAATGTCGGGTCACCGCCCGGTTTTGGCCAATATAGAGCGGCCATAGGAGGGGGTCAACAGCGCCGATCAGGCATGTGCAGTTGTGATAAATTGTCGATGAAAATTATGACCGTCCGTACCTTGCATTTTTCCGAACTCGGATCCGCCTGTCGCACGTCGAGAGTGATGCCAGCATGCTGAAGCAGGAGTTTGCGCGCCGCCGCAAGCAGCTAATGGAGACCATGGGCAATCGCGCCATTGCCATCGTCCCGACGGCGCAGGTACGGATCCGCAATCGGGACGTCGAATTTCCATTCCGGGCGGACAGCGATTTTTATTACCTCACCGGGTTTGCCGAGCCCCAGGCCGTGGCGGTCCTCGTGCCGAATCGGCCGCAGGGCGAGTACATACTGTTCTGTCGCGAGCGCGACCCGGAACGGGAGGCGTGGGACGGATTGCGCGCCGGTCTCGAGGGTGCCACGGACCTGTTTGGCGCCGACGACGCATTCCCCTACTCAGACATGGACGACATACTGCCGGGCCTGCTCGAGAACAAGGCGCGCGTGTACTACACGATGGGGCAGGACGCCGAGTTCGACCACCGGGTGGTCACCTGGGTGACCCAGGTCCGGGGCCGTGGCCGCGCCGGCGTACGGGCGCCGGAGGAGTTCATCGCGCTTGGACATGTCCTTCACGACATGCGTCTGTTCAAGAGCAAGGCGGAAATTACCGCGATGCGTCAGGCGGCCCAGATCACGGTGGAGGCGCACCGGCGCGCGATGCGTGTGTGCCGGCCGGGCATGTACGAATACCAGATCGAGGCGGAGCTGCAGCACGCGTTCATGCACGGTGGCACGCGCGCGACCGCGTATCCTCCGATCGTCGGCAGCGGCGGCAACGGCTGCATCCTGCACTACCGCGAGAATTCCGCGTTGCTGAAGGACGGCGATCTGCTGTTGATCGACGCCGGCGCGGAATATGAATACTACGCTGCCGACGTGACCCGTACGTTTCCGGTGGGCGGCCGGTTCTCGGCGGCGCAGCGAGAGGCCTACGACCTGGTGCTCGAGGCGCAGCTCGCCGCGATCGAAAAGGTGAAACCCGGCAATCACTGGAACGAGCCGCACGAGGCTGCGATCCGTGTCATCACCAAGGGGCTCCTGGAGCTCGGGATCCTGAAGGGCAAGCTTCCGGCCCTGATCAAGGCCGAGGCGTACCGCCCCTATTACATGCACCGTACCGGGCACTGGCTGGGCATGGACGTTCACGACGTCGGCGACTACAAGGTCGGCGGTGAATGGCGCGTGCTGGAACCGGGCATGACCCTGACGGTGGAGCCCGGCCTGTACTTCAAGGCCGGCACCCGCGGTCTGGCCAAGCGTTGGTGGAACATCGGGATACGCATCGAAGACGACGTGCTGGTGACCCGCGACGGCAACGAGGTGCTGACCGTCGAGGCGCCCAAGACCGTCGAACAGATCGAGTCGTTGATGTCGCTGGCGCACGCCGCCTGAGCCGGCAATGAACCGCTATGACGTCGTCATCGTCGGGGGTGGCCTGGTGGGGGCCACGCTCGCGTGCGCGCTGGGCGGGACGCCGCTGTCGGTGGCGCTCCTCGAGGCCGTGCCGTTCGACGACGATACGCCGCCAAGTTTCGATGATCGCGGGCTGGCCCTGTCGCCGGCAACGCAACGGGTGCTGAGCGGCATAGGCGTATGGCCGAGCCTCGCGTCCGATGCCACGCCCGTGCGGGCCATTCACGTGTCCGAGCGGGGTCGGTTCGGCGCGGTGCGGCTGTACGCGGAGGAATTCGGCCTCGAGGCGCTCGCGCACGTGAGCCTTGCACGTGACCTCGGCGCCAGGCTGACGCAGCGCCTGCGGCGGCAGGCCAACTGCGAGCTGCACTGCCCAGTGCGCGTGATCGGGCTGCGCCACCATCGCGCGGCGATCGAAGTGACGGCGCAGCGGGGTGAGGAGCGTTATTCGATGGAGGCGCGGGTCCTGGTCGTGGCCGATGGCGCCCAGTCGCCCTCACGGGAGCTGCTGAACATCAGGGTTCGGCGGCGTGACTACGGCCAGACCGCGATCATCGCCAATCTGCGGACGGGCCGGCCTCACGATGACGTGGCCTACGAGCGATTCTCGCCCGACGGTCCGGCCGCGGTGTTGCCGCATCGGGCAGGGCGTTGCGGCCTGGTCTACGTGCTTCCGGGCGCGGCTGCGCCCGCGGCCGCATCACTTCCCGATGACGCCTTCCTCGCGCAGGTGCAGGATCGGTTTGGCCGGCGTCTCGGGGAACTCTCGGGTCTTGGTCGGCGCAGCATGTATCCGCTGCGCCTCGTCGTCGCTGACCGGGTCGCCGGTGATCGCTACATCGTGGTCGGCAACGCCGCTCACGCCGTTCATCCGAACGGCGCGCAGGGTTTCAATCTCGGCGTGCGCGACGCGGCCGTGGCCGCGGAATGCATCGTCGACGCGGCGCGGGCGGGCCTGGACATCGGCGATGCATCGGTGACGGATTCCTATGCCGAGCGCTGCCGCGCCGATCACCGGCGCACGATCAGGTTCACCGACGGACTCACGCGGCTGTTCTGCAACGACTGGTGGCCGCACGCCGTGGCCAGGCAGGCCTTGATGCTGGGGGTGGAACTGGTGCCGCCGCTCAAGCGGCGACTGGTGGCGCACGGCAGCGGCCTGCACGGGGCGCGGTCACGGCTGCTGCAGGGGCGGCCGTTGTGATCAGGCCACGTCGTACCGAATCGGCCGAATTCGACGTCGCCGTCATCGGCGGCGGTGTGGTCGGCCTGGCGGCGGCAGCCTTGCTCGGTGGCCTGGGTCTGCGCGTGGCGGCGGTGGAGGCGGGCGCCGCCGCGCCGCCACCGGCACCCGGAGACCATGACCTGCGCGTGTACGCCGTCACATGCGCCTCCGCGCGCCTGCTCGCGCACGCCGGCGCCTGGGAAGAGGTCGAGCGCCGCCGTCGCGGGTGTTTCCGGCGCATGGAAGTCTGGGATGCCCACAGCCGCGGTCGGATATGTTTCGACAGCACGGCGCTGGCCGAACCGACCCTCGGCTATATCGTCGAGCAGCGCGTCCTTTGTGACGCGCTCGGTGCGCGCCTGCGGCAGTTGCCGGAGGTGACCGTCATGCGGCCGGCGTCGCTGCAATCCTGGGAGAGCGTGGCGGAGTGCCTCGAAGTCACGCTTCAGGAAGGCAGACGGATCTCGGCGCGGCTGCTGGTCGGCGCCGACGGCGCGGCCTCGCGCGTGCGCACGCTGGCGGGGATAGGCTACGAACGTCACGGCTACAATCAGGAAGCCGTAGTCTGCAACGTGCGCACGGAGCGACCGCATGGCGACACCGCCTTTCAGCGCTTCCTGTCGCAGGGCCCGTTGGCCTTCCTGCCGCTCGATGACGCTCACAAGTCCTCCATCGTGTGGTCGACGAGCCCGGCGCACGCGCGACGCCTGCTGGCACTGGATCCCGAGGACTTCGGCAGCGAGCTCGCGAACGCCTTCGAACAGCGGCTGGGCCGCGTGCTGGAGGTGGGACAGCGCGCCGCATTCGAACTCGCCAGGGCGCGCGCCGAGCGGTACGTGCTGCCGCGCGTCGCGCTGGCCGGCGACGCCGCGCACTCCATACACCCGCTCGCCGGGCAGGGCGCCAACCTCGGACTCCTCGATGCGGCGACGCTGGCCGAGGTGGTTGGGCAGGCCGTTGCGGCGGGCATGGACATCGGCGCTATTCGTACACTGCGCCGATACGAGCGCTGGCGTACGGGTGAGAATCGGCTGATGCAGACGACGATGGACGGATTCAAGCACCTGTTCGGCAGCGAACTGAAAACGGTCCGTTGGCTGCGCGGGGCGGGTCTTTCGCTCACCGATCGCTGCGAACCCGCCAAGGAGATGATCATGCGGCTGGCGATGGGGCTGAGCGGCGACTTGCCGGCGGCCGCCCGCGTGCGAACCATCTGCTGAGCCCCGCGTGGGCGGGATCCGGAGACCGCAGAGAGATGATCGATACACCCGCCGCGCTGTTCGAATCCTCGTTGACCTCCCTGCCGCTCGTCTACCGCGGCAAGGTCCGCGACGTTTACTCGGTCGGAGACGACCAGCTCCTCATCGTCGCCACCGACAGGCTGTCCGCCTTCGACGTCGTCCTGCCGGATCCGATCCCGGGCAAGGGTGCGGTGCTCACCGCCGTGTCGAATTTCTGGTTCGAGCGCATGCGGCACATAATTCCGAACCATCTCGTGGATCGCCCCCTGGAGGAGGTGCTCCCGGACGTTGCCGAACGAATCCAGGTCGCGGGACGCGCCGTCATCGCCTGCCGGTTGAAGGCCTTGCCCGTCGAGGCGGTGGTGCGCGGGTATCTGATCGGGTCGGGATGGAAGGACTACCAGCGCACCGGCGCGGTGTGCGGGATCGCCCTGCCGGGCGGCCTGCAGCAGGCCGAGCAGCTTCCACGGCCCATCTTCACGCCGGCGACCAAGGCGCCCTCGGGCGAACACGACGAGAATATGGATTTCGCGCGGGCCGCGGCTGTTCTCGGCGCCGCGCTGGCGAGACAGGTGCGCGAAGTGAGTCTGCGTATCTACGAGGAGGCGGCGGCCTACGCGCGTCAGCGCGGCATCATCGTCGCCGACACCAAGTTCGAGTTCGGCGTCGATGCGGCGGGAAACCTCGTCCTCATCGACGAGATTCTCACGCCGGATTCGTCGCGTTTCTGGCCCGCGGATTCCTACGCGGTGGGCATCAGTCCGCCGAGCTTCGACAAACAGTTCGTCCGCGACTACCTGGAGACGCTGGACTGGGACAAGAAGCCGCCCGGTCCGCGTCTGCCGCCCGAGGTGCTGCAAAAGACCGCGGAAAAGTACCGCGAGGCGCAGCGCCGCCTTGTCGGTCAGGCCTGAACCATCGCGGGCCGCAGGCACCCGGAGAGTGCGGGTGACAGTCGGAATGGAGTAGACTCCTCACATCGTGCGATGGTGGTTGCCGTATCGTGCGACGTCCCGACCAATGCATCCCAGTTAGGAGGAAGAACCATATGAAATACCTTGCCATCGCTGTCGCGCTCCTGGGCCTTACCCTGGCCGGCTGCCAGAAGAAAGAGGCCGCAGAGCCGGCAGCCGAAGCAGCCGCGCCGGCCGAGCAGGCCGCCACCGCGACCACCGAGGCCGCCGGTGCCGCCGAGAAGCCGGCTGAGGCGCCTGCCGAGGCGCCGGCGCAGCAGTAATCGGTCTGGCAGGCTGCTCGCCGCTGCGGCTGCAGCCCTGGGGGCGATCCAATGAGAAAGGCGGGCACTGCCCGCCTTTCTTGCTCCGCAGGGACCGATACACCCGCTGCTTTGCGGGTCTCTAGGCGGCTGCCTCCATGCTCGCGCTGTATTTGCCCAGGGTCGCCAGTGCGTTCATCCTGGCTCGATGCAGGAAGGCCTTCTGGCCAGCGAGAAGATTCTCCGCCTTGCCCGCCCACGTCTTCAGCGCGGACTCCTGCAGGGCCCGGCCGTAAGAAAACGACAGCGGCCAGGGGTGAGTGACGCCCATCGAGTTCATCAGGTTCAGGTGAGCCGTCGAGGGCTCCGGCTTCTGTCCGCCGGAAAGGAACACGATGCCGGCCACGGTTGCCGGTACCGTCGTGTACAGCGCGCGCATCGTCATCTCGGTCACGCGCTTCGGGCTGGCCTGGTCAGCGCACTTCTTGCCGGGCACGATCATGTTGGTCTTCAGGATCATGTTCTCGAACACGACGCGCTGTTCGGCGAGCTGGTGGAAGACCTCACGCAGCGTGGCAACCGTGACCTCGTAGCAGCGCTCGATGCCGTGATCTCCTTCCATCATGACTTCCGGTTCCACCATCGGCACCAAGCCCTGCTCCTGGCACAGCGCGGCATAGCGGGCGAGCGCATGGGCATTGGCGTGTATGCCGGCCGGGGTGGGCACGCCCGCGCCGATGTTGATGACCGCGCGCCACTTGCAGAACCTGGCACCCAGCTTGACGTACTCCTCGAGGCGGCCGCGCAGCCCGTCGAGTCCCTCCGTGACCTCTTCACCGGGGAAACCGGCCAATGCCTTCGAGCCGGTATCGACCTTGATGCCCGGGATGATGCCGTTGCGGGTGAGAACGTCGACGAAGCGCTCGCCCCTGGCGGTGGACTGACGCAGCGTCTCGTCGAAGAAAATGACACCGCTGATGAATTCCTGCGAGCCTGGCGCCGCGATCAGCATCTCCCGGTAGCTCCGCCGCGACTCTTCGGTTGACTCGGCGCCTATCGAGTCGAAGCGTTTCTTGATACTGGGGAAACTCTCGTCGGCCGCGAGTATGCCCTTGCCGGGCGCGACCATTGCCTTGGCGATAGCAGCCATTTCCTGACTTTTTGCTGACATGAGATGCGTCCTCGTTTACCAGATGTGACTTGGGGCCTATCGGTTAGTTCCGGCTGGGAGGGGAGCGATGCGACGCGATGGTCGGGATTGGTCGCGGGGGCATCAGAACCCCCGGCGGCGCCAGCCGGCATGTGCGCGCTCTTATAGCACGGGGCATTTTCCGCGCAAAGGCAAGGACGCGGGAAACACGGTGCGCGTCGCCCCTTTCCGGGCCCCGCTCTCAGAAAAGCCGCTCGATGTAATCCCCCGTGCGCACGATCTTCATCGAATTCGTGCCGCCGGTGGTTCCGCGGGAATCCCCCTTGGTGATGATGATCAGATCGCCCTGCTCGACGACCTTGCGATACGAGAGGATGTTGACCAGCTCCCGATTGACCTCGGCGGATTCCGTGTGCATCACGTCGAAATTGATCGGATACACGCCGCGGTAGATCGTGACCTTGCGCTGCGAATGCACGTGCCGCGTAAAGGCGAAGATGGGAATGGCCGAATTCATGCGCGACATGGTGATGCAGGTGTTGCCGGTCTCGGTGAGCGCGGCGATGGCCTTGGCCTCGATGCGGTTGGCTGCATACATGGCCGACATCGCGATACAGTCATCCACCCGGTCGAAATGGATGTCCAGTCTCACCTGCGAGTCCTGCTCCTCCCACTGCCGCTCGGAACCGAGGCAGATGCGCGCCATGGCCTGCACCGCCTGCATCGGATGCTTGCCGACGCTGGTTTCAGCCGAAAGCATCACCGCGTCAGTCCCGTCGAGCACGGCGTTGGCCACGTCGAAGACCTCGGCGCGCGTGGGAAGCGGCTTGTCGATCATCGATTCCATCATCTGGGTGGCGACGATCACGAACCGCTTCATCTGCCGGGCCATGCGGACAAGGCGCTTCTGCACGGGAACCAGGTAGGCGTCGCCGATCTCGACACCGAGATCACCCCGCGCGACCATGATGCCGTCGGCGGCCTCGATGATGCCCTCGGCGTGTTCGAGCGCCTCGGCACGCTCGATCTTCGCAATGATTCCGCAGTTGCCGTTGGCGAGCTTGATGAGCTCGCGCGCCTCGGCGATGTCCTCCGGGCTCTCGACGAACGAGATCGCGATGTAGTCGGCGCCCATGCGGACTGCGTGCCGAAGGTCGTCCTTGTCCTTGTCGGTGAGCGATGCGGCCGAAAGGCCGCCGCCTTCGCGATTGATGCCCTTGTTGTCGGAGAGCTGTCCGCCCAGAAGCACGGTACATTCGATGGCCGCGCCCTTGACGCACTCGACCTTGAGGATGATGCGGCCGTCGTCGATCAGGAGCCTGTCCCCGAACGTCACGTCCTTCGGCAGGTTCTTGTGGGTGACGCCGACACGCTGCTCGTCGCCGTCGCCGGGACCGAGCGTCGTATCGATGGTGAAGGCGTCGCCCTCCTCGAGAAAGATTGGGCCGTCGCGAAACCGCTCGATGCGGATCTTCGGCCCCTGCAGATCGACGATGATGCCGACCTCGGTGCCGAGCGCCTTGGCCTGCTCGCGGACGAGCTGGAAACGGCGCTCGTGGTGTTCGTGCGTCTGATGGGAATAGTTGATCCTGGCGACGTCCATCCCGGCGCGGATGAGCGAGCGCACCACGTTCGGGTCGTCCGTGGCAGGGCCGAGCGTGCCAACAATCTTGGTTCGGCGCAATCCCATCTGGTTGCTTAATAGCCCTCGCTGGGATGCAGGCGGCCCGGCATGGCGCGGGCGCGTTCCTGAAGCATGGCGACGGCCGGCAGCGTCTTGCCTTCGAGATATTCCAGGAATGCGCCGCCGCCGGTGGAGATATACGAGATCCTGGCGCCGACGCGATACTTGGCGATCGCGGCCAGCGTATCCCCGCCGCCTGCGACCGAGAACGCGGTGCTGTCGGCGATCCCCTCGGCGAGCGCCTGGGTGCCGTTGCCGAACTGATCGAACTCGAAGACGCCGAGCGGCCCGTTCCACACGATGGTGCAGGCGCGCTTCAGCAGGTCGACGTAGGCGGCGGCCGTCTCCGGCCCGATGTCGAGGATGAGATCGTCGGCTGCGACCTCGGTCGCCCGCTTGGTGGTGGCCGCCGCCGTCGCGGAGAACTCCTTGGCGCAGACCACGTCGGTCGGGATGGGAATGGACGCGCCGCGCGCCGCGGAGCGCTGCATGAGCTGGCGCGCGGTATCGAGCAGGTCGTTCTCGCTCAGCGATTTGCCGATGGGAAGTCCCGCGGCCTTCATGAAGGTGTTGGCGATGCCGCCGCCGACGATGAGCTGATCGACGACCTCCACCAGCGAGCTCAGCACCTCGAGCTTCGTGGAGACCTTGGAGCCGCCGACGATGGCGACGAGCGGCCGCGTGGGATTGTCGCGGACCTGGCGCAGCGCGTTGATCTCCGCCTCCAGCAACGGGCCGGCGCACGCGGTCGGGGCGTACTTGGCCACGCCGTGGGTCGAGGATTCGGCCCGGTGCGCGGTGGCGAACGCGTCGTTGACAAAGACATCGCAAAGCCGCGCCATCTTGCGGGCGAGGCTGTCGTCATTCTTCTTCTCGCCGACCTCGAACCGAACGTTCTCGAGCAGCACGACCTCGCCGTTGTCGATCTCCAGGCCGCCGTGCAGCCAGTCCGCGATCAGGCGCACCGGTTTGCCCAGCAGCTCCGAGAGGCGCGCTGCCACAGGCTGTAGCGACAGCGCGGGGTCATGCTCGCCCTCCTTCGGACGGCCGAGGTGCGACATCACCATCACCCTGGCGCCGGCCGCCGCGGCACGCTCGATGGTGGGCAGCGCGGCGCGAATGCGCGTGTCCTCGGTGATGCGACCGCCTTCCAGAGGCACGTTCAGATCTTCACGGATCAGTACGCGGCGCCCGGCAAGCTTGACTTCGGACATGTTCAACATGGCTGTGCCCCCCACGCCGTGACGGCGGCTGCTCCTTGCGCGTCGCGCGCCTATTTCGCCTTCGACCAGGCGAGCGCGACGTCGAGCATCCGGTTGGAGAAGCCCCACTCGTTGTCGTACCAGGACATCACCTTGCACAGGCGGCCGCCGATGACCTTGGTCTCGGAGGCCTCGTAGATGCACGAGTGCGGGTCGTGATTGAAGTCGATCGAAACGAGCGGCTCGTTGTTGTAGGCGAGGACACCCTTCAGTGCGCCGTTGGCGGCGTCCTTCATGACCGCGTCGATCTCCTCCCTGCTGGTATCGCGCGCGGCCGTGAACGTGAGATCCACCATCGAGACGTTGATGGTCGGGACGCGCACCGCCAGCCCGTCGAGCTTGCCGGCGAGCTCGGGCAGCACCAGGCCCACCGCTGCCGCAGCGCCGGTCTTGGTCGGGATCATGGACTGGGTCGCCGAGCGGGCGCGCCGCAGGTCCTTGTGATAGACGTCGGTCAGCACCTGGTCGTTGGTGTACGCATGTATGGTCGTCATCAGACCGGCGACCACGCCGATCTTCTCCTGCAGCGGCTTGACCATCGGCGCCAGGCAGTTGGTCGTGCACGAGGCGTTGGAGATGACGGTGTGCGACGATTTCAATTTGTCGTGATTGACGCCGTAGACCACCGTTGCGTCGACCTGGTCGCTCGCGGGCGCGGAGATGATGACCTTCCTGGCGCCGCCTTTGAGGTGCAGGCCCGCCTGCTCGCGGGTCGTGAACAGGCCCGTGCACTCCAGCACGATGTCCGCGCCCATCCCGCCCCAGGGCAGTTTGGCCGGATCCCGCTCGGCGAACACGCGGATGCGCTCGCCGCTGACGACCATGTGATCGCCGTCGACGATCACCTCGCCGGGAAATCGGCCGTGCGCGCTGTCGTAGCGGGTCAGATGGGCATTGGTCCTGGCGTCGCCGAGGTCATTGATGGCGACGACCTGAATTTCGCTGTTCCGCTTCGCCTCGTAAAGGGCGCGCAGCACGTTGCGTCCGATACGACCGTATCCGTTAATGCCGATCTTGATGGCCATGCACATATTCTCCGCAGTTTTCCCAGATTGTTCGCCCCCTTCGGCGGGGCGCGCCTTGTTCAACTCGCCGCTGCACGCCCGCTCGCGAGGTAATCGCGGATGAAAGCATGCCTGCGGGCCGCGCCGAAAGTGTCAGCCCGCGGAATTGCCAATGCCTCACGATTGCCGCTGCAGGACCTTCCGGATCGCGCGAACCACGTTGTCGACGGTGAAGCCGAAATGCTTCATCAGCAGATCGCCCGGGGCCGATTCCCCGAACCTGTCGATACCGACGACCGCGCCGTCGAGGCCGACGTACTTGCGCCAGTAGTCCGTGACGCCGGCCTCGACCGCGACGCGCGCGCGCACGTCCCGCGGCAGTACCTGCTCGCGGTAGGCCGCTTCCTGCGCGTCGAAGCGATCGGTCGACGGCATCGAGACGACGCGAACCGCGACCCCCTCGGATGCAAGCAACTGCGCGGCGGCGGCGGCCAGAGCCACCTCCGAGCCGGTGGCGATGACGATCGCGTCCGGATTGCCGGCCGCGTCGATCAGCACGTAACCGCCGCGCGCGATGGCCTCGATCTGGCCCGCCGCGCGCGGCATGGCGGGCAGGTTCTGGCGGCTGAGCAGCAGCGCGGTCGGGCCGCCGGTGCGCTCGATGGCTGCCTTCCAGGCCACCGCGGTCTCCACCCCGTCGCAGGGGCGCCAGACGCTCATGTTCGGGATGAGGCGGAGGCTGGCTGCCTGTTCCACGGGTTGATGCGTCGGGCCGTCCTCGCCCAGTCCGATGGAGTCGTGCGTGTAGACGTACACGCAGCGCGCCTTTATGAGCGCTGCGAGGCGCACGGCGTTGCGGGCGTAGTCGGAAAACACCAGGAAGGTCCCCCCGTAAGGGATGAACCCCCCGTGCAGGCTGATGCCGGTCATCACCGCGGTCATCGCGAACTCGCGCACCCCGTAATGGATGTAATTCGCCTCGGCGGCGGCGGCTGACATGGCCCTGGAGCCGGACCAGCAGGTCAGATTGGAGCTGGTAAGGTCCGCCGAGCCGCCGAACAACTCGGGCAGCACCGGCGCATAGGCGTTCAGCACGTTCTGCGAGGCCTTGCGGCTGGCCACCGTCTCGCCCTTGGCGGCGGTGGCCGCGACGCAGGCGCGCGTGGCCGCCTCCCAGCCGGCGGGCAGCTCACCGGCCATGCGCCGCTCGAACTCTGCTGCCAGCACGGGATGAGCGCGGCGATAGGCCTCGAAGGCCTGCCGCCAGGCCGCCTCGGCGGCCTCACCCTTCTGGCGCGCGTCGTAGGCGGCGTAGATATGAGGAGGAATGACGAACGGGGCGTACTCCCACTTCAGGTAGGCCCGCGCGCGGGCGACCTCCTCGGCCCCGAGTGCCGCGCCGTGGCAACCCTCGGTGCCCTGCTTGTCGGGGGCGCCGTATCCGATCACCGTCTTGCAGCAGATGAGCGTGGGGCGGCCGACGTCGCGCCGCGCCTCGACAAGGGCGGCGCGAACCGCCGCCGCGTCATGGCCGTCGACGCCGCGCATCACTCGCCATCCGTAGGCCTCGAATCGCATGGCGGTGTCGTCGGTGAACCAGCCGTGCACCTCGCCGTCGATCGAGATGCCGTTGTCGTCGTAGACCACGACGAGCTTGCCGAGACCCAGCGTCCCGGCCAGCGAGCAGGCCTCGTGGGAGATGCCCTCCATCAGGCAGCCGTCGCCGACGAAGGCATGGGTGTAATGGTCGACGACCTTGAACCCTTCGCGATTGAAGTGCGCAGCGAGCTGCTTCTCGGCGATGGCCATGCCGACGGCATTGGCCAGTCCCTGGCCGAGCGGACCGGTGGTCGTCTCCACGCCCGGCGCCGAGCCATATTCCGGATGTCCCGGTGTCCTGGAGTGCAATTGCCTGAAATTCTTCAGATCCTCGATAGTTACTGCATAGCCCGTCAGGTGCAGCAGGCTGTACAGCAGCATCGAGCCGTGGCCGTTCGACATGATGAATCGATCGCGGTCGGGCCACTTCGGATTGGTCGGGTTGTGGCGGAGGAAGTCGTTCCAGAGCACCTCGGCGATATCGGCCATCCCCATGGGCGCGCCCGGGTGCCCGGAGTTGGCTTGCTGCACCGCGTCCATGCTCAGGGCACGGATCGCATTGGCCAGTTCGCGGCGACTGGACGGCGGGGGGGATTCCATCAGGGATTGGGGCCGGTTCATGATTGTTTGGGCATATCGGACGGCCTGAACGGCAGCCCGACAGGAAGGGGCGACATTCTCCCGCAGCAGACCCTTCACGGCAAGTGAACGCCCCTGTCCGCACGCGTGTGTTTGCCGATGCGCGGCCCGGGCGATTCCGGTACGCTGCCGCGGGGAGCGCGGGTCCCGCTGCGCCTTGCGGCGGCCGATGATTCGCAATATCGTGCCACGGTCGCCGATGGCGCTTCCGGCAAGTCGCATCGAGGGATCCCGGAATTGCCTGAGCGTGGCGGGTGGGGCGGCGGCGATCGCCGCGGTTCGCCACGCCGGCGCAACTGTATCGCCGCGTTGCGTCATGGCGCGGCAGGGGATGTGTGCCATGGCACTGGCATTCAATGGGGACCTCGAGTCGCTGATGGACCGGGCCCGCGCCGGCGACCCGGCGGCGGCCACGCAGCTCGCCGAGCATCTGCGACACGGGATCGGTATGGACAGGGACGCACAGGAGTCCCTGCAATGGCTGCTGCGCGCCGCCGAGGCCGAATACCCCCCGGCGCAGTATCAGCTCGCGCTCGTCTACCGCGACGGCGACGGCGTCGCCCACGACCAGCTGCAGCATCTGGACTGGCTCACGCGGGCCGCGGCCAGCGGGCAGCACGCCGCCGCCATGGTCCTGATCGGGGATTGTTACCGGTTGGGGCGTGGCGTTGCCCGCGACGCCGCCAAGGCCGTGCAGTGGTACAGGCTGGCGGCCGAGAAGGGCCACGCCCGGGCGCGCTACCTGCTCGCGCGGGCCTATGCCCTGGGACGCGGCATCCTGCGCGACCGGTCCCTGGCCGTGGAGTGGTATCGCCGCGCCGCGCGCAACGGCTACGCCCCGGCGCAGTTCCGGCTCGGACTCGCCTATCTGCGCGGGCAGGGCTGTGAGCGGGACGCCATGCAGGCGGTGATCTGGTTCGACCGCGCCGCCCGGCAGGGGCACGCCGGCGCCCAGTTTCGCCTCGCCAAGGCGCTGCTCACCGGTGTGGGCATCCAGAAGCATCCCGGTGAGGCCGCACAGTGGCTGCGGTGCGCCGCTGAACGCGGGCACATCGAGGCGCAATACAACCTGGGTTACGTGTATGCCTATGGCGTGGGCGTGGAGAAGAGCGACGTCGAGGCGATCGGCTGGTATCGCAAGGCGGCGCGCCGCAGGCATGCCGATTCCCAGTACGCGCTCGGTTCCTTCTACCTGAACGGGCTGGGCGTCGAACGGGACCAGGCCAAGGCGTTCCTGTGGCTGAGCAGGGCGGCCGCCAACGGCAGCGTCAGGGCGGCTTACCGCCTCGGCCGCCTCTATGCCGCCGGCGCATACAGTGAGAAGCCGATGATGCACGAGGCGCGCTACTGGCTCGAGGTGGCAGCGCGCGGCGGGCATCCCCGGGCGCCCTACCGCCTGGGCGTGGTTTGCGCGCGCGGCATGGCCGGGGCCAAGGATTTCGTCGCCGCCTACACCTGGTTCTATGTCGCTGCCGCGATCACCGGCGACGAGCGGGCACTGAAGCTTGCCGAGGCGGTCGGCGGCCTGTTGACGGCCGAGGAGCTCGAGGCGGCCAAGGATCTGGCACGCCGGACCTGGCAGGAGATAGGGACAAAGGCGCGCAGCACCGCCGCCGGGAAACCGGGCGACGAGGAGGCGCGCACGACCGAAGACCTCGAAGACGTCATCGAGTTGCCCGAGTCGCAGGAGCCCTCACCGGTGAAGTTGGAGGATGGCGATACGAGCGTGCACGACGATCCCCAGCCGCTGTGGGTGCAGGACATCGATATCGGCGCGATCCTCAATGATTCGGACGGCGAGGGGCGACGCCCGTTGATGTGAGGTTGGCGCTTTCCCGGGGCGCGGCGCGCGTCAGCGCCATTTGATCGAACACCCCATGCTGGGGGTCTGCTGCTGCGGCCCGCGACCACTCTGCGCGATGAGCGTCATCGCCTCGAGCAGTTCGCGGGCGGAGCCCCCCGGCGCCGGCCTGCCCGGCGTCGTCGCATCCAGCCGGCCACGGTATTGCAGGCGCAGGTCGCGGTCATAGCCGAAGAAATCCGGGGTGCACACCGCCCCGTAGGCGCGCGCCACCGCCTGCGTCTCATCGATCAGGTAGGGAAAGGTGAATCCGTGCGCGCGCGCGAACTCGCGCATCTTCTCGGGCGCATCCTCCGGGTAGCTCGTGTAGTCATTGGGCATGATCGCCACGGCTCGCACGCCGAGCGCCGCGAGCGCCTGCACGTCCCGCACCAGCGCGTCGCAGATCGCCTTGACGTACGGGCAGTGATTGCAGATGAACATGACCAGCGTGGCGCGCTCGCCGCGGCAGTCCGCGAGACCCCGGAGCCTGCCATCCAGATCGCGCAACGAGAATTCGACGGCCGGCCGGCCGAAATCGCATACGGGTGTGTGAGTCAGCGCCATGGGTGATCGCTCTGGCTGATGCCCGGATACAGGGGTGCGACAGCCCGGCCGGCCGGATACCAAATGGCTGGGGTTGCGGCTACACTTGGCAGCCTTTTTTCAGGCCCGAAGACCGCGCCAGCAAGGATTTCAGCCAATGTCCAGTTACCTATTCACCTCCGAGTCGGTCTCCGAAGGACATCCCGACAAGGTGGCCGACCAGATCTCCGATGCGATTCTCGACGCAATCCTCGCCAGGGACAAGTACGCGCGCGTCGCCGCCGAGACCCTGTGCAACACCGGCCTGGTGGTGCTGGCCGGCGAGATCACGACCGACGCGAGCATCGACTACAACCAGGTTGCGCGCGACGCGATCAAGGATATCGGTTACGACAACACCGAGTACGGCATCGACTACAAGGGCTGCGCGGTTCTCGTCGCCTACGACAAGCAGTCGCCCGACATCGCCCAGGGAGTCGACGAAGGTCGCGGCCTGGATCTCGAACAGGGCGCCGGCGATCAGGGCCTCATGTTCGGGTATGCCTGCGAGGAGACGCCCGAGCTCATGCCGGCGGCCATCTATTACGCGCACCGGCTGGTGGAACGGCAGTCGATGCTGCGCAGGAGCGGCAAGCTGTCGTGGCTGCGGCCGGATGCCAAGTCGCAGGTGACCCTGCGCTATGTGGACCAGCGCCCGGACTCCATCGACACCGTGGTGCTCTCCACCCAGCATGCGCCGGAGGTCGATCACGCCACGTTGACGGAGGCGGTCATCGAGGAGATCGTCAAGCCCGTGCTCCCCGGGGAGCTCATCAAGGGCGAGGTGAAATACCTGATCAATCCGACCGGCCGGTTCGTCGTCGGCGGGCCGCAGGGCGACTGCGGGCTGACCGGGCGCAAGATCATCGTCGACACCTACGGCGGCGCAGCCCCGCACGGCGGCGGCGCGTTCTCCGGCAAGGACCCTTCCAAGGTCGATCGCTCGGCCGCCTACGCGGCGCGCTATGTGGCGAAGAATGTGGTGGCCGCCGGGCTCGCCTCGAAATGCCAGGTGCAGGTTTCCTACGCCATCGGCGTGGCCCGCCCGACCTCGGTGATGGTGACGACCTTCGGCACCGGGAAGATCTCCGACGAGCAGCTCGCGGATCTGGTGCAGAAGCACTTCGATCTGCGCCCGAAGGGCATCGTGCAGATGCTCGATCTGCTGCGCCCCATCTACAGGAAGACCGCCGCGTACGGGCACTTCGGCCGCAGCGACGCCAGTTTCACCTGGGAGCGCATCGACAGGGCGGAGGCCCTGCGCGCGGCGGCGGGCATCCGCTAGCGCGTGGCCGTTGCCGGGGCGCCGGAGGCCTGCCGGCGCCGATCCTCCACTGCCAGTTCGGCAATTCGAGCTTTTCTGCGCCGCGGCGCGCGTCTATACTCGCGGCCTGCCTTGAGGAGCGCTGCAGCGACCCACCGGACGCCAGGCTCGAGGCATTCCCGTCAGAGTCGTTCGGAACGGCGCTCGCAAACTTTTTTCTTGTTCGACCAGAGAAAGGAGGGCGCGAGATGAGCGCCGTCATGCAATCGAAATCTGCCGCAGTCGAATTCGTCGTCGCCGACCTGGAGCTCGCCGGCTGGGGCCGCAAGGAGATCCGCATCGCGGAGACCGAGATGCCCGGTCTCATGGCGATCCGCGAGGAGTACGCGAGCCAGCAGCCGCTGCGCGGCGCGCGCATCAGCGGCTCGCTGCACATGACCATCCAGACCGCCGTACTGATCGAGACGCTGCAGGCGCTGGGCGCGGAGGTGCGCTGGGCGTCGTGCAACATATTCTCGACCCAGGACCATGCCGCCGCGGCGATTGCGGCGGCCGGAACGGCGGTGTTCGCGGTCAAGGGCGAGACCCTCGAGCAGTACTGGGAATACACCCACCGCATATTCGAATGGCCGGACGGCGGCCACTCCAACATGATCCTCGACGACGGGGGCGACGCCACGCTGCTGCTGCACCTCGGCGCCAAGGCCGAGACCGATCCCACCGCCATCACGCATCCGGCCAGCGAGGAGGAGACCTGTCTGTTCAGCGCGATCGGGGCCAGGCTGAATACCGATCCGAAGTGGTATTCCACGCGCCTGTCGAAGATCAAGGGCGTCACCGAGGAGACCACCACGGGGGTGAAGCGGCTCTATCAGATGGCGAAGGACGGTTCGCTGAAGTTCCCGGCGATCAACGTCAACGACTCGGTGACCAAGAGCAAGTTCGACAACCTCTATGGCTGCCGGGAGTCGCTGGTCGACGGCATCAAGCGCGCCACCGACGTGATGGTGGCCGGCAAGATCGCGCTGGTCGCGGGCTACGGGGATGTCGGCAAGGGCTCGGCACAGGCGCTGCGCGCGCTATCGGCGCAGGTGTGGGTGACGGAGATAGATCCCATCTGCGCGCTGCAGGCGGCGATGGAAGGCTATCGCGTGGTCACCATGGACTACGCCTGCGACAAGGCGGACATCTTCGTCACCGCCACCGGCAACTTCCACGTGATTGCCCACGAGCACATGAAGAAGATGAAGGACCAGGCGATCGTCTGCAACATCGGCCACTTCGACAACGAGATCGACGTTGCCGCGCTCGGCCAGTACAAGTGGGAGGAGATCAAGCCGCAGGTCGATCACGTCGTCTTCCCCGACGGCAAGCGCATCATCCTGCTCGCCAAGGGCCGCCTCGTGAATCTCGGCTGCGCCACCGGACATCCCAGCTACGTCATGAGCTCCTCGTTCGCGAACCAGACCATCGCGCAGATCGAGTTGTTCACCAACACGGACAACTATCCGGTCGGCGTTTACACGCTGCCGAAGCATCTCGATGAGAAGGTGGCGCGGTTGCAGCTGAGGAAGCTGAACGCGCAGCTCACGACCCTGACCGATGCCCAGGCCCGCTACATCGGCGTCCACAAGGAAGGTCCGTACAAGCCCGATCACTACCGTTACTGATCGGCGCGACCGATCGGTTGGATGCGCGCGCGCTGCGCGCGGCGAAACAACCCGGCGAGCCGCAGGCGGGCGCCAGTCCGCACGGCTCGCCGGACTCTCGTGCACCGGTTTTCCAGGCAGGGGTTATGGGGACACAGACTACTTCTCGGCCGACTTACAGTTTCGAGTTCTTCCCGCCACGCACGCCCGAGGCCGTGGGCAAGCTGCAGACCACCCGCGATCGGCTTGCGCAGCTGAACCCGGCTTTCTTCTCCGTCACCTTCGGCGCCGGCGGCAGCACGCGCGACCTCACCTTCGAGACGGTGCAGGAGATCAAGCGCGCGACGGGCATCGACGCCGCGCCGCACATCTCGTGCATCGGTACGCCGGTGACGACGATCCGGGAGGTGCTCCACCGCTACCGGGACGCGGGGATCCGCCTGGTCGTCGCCTTGCGCGGCGACATGCCCTCCGGCACCGTCGGCTGGGGCGAACTGCGTTACGCCAACGAACTGGTGGAGTTCATCCGGCGCGAGACCGGGGACTGGTTCCACATCGAGGTCGCGGCCTACCCGGAGGTGCATCCGCAGGCGGGATCGGCCCAGGAGGATCTGCGGAACTTCAAACGCAAGGTCGATGCCGGCGCCGACGGGGCGATCACCCAGTACTTCTTCAATCCTGATGCCTACTTCCGGTTCGTGGACGATTGCCGGAGGCTCGGCATCGCCATTCCGATCACACCGGGCATCATGCCGATCACCAATTTCACCCAGCTGATGCGGTTCTCGGAGGGATGCGGAGCGGAGATCCCCCGCTGGATCCAGAAGCGCATGCGGGATTTCGGCGATGACCGCGTCGCCATCCGCCGTTTCGGCTTCGACGTGACAACCGAACTGTGCCGCCGGCTCCTGGAGGGCGGCGCGCCGGGCCTGCACATTTACACCATGAATCAGCACGAACCGGCAGAGGCCATCTGGAAGAACCTGGGTTTGCGCGCGCCCTAGGATCGCAGGGCGGTTTGCGGCGGGCAGGGCGGCAAGTTGCCGCGCCCCGGCGTTCGGCGTAAGGTGAATCCGGTGAGTCGCACGGAATCCGCCAGCCCTTCGGTCACGACGCGTACGGCGTTGCTGCTGGTTGACGATGACCCGCTAATCGTCGACTCGCTGCGTTTCGTGCTGGAGGAGGCCTACGCGGTGCAGACGGCAGGGACCCGTGCCGAGGTCAAGTCACTGTTGCGGCGAACGGCACAGATGCCCGCGCTGGCGCTGGTCGATCTGGGCCTTCCGCCCACGCCGCACACGCCCGCGGAGGGTTTCGCGCTCATCGAGGAACTGCTGGCTTTCAATCCCTCGATGAAGATCCTGGTCCTCTCCGGACAGAGCAACCGCAGCAACATCCAGCATGCGTTGACGCTCGGCGCGGTGGACTTCATCCCCAAGCCCTGCGATGCGCTGCTGCTGAAATCGCGCCTCAGCCACCAGCTGATGATGCTGGAGGCCGAGCGACCCGCGATCGAGGAAGCGCCGAGCGCGGACACCCTGGTCGGGCGCAGCAGTGCCATGCAGACCCTGCGGGCCCTCATCCGGCAGTTCGCCCGCACGCCGTTCCCGGTGCTCATCGAGGGCGAGTCCGGCAGCGGCAAGGAGCTCATCGCCCGGGCCCTGCACACGGAGAGCGAGCGCGCCGAGAAGCCGTTCCTGGCCGTGAACTGCGCCGCCTTCACGAGCGAACTGCTCGAGTCGCAACTGTTCGGACACGCCAAGGGCGCCTTCACCGGCGCGGATTCCGGCAAGACCGGCTTCTTCGAGCAGGCCGGCGCCGGCACCCTGCTGCTCGACGAGATCGGGGAGTTCCCGCTGCCGTTGCAGGCGAAGCTGCTGCGCGTGCTCGAGAACGGCGAGTACTACCGCATCGGCGAGACGGAGCCGCGCGCCTCGAAGGCGCGGGTGCTCGCGGCCACCAATCGCGACCTGCGCGAGGAGGTGCGCGTGGGGCGCTTCCGCCAGGATCTCTTTCATCGCCTGAGCGTGTTGAGCGTGCGTGTGCCGCCGCTGCGCGAGCGCGATGACGACTGCCTGCTGCTGCTCGAGGGCTTCCGGCGGCTGTACTCCGGGCATTCCGCCGCGTTCACGCTCTCCGCGGACGCCGAGGAACAGCTGCGCAAGTACAGCTTCCCGGGCAATGTACGCGAGCTGCGCAACATCGTGATCCGGCTCGGGGCCAAGTACGCGGGCCGCGCGGTGGGTGCCCGCGAGCTGGCAGCGGAGCTGGAGACCGACACGGTCGTGGACGGGCGCGAGGAGCGCGCTGATCTGGGCACGCTGGCCGAGCAGGAGATGCGCGCGCACGGATTCTCCCTCGAGGCGGCGCTGGCGGACTGGGAGCGACGCTACATCAACGCCGCCTTGCGTGTCGCCGGCGGCAATCTGAGCAAGGCCGCGCGCATGCTCGGGATGAATCGCACCACGCTCTACAGCCGTCTGCAGCGCCTCTCGATACACATCTGCGAATAGCAAACGACCAAAACGGATCATGTACTACAAGTTCTTCGGTCTGGATCAGCCGCCCTTCAAGATCACGCCCGATACCCGGCTGTTCTTCCCCGGGGCCAATCGCGGCGCGGCGCTCGAGGCCCTGGTGTATGCGATCACCAACGGCGAGGGCATCGTCAAGGTGGTCGGCGAGGTCGGCAGCGGCAAGACCATGCTCTGCCGCATGCTGGAGCTGGAGCTGCCGGAGCACGTCGACGTCGTCTACATCGCCAATCCCAGTCTGTCGCCCGAACACATCCTGCACGCCATCGCCTTCGAGCTGAAACTGGACGTCAAGCCCGGGGACGACCGGCTGGTGGTGATGCGCGCCCTGCAGGATTTCCTGCTCGCCAAGCACGCCGAGGACCGCCGCGTGGTGCTGTTCATCGAGGAGGCCCAGAGCATGCCGACGGCGACCCTGGAGGAGGTGCGCCTGCTCAGCAATCTCGAGACCGGGCAGGACAAGCTCATGCAGATCGTGCTGTTCGGTCAGCCCGAGCTGGAGGACACCCTCTCGCGGCACGAGATCCGGCAGCTCAAGGAACGCATCACTCACACCTTTCCGCTCACGCCGTTCCAGCACTGGGAGATCCGGGACTATCTGAACAGCCGCCTGCGGGCGTGCGGGTTCCGGGGCGGGGAGGTGTTCGGTCCGCCGGCGGTCAAGGCGATCGAGAACTATTCGGCCGGTCTGGTGCGTCGCATCAACATCATCGCGGACAAATCGATGCTGGCCGCCTACGCGGAGCAGGCGATGGCCGTCACGCCCAGGCATGTGCGCATGGCCGCCAAGGACAGCGAATATCGCCCGCAGCGGCGATTCCCGGCGTGGGCCGCAACGGCAGCGTCCGCGGTCCTGCTGCTGGTGGTGGCAGGGACGTTCTACTGGCTTTACACGGGGCGCGGGAACGACGCCGCGACCGGCGGCACGGAGGCCGCCGCCGCCGGCCCGGGACAGGGGACCGTCCCGGCCGGGCAGCCTCCCGCGTCGACGACCCCCCCTGCGGCCGCCGCCACGGGATCCACCACGGGATCTTCCACGGTACAGCCGGCCGGCACCCCGGCCGTGGAGACCTCCGAGATGGCGAGCAGCGCTTCCGGTGCGCGGCCCGCGACCGACCGATAGCGGCGACGAGGGCGTTTGCGAACTTCAGACAGGCTGCTCTTTAACCGATGCAAGCTATTCTGTAATATCGACAAACGGGTCCATGCACTGATCGATGGATCGCTGAAATCTTGGGGCAGGGACGGCGTCGACCCGCAACGCTGGCCCGGCAGACGGGGCATATCCAACCTGCCGCTAGTGCAGCGGAGCGCTATGAAGAAGATTCTCGCCATCTCACTGCTGTCCTTACTGGGCGCCTGTGCGCAATTGGTGCCGCCGCCGCGCGAGCCGTCCGCGGGTCACATCAAGCCGGAGCCCGCACCGCCCGCGGCATCCGCCCCGATACCGAAGGTGGTGGAGGAGGCCCCGGTGTTGCCGCCGCCACAGCCCGAGGTGCCGCGAGGGGAACGTTACACGGTGGTGGTCAATGAAGTGCCCGTGAAGGAACTGCTGTTCGCCATCGCCCGCGACGCCAACATGAACGTCGACATCAACCCCGGCGTCAGCGGCGTGGTCACGCTCAATGCGGTGCAGCAGACGCTGCCGCAGATACTGAGTCGGATCTCCGAGCAGGCCGACATCCGTTACGAGATCAAGGCGGATCGCATTTCGGTGATGCCGGACGTGCCGTTCGCGCGCACCTACCCGGTGAACTACATCAACATGTCGCGCGACGTCGCCAGCAAGACCGAGGTCGCCACGCAGATCGACACCAGCACCGAGACCACGGCCGGCAGCAGCAGCGGCAGCGGGAGTTCGCAGAACAATTCGACCACGAGCATCAGCAGCACGTCCAACCAGCGTTTCTGGGAGACGCTGACCGCGAACATCCTCTCGATACTCGGTCAGGTCGAGGCCGCCAACAGCATCGCGCAGGAGAAGATCGAGGAGAACACCTCGCAGTCGAGCGGCGGGCTGCTCGGTTTCGACCGCGACACGCAGCGCACGAGCAGGACCATCGAGCGCTCGACCGGCCTGCCGGCCTCCGAGCGCGTGATCGTCAATCGCGAGAGCGGCCTGATGACGGTGGTCGCCACCGCGCGCCAGCATGCGGAGATCCAGAAGTTTCTGGACCAGGTCATGGCCAACGTCTCCAGGCAGGTCCTGGTCGAGGCCACGATCGTCGAGGTCAGGCTCACCGACCAATACCAGGCGGGTATCGACTGGGCGGCCATTGCCGGGGACTTCGCGCTCGCAGCGGGCCTGACCGCGGGAGCCCTCCCGGGAGCGATCGCTCTCGGCACCCCGGGGAACCTGCCCATATCCTCGACCGCCTCGCCGTTCTCGGCCTTCACCTTCGCGGGGGACAACTTCAACCTCGGGATCCGCCTGCTGCAGCAGTTCGGCAACGTGCAGGTGCTGTCCAGCCCGAAGGCGATGGTGTTGAACAACCAGACCGCGGTGCTCAAGGTCGTCGACAATCAGGTGTTTTTCACCATCGAGGCCGACACTACCCAGAATACCAACCAGACGACGACCACGGTGACGACGACGCCGCACTCCGTGGCGGTCGGATTGGTGATGAACGTGACGCCGCAGATCAATGCCGACGACACGGTGATGCTGAACGTCCGTCCGACCATCTCGCGTATCAATGGGTTCGCAATCGATCCGAATCCGGCCCCGATTACGGTGGGTCTGCCGGCGAACCAGATACCGATCATCCAGACCCGTGAGTTGGAATCGTTGTTGAAGGTGCCGAGCGGACAGACCGCCGTGCTGGGCGGCCTCATGCAGGACAGCGCCGACATCGCCACCGACGGCACGCCGGGACTGCAGAATATCCCGGGTGTGGGAGAGCTGTTCAAGTACCGGAACAACCAGTACGCGAAGAGCGAGCTGGTCATTTTCCTGCGCCCGACGGTGATCAAGAACCCCGGCCTGAACGGGGACTTCAAGGACTACAACCAGTACCTCTCCCCGGTACCGGATCAGGGCTTCCCGCCGCCGCTCAACGGGCAGGAACCGCCGTGCTACCGCGACGAGCCGGGCTGCACCAAGGATAGGGTCTGCCAGGGCGACTGGTGTCAGTAATCACGATTGCAGGGTGAGCCGCCATGAGTCTGTTGATGGATGCGTTGCGCAAGGCGGAGGAAGAAAAACGTCGCGCCGCGCTGGAAAAGAAGGGGGAGGAGGGCGCCGCCGGCGCGGCTGCGCCGGATCAGCTCGCCTCGACATTCCCCCCTGAGGCCCCCGCGCCCGAGGTCGCGAGCCAGACGGGCGAGCACACGGCGGAGAATCTCCGTCTCGAGCCGATCGAGGGCGCGGCGGCCGAGCCGGCGAGCACCACCGCTCCGGGCAGCACCACCACCACCGGCGAGACGGCCGAGCCGTTCGGCGACACCACCAAGATGCGGCTGAGTGCCGCGCAGCGCGATGTCTTCGACGCCCTGGGCGTGCCACGGCGCAACGAGGCCACCGGCGCTTTCGAGGGCGAGCAGGACTTTGACGCGACGCGCCCCTCCAAACGCATGCTCAAGCGGTCGCTCGAGGAGTACTTCGAGCCGACACGCTCGCTGGAAGGCCCGCGCGTCACCCCCGCCGCGGAGGAGCCCGCGGTCCCGGTAGGGGCCGACTCCGGCCCCATCACGGCGCAGACGGTCTTCTCGGCGAAGCGCCGGGCGCGCAGCAGTTCCGCGTTCAGCGCGGCGGCCTCCCTGCTCCTGCTGGCCGCAGCGGGCCTGGGTGCCGTCGGCGCGTACTACTGGTATACCCAGTCGCGTTCGACGCAGCTCGTTCCGCCACCGGCTGTAGCGCAGCGCGTCGAGGCCATCCAGACCCCCGTCGTCGAGGTGCCGCCGGCGCCCGTCGCACCGCCGGCCGAGCCGTCCGGCGCGGCCGCTGCCGTGGAACCCGCAACTCCCGCGACAACGGCGGCCACCACCGAGCCGACCGCTCCGGTAACACCGGCGGAGCCGACCCCGCAGCCGCCGGCCGACAGCGTGGCGGCGGCCGAGCCGATGCCCGCGGCACCCATGCCGCCGG
>JAJVHZ010000030.1:23047-79494 GCA_022072255.1 Gammaproteobacteria bacterium | reverse complement strand
GGCTCTCACCGCGCGGTGAGCAGGTCGTGGATGACGAACGGCGCGGCGAGGAGCGCACCGAGCAGCCAGACGATCCACATCAGCCGCACCACGCCGCGTTCGTTGCGCTCCAGAAACCGCACCGCGGCCACGTCGCTGTTGCCGATGAGCCTCTGCACGTCGATGAGGCCGCGCACCAGGACCGGCGGGATCGAGACGATGAAGGCGAGCAGGGCGACGTCGATCACCGCCGCCAGCCCGACCATGCCCGGCCTGCCGATCCGGCCCTCGAGCGTGTTGCCGAGCCACCCGGCCGTGATCAGCACGAGCAGACTGATCGCACAGATCCGTCTCCACATGCCGGGTGAGAGGCGCGGCCGGGCCCCGGCATTCATCGGCGCCCCGATGCGCGTCGCGCCCGCTTGTCCTCGGCCTCCCGCCTGAGCAGCTCGCGCTTGCGCTCCACTCCCCAGCGATAGCCGGACAGTCCGCCGTCGGTACTCACCACGCGATGGCAGGGTATGGCGACGGCCAGCTTGTTGGCGGCGCAGGCGCTCGCCACGGCACGCGCCGAGCGCGGCGCGCCGATCCGCTTCGCGAGTTCGGCGTAACTCAAGGTCGAACCGGGCGGGATCGCCCGCAGCGCCTGCCAGACCCGCTGCTGAAATGCCGTGCCGCGCACGTCCAGCGGCAGCTCGATCCCCAGCCCCGGTGCCTCGACGAGGCCCACCACCCTGGCGACGAGCTGCTCGAACTCCGCATCGCCGCCAATCAGGTGCGCGCGCGGAAACCCCGCCTGGAGTTCGCGCGCGAGCGCATCGGGATCATCACCGAGCATTATCGCGCACACGCCCTTCGCACTGCTGGCGACGAGGATCGAGCCCAGTGAGCACTCGCCGATGGCGAAGCGGACCTCCGCATTGCGGCCGCCGCAGCGGAATTGCATCGGGGTCATGCCCAGCATCCGCTCCGCGCTCTCGTAGAACCGCCCGCTGGAATTGAAGCCGGCATCGTAGATCGCCTCCGTCACCGAGCGGCCGCGACGCAGCCCGCTCTGCACGCGCCGGGCGCGATGGGCGGCGGCGTACGCCCGCGGCGTCACCCCGGTGGCGGCCCTGAAGACGCGGTGAAAATGAAACGGACTGAGACCCGCCCTGGCTGCCAGCGCCTCGAGGCTCGGGATCCGCTCCGCAGCCTCGATCAGGCGGCAGATCTCCGCCACCATCCTCGCGTGCCGTTCGGCGAGCGAAGCCTCCCGGGGCCGGCAGCGCCTGCAGGGGCGAAAGCCGGCGCGCTCCGCATCCTCGCAGGTGGCGTGAAACCGCACATTCTCCGCCCGCGCGCGGCGCGAGGGGCAGGATGGCCGGCAATACACGCCGGTGGTTCTCACCGAATAGACGAATTCGCCGTCGGCCCCGCGGTCGCGGGCGATGACGGCGGCCCATCGCGGGTCGCGCTCGGTGGCGACGCCGGCGGCCCTGGAGGTCTTCGCGGATTTTTTCATGTTCGATCCCGTGGTTGCCGTAGCTGCGCGTTGCACTGTAGCCGCCGGCATCCGCCCTCGCACTCCGCCGCTTGCGCCCGAATTCGACTCCTGGAACGGACCGGCGCGCGGGGGTCCGCTGCCGACGGGGATTATCATCGAAAACGGCCGCGGTGCGGGGGCTCCGCCGCGCCGCGGACACCGCGGCCGGCGGCGAATGCGTATCAGCGGGCGCCGCCGGTGCCGGCGCCCGCCTGCGCGAGGATCCTGGCGACGAGCTCCTCGATGCCCGCCAGCACCTGCTCGCTCAGCACCGCCACGCGTGCCGCGTCCCGGCGAATTTCCGCGGGATGTTTGCTCGCGAGCAGAAGCTTCTCGTACGGTTCCCACTCACGGCGCAGCTGCGCCACGCGTTCCCGCACCGGTGCCGAGACGAGCGGCGAGACCTCGATCTGGTTGAGCACGGCGGTGAAATGCGCATGGCTGAGGTGCAGCTCCATGTCCGCCGGCGTGTCGTAGATCTCCCACGTCCGGTAGAAGTAGAACTTGGCCATGCGCTGCGACAGCATGCGCTGCCGGCCCGCGAGGTTGACCAGGTGATCGAGGGGCGCGTCGGTGATGTGCTCGTATGCCAGCGTGGCTGCGTGCGCCGCCCTCTGCAGGGTCTCGTTCGCGTCGTAAAGGTGCTCCGCCCCGGCCCTGCTCGGCGGTGCGGCCAGCAGCGCACTGCATTGCGACCACGCCGTCTCCAGCGCCACCAGCGCCTGCTCCACGCCCGGGGTCGGCTGGTAGGCCTTCAGCGCGGCGAGCTGGGACTCGAACTGATCGATGGACTCACGAAGGATGCGCCGTGCATCCTCGGGCGCGATGTCCTGGCCCAGCATGAGATACGCCTTCACCATGCGCTGGGAGAGCATGCGCTGGCGACCGGCGACGTTCACTGCGGCGGTGCTGTCCAGCCCGGCGGTCGATTCGGCAGCCGGGGCTCCTCCCGGGGTCGCCGCCAGTGCCACCATCGTCAGCGCGACCGCCAACCCCGCGCGCAGAAGGAGTCTGTTCATCGAATCAGAATCACCGATGTCGTGCGCTGGATGCGGGAAATCCGCAACCGGCCTCCGCCAGACGCGCGCGGTGAGGAGCAGGCTAATCCAACCCGAGCGCCGTTTCCTGAGGGAGATCAAGTGGGCGCAGACCGCGGTTCGCGAGGTTGACTGCGGAGCCCCCGGGACTCGGTCCGGCCGGGAAGTCCGGCGGCCGGGTGCCGTGCCTTCACGGGAAGCACCCCCTTGAAACCGGACTCGCCGTCCCTATATCCGATCTCGAACCGACTCAGCACGGGCAGGTTTGCCCACAGGAGGTGCCGAAATGTTCGAGAGCCTATTCAGCGGTGAGAGCCGCCTGTTCGACGAGTTCAGGCGCATGGAGCGACAGATGGACGAGATGTTGGGTCGCTGGCCGTGGCCGGCCGGGATCCGGTCCGCTGCACGCGGTGCGTATCCGCCGATCAACGTCGGCGCGACGGCGGACGGCGTGGACATCTATCTCTTCGCGGCCGGGCTGGATCCGAAGGCCGTGGAAATCTCGGTCCAGCAGAATCTGCTGACGGTGAGCGGTTCGCGCCAGATCCCGGCGAAGGAAGGCGTGGATTATTACCGCCAGGAGCGCTACAGCGGCGAGTTCCGCCGTGTCATCACGCTTCCCGACGACGTGGACCCGGATCGCGTCGATGCGCGCTATCGCGACGGCGTTCTGCAGATCACCGTCAAGCGCCGCGAGACAGCGAAACCGCGGCGCATCGAGGTCAAGTAATCCCTCAGGAGACATGCCATGACTGAAAAGCAGGAAGTCGCGTCCGCGAAAACCGGCGAGGTCCGCCCAGCCGACGGTCAGCCGGAGACGGCGCTGTATCCCCCGGTCGACATCTACGAGGATGCCGACGGCATACACGTGCAGGCCGACATGCCGGGCGTGTCCAGGGATCGCCTCACGGTGCAGGTCGACAGGGATACGCTGCTCATCGAGGGCGAGGCGAAGATTCAGATGCCCGAGGGCATGAACGCCTTGTACGCGGATGTGCGTTCCACGCGCTACCGGCGCAGCTTCACCCTCAGCAGCGAGCTGAGGTTCGAGGCGATCGAGGCGAACCTCAAGGACGGCGTGCTGAGCGTGCGCATACCCAAGCGCGAGGAGGCGAAGCCGCGCAGGATCGAGGTGAAGACCCAGTAGGGACACCGGCGTCGCGCCGGGCGACAGGCGCCGTTGCCCGACGCAGGGGACGGCGATCCCCGGATCGCCGTCGGCGCCGCGGGCTGTATACTCCTCACCGACACTCGCGCGTGCGGGGATGCGCCGCTGGCGGCAGCATGTGACCGGCGGTGTAGGCAATTGCCAACCACGAGGAGGCCTGTCGATGAACAGCCCCAAGATCGCCCGGAACTCGCCTTATCAGGTCGACGTGGTCGCCGGCCAGAGCTACTGGTGGTGCGCCTGCGGTGAGAGCGGGAATCAGCCCTACTGCGACGGTTCGCACAAGACCACGCCGTTCACGCCGGTGAAGTTCACGGCCGCAAAGAGCGGGAAGGCGTGGCTGTGCGGCTGCAAGCATTCCGGCAACAAACCCTACTGCGACGGTACCCACAAGTCGCTTTGAGCGGCGGCGAACGCGAGCGGCACGTATCGGCTGCCGACGCGGCGCATCGCGACCGGCCGCGGGCGCGTACCCCGCTCGTGCGGATCCAAGGTGCGCGATTGTAATCTTGAATTGATCTTGAGCCGTTATTCTCCAGTCAAAAGGCAACCTTTGGGAGATTCCGCGATGAGCGAACTGAAGACCTACTCGGCCTGGGACGCCGGTGTGCGGTGGTTTCACTGGATAAACCTGATCTGCATGCTGGGACTGATCGCGGTCGGTGTGGCGATCCTCAACGACAAGGCGCTCGGAGTCACCGACGACGGCAAGGTACTGCTGAAGACGGTACACGTCTGGATCGGCTACGTGTTCGTACTGAATCTGCTCTGGCGCCTGCTCTGGGCCTTCATCGGCGGGACGGGGGCGCGGTGGCGCGCGATCCTGCCCGGCGGTCCGGGCTACATGACGGAGGTGCGCGAGTACTTCGCCGCCGTTCGCACCGGGCGTCCGCGCCAGTACGTCGGCCACAATCCGCTCGGCCGTCTCGCCGTGGCGCTGCTGCTGTTGCTGCTGCTGGTCCAGGCCGTCACCGGGCTGGTGCTCGCCGGCACGGACCTGTTCTACCCGCCGCTCGGCGCGTGGATCGCCGGTTGGGTGGCCGCGCCGGGCGTGGATCCGGCGACGCTGGTGCCCTACGCGCCGGACATGTACGAGAAGACGGCCTACGAGGCGATGCGCGCCTTCCGCAAACCGTTCGTCACCATCCATTACTTTAACTTCTACACGCTGCTCGTGGTGGCGGTGGTCCACATCGTCGCTGTGGTCGTGACCGAGGCGCGCGAAGGCGGCACCCTGGTGTCGGGGATGATCACGGGCCGCAAGGTCCTGAGCCAGCCGCCGGCGGACAGGTAGCGCGCGAAGCGAGACACGCTGCCCCCGCGCCACACCGGAATACCGTCGGCAGCGGGGCAGTTGTCGGGCCGGCGAGCGTCCGGGCCTGTGGTTTCGCCCGTTCTTGGCTATCCTTATTTCAGGAACGCGACTCCCTAACTGGCAGACCCGGCCCGGGTCAGGAGGGTGAACGATGACTATCCCCGCGTCCGTCAAGCAGTATCTCGACCAACAGGGCATCAGGTACGACGTGGTGGCACATTCGCACACGGCCAACAGCCTGCGCACCGCCGGTGCTGCCAACATTTCCGGAGATCAGCTCGCCAAGAGCGTTGTCGTGGGCGACGAGCGCGGTTACGTGCTTGCGGTGATTCCCGCCACGCATCGGCTGGACCTCGGCGTGCTGAGCCGGCAGATGCAGCGACGACTGGGGCTGGCCACGGAGCCCGAGGTCGGAGGGCTTTTCGAGGATTGCGAGTTCGGCGCAGTACCGCCGCTCGGGGCGGCCTACGGGATCCGGATGGTGGTGGACGAATCGCTCACGCACTGCACGGACGTCTACTTCGAGGCCGGCGATCACACCGATCTCGTACACGTCAGCGGCACGGATTTTCTGCGGCTCATCGAGAACGCGCCGCGCGGGCAGTTCAGCCACCACGTCTGACCGGCGCGTACGAAGACTGACGGCGCGGTCCCGGCGGGGAGGGGGTGCGCCGGCGGTTGCAGCGCGGCGAGGTTCTGCGGAGCCTCCCGCGGAGAGCGCCGGCGCGTCATGCGCTGGCGCTCAGCCGGTGGATGCGGATGCGTGCGGGATGCTCTCCAGGCCGTCCTCGCGGTACACGTCCAGGTGCAGCGGCGAGCGCACGCCGAGGCGGACCTGCGTGCCGTTGACGTTCATGATACGGATGCGGATGGGGCCTTCCTTGAACAATTCGCCGACGGGGGTGGCGGGGTCGATGTCTTCAGCGAGTGAGAGATAGATCGACTGACTCGGGCCGCGGTTGAAAAATAGCATGACGTTCTCCTCTCACGACGGGTTCCCTGCGCTCGTTGAGGGTACGTCTTGTTTTCATCGCACTGTAGCGAACCTCCGCGCCGCATCGCATCCCTGGCATCCGGGGTTCGTGAATCGCCGCACACACATTTTTTTCGCGTACCGGACGGCGGCGCAGGCATGTGAACACGCGCGTCCTGCGCTGCAGTGCGGTGCGCGAAACGCGGACGCGAACCTCGTCGTCCGTCTGGCAGTATTGCCTTGCAGCATCCCACTGGCGGCGAGCCCTGGCGTCGCCGCCTGCCATCGCGCGGCCGACGGAGTGCCGCAGGCATTACGCCCCGGGGCCGCGGCGCAATAGCGGCGTCGTTCAACTTTTCGACGGCCGGTGTGCGCAGGCCCTTCAGCCACGCACGCGATTGCCGATAATCTTCCTACCGCGCGGCCCCCACTGCTCATCGGGCACTCCAAACGCTTCGGAACAGGCCTGGGGGTCGAGCGGTTTTCCCGGCACCAGACACCGCGGGTCCGGGGCCCGCAACTGGATCGTCCACAATCGCGGGCACGTTCAGGACCTGAGGCCTGACCCCCGTGGAAGTTCAGTCGATGCGTCCCAGCCGGCCGCTGCTGCTGCCCACGTACCAGAGGCTGCCCGCCTGGTCGATCACCATCTTGCGGATGCCGCTCCTCCGGGGCACCTGGATGTTGCGCACTGCCTCCGTCCGCGGGTCGAGCATCACCACGACATCGGTGTTGAACTCGTTCACGAACACCTTGCCGCTGCCATCCACGGTGACCGCATAGGCGCCGCTGTCGCGGCCGCCCGGCAGCGGGTACGCCTTGATGACGGTGGCCGTGGCCGGATCGACGTGCGCGAGCGTGCCGTTGCCCCACAGCGCCACCCACAGGGTCCCGTCGGGCGCCGTGGCGATGCGGCGCGGCGCGGAGCCCTTGCCCATCGGCACGTCGGTGATCGTGCCGGTGCCCGGGTCGAGCTTGCCGAGCATGTCGCCCTGGATGCGGCAGACCCACACGTTCCCGGAATGATCGATGGAAAGACCATAGGGCGTGCCGGAGGTCTGATACTCGGTGATGGTGCCGTTGTTCCGGTCCAGCCTGCCGATGCGGTTTGCGGCCTGTTCGGTGAACCAGAGCACGCCGTTGTCGTCGAGCGCGGCAGTGTGGGGATCGCCGCCGGAGGGAACGCGATGGGCCACGGCCCTGCCGGTGTCGGGATGAAACTCCAGGATGGTGCCGTTGCCCTTGCCGGTCAGCCACGCCACGCCGTCGCCGTCCACGAGCACGCTGTGCGGATTGGTATCCGCCGGCAGATCCCACTCCTGGAACTTCTCCGTCGCCGGGTCGAAGCGCGCGAGCTTGTTGCCCGCCATCGCCACCAGGAAGATCCGGCCGTCCGGGGCCGGGGTGGGGTCGCGTGCGAACTGCGGCGTTGGCACCGGCCATTCGGCGACCTTGCCGGCGATGTCGCGAGCGCCGGGCTTGATGCCGTAGTTGGAGCCGCCGGCCTGCGCCACCAGCGTGGCCATGGCCAGCGCGAGTCCGATCGCAAGCCCACGGGACATGGGTCGCGGCCGCAACGGCGTGGATCCGGATCCCGGGTGTTTTCTCGTCGATGAGTTCATCGCTGCCTCCTGTACCGTCCGTGGCCCTGAATGTCGTTCGGGGGGCGAGGGTGAGCGCTGCGAGGCCCTCCACAAGCGTGACCGCCGTTGCCGGCCCGCGGTTCCGGTGCGAGTGCGCGAGTTCTCAGAACCCTCCGTCCCGCCTGAACTCCGGCCTGTGCCTGCCGCCAAAAGAGGGGACACTATGAAGACACCAGCGATAGTAATCCACGGCAAGACCGTCGATGGCAGGAACTTCCGGCCCAGCGACTGGACCGAGCGTCTCTATTACGCCGTGGCCAGCTACGGCCCGCACGGGCAGGTGACGTTCAATCCGTTCGTGACCATCAAGATGACCGACGACAGCCGCTGCGTGGTGGTCGACACGCGGCTGAGGGAGCAGGACCCTGCCGTCTTCAGCTTCGTCACCGGCTTCGCGCGCGACAACCAGTTGCAGATGTTCGACCAGGACAACCGTCCGATCCCCACCGGCGGGGCGCGGATGGCGGCCTAGGCAGCTTGGCGCGCGTTCGGCCGCCGTGCCCTCAGCCCGGCGTCTCGCCGCTCTCCGGCCACTCCCTGATGTAGCGCTTCATCATCTCGTTGTGCCGGGCCAGTTCCTCCATCGCCGCCCGGATCAGATCCCGGATCGAGAGCACGCCCGCGACACGCCCGCCGTTCACGACCGGCAAGTGCCGGATGTGGCGCCCGGTCATGGCGGCGATGACCTCGCCGAGCTCATCCTCAGGGCTCGCGGTGAACAGATCGCGCGTCATCACGTCGTCCACGCGCGTGCTCTTCCAGGCGTCGGGCTGGCGCTGCAGCGCGCGGATGACGTCGTGCTCGGTGATGATGCCGGCGGCCCTGCCGTCCTCCTCGAGTATGAGCAGCGAGCTCACCCGCAGCGCGAGCATGCGGTCGACGGCATCGCTCAATGTCCGATGCGGTTCGATGGTGTGTACCGAACCGCCCTTGCTCGCGACGATCGCCCCGATGTGCATGGGACCTCCCTCCCAGGTCGACTGGCCGGAAGGGATGTTAGGTGCGCGTAGCGAGGGCCGTCAACCGCATTCCCGGGACCTCTGCCGCGGGCCAGGCGATACGCTTCGAGGGGCTTGGGGGTTTACGATCCCCGGCGCCGGCGGACGTCGGTCGGTGCGGGTGCCACGGCGGCTCATCGCCGCCGTGGCCGATACGGACGTGCGCTAGGCGGAAGTCTCACACTGGTGCAGGAACGTGCCGCGCCCCTGCCCGGTCAGATGTCTGAACGCCGCTTCATTCTGGCAGATGTTCATGCTCTGCTGGCGCGTCGGCGTCTTGTTGAGCATCAGAACACCACTGCCATTCACCTGATATGGGTTGTGCGACGAGCCTCCCCCCGCCGAGGCGGCGCCGGCACTTCCCAATGCGAGTAGCGTGGTAACGATCACTGCGGGTGCGGAAATTCTCCGGTTGATCATACATACCTCCTGACCCGTAAAGGTGCTGATGGATTCATCTCCGGCGATCTATCCGCGACCGCCGGAACCTTGCATCCCACCCTCATCGTACCAACGTGTATGAGGTGAGACGTATGATCTAATGGAGCGGTCGTGCAGGGGGAAGGTTCACCTTCCGCGGCTGTAAAAGATTGTCATGCGAGAAGGCGCCCCGGGTCACGCAGGCGAAGCGCCGCGCCGCTGCTAGATGCGCCGTCGAATGCGGCGGTGGATGGGGGCGAACGCGGCGAGAGCGGCGGCGAGGTGGCCAACGGGCCCCGGCGGCCACACCACGAACACCTGGTTCATGGCCGCCTCCCTGCCGCCGCGGTGCGCCTTGTAGCTGAGCTTTCCGGTTCCCATGTCGATGCTGCGTACCCCGCGGGTGGCGCAGTCCGCAAGGTCGTGGAGATAGAGGATCCAACCGAGGCGATATCTCTCGAAGCGCTGATCGAACTGGTTGGCGATGGCGTACCGAATCGACCCGGTCGTCACGGTGAAACGAAACGCGACCGGCGCGCCGTTGAAGTGGGCTACCCAGACGTTGAGCTGGTTCTGGGGAACGAACTGCTTCGTGCAGACATGTTCCCAGTAGCGCTGACTGGCAGGTGAAACGAACCGCGGTCGTGCTTCGGCGTCCGACGCGAGCCAGGACTTCCGTTCGACGGCAGCGCAGTCCGCAAGCATGCCTCGCAGTTCCTCGCCGAGGGGGCGCTGATAGTGCCGGATCTCGGCGTCCCCGTCGCGCTCCATGCGCCGCTGGTATGACCGCGCCCGCCACATGGAGGAATGGTTGCGCACCATCTCATCATATGCCTCCAGCGATTGTGGAAGGTCGCGGGCGACGATCGTCGGTTCCAGGTTGAAGGCCGACATGCGTCGTGAGCGCCGCGCGAGCTCCTCCACGAGCAGCCGGCGCTCGGGGAAGGCGGTGTCGTACGGACCCAGGCGCAGGCACTCGCGCAACCCCTGCATCTTCAGGAGTGCGCGCGCGAACGCCGCACAGACAGCGGCCCGATGTTCCGCCAGGCACACGTAGCCCCGGTGCGGCTGGTAGTATCCCGCCAGTCCCCAGAACACCGCGCCGCGGAAACAGCGCTTCGCCAGCGCCAGGATGCCAAGCAACCTCTTCCCCGAGCCGCGTGCCAGCAGGAGGCGCGCCTCGCCCGACCATTCGTCTTCGCGCGCGAGGTGCTGCAGCCATGCGGAGTACCAGTGATATCCGAACAACTGCTGGTGCTCCGGGGCATTCCGCAGGCACTCGACCCATTCGTGCTCGATGTCCGGCAGGGTGCCGTTGCGTCCTTCCAGTATCTCCACGCTGATCGGCGTGTCGTGCGTGACGGTGCCGGCCGGGTGAGGCGCGTCTGGCAGACCCGAGGGGGCGCTGGGGTGATGGCTGTCGACTGCCGGCGGATTCATGGGCGGCAACCGCACGTGCCGGCCGCGGCCGAGGCATCGATCCGGACATTCATGATCGCATTCATAGGCATCGCACCCCTCGTCGAGGAGCAGGCAGCTCCCTGTTTCTGAGTATATGCAGTGTCGCGCGGTTCGTGGGGAGAACCTCGAGCCGCACCGTCACGGTATCCGCGGACCCGCGCTCCCCGCCGTTGCCGCGTTGCCGCAGACGTGCCGCGTAGGGGTCTCGTCTCATGGAAGTCTCGAGCGCGCGTGAAGACCGACACGCCCATGCAGCGAGCGCTCGCCCCCCGGCTGCGCGCGAGGATTGGCCTCCCCCAGGCCCGTGTCCGCGCCCCCGATCACACTTTGGGCAGCTGCCCCGATGCTACCTTCGGGCATCGAAAATCGCTGCGCCGGACGGCGCGAGGAGGAGAACATGCGACACCATCCCCTGCTCATCATCGCTGCCGCGGTGACCCTGGGCGGCTGCGCCAGCAGCACCATCACCCCGGACTACAGTTCCACCGATCCCAACGTGCAGGTCGGCGGCGAGCCGCCCGAGGACACCGGACCGACGATCGAGGACGTCGGCACCTTCTGCATGGAGGTCACGCAGAAGTGGCACGAGGACGGCAAGACGCCGGACGGCCAGAAGCTCTGGTCGCGCGACACCTATCGCAAGGTGGTGCCCTGCAAGTAGGTCGGGTCGGTCAGCGCGCCGAAGCCCGACTCTCCGCCAGCAGTTCCGGTCAACCCGGCGTCGCGCCGCTACCGTCCGACATAGCCTGGTCGTGCGAGTGGAGATGGCTGCAGGTTACGCATCGATTGCCCCTTGCGGCCGTATACTGAGTTTTTCGCAGCACAAAGGGCAAAGACGTGCGGGGTACACGCCGGTGGGTGAGCGCCGTCCTCTTCTTCCTGGGCAGCTACTGCGGTGCAGTGGACTTCAACGTCTACGAGCAGCAGGTGTCGGGGAGCTGGCTTTCCCAGGGCATGGAATTGGGCGATGAAACGGCGTTTCGCGCCGCCACCATCGGCGAGGAGGGCCAGTCGGTCCTGGCGGTTGACTACTTCCCGCCGGACTGCAGCCGGTTCCTCATCACGATCATACTGAGTCTCGGCGTGGTGCAGAGCGCCACCGGGATCGTGAGCGCACTGCCGACCCGGCTCAGGATCGACGACCGGCCCGCGTACGAGTTCGTCATGGCCGTGGCGACGGAGTACGGTTCCGACGCGGTCTCCCTGCACATCTACGCACCCGAGGAGCAGGCGGCCATCCTGAAGGAGCTGATGGAAGGGCGAGCCGCGCGCTTCGAGTTCCGCATCCCGGGGCAGACGCAGGTCTTCTTCGGCAGATATCCCCTGGCCGGCTCCCGGGCGGCCATCACGCGCGCGCTGGGCATGTGCGAAGCGGCTCCGGGCGCGGAAGGGTTCCCGGAGGAGCCGCCCCCGGATCTCGAGCCGGGAGAGGACGCGCCGGACTACGACTGAACAGCCGCTGCAATGCGACCGGCACGATCCGCGTGGCAGATGCCCGCAGGACCATCGGGATCAACCGCGCCCCCGCCGCGCTGGACAGGGAAAGGCCCGCCGGCCAGCGCGGCCGGGGCGCCGCCGGCGAGCTCGATCTCGACGTCATCGAGGATCGGGTCGGGTAAACCTGATCAATGAATTAGTTATCAGAACCGGTGGCGTCTCGAATGCCTGGCCGGTCGCGACACCGAGCCGGTCGTGACGTAGACTTTCCGTCCGTCCGTCCGTCCGGGCTGGATTGACAGCGCGCGCGAGCGGCGCGATCTTTCGTGTAGCCCGGCCACTTTCGAGGTATCGATATGAATGCAACGCCTGCCACCGAGAAGTTGCGCGCGGAGAGCGCGCGTTTCGGCGTCAATCCCTATCTGCTGACCCAGGGCAAGGACGGCCGGCCGCATGCGGTGGCCGTGTCGATCGAATGGCACGGCGATCGCATCGTGGCGAGCACCGGCGCGCGCAGCGCCGCCAACGTCGCCGCAGGTCCACTGCTCAGCCTGTTGTGGCCGCCGGTCGAGCCCGGCGGCTACAGCCTGATGGTCGATGGCGATGGGCGCGTGATCGGCAGTGGCGCCGACATGCGAATCAGTGTCACGCCGACGCGCGGCGTGTTGCAGCGGCCGGGCAAGCCGGCAGCGCCATCGGCCCGCGCGTGCAGTTCCGACTGCATCCCTTTGCTCGGTTGAGCCGGAGATCGGCCTTTGCTCACGCACCGGTCGGGGATGCCGCGGCCGTGCCGCACGAGCGTCCGCCTGCCTTTTAGCCCACGGCGGCCCTGAGCGCTGCCCGCAGCGCGTCCAGGCCCTCCTCGAACACCGGCTGCGGGATGGTCAACGGGAAGAGGAAGCGCACCACGTTCGCGTTCACGCCGCAGGTCAGCAGGATGAGCCCGCGTTCGAGTGCCGCCGCCTGCACCTTCTTTGCGAAGTCGGCGTCGGGCTCGTCGCTGCCCACGCGGTTGAACTCCGCCGCCACCATCGCGCCCAGGCCGCGGATGTCGGCAATCTGCGGCACCGTTGCGCGCATCTCCTGCAGCACGGCCTTCAGCCTGTCGCCGAGCACCTGGCCGCGCCCGGGCAGCTTGTCCTCGCACATGAGGTCGATCACGGCGTGCGCCGCAGCCACGGCCAGTGGGTTGCCGGCGTAGGTGCCGCCCAGCCCGCCGGGCGCCGGCGCGTCCATGACCTCGGCCCTGCCGGTGACGGCCGACAGCGGCACGCCGCCGGCCAGACTCTTGGCGATGGTCATGAGATCGGGGATGACGCCGAAATGCTCCATCGCGAACATCCTGCCCGTGCGGCCGAAGCCGGTCTGGACCTCGTCGACGATCATCACGATGCCGTGCTCGTCGCACAGTTGCCGCAGCCACTTCACCGCTTCTGCCTGGATCACGTTGAAGCCGCCTTCGCCCTGCACCGGCTCGAAGATGATCGCGGCCACGCGGCCGGGCTCGATGTCGGCCTTGAAGATGTGATCCACCGCCTTCTTCACCTCCTCGAGCCGGGTGCGTTGGCAGGGGAAGGGCGCGTGGTAGATCTCGGGCGGGAAGGGCCCGAAGCCGGCCTTGTACGGCTGCACCTTGCCGGTGAGCGACACGGCGAACAGGCTGCGGCCGTGGAAGGCACCGCCGAAGGCGACCACGCCGGAGCGCTTGGTGTACGCGCGCGCAATCTTGATGGCGTTCTCCACGGCCTCCGCGCCGGTGGAGAACAGCGCCGTCTTCTTGGCATGGCCGCCCGGCGTCATCGCGTTGAGTTTCTCGGCGAGCGCTATGTAGCTCTCGTAGGGCACGACCTGGTAGCAGGTGTGCGTGAAGCGCTTCAGTTGCGCCTCGATCGCCGCCACCACCCGGGGGTTGCCGTGGCCGGCGTTCATCACCGCGATGCCGCCGGCGAAGTCGATGTAGCGGCGACCTTCGACGTCCCACAGTTCGGCGTTCTCGGCGCGGTCGGCGAAGAAGCTGGCCATCACGCCGACACCGCGGGGCGTGGCGGCGGCCTTGCGGGCCATCAGATGTTCATTCTTCGAATGTTTCATGCTTCGTCTCCAGTCCTTTACCGTGCATGATGTACAAATTCAGTCAGGCCTTCAATTCGTCAGCGGGCGCTGCACCCTCTCGGCCAGCCGGGTGATCAGGCCGTCGATGCCGAACTGCTGGATCTCGGCATCGACGCCGGAGCGGAAGGAGACGACGATGCTCACGCCGTTGGCCACGACATCGTAGACCTTCCAACCCGACCCGGACCGGGTCATCCGGTAGTCCACGTTGGCGGCGTCCTTGCCCGGCCGCATCACGCGGGTGCGTACGACGGCATCCTTGCCTTCCTCGCCGAGCGGCATGGTCGCGAGGTAGTCCACGCCGACGTCGGTGTAGTCACTGACGTGGATGGCGTAGGTGCGCAGCAGCAGGCGCCTGTACAGGTCGATGAACTGCTGGCGCTGCTCCGGCGTGGCCGTGCGCCAGTGCTTGCCCAGGATCAGCCTGCCGGATCGCGTCGCATCGACGTGCGGTGAGACGATCTCGTCGACGACAGCCACGGCGCGGTTGGGATCGCCCTCGATGGCCGCCTTGTCGCGCAGCACGGCCGCGCGCAGTTTTTCGATGGTGTCCCGGACCAGCGCCTGCGGATCGTCGTTGCCGACGGATTCAGCGGCGGCGCCGACCCAGGCCGTGCTGCACAGCAGGGCCAGCAGGATGGGCCGGGCGAGAAGTCCAGTCATCGGGTTCACCTGTTACCTGAAGACGACGGCGAGGCTCGGATCCGCGACGCCCAAGTTTACTCCGGTCGGTTGCTCGTCTCCCACCGTCGGGCGACGTCGGCAGCAGGGATTGCGACGGGCGCGTTGCAGGAGACCGAGGAGCGGGAATGCCGGCAACGAGGCCTGGCAGGCAGGTGCATATCCGGGAATCCGCATTGATCAGATCCGCCGTGCCGCCATTGCGAACGCTGGCCGCCGGCAGGGGGCGATGCCGGCTCGTGAAGCCCGTTCAGCCTCCACATGTCGCCCCTGGAACGCAGACAGGTGGCCGGACTGCATTATCCCGGCGCGCGCCCCGGGCTGATTCACTCCGATCCTCATGCCGGAGCCGGCCCTCACCGCGTTTCTCGCGAATGGCAGGCCTGCCGCCTACACTTGCAGTTGTACGGCAATGCTTGGGGGGCGCACTCTCGCCGCCTGTTACAGGTTCGACTGGCGCGTGCGCGAACCAGGCGATAGGAAACGGGGCACGAGCCTTCCGAGGAGGAAGCCATGGCAACGTTCATCAGCCTTATCAACTTCACCGATCAGGGAATCCGGAACGTCAAGGACTCGCCGAACCGCCTGAATGGATTCCGGGCGCTGGCCGAAAAGCTGGGCGTATCGGTCGTGAGCGCCTATTACACTGTCGGGAACTACGACATGGTCGTGGTGGTGGAGGGCAGCGACGAAGCCGCCACGACCGTATTGCTGGCGGTGGGCTCGCTGGGCAATGTTCGATCGCAGACCCTGCACGCCTACTCTCCGGACCAGATGAAGCAGATCATCGGCCGGATGCCGTAGTGCCCCTCGCGCGGGGACGGCCCGGCCGTTCGGTCCGGAGCTGGCCTCCGACGTTAACAGCAGGCAGCCGACCAGACCCACCCGCGTCCATGCCGTCTGCCAGGGTTTGAACGCTGCGACCGCGGACGCATAATTCGCGGTCATGGCGACCGCGCGGTTTCGTTTCTACGAGGAGCTCAACGATTTTCTCGATTACCCGCATCGCAGGTGCGAGTTCGAGCACCGGCACGCCCGCGGGGCGACGGTCAAGCAGGCGATAGAGGCGCTCGGCGTTCCACACACCGAGGTCGAGCTCATCCTGGTCAACGGCATGTCCGTGGACTTTGCATACCGCCTGCGCGACGGCGATCGCATCAGTGTCTACCCGATGTTCGAAGCCTTCGACGTCGGGCCACTGCTGCGCTTGCGACCGGAACCGCTGCGCGTTAGCCGCTTCATCGCCGATGCACAGCTCGGCGGTCTCGCACGTCTGCTGCGCATGCTCGGGTTCGACACGCTCCACGACCGCGCATACTCCGACCGCGACATCGTCGAACTCGCGCAGCGCGAGTCGCGCATCATCCTCACGCGCGATCGCGAATTGCTGAAAGTCCGCACCGTCACGCACGGATGCTATGTGCACGCGCTGGAGCCGCTGGCGCAGGCGAAGGAGATCATCGGGCGCCTCCAACTCGGCGCATCGGTGCGGCCGTTCACCCTGTGTCTGTGCTGCAACCTTGCAGTGACGCCGATCGAGAAGGCGACGGTCATCGACAAGGTGCCACCGACGGTTGCGCGGCTGCACCAGGAGTACTACGTATGCCGCGGCTGCGGACGCATATACTGGAAAGGCAGCCACTGGCAGCACATGTGCGCGCGCCTCGGCGGGATCCTGGACTGACCCGCGGCCGTCGACCCGGCCCAAAGCGTGCAGCGCTATGCCGGGTCGTCCGCGGACACGATCTTGGGATTCAGCGAAAACTCCGATCCGTCCTGCGCCGCCGCGACAGCGGTGGCGCCTTGCGCTCTCAGCTCCGCCGTCCCGCGGGCAACGCTGGAACATCCCGTTCGTACGGCAGCCCGCCGGAACGTCTGCTTGTTGTTCCGGGCGCGCAGGAGAGTCCAGTAACCAAAGGCGTTCACCGGGGTCTTCTCCGTCACCTCGAGGCTCGCCTCGGCGACGAGCCCCTGCAGGCTCAGGGTGGGGTGGAAGCCGAGAAAGCGGGACAAAGGGGCAGCCATACGCTCGATGAAGGCCATGGCGGGATGGGGATGGAGGAAATGATTCACGAAGTACAGTTCCCCGTGCGGCTTGCACACCCGGCGCATCTCATCGACCATGCGGCCGGGATTGGGTGCCACGGACACCACGTACATCGCCACCACCTTGTCGAAGGTGTCGTCCGCAAACCCCATACGCTCGGCATTCATCCTGCAGAGACCTGCCGATTGCTCGAGATGCTCACGGAACACGCGGGCGCTGCCGCGCGCCAGCATCTCCGGGCAGATATCGATGCCGTAGACCGTGGTCTCGGGTGGATATAGCGGGAGCGACAGCCCGGTTCCGACGCCGACCTCGAGAATTCGCTCTCCGGGATGGCAGCTCATGCACTGAACGGTGGCGCGTCGGCCGGGCTGCAGGAACCTGCCGAAATACAGGTCGTAACCAGGAGCGTAGCGCCGGTAAGCCCGCTCGATCGTTCTTATATTCATATGCGGACCCTGTCGCCAATCCCAATCGCATCGAGACAAGTCTAATTCAACTCCGCAGGCGACGCGAAAGCGCTGATCCCGGTCAATCGATCCCGTGCTTATCGGCGGCTGGCGCCTGCTGCCCTTCGCTCGGGGCCACCATCGCGGACCCGTAGATCTCGTCAGAATGCTGCTCGGCGACGAAATGCGGAAGGCGGCCAGCCAGATGCTCGGCCCCGGGCGCATCGCTTGGCTGTCGGGCTACGCCGGCCGAGCGCGGATGGCGGGCCTGGCCCCTGCCTGCGGCGGGCAGGTCTCGATTTAGCGATGCCAATCACGATCTCCGCCGCGCAAATGGCAGGATCATCGAGCGCTGGTCCCCTGAGAGGAAGCCCGCGCATTGCGGACTCATCGGAACGGCCGCCTCGGGAATCTCGTTCAGGTTCAGCGGACGCTGTTTCCCGCAAGCTTCCGCACGACCGCATATCAGCGCACTCCGAGGGAACCGAGGTGCACGGAACCGAGCCCCTCAATGACTGTCTCTTTCCAAGGCGACGTCACGCCGGGGGATTCGGGCGCAAAGGTCTCCAACCATGCCTGGCAACGCAGTGCGATCGGTCGACATGACACAAACGGATCCGTACCGGCAGCAAGTCTTGCCCTCCTCCGACACCCCGCAATCGGGGGCGGCGAGGACGCCGGCCTACTCGTTGTGCTTTCTCAAATCGAGTGATGCGCTCGGGCGCAAGGAAGTTCGTGCCGCATGGTCCATGCTCGCGTCCGAAAGTGCGAATCCGGAGACTCTCTACCAATCGCCAACATGGACCGAGAGCTGGCACGGCGCGGGCGACAGCCGCCGAAGCGAGGTCGCTGTAATCCGCGACACCTCCGGCATCGTCGTCGGAGTCGTGCCGATACGCCATCAGACCGTGTCGCTCGAATTCGAGATTGGCAACAGGGTAATTCTTCGCCACAGCTGGCCGGTCGCCAACATCCTTGGAGGCCAACCGCTGCTGCCCGACGATCACGCAGCTCACGCGACATTGTACGCGGCCATCCTCGGACGCAACGACTCCTGTGGCGGCCTTTTGTTTCGAAAGCTGCCGACGGACTCATTCACGTGGCGCGCCCTGCATGCCCATGCCGGGCGAGACTGCCTGATTCATCCGCTGGACGGCGTGCGCAAGCGGCACTACATCGAGCTCTCGCCCACCCTGGACGCATGCCTGGCACGCATGAGCCGCAAGCACAGGCGCTATCTGCGCGAGCGGCTGGTAACCTTCGATGAAGCTGCCAATCCAGGCTCACGATTGGTGCGGATCGATTCGCCGCAGCAAGTCGGTCTGCTGCTCTCGCTTGCCGCGCGGGTATCGCGGCAGTCGTGGCAGCACCGCAAGCTCGGTCCGCGGGTCACAACGGATCGTGCTGAAGTTGAGCGTCTGACGCACCTGGCAAGCCGGGGCGTCCTGCGGTCATACCTGCTTCTTTTCCGCGAGGAGCCGTGCGCATTCGCGATTGGCTACCAGTACAAGGGCGTCTATCACTATGTCGAGGTCGGCTACGCTGAAAAATATGCTGATCTCTCCCCGGGTACCGTGCTGCTGCTCATGATCCAGCGGGATCTCGTCGGCCATCGCCCTGCGCACCGGCTGGATTTCGGATGGGGCGATGCCCCCTACAAGGCGCGTTTCGGTACCCACAGTACGGACAACGCATCAGTCGTTGTCCTGCCGGGAACATTGCGCAATCGGGCGCTCACGGCCGTTCACGCCGGCTTCGTCCGAAGCCGTGATCGGGCGCGTGACATCGTGCGCGGAAGGATCGCAGCGGGACTGGCGCGGGTCAGATCCGCCGTCTGGCGCGCTCGACGATAGAGCGCGGTCGGGCGATGCGGTGAATCGTCCCGGTGCCCGCACGCGCCCGCATGCGGATCGAGGAGGTCATCCGTGGTCGGAACTGCCCGCGCCGGGCGCAGGCGTATCACCGCACCCGCGGCAGCCAACGGCCCGGCTGGCACGGCGGGCGGGATGGTCGGTCCCCGCGACGGCGGCGACGGGCCGCGGGATATGCGCGGAGCGGCATCCCGGCACCCCACTCGCCACGAGCCGTCGTCAACGCCGTTGAGTCGGGTCAGTCGCTCCGCGACTGAATATAGTTCTCGAGGCCAATCTTCACTATCAGCGCGAGCTGAATCTCGAGCCAGTAGGCGTGCTGCTCCTCGTCGTCCAGCATCTCCCGCAGGAGATCGCGGGAGACGTAATCGGCGGCGGATTCGCAGTGCGCCACGCCTTCTCTCAGCAACGTCTGGGCTTGACGAACGAGGCCGAGATCACAGCCCAGGATCTGCTTCACGTCCGTGCCGATGGCAAGCGTGCCGATGGTCCGGAATTCGGGTGCTCCCTCGAGGAAGAGGATGCGGTCGGCGATGCGCGCAGCATGCGTTTGTTCCTCCTTGGCATATTCGTCCTCGTGCCCGGCGAGGCCGGTGACGCCCCAGTTCTTCAGCACTCGCGCATGCTCGAGATACTGATGATGACCGGTCAGCTCGGTGGCGAGATAGCGGTTGAGGAATTCGATGGTCTTCTTGTCGCCCTTCATGGTGTACCTCCCGGGATCCCCGCGGCAACCGATGCGAGCCCAATCCTACGCCCGGTCGAGAAGCATCGCCAGCAGACACGGGGCGCAGTGAGATGACATGGTGCGTGCACCGGGTTGCTTCACTCCAGCCCGCATTCATGCGGATGACCCGCCGGGCCCTTCCGCGGCCGGTGACGGATAAGTGACCTGCATGTCATCCACCCGCGCCCAGGGCGTGAGCGTGTGTGTCTGGTGGTGGGCTCGATCGAGGATATGCTCCACCCGGACGCCGCGCACCAGCAGCGCGTCCGCGATCAGGGAACGATGGCAGCGCCAGGGCAGGGTTTCCGCACACATCAGCGCAATGCGCTCGGTACGGACCAGTTCAATCAACGTATCCAGGTTATCGGCGAACTCCCGTGTCTGCATGTAATCGGCGAAACCGCGGAAGGAGGCGTTGCGCCACGCCGCGTTCCGCGAATCGGGGCGAGCATGGCGCAGGCCGCCCAGGCCGGGCATGTGCCGATACCGGATGCCAGACGGCGCCAGGGCGTCGGGCAGGGTCTCACGGTTGAACTGCGGATTGTGTCGCGAACGAGGTATCGTCCTCACGTCCACGACGCAGGTGACTCCATGGGTTCGCAGCAACTCGAGGAAGGCCTCGAGTTGACGCGTGGAATGACCGACCGTCAGGGCGAGCAGCGGCGTTTCGGCCGTGGCCGCGATCATGGCAGGCACTCCGACTCGGCGAGGCGCTGCAGCAGGAGATGGAAGTAGATCAAGCCCGCGTAGGGCCGCCAGGGGGCGAGCGTTCGCCGGACCGCCTCGTAATCCAGCGCCTCGCCGATGTCGAGCCAGCGCTGCAGGTTGCGGCGGGCGCCCACGTCGTCTCCGGGAAAGACATGCACCCGTCCCAGGCCGCGCAACAGGGCGTACTCCGCGGTCCAGCGTCCTATGCCGCGCAACTGCATCAGCCGCTCCAGGCACTGCGCATCGCCCATGTCCGCCAGCGTCTCGAGCCTCGTCGATCGCTCTGCGATCCCGCGCGCGAGCTCCGTGATGGCCCGCGCCTTCTGAACGCTGAAGCCCAGCCTCCGCAAGGCGTCGAGCGGCACGTCGCACAGGTCCTCGGGACACGGGAAGGCATACGCCGGCGCGCGCCGGGGCGCATACCTGGCCCCATGATGCTCCGCCAGCCGGTTGAGGAGCCGGATGCCCACGGTGAGCGTGAGTTGCTGACAAGCGATCCCGTTCACGAGCGCCTCCCACACGGACGGGAACCGCGGCGGCTTGAGTCCACGGAAGCGCTGAGCGAGCGGGCCGAGGCGGGCATCGTCTCGCGCGAGATTGTGGAACTCATCCACGCTGAGCGGCAGGCCCAGGAGCAGATCCAGCGTGCCCGTGACGGCGGATCTCACCGCGGGCGTCAGCGGCACGCCATCGACCGCGACCTCGAGCTGCGGTGCGTCGATCCCCTGGGTCTGCGTGACGGCCACCTCCGCAGGCGTGCCGTTGATCTGCAGGACGCGCCGGTAGGTCCGCCCGTCCCAGCGATCGATCGCGTTGTCCGCCCGGCGCCGCAGGCCCCACACGGTGAGATCCAGTCGGAATGGCGGCACCGCGCCCACCTGGAATGAGCGTGGACGCGAGTCTTTCTCCGGGTCGTTCGCGGCCATCGTGCACATCTCGCTAGCGTTCAGTCGTTGGCAGTGGCGCCTCTGCGGGCAATCTCCCGCAGGCCGGTCCATTCCGCATCCGCTGCGGCCACCGCACCCGTTCGGCTGTCCGCGCTGCACCCCTGGCCAGGTTGCTTCGCCCCGTTCCTGTCGGAGGACTGCCATCGGGCCAGGAGCGGACGGCCGGCTCGCCCAAAAAAGGGATCCTTCGGACCGCCACAGCGGACGGTCGTGGCTTGTCCGTGTCGCCGTTTAATCTAATATTCCCAATAACGCGTGCCAAGGGGAGGCTTCCCATGGCGTCTGAACGGCGTAGCTCACATCACGGCGTCGATATTATCGGACAGGCTGCCGTTTTTTTTCCCAAGCCCGTGTCTTTCAAATCGTGCTGGACGGCATCAATGGCATCCCCATTGCGCGGGTGGAAGACGTGAGCGCGAAACCAGGTCTTACCCACGCAGCGTGGGCGGTACTTGCCCTCGTCGCCTGTGCCTTTCTGGTTCTGACGAGGCAGACCGGCCATCCGCCTGCGATCATCCTCGTCCCGTACGTCCTTGTCGCCTGGGTCGCCGGGCACGGTCTTATTTTTGGCGTGCAGTGCCTGGCTGCCAAGGGCCGGCGGATGGCTGCCCGCGCCTCCACAGAGGACCAACCCTGGCCTGTTGGCCTCAGGCTGGCGCTCGTCGGCACGGGCATCGGTACGCTTGTCGGGATTACTCAGGTGATCGGGACGGTGCTTCAGGGCAGGTGGTACCCGTACCACGACGTCGGGCTCTGGGCAGCGATGCTGGCGGTCTGGGTGATCCACGGATCCGCCTTTGCGGGCCTGCTGCTGCGCCGGCGATGGTCACGCCTGTTGAGCACAGCGGTGGCGATCGGCTGGGCGCTGCTGTTGGGCAGGCAGATCGCCGGGCAATTCACGACAACCGCGTCCACGGACACCGCCGGGGTGATCATGGCCTCCGGCCTGATAGTGATCCTGCTGCTCGTCGCCGGTTACCTCGCCGCATCACGCAGGGCGAAGGCCTTCCTGGTCCATTGAAGGCACGACCGGAAGCCGAGCTGGCAAATGCCAGGCCCGGCAGAGACTGTCGCCAATGACACGTGAATGATTCCCGTGACCTCCACGGCGTACAGGAAACAGACGTAGCCCCCGGGCCCTGCAGGCGCAGAGATGGCGGCAGGGATCAACTCCTCTTCAGCGCGTCCAGGGCGTAAGCGGCGGCTCGCGCCACGTTGGGATCGTTACTGTCGAGGTAGCGTGCGATTTGCGAGTGCAGGTCCCGGACCCCGCCATCGCCGATGACTCGCAACAGGAGCGGTGGCGGCGAGCCGCGCTCGAGCGCCTCGCGATAAAGCGGACTCGCTTTGGCTCCGCTGCGCACCAGCAGCATGCCGGCAATGAGTCGATTGTTTTCCTCGCTGGAGGTGAGTCCGCGGATAAGAACCCGGCCCGCAGACTTTGCGCCGGTGACACGCCATAGGCAGTGTGCGGCGAACAGCTTGACGGCTTCACCGAGTTTCATTCACGACTACAACGCGACCTTCGCGGCGACGTTGTATTTCGTCCAGACCGCGCGATCATGTGTGGCTCCGTGATTGAACCAGATCGGCAGGACATTCTCTTTGATGCGGGGATCGGCGAACCTCTGGCCACCGCGGTCAGCAAGAATGACCAAGTCCAGTTTCACCCGAACGGAGTACACACTTGTACAGTTGCTGAAATCCGGGAAGTACTTGTGCAGGTGGACCGGGCAACTGAGCAGGATGAGCTTGCCGGTTCTGGTGCCGTTCAACGTGGCGAGCATGATTACGTTTGCACCGTGGCTGTGGCCCATCAGGTCGAGGCCGCCCTCTGCGTGATCATCGACCCATGCCTTCAGGCTGCCGGCAGCCTGTGAACGTGCAAGGTCGCTGTAGCCGCCCGACCACTCGTAGCGATCCGTTGCGCTGTACAAGTCGGAACGCAGGCTCTTTATGAAGGCGTGAAAGTCACCGCCCGGCTGCCACCATGCCGCGTCGCTCGCCCAGGTACCGTGGACCAGCATGATCGTGCGTTTTTTCGAAGCCCTCTTCTTCTGCACTCGCCTGGCGCGCGTCAGGAATCGCAACGCCGGCGAGGTCGGATCGATGCGAGCCAGGGCCGTGGCTGCGACATCGCGCTCCAGCGTTTCCCGGCTGCGCACACCGGCGTTGAGGATCTTGATCAGCCTTCCAGGTTCGGCGCTGACGGGAAAGTAGGCGGTGGCCGCCGCGATCTTTACCAATGGCAGCGGATGCCGCAGGCACAGCTCGAACAAATCCGCCGCCGTCTCCACTGTTGGTTTCTTGTACAGCCGTGCAGCACAATCCAGGTACGCCAGGTCCCTTTCCCCGGTGAGCGCGCGGGCACCGTGCCATTTTCTGAGGCTTTGCTGGCGGGCAGCACTGGGCAGGCGCACGGGTGATGGCCGCAACTTGGGCACCGGGAACTCCGATTCGCCCTTCAGGCCGGTGACATCAAGTCTTCTTTGAGCGGAGGCTGCCCGGGCATGCGCGACCGTTGCAGCGTCGTCGCCGCGTAACTGGCGGCCAAGCATGAGAAGCACGGCGGCCTGTGATTGGGAACTGTCTTCGGCGATCCTGGAAAAACTGGCGATGCCCTTCAGCGGCTTTTCAACGTATGGATAGCGCGACATGGCAGCCTCCGCCTGATCATCAGTGAGTATAGCTCCTGTCCCCGTCACTTGCGGGGAGAAGCAACTTGTTGACGGACCTGATCAGGTCGGGCGGAGGTGCGGACTCGGCCGTTCGGCGCATGTCGATTCGAACGCGCAGTGAAGACTGATGTGACCCGAGGTTGGACGGACCGACTTGTCCATGATGGAGTTCCCGGTATTCAATAGATACCCCGGCGTCTGATCCTGTGATCCGCCTCGAACTGCTCCGGACTCACCCCACCCAGATGTCGATGACGGTGGGTTCGATTGTGGGCAGAGCCGGCGGGCATCCTCCTTTGCCCGGTTGGACAAAGGCTGTTTCAGCGCTGGCGCTGGAGGGGGTTGCGCGTAAGCGTTCGAGGAGATTGGTGGGGCGTCAAGGATTCGAACCTTGGACCTACTGATTAAGAGTCAGCTGCTCTACCAACTGAGCTAACGCCCCGGTGCTGCGGGTCTACTGCCTTCACTATATATGTTGTCGAATGGGGTGGACGATGGGACTCGAACCCACGACAACCGGAATCACAATCCGGGGCTCTACCAACTGAGCTACGCCCACCATTGAACCTTGCAATGGCGCTTGCCGCACAATCTGGCGCGCCTGGCAGGATTCGAACCTGCGACCACCGGCTTAGAAGGCCGATGCTCTATCCCCTGAGCTACAGGCGCGGATACCGGCCGAACTGTAACCCATTATATTTGGTCGGGGCAGAGGGATTCGAACCCCCGACACCCTGCTCCCAAAGCAGGTGCGCTACCAGACTGCGCTATGCCCCGATTCCGCTCCAAGAGCGGGGGTACCGCACAGAGGGCCGGCATGATACGCATCGGCCCCCGACATCGTCAATTGGTTTTCAGGAATAGCCACTTAGAGTGGTGCTTCGCCGTTTCGTGCCACGATCCGGAGACCCCGCCGCGGCTTGTCGTTCCCGCAAAAATGGATTCCCGCGGACCCGGTTCAGGCGCGGCGCCACTCGGTCACGCCGCCGGGCTTGTCCTCCAGCACGACGCCGGATTCCTGCAGTTCCTTGCGGATGCGGTCGGCCTCGGCGAAGTTCCGGGCCTTCTTGGCGGCGATGCGCTCGGCGATCCGGGCCTCGATGACGTTGTCCGGCAGGGCGTCCTCGCCGGCCCTGCCGCGCAGGAAGGCGTTCGGCTCCCGCTGCAGCAGGCCCAGCACGCCGGCCAGGCCCTTCAACTGGCTGGCGGCCTTCGCATCGCCGCTGTTGGCGGCGGTCACGAGGTCGAACAGCACGGCAATGGCGATCGGGGTGTTGAAGTCGTCGTCCATGGCGGCGCGGAACTTCTGTGCATGGGCCTCGTTCCAGTCCACCGGCGCATCCGGGGCCGGGTTGTTCTTCAGCGCCATGTACAGCCGGGTCAGCCCGCTCTTGGCGTCGTCCAGGTGCTGGTCGGAGTAGTTCAGCGGGCTGCGGTAGTGGGCGCGCAGGATGAAGAAGCGCACCACCTCCGGGTCGTACTGCTTCAGCACATCGCGGATGGTGAAGAAGTTGCCGAGCGACTTCGACATCTTCTCGTCGTCCACGCGCACGAAGCCGTTGTGCATCCACAGGTTCACGAATTTCCTGCCGGTGGCGCCCTCGCTCTGGGCGATCTCGTTCTCGTGGTGGGGGAACTGCAGGTCCAGACCGCCGCCGTGGATGTCGAACTGCTCGCCGAGCAGGGTGGCGGACATGGCCGAGCACTCGATGTGCCAGCCCGGGCGGCCGCAGCCCCAGGGTGAATCCCACTTGCAGTCCGCGGCCTCCTCCGGCTTGGCGGCCTTCCACAGCACGAAGTCGAGCGGGTCCTGCTTGGCGGAGTCCACCGCCACGCGCTCGCCCGCGCGCAGCTCGTCCAGCGACTTGCCGGAGAGCCTGCCGTAGCCGGGGAACTTGCGCACGGCGTAGTTCACGTCGCCGTCCGCGGCCTTGTAGGCGAGCCCGTTCTGCTCGAGCCTGCGGATGATCTCCAGCATCTGCGGCACGTACTCGGTGGCCCGCGGGGTGTGGTCGGGCTGCACGATGCCGAGAGCCGACTCGTCCTCGTGCATGTAGGCGATGAAGCGGTCGGTCAGCTGCTTGATGGTCTCGCCGTTCTCGGCGGCGCGGTTGATGATCTTGTCGTCGATGTCGGTGATGTTGCGGACGTAAGTGACGTCGTAGCCGCGCGCGCGCATATAGCGCACCACCATGTCGAACACCACCATCACCCGGGCGTGGCCCAGGTGGCAGTAGTCGTAGACGGTCATGCCGCAGACATACATGCGGACCTTGCCCGGCACCAGTGGTTTGAACTCCTCCTTCCGGCCGGTGAGGGTGTTGTGGATGACGAGCTTCGAGTCCTGCTTCAGCACGGTGGTTTCTCCAGACGACGCGTTATTCGATCGGCTCCCAGCAGCGCGAAGAGGGAAGCAAGCTCCGGTCCATCCAGCCGCCCGGTCAGGGCGGCACGGAGCGGCTGGAACAGCGCCCTGCCCCTGGCCGGGATGAGTGTCTTCAGCCGTGCGACAAATGCGGCGTAGTCGGTCCCGGCCTCCCCGGCGGCGGTGACGGCAGACACAAAAAGGCCCTTGTCAGCACCCCGCAGTGCTGCCAAGGCCTCCTCGGTGACCGGCATATCGTCTGTATAGACGATCCGCGCCCAGGTGTCCGCATCGGCGGGGTAGAGCAGGTTGCCGCGCAGGGCGTGGACGAACTCCCGGCGCGCCCTGTCGTCGAGCTGCGACGGCAGCAGGTCCCGCAGCCAGTTCACCAGCAGGTTCTCGTCGGCGTTCAGCACCGCCTCGCGCTGCCAGTGCCGGAGCTGGTGCTCGTCGAAATGGGCCGGGGCCGTGCCGAGGTGCCTGGTCTCGAACGACTGCGCCAGCGCCTCCAGCGGCATGTAGTGGCCAGACTCGTAGTAATGGCCGAGGCGCGCCAGCATGTTGACCACGGCGCCGGGCAGCACGCCGCGCGCGCGCAGGTCTTCCACCGAGGCGCTGCCGTGGCGTTTGGACAACGGCGCGCCGTCACTGCCGACGACGAGGCTCACGTGGCCGTACTGCGGCGGCGGGTATCCGAGCGATTCCAGCAGCAGCAGTTGCCGCGGCGTGTTGGTGAGGTGGTCCTCACCGCGCAGGACGTGTGTCACGGCCATCAGCGCGTCGTCCACGGCGTTGGAGAAGAAGAACGAGGCCGTGCCGTCGGCGCGGCGGATGATGAAGTCGCCGATGTCATCGGAGTTGTAGCGCTGCGGGCCGTGCACGATGTCGTCGAAGAGGATCTGCCTGCCGGGCGGCACGTGGAAGCGCATCGTGGGCGTGAGTCCCTGCGTGAGCTTCCCGCTGACCTGCGCCTCGCTCAGGCTGGCGCAGGTTCCGGCGTAGCGCGGCGGCTTGCCCGCGGCGAGCTGGGTCTTGCGCTGCACCGCCAGTGTCTCCGCCGAGCAGAAGCAGGGATAGGTGAGCCCGGCCTCCGCCAGACGGCCGTAGAGGGCCACATAGATATGACTGCGCTCGGACTGCCGGTAGGGGCCGGCGAGACCTTCCATGTCCGGGCCCTCGTCCCAGTTCAGACCCAGCCAACGCAGGTCCTCGATGAAGGCCTCTTCGGCCCCGTGCTGGTGGCGCTCGCGATCGGTGTCCTCGATGCGCAGCAGGAAGCGGCCGCCGTGGCGGCGCGCGAGCAGCCACGAGAACAGCGCCGTGCGCGCATTGCCGAGATGCATCGCGCCCGTGGGGCTGGGTGCAAAACGAGTCTTGACTGCCTCCCCCGGCATAGGGGCGGCATGTTAGCAGGTTCGCCGCGTGCCCCTCAAAAGGCGGGCATGACGGGGGAGGGGAAAAAAGGGGCTGCGCAGGTGACCTTTCGCGCGGCCCCGAATGCTGCGCACTCGTCCGCCCGGGGCGAGGAGTGCGGTCACTCTGGAAAGCAACCGTGCGGAAAGGTAGAGCGCCCGCCCGCGGCTGTGAATGCGGCAGATTGCCGCAGACGCCATCAGCTTCGCGCCGCGTGAAATGCCGGGCACGCAAGAGGGGGGATTGAAAAAATATCGACCGGCGTCTTCCCTGGCACCGGTCGTGAATCCTGCTGCTGTCCGCGGACGACAGCGAGGGGCTGCTATTTTCGAAACCTACTGCGGATATCCGCCCGAACCCTTCACCAGGTAGTCCACCGCGGCCTTGACCTGGTCGTCGGTGAGGTTGGCGCCGCCGCCGCGCGGAGGCATGCCGCGCAGTCCGTTGATCGCGTTCGCATAGAGCTTGTCCTTGCCCTGAGCGACGCGCGGTGCCCAGGCGACCTTGTTACCGAACTTCGGGGCGCCGTTCATTCCGGACTGGTGACAGGCGAAGCACAGACCCTGGGCGATCTGCGCGCCGTCGTCGCCAGCGGTCGCCGCGAAGCTCGTCAGGAGGAGGGGGGCGGCGATCACAGCGATCGCGGTACGTCGAATGGACATCTTGGCACTCTCCTTATATTAGAATGTGACCGATGTTAATACTTATGCCGGACGGCCAAACGGACGCTGAATAACGGCGATCCGCGGGTGCGACGCGATGTGGCAATTTGCCGCATCGGGGCCTTCCGGCATTTCGCCCGCGGATCCGATGGGATAGTTCCGGAAAAGTTGATCGCAAGACTTGATCTGGAACAGGTCGCCGCTGCCGGGCAGCGGGTATTTGTCCGCCGGTATGCCGCCGGCGCGGCGCACCGGTCTTCCCCGGCGACCGCAATGACCGGGAATCGCAACGCCTGACCGTGTCCATACTGATCGCCGCCGTTCTGGGTCTCTTCAGTTCCGTGCATTGCATCGGCATGTGCGGCGGTATCGCCAGCGCGTTGACCCTCGGGCTGCCGGAATCCGATCGCGCCAACCCCTCGCGGCTGCTCTCGCGGGTCATCGCCTACAACCTCGGCCGGATCGCGAGCTACGCGCTCGCCGGGGCGCTCGCGGCGACGGTGTTCTCCGCCCTGCCGGCGGTGATGCCGCAGGCGGGCCACCAGTTGCTTGCGGTCGTCGCGGGCACGGTGCTGGTCATGGTCGGTCTGCACCTGGCCGGCTGGTTTCCCGGCCTGCGCCGCATCGAGGCGCTGGGCGCCGGCCTGTGGCGGCGGTTGCAGCCGTACACCCATACGCTGTTGCCCGTGCGCTCCGCGCCGCGTGCCGTGTTGCTCGGCACGCTGTGGGGCTGGCTGCCCTGTGGCCTGGTCTACTCGACGCTGCTGTGGGCAGCGGCGAGTGCCGATCCCCTGCGCGGGGCGCTCTACATGCTGCTCTTCGGGTTGGGCACGGTGCCGGCGATCGCCTCGGCGGGCATGCTGGCCGGCGGCGCCGCCGGCTTCACGCGGAAGACGGTCGTGCGCCGCGGCGCGGGATTGCTGCTGGTCGCCATCGGCGCGATCAGCATCGGAGCCAACCTGCGGCACGTCATCGTGCAGTACTGCCTCGCCTAGTTCCGGCGGCGGCAGGGGGAGGAACGTGCGGCATTTTGCCGCATCCCCGCGCCGGGCCCGTTGTCGATAGACTCCCCGGCCTGCCCGGCGCGGCATGGCCGCGATCGGATGCGGCGGCGCGGTTTGCGCGTCATCGACCTCAGCGGAGGATTTGCATGCAGACGTGGTTGAAGACAATCCCGGTGGCGATGCTGGTCATGCTCTCCGGCTGTGGCGGTCCATCCGCCCCCTCGAGCACCGAGGTCTCGGAGGCCTGGTCGCCGGAAACGCCGCCCGGCGCCACGGTTGGCGCCGGCTACATGACGATCCGCAACGGCACCGGCACCGACGACGTCGTCACCGCCATGGAAAGCCCTGTTGCAGGCTCCGTCGAGGCCCACACGATGACGATGGATGACGGCATGATGCGCATGCGCAAGGTCGAGAACCTCGAGGTGCCGGCGGGCGGGACCGTCGTGCTCAAGCCGGGGGAGATGCACCTGATGCTGATCGATCTCAAGCATCCCCTGGTGGCGGGTGCGCGCTATCCGTTGACGCTGACGTTCAAGGTCGCAGGCAAGGTGCAGGCCGATGTGGAGGTGCGCGGCAGCGGTGCGCCGACGGGGGATCACTCGGGTCATCAACCTTGATCCATTCCGGTGGCACTCCCTGCCGCCACCGCCTGCCGGCGACGCGCCGGCCTCGAATGTCGATCCCTCGGTACGGCCTGAAGTCTAGGCGACGCTGCGCGCCGGCGGGTGGTCGCCTCTCGTCAGGCGCTCGATCTGGCGCAACAGCAGGGCGTCGTTGAAGGGTTTGCCGAGGAACATCGTCACCCCCAGATCGCGCGCGTGCATGCGGTGCTTCTCCGCCGTGCGCGAGCTGATCATGATGATCGGCAGCTTCTCGGTCTGCGCTTGCGCGCGCAGGTGCCTGGTCAGCTCGAAGCCGTCCATGCGCGGCATCTCGATGTCCAGTAGCACCACGGCCGGCGGCTCCTCGCGCATGCGCTCCAGCGCGTCGACGCCGTCCTTCGCGGTCGCCACGCGGTAGCCTGAGCGTTCGAGCAGCCGGCTGGTGACCTTGCGCACTGTCACCGAGTCGTCCACCACCAGAACCAGCGGCGCGTGCGCCGGCCTGCTGTCGACGATCTGCGCCCGGACCCTGGCGGTGGCGTGCCGCACCGCAATCTGCAGCGGATTGATGATGAGCAGCGCGCGGCCGTTCTCGCCGATGGAAGCGCCGGCGACCCCGAGCGCGCCGGCGAGCTGCGGACCCATCTCCTTCAGCGCGAGTTCCTGGTTCAGCAGGATGTCGTCGACGTGCACGGCCACCCGCTCGTTGGCGGCGCGCAGGAAGATGACGATGTTGTTGCGCCGCTGCACGGCCCCTCGCGGTGCGGTGCCCAGCAGATCGCCCATGTAGCGGAAGGCATGGCGCTCGCCGGCCCAGTCGGCGTGCCGGTGCTCGTACATGGCCTCGAGCTCTGCGGCGTCGCAGCGGTGGATCTGCACAACGAGGTTCGAAGGGATGCCGTAGATCCGATCGGCGTTGCGGATCATGATCGCCTGCACCACCACCAGCGTCAGCGGAACGCTGAGCGTGAAGGTGGTGCCGAAGCCGGGCCGGGATTCGACGCTGATGTCGCCGCCCAGAGCGACAACGGTGCTCTTCGCCACGTCCATGCCCACGCCGCGGCCGGCGACTTCGGTCAGTTGTTCGGCGGTGCTGAAGCCGGGGCGGAATATGAGCTGGCGCAGGGCGTCGTCGCTCGCCTGCTCGCTGGCGGCGATGAAGCCGCCCGCCTCGGCCTTGGCGCGGATGCGCCCCAGGTCGAGGCCGGCGCCGTCGTCGCTGCAGACGATCATGACCTGGTTGGCCTCCTGGTGCACCGCGATCGTGATGCTGCCGGTCTCCGGCTTGCCGCCGCGCCGCCGCTCCCCTGCATCCTCGATCCCGTGGGCGACCGCGTTGCGCACCATGTGCTCGAGCGGCGAGATCAGCCGGTCGAGGACCGTGCGATCGAGTTCGACGTGGCCGCCGCTGATGCTCAGGCGGACGCTGCGCCCGAGCTCGAAGGCCGTCTGGCGCGCGATGCGTTGCAGGCGCTCGGCGGCGCTTCCGAACGGCACGGTGCGTATGTGCATCAAATCGGAGTGCAGGTTGCGTTGCAGACGGGCCTGCTGGCCGAGCACACCCTCGGTCTCGTCGAAGTGGCGGCTGAGGTTGTATTGCACCGTGGTCAGGTCGTGCAGCGACTCGGCCATGAACCGGGTTAGCTCCTGCAGCCGCGTGTAGCGATCGAACTCGAGGGGGTCGAACGCGGCGTCGGACTGATCGAGGCCGTCGAAGCGCGCGCGCATCTGGCTCTCGGCCTGGATCTCGATCTCGCGCAGCTGGGCGCGCAGGTGCGTCACGCGCTCTTCCATGTCGGTGGCGGCGCGACGCGCTGCGGAGAGCTCGGAGTCGATGCGCGCCCGCGTGAGCGCGATCTCCGCCGAGCCGTCGAGCAGGCGCTCCAGCATCTCGACCTGCACGCGCAACTGTGCGGCGGAACCGGTTCGCGCGCCGTCCGCCTTCAGTTCCTCGGTGGGCAGTTCCTCGGCCTGCGCGGCGATCGACACCGCGTTGACGACCGCGGTGGAGACCGACGGCTGCGTCACATGGCGGGCGTTCTCGAAGGCCTCGCACCACTGATCGAAGGTCGCCTGCAGGCAGTCGAGGAAGGCGGGCGAGGCCTCTCTCGTGTGCATCGCGTGGAGCACGCGCGACTCCGTGGCGTGCACGATCTCGCCTATCGGCATGGCGCCGGCGCTGCGGGCGCTGCCTTTCAGCGTATGCAGATGGCGCGCGATCTCCTCGGCGTGCGCCGCATTCCCAGGCGCGTTGCGCCACGCCTGCATGCTGCGGGCGAGTGCGGTGGCGAGCTCCAGCCCTTCCTCGGCGAACGTCCCGCGCAGATCGGCGTCGATGGCGGAGATGTCCACCGCCGAGATCGCGGCCTTGTCCGTCGACGCGGGGGCCGCAGCCCCTGGCGCGCTCGCGGCGGGCGGCCGCGCAGCCGGTTCCTTCGGCGCGAGCAGCGCCTCGTCCTGCTCCACGGCGGCCGCGGGCGCTGCGGGCTCCGCGTCCGCGGCATCGACGGTCGGTGGCGCGGCAGCCTCGTGGTTCGACAGCGCCGCACCGGTCGGAGATGCGGACTCCCCGCCCGAAGCCTGCAGTTCGCGCACGGTCTCCAGCTGTTGCATGAGCTCGGCCGCCAGGGGCGGCAATTGCCGTCCACGCACCGCCTCGACCATGGCCTCCAGTCTGTCGAGTGCCGATTCGGCGAGTTGCCGATCGGCGCCGCTCATCGGCTGCGCCGACTCGTGACGCATCTGCAGCAGCTTCTCGAGTGCGTGGCTGAGTCCGGCGAGCGAGGCGACGCCGACCGTACGGGCGATACCCGCCAGCGTGTGCGCGGCGCGCACGAATTCGTGCGGGATGGCCTTCTCCCCTCCGCATTCGGCCAGTTCTTCGCGCAGCGTGCGCAGGTGCACCACGGCCTCCTGCAGGAAGATCTCGAACAACGTCTTCGAGACGGTCAGCGCGTCGCCCAGCGTGACGGTCTCGCGCACCGGTTGCGGCTGGGGCTGCGGCTCCCGGGTCGATGCCGGTGGCGCCGGATCCGGCGCGGTCGTCGCCGTATCGGCGGTCTGCGCGATGCTGACGGGCCCGCCCGTGCGTATCCGTTCGACCGTGCTCAGCAGGTCCGCGGCCGCCACCGTCGCGGAGCCGGTGGTCTTCAGTGCGCCGATCCAGCCCTCGAATCGCTGACCGCCCGCGGCAAGCAGCTCGATCAGTGCCGCGCTCACGGGTCGGTTCTCGCTCAGCCAGCCGTTCAGCAGCTCCTCGAAGCTCCAGGCGACGTCACCCATGCGGCACAGCCCGGCCACGCGGCCGCTGCCCTTCAGGGTGTGGAAGGAGCGGCGTACCGTGGTGAATGCCTCGCGATCCGCGGGATTCTCGCGCAGCGCCTCGAGCGTGGAGGCGATGGTCCGCAGCACGCCGGCGGCCTCATCGAGGAACACCTCGAGGATCTCCGGGTCTTCGCCGGTGTCGATCTGCATGGAGTCGGCGGCGGCGGGTTCGCCCTCATGGCCGATGGCGGTGATGATCCCGGCGAGCGCGGTGGTCGGCCCGGCGGGTGCGACCGGGGCCTCCACCTGCGGCGGATGCGCGCGTTCGAGGCCCAGACGCGGGAGCACGGGATCCAGCACCCCGCCCGCGTTGGGCTGCCGGCCCTTCATGGCGTGCATGTACAGTTCCAACGCCGCGAGCGTGTCGGCGACGGTCTCCAGATCGCCGCCGACACGCTCGCCGCCGCTTTCCACCCAGGTACCGATCAGCTCGCGGCAGCGTCGTGTGACGTTGGCCGCGTCCTCGAGCTGCGCGACCTGCAGGGCGCCGCAGATCTGTCCGAGTGTCGCAATCGCCGCTCGCGCCTCCGCGACCTGGGCGCCCTGGCCGATGTAGTTCGTCAGCGCGTGCTCGGCGCGCTTCAGTCCGCCGATCACCTCCTCGCATACCAGCGCCAGTGTTTCGCGGCTGAGGGTGGTGTCGGGCGTTTCCGGCTGTGCGGCGTACTCGCCGCCGCCGCCGCCGGCGAGCGCGGCCTTGACGTTGGCGATCGCCCACTGCAGGCGTGCGGCGAACTCGGCACGCTGCGCGCCGGTCGATCCGGCGAGTTCCTCGACGACCAGTATCAGCTTGGCTACGGTGAGACCGACGGGCTCCGGCAGCGCGGCGCAGGGCGCGGCCTCCAATGCAATCACCACCTCGCGCAACGCCTGCACGGCCGGCTCGGCGCCGGCGGCCAGCGTGGCGGCGAGACGTTCCACGAGCTCGGCGATCGCCGCGCAATCCGGTCTGCCGGTGGCCACCCCGGCCTCCCAGGCGGCCTTCAGCTGCTCGACGGTCGCCGTGGCGGCCGGCGGTACGCTGCCCGGCTGCGATTCCTGCAGATGGGCCTGCAGTGAATAGTGGTCGCGAACCGCGGCGATCGTGGCGCTTTCGCTGGTGCAGCGGGCGAGGTGGTAGAGCACCTCGCGCAGCAGCGCGTCGGCGACGCTGGCGGAGCCTTCCGCCATGCGCGAGAGCTGTATGTCGATGCGCGCGCACAGGCGCTTGACCTGCGCGTCGGCTGCAATGCCGCCGTCGATGATGCCTTCGATGAGTCCGGTGCAGGCCCAGAACAGCGGCGTGACCGTGCCATGGAGCCGATCCATCGGTTCCATGGCGACCTTCATCTGCTGAAGTCCGCGTGCGTCACCGCGCAGCCATTGCAGCAAGGCGCGCTGGTAGTGGCCGCGCGCCGCGCGCGCGACCTCCGCGGGGTCCATGCGCGCGTCCGCCGCCGGCGGCAGGCTGTGCGCCGGCCGTGGCGGGCGTACGTCCGGGTAGAACAGATCGGCGGCCGCCACCTGGTCTTCACCGAGCGCGCGCCGCAGCGCGGTGTAGGCGGGCAGCAGCCGCAAAGGCCGATCCGGGCTCCCGGCGACGAGATCCTTCAGGTACGCGCCGAGCGCGGGAATGCCCACGCGCAAGGCGTTGACCGCATCCTGCCTCTTCGCCTCGGCGTGCCGATCGCTCTTCAATGACGCCGCCAGTGCCTCCAGCGATTCGCAGTAGCGTACCGCGCCGTGCAACTCCGCCATGCCGAGCGCGCCGGCGATGCGGTGCAGCTCCTCGGCAAGCGGCGCGGCCTTCGCGGGCTCCGGCACTGCCGTCAACTGTCCGGCGACCACGTTCAGTCCCCGGTCGATCTCCCCGTGTACCCAGCCAAGCAGTCCGCGGTGAGCACCCGTCGAAGTGGTCATGATCTTGCGTCCCTAGATCTTGAATCCCGATACCGATGTCTTCAGCTCGTCGGCCACCTGCGTCAGCTGCGTGACCGACTCGGTGGTGCGCTTGGTGCCCTCGGTGGTCTGCAGCGTGATCTTCATGATGCTCTCCATGCGTCTGGACACGTCGGTGGCGGCCATCGCCTGCTCCCTCGCCACGCCGAAGATCTGCTCGATGAGACCGGCAAGATCCTTGGATACCTCGCGGATCTCGGTGAGCGCCTCGCCCGCGGCATCGGAGAGCTTCGCCCCTTCCACCACGCCGACCGTGCTGCGTTCCATGGCCGCCACCGCCTCCTGCGTGTCGCGCTGAATAGCGCGGATGAGCGCGCCGATCTGCTTGGTGGCGTCGCCGGAGCGCTCGGCGAGCCGCTGCACCTCTTCGGCGACCACTGCGAATCCGCGGCCGGCCTCGCCGGCGGCCGCGGCCTGGATCGCCGCGTTCAACGCGAGCACGTTGGTCTGCTCGGTGATGTCGGAGATCATTTCGATGATTTCGCCGACCTCCTGCGAGCTCTCGCCGAGACGCTTGATGCGCTTTGCCGTCTCCTGGATCTGGTCGCGGATGTCGTTCATGCCCTTGATGGAGTTCTCCACGGCCGAAGCGCCCTTGGCGGCGGCCTGCAGCGAGCGCTGCGCGACGCCCGCGGATTCCGTGGCCGTCTCGGAAACCTTCTTCGCGCCGCTCGCCACCTGTACCACCCGCTTGCCGGCGTCCTGGATTTCCTGGGTCTGGATCTTGGCGGCGCTCAAAAGACGCGCGGAGATCGTGCTGGCCTGCTCTGTCTTGTCCGTCACCTCGGCAGTCGCGGTGTTGACGCGTTCGACCAGGTTGCGCAGCTCGCCGATGGTGAAGTTGACGGAGTCGGCGATGGCGCCGGTGAAATCCTCCGTCACCTTCGCCTTCACGGTGAGATTGCCGTCGGCGAGGTCGCCGAGCTCATCCAGCAGGCGCAGGATCGCCTCCTGGTTGCGCTGATAGTCGGCGCCGATCTTGTCGGCCTGCTCCTTCTGCGCGCGCGCCGTGGCGATCGTGAAGCGCGCCAGCAGGGTAAGCAGGAAGATGGCGAGCAGCGACAGCGCCGCCGTTATGAGGGTGTCGGTGACCGCGCGCGTCTGTCCGGCGGCGATACGCTTGGCGATCAGATCGTCGAGCACACGGCTGGCGCCGATGCCGAGCTCCACCAGTCCGGCGGCCGCCTCGTTGTAGGCGGCCAGCATCTCCTCCAGGGATTGCGCGGGACCGGTTTCCGCGCCCAGGCCGGAGCGCGACAAGGCGAGCAGACTCCCGGTCTTTTCGGTGGCCGCCTGCAGCGCGCCGCCGAGGGCGTCCTCGATGTCGCCGTTGGCGCCGAAGGAGCGCGCCAGGCTGCCGCGCACGCCCGTCATCAGTCGATCGGAGTAGGTCTCCGCGACCAGCGCGCGAACCCGCGACAGCATGGGCTGCGCACCGGCGTGCGCGGCGGCGAGCGCCGCGACCTTGCCGACCTCCAGCGAGGTCTGCGTCAACTGCGCGGCGATCACCGAGACGAGGTAGTAGGTCTCGACCTGCGGGTCGAGCGTCATCTTGGAGTTGTCGGCGACGTCGGTCTGGAAGGTGAGCAGCGCGTCGGCGAACACCTGGTGCGACGTCCTGACGCTCTCGACCGTGGACTCGGCGGCCGCGGACTTCATCGTCGTCCACTGCTCCTGCAGCACCTTCCATTGGTCGTGAACGCCCAGTTCCATGCCCTGCGCGGCGTTGACGGCATCGAGCTCGGCGATTTGCGCGTCGATGACGTGGTCGAGCTCCTGCAGCCTCGCGGCATAGATGTTGTAGCCCTTTGCATACTCCACGGCGAAGAACTGGTGTATGGGCAGGTTGGCCGCAACCTTGGTGAGCGGCACCATGTAGGGCACGCCGAGCCGTTCGCGTTCGGAGAATTTCACGGACATCGCGAGCTCGCGCACCAGGTAGACCAGCAGCAGCACGAGGGGTACGGAGAACAGCACGCCCACCAGCGCGAAGGTCTGCGCGAGGCTCATGCGACCGAACAGGCGCTGCAGCAGCGTGGCCCTGGCGTCGGGCGTAGCCGCCTTCGGACGCGGTTGGGCGTTCCGCTTCTTCGTGCGGGACTTCAGGCGCGTCCCGATCGTGCTGAGCATCATGAGTTACCTCCGTCAATGCGAGTGTTGATTCGACGCATCCCGTGCGTCGGTCGGGAATCGTATCTGTTCTGCTGGTCTCGCGGCCCGCTACTCCGATACGTCGAGGAAGCTGCGCTGTGCCACCAGTTGTTGCGGATCCAGTTCGCGCCAGTAACGTCCGTTGCGGTCGCGGTAGCCAGCCTTGATCCAGGGCGTTTCGCCGGACTTGTAGGAGTCGTCGGGAGTGAACTGGCCGTCGTGGCGCAGGCCGTACGCGGAGGTGACCAGCAGGCCCGCGCCGCGGGCGATGCGCGGGCTGAGCAGCAGCACGCGGCTCGTGGCGGTCGCCTCCGCGCGCGGATGCCCGAGGAAGCCGCACATGTCCACGATGGTGTAGAGATTGCCGCGCACGTTCGCGACTCCGGCGACCCACTTGTGCGCCAGCGGTACCGGTTCGATCGCGGGCACCGGCAGTACCTCGCTGCAACCGTCCAGGTCCACGAGCCACGCCTCCTCGCCGATCTGGAAGCCGAGCCTGGCATGCAGCGTCGAGGTCGCCGTGCTGGCATTCAGCCGTTCGATGAGCGACTGCTGGAATTTCCGGAGATCGGTGCGCGTTGCCATGGGTGCGGTGCCTTCAGAACGCGCGGATCTTCCTCAGCAACTCTTCCTTGTCGACCGGTTTGACGATGTAGTCCTTCGCGCCCTGGCGCATGCCCCAGACCTTGTCGGTCTCCTGGTCCTTCGTGGAGCAGATGATGACGGGGATGTGCTTGGTGGCCTCGTCCCTGGTGATGGAGCGGGTCGCCTGGAAGCCGTTCAGACCCGGCATCACCACGTCCATGAGCACGAGGTCGGGCTTGCCGGTCTTGGTCTTGGCCACCGCCTCCTCGCCGTCCTGCGCGGTCTCCACCTGGAAGCCGCTGGCGGTGAGCATCTCGGTCAGGGAGTGGCGTTCGGTGGGCGAATCGTCGACGACCAGAACTTTCGATACGGGCATTGTGAACTCCTTGCAGTTACCTGCCGGTGGTGGATACGTGAGCGGCGACGCTCAGCAGCAGACTCTGTCGCGTAAAGGGTTTCAGCAGATACTGGCTGGCGCCGACGAGGCGGCCGCGCGCCTGGTCGAAGACGCTGTCCTTGCTCGACAGCATGATGACCGGCGTGTCGCGATACTGCGGGTTGCGCTTGAGCATGCTGCAGGTCGCATACCCGTCCAGGCGCGGCATCATGATGTCCATGAAGATGACGTCCGGCTGGTGATCGATGACCTTGGCCAGCGCATCGAAGCCGTCCTCGGCCAGGATTACCTGGCAGCCTGCCTGCGTCAGCGCGATCTCCGCGCTGCGCCGGATGGTGGCGCTGTCGTCGATGACCATCACACGGATCCCGGCGAGCCCGTCGGGTGCGCTGGTCACCGCAGCCTGCGATTGCGTTGTCACTGATCCGGCCTCGTCCCCATGACGTGTTGTTATTGGTGAACGCCTACCCGAAATCCCGTTGCACGCCCGCGAAAGCGCTCTCGACGACCCCCGCCGGGTTTACGCACACGAGGAATAGCGGCCAGACCGTACACGACTTTAGGGCGCGGCGAGCCGCGGGCCCTGGGAGTTGAAGGCTTCAGTTGCCGCGGCGCGCAACTAATGGATTTCCGAAGATGGCCGATATGCGTTCGCGATGGTGCGAGCGAGGGCGTGCCGACCCGGAACCACACCGAGAGAAGAATGCAGGCGTTCCTCATACATCAATCCGAGGACTTCCGGCTGCTCCTCAGCCAGTACCTCGCCATCCTCTGGCCGGACGTCCAGGTGGTCGACTGCGCGCTCGCCGAATGGGAGGCCGTCGCGGCGCGCGAGCTGGCGGATCCGCCGGATTTCGTCATCGTCGGCCACGATGACGCCAACACTCTGCGGGCCGCTGCCAACGAGCTGGCGGTGCGGTTCTCCGGCAGGCCGCTGTTGTGCATCGGCGAGGCGGTGCACGAACCGGTCGTGCGGCCGGTGCTCCAGGGCGGGATCTGCGTCTTCCTGCCGGTGCAGTCACTCTCACGCGCCACCCTGAGCGAGGTGTTGAACCGACTCCTCGCGGAGCGCACCACGCCGGTCATGGTGCGCAGCGAGGACGTGACCGATCGGCTGGTCTTCACCGGCGACGGCGAACCGGCGCCCGATGCTGTCGATTTCTGCATGAACGGCAAGCCCATCCGCATCCGCGGCTACCGGCTGATGAGAAAGATCGGCGAAGGCGGGATGTCGCGCGTATTCATCGCCGAGCGCGAGGCGGACGGCCAGGAGCTCGTACTCAAGATCCTCGACGGATCGATGATGCAGGACCCCGTGCAGTTGCAGCGCTTCATGCACGAGTACCGCATCGTGGCCCAGGTCGACAGCCCCTGGGTCGTGAAGATCTTCGACCAGGGATTCACGGACGACCACGTGTTCATCGCCATGGAGCATTTCCCGGGCGGCGATCTCAAGCAGCAGCTCGGTCGGCCGTTCGCGCCGAACCGGGCGCTGTCTCTGCTGTGGGCGATGGGCATGGCCCTGGATTCGATACATCAGCACGGCATCGTGCACCGCGATCTGAAGCCGCCCAACATCATGTTTCGCGCCGATCGCTCGCTGGCGCTGGTGGACTTCGGCGTCTCGCAGATGGACTCCATCGCCACGGAGTTCACGCAGTCCGGCGAGCTGGTGGGCACTCCGCTGTACATGAGCCCGGAGCAGGGCAGCGGCAGGGCGGTGGATGCCCGCAGCGATCTCTACAGCCTGGGGGCCATCTTCTACGAGATGCTCACCGCCAGGCGCGTGTTCACCGCGAAGTCGCTGATGATGATCATCCACATGCATGCGACCGAACCGCCGCCGCGGCTGCCACCGTCCCTGTCCGCCATGCAGGAACTGCTCGATCGGCTGCTTGCGAAGGTCCCGGGCGAGCGTTTCCAGAGCGCGCGCGAGGTGCTGGTGTACGTCAAGTCGAAGTGGGGTGATGCGCGGCTCAAGGGCGAGGGTGCGGTCCCGCGCAGCCGGGAAGGCACAGCGCCGGCAGGCGACGCCGCGCCGGCGGCGCCGGGGAGGAGACCGTGGTAGAGTAACGCCCTTTCCAATCAGGGCGAGACCTCACCATGCTTACTCGGAAATTCCTGTCGTTCGCCAGGTGGTCGGTGGCGGCGCTGATCCTCATGACCTCGCAGGTCGCCACCGCGGAGTCCCCGCGCGTGGAGCTGAAGACCAGCCTGGGCAGCATCGTGCTGGAGCTTTATCCCGACAAGGCGCCCAAGTCGGTCGCCAACTTCCTCCAGTACGTGAACGACGGCTTCTACGACGGCACGATCTTTCACCGGGTCATCGACGGTTTCATGATCCAGGGCGGCGGCTTCACGCCTGACTTCGACCAGAAGGAGACGCGGGAGCCGATCGAGAACGAGGCCGCCAACGGCCTGCAAAACACGACCGGTACCGTCGCCATGGCGCGCACCGGCGATCCGCACTCCGCCACGGCGCAGTTCTTCATCAACGTCGCCGACAACGATTTCCTCAACCACACCGCGCCGACGCCGCAGGGCTGGGGCTACACGGTGTTCGGCAAGGTGGTGGAGGGCATGGACGTGGTCGACAAGATCCGTCAGGTGGCCACCGGGCAGCGCGGCCCGTTCGAGGGCGTGCCGAGCACGCCGGTCGTCATCGAGCACGCGCGCGTGCTCGCCGCCGAGGCGGCGCCGGCTGCCGCGGCTGCAGGGGGAGGCACGCCATGAGAGTGAAACTGCAGACCAGCAAGGGCGATATCGTGCTCGAGCTCAATCGTGAGAAGGCGCCCATTACCGTCGATAACTTCGTCGGTTACGTCAGGGCCGGCCACTACGACGGGACGGTCTTCCATCGCGTGATCGACGGATTCATGATCCAGGGCGGCGGTTTCGAGCCCGGCCTGAGGCAGAAGCCAACGCGTGAGCCGATCCAGAACGAGGCCGACAACGGCCTGAGCAACGAGACCGGCACCATCGCCATGGCCCGCACCATGGCCCCGCACTCGGCGAGCGCGCAGTTTTTCATCAACGTCAAGGACAACACCTTCCTCGACCACACGGCGCCGACCTCCCAGGGGTGGGGCTACGCGGTTTTCGGCAAGGTGGTCGAGGGCATGGGCGTGGTCAGCGAGATCAAGAAGGTCGGGACCGGCGCGCGCGGCGGCCACGACGACGTGCCGCTGGAGGATGTGACCATCGACAGGGCGATCGTCCTGGAAGAGTAGCGTTTCCGCCCGTGACGCCGCCGCACGCACCGTGCCGCGGCATGCCTGCGCGCGCCGGCCTCTCGCGCGTGCGCCGTTCCGTTCGCGTCAAGAAAATCCTCCCCGGGCCGAAAAAGGATCGGGGCCCGGGTCCGCCATCCGGCGACGCCCGTGGCATCGCCGCACGAAGGGGGAGAGACAGTGCCGGGGCCGAGTCACTTTGCGATGAACCGGATCGCCCCTGCGATCCTGCTGTGCCTCGCGCTTGGCCACGGCGCCGCCGTGCACGCGGCCACGGTTCTGGTCGCGGGCGCGAGTGCCGGGACCGACGGGAACTACAATTCGGGTTTCCCTTTCAATACGAGTCTGTTCGGCGGCGGCTCGATGCGGCTGCAGCAGGTCTACGAGGCCGGTGAGATCGCCGCGCTTCCCGGGCCGCAGTATCTCACCACGATCGCCTTTCGCGCCGACGGCGCCCATGGCAGCGGATTTGCCGCGGCGACGCTCGATCTGCGCATCGATCTGTCGACGACGCTGCTCGGCGCCGACAATCTCTCCCCGACGTTCGCTGAGAACATCGGTCCCGACCGGCACACCGTGTTCGAGGGCGCGATCACCCTGTCCAGCACCGCCACCGCGCTGGCGGGCGGCGCGAAGGTCTTCGATATCCTGCTCGCGCTGACCGATCCGTTCCTGTTCGATCCCGCGCGCGGCAACCTGCTGCTCGACATCCGCAGTTACGGCACGACGACAACCACGCAGATGGATGCCGTGAACGCGCGCGCCGACGGTCTCTCGCGGGTCGTGGCCCGGGATGTCCGCGCGACGGCGGGGGCCGCCGATACCGTTGGCCTGGTCACCCGCTTCACCTTCCAGCCGCAGCCCGTGCCGTTGCCGCCGGCGATATGGCTGCTCGCCACCTCGCTCGTCGCGCTTGCGGGTCTGGGGCGTGGCCGCGGGCGGCGCTGAGCGCCGGCGTGGCCGCGGCCTGCCGCTAAACCTCCACGGTCCGCGGTCGCTAACCCGATCGGGGAAGCGCGCGGCGATGATGATCGGTGGTTCTCACGCCCGCACCGATTCGGTTTTCACATGCGCACGAGCAACTGACACGGGAAATGCAAGCGGCACAGAACGTCAAGATTGGTCGGTATGTCCTGGTCAAGCCGCTGGGCAAGGGGCTGCACGGCGCGGTGTTCCTCGCCGAGGATCCGCACCTGCGCCGGCGTGTCGCGGTCAAGGTGCTGCACCCCGATCCCGAGCAGCCCCGTCCGGTCATCTCGCCGCAGGCAAAATTCCTCGCTCAGCTTCGTCATCCCAACATCGTGGCGCTCTACGATGCGGACATCGCCGGCGAGCGCGTCTACCTGGTCACCGAGTATCTCGAGGGCCGCACGCTGCGCGAGGAGATCCGCGATCGCGGCGCGCTGCCGCTGCCCGAAGCGGTGAGCGTGGGCCGGCAGATCGTCGACGGCATGTCGTTCGCGCACGCGCGCGGCATTCTGCACATGGACCTGAATCCTTCCAACGTCATGCGCGACCGCGAAGGACGGCCCCGGATCATGGATTTCGACCTCTCGCGCAGCGCCTCCACGCCGTTCAGCGGCGAGCTCGTCGGCACGCTGCGCTATATCTCTCCGGAGCACGCCAGCACGCGCAAGCTGGACAAGCGCACCGACGTCTACGCGCTGGGCCTCATAATCTACGAACTGATCACGGGCAAGCCGGTGGTGCTGGGCAACGATCAGAAGCGGATGGTCGAGCAGATCCGCAGCGGCCGCATCAACTGGGACCTGCTGCGTCAGCGCGACCCCGCCGGCCTGGTCACCGCGGTGCTGGAGTTCGCGCTGCAGCAGGATCCGGCGCAGCGTTACCCCGATGCTGGTGCCATGGGCAAGGCGCTGGCCCAGGCCTCGCGCCACATCAGCTACATGGGCGGCGAGCAGGATCCGCCGCTGCACGGCACGATCGAGTTCATACTGCGCCGTATCCAGCGCAAGGGTGATTTCCCGGTCATCTCGCGCACGCTGCAGGAGATCAACCGCCTGACGGGGGACGAGTGCCGCGCCAACACCGATCAGCTCGCCAACGTGATACTGCGCGATTACTCGCTGACCAGCCGCCTGCTGAAGCTCGCCAACTCGGCGTTCTACGGAAATTTCGCCGGTCGCGTCCGCAGCGTCACCGACGCGGTGCGCATACTCGGCGTGGATCAGGTGCGCATGGCCTGCAACGGCCTGGCCTGCTTCGGCCATTTCGCCGACAAGGCCGGGGACCGCGATCTGAAGGAGACGCTCATCCGATCCTTCGTCGCCGGCCTGCTGACGCGCCACCTGGCCTCGCGCTGCGGCATAAGGGACGTCGAGGAGGCGTTCATCTGCGGCCTGCTGCACGACCTCGGCCGTACGGTCACCATGTACTATTTCGCCGACGACTTTCGCGACATCGCCGCGCTCATCGAGCAGGGTGGCGAGGAGGATGCCGCGGCCCGCTCGGTGCTGGGCGTGCGCTACACCGAGCTCGGATACGCGATCGCTCGGGAGTGGGCTTTTCCCGAGATCATCCTCTTCAGCATGGTGGATCGCGATCTGAAGATCCTGCCACCCAACGCGCCGCACGCCGAGACGTTGCGGTGCCTGACGATATTCGCCAATGGCCTTTGCCGCGCCGCCGCGGGCGGCGGCGTGCCGGAACCGGACAGCGGCGAGCTGCGCGCGTTGCTGGCGCCGATACAGGGGATCATTCCCCTGGCGCCGGCACATGCGGTGGCGGTCCTCGCCGCCGGTATCGATCGATTCCGGCAGTTCGCGCCGGTGCTGGAGATCGATACGGAGCGCAGCTCGTTCATGAAGCTGGCCTCGGCCTGGGTGGAGGCACGGCAGAAGGACCTCGGCGTCACGGCGAGCGAGCTGCCCGCCGGTCAGCTCCTCCCCCCGGGGGGGTCGGTGACGCTGGCCATGCCGGCCGCCGACCCCGAGGCCACCATCGGGCCCGACGACGGCGAGTGGACGCGTGAATTCCACCGCCTGCTCAACACCGGAACCGACTAGCGCGGAGGCTCCGCCGCGCCTGGCTGCAGGCAGCCGCCCGGGCCGGCGGCCCTGGCCCCCGCGGCCTTGCCGCCTTGCCCGCCGCGACCGGCAAGCGCTTGCCGAGCGACCCATCCCCGGGCGGCCAGGAATTCAGCAATATCCTGAAAAATATACATAAAATGTAGTTGGCACAGGTGCTGCTTAGGTCCTGTCAGGAAACAGCCCGGCAGAGACTCACAGACATGGCACTGGACTCCATCTTCGGCATACACGGCGCAGCCCTCGTGGCACGCAGCCGGCGCGCGGAAATCCTGGCGGCGAATCTCGCCAACGCCGACACGCCGAACTACAAGGCGCGCGACGTCGACTTCGCGGCGCTGATGCGCGGCCAGCTGGGCGAGTCCGACGCCGGTCTGGTCAAGACCGACGCCCGCCACCTCGACCTCGGCGACAGCCGCTTCTTCGGCGCCGGGGTGCTCTACCGCGAGCCCGACCAGCCCAGCCTCGACGGCAACACCGTGGACACCCAGATCGAGCAGGCCGAGTTCGTCAAGAACGCCATGCAGTACCAGGCCAGCCTGCGGTTCCTCAACCAGCGCATCCAGGGGCTGCGCTCGGCGATACGGGGAGAGTAGCGCGTGTCCCTGTTCAAGGTGATGGACATAGCAGGCAGCGCGCTCAGCGCGCAGTCGCTGCGGTTGAACACGACGGCCAGCAACATGGCCAACGCCGACAGCGTCTCCAGCAGCATCGCGACCACCTACCGCGCGCGCCACCCGGTGTTCGCGACGATGATGGACGACCTCATGAGCTTCGAGGGCGATAGCGCCGGCGCCGGTGTGGAGGTACGGGGCGTGATCGAGAGCCGGGCGCCGGTGCGGTCGATATACCGGCCCGAGCACCCGATGGCCGACGAGAACGGCTACATCCACATGCCGAACGTCAACATGGTCGAGGAGATGGCGAACATGATGTCGGCCTCGCGCAGCTACCAGATGAACATCGAGATCGCCAACGCCTCCAAGCAGCTCGTGCTGAGCACGCTGCAGTTGGGCATGTGATAGGCAAACCGGAATGAAACAGGTCGCGAAACGGTAGGAAGCAGGAAACATGGCCAGCAATTCGAACTCAGTCGGTTCCGGCGGCAGCGTACTGGACCAGTACGCGATTCAGCAGTCGACCAAGGCGGCCAGCAAGACGCTGAGCCAGGATACCTTCCTGAAGCTGATGGTCGCGCAGATGAACAACCAGGATCCGAACAAGCCCATGGAGAGCGGTCAGTTCCTGAGCCAGTTGTCGCAGTTCGGCCAGCTGAACGCCGTGACCCAGCTGCAGAAGTCCTTCGAGACGCTGGCGAGCACGCTGCAGTCCAACCAGGCACTGCAGGCCTCGACCATGGTCGGCCGCACCGTGCTGGTGGATGCCGGCAAGATGACCACGCAGGCCGCGGGCGACAAGATTTCCGGCGTCATCAACCTGCCGGCGCAGACCGGCTCGCTGAACGTCAAGGTTTACGACTCCACGGGACAGCTCGTGAAGGAGATTCCACTGGGGGCACAACCGGCTGGTGAGGTGAAGTTCACCTGGGAGGGGATGGACAGCGGTGGCGTCGCCGCACCGGCCGGTACTTATCGCATCACCGCGCAGGCGGAATACAACGGCCAGACCGTGGCCATGGCCACGCAACTGGAGGCGCGCGTGGAGAGCGTTTCGCTGGGCACCAACGGGGCGGCCTCGCGATTGAATCTGGCGGGTCTCGGCGCAGTCGGCATCGACAGCGTCAAGGCCATCAAGTAGGGATCGGGGAAGCCTCTTTTCCGAAGAGATCTGACAGGAGAGAACGACCATGCCGTTTCGCACAGCAATCAGCGGTCTGCGCGCTTCGATGACCGACCTGAGTACCATCGGTAACAACGTGGCCAACGCCAGCACGACCGGCTTCAAGAAGTCGCGCGCGGAGTTTGCAGACATCTACGCCGCCAGCAATCTCGGCGTCGCCGGCGACACGCCGGGATCGGGCGTGAACGTCTCGCGCATCGCCCAGCAGTTTTCGCAGGGCACGGTGTCGTTCACCGAGAATGCGCTCGATCTGGCGATCAACGGCAACGGCTTCTTCGTCGTCAACGACGGCGGCTCGAATCTCTACTCCCGTGCCGGCGCCTTCGGCGTGGACCGCGAGGGCTACGTCGTGAACGCGCAGAGTCAGCGCCTGCAGGCCTTCCAGGCCGATACCAGCGGCACGATCACCGGCGCGCTGGGCGATCTGCTGATCAACACCGCGAACGTCGCACCGGCGGCGTCGACCGCCGTAACGGTCGGGTTGAACCTGGATTCCTCCGCCAGCGTGCCGGCGGTGGCGACGTTCGATCCGACCAACACGTCCAGCTACAACAATGCGACGTCGACGACCGTCTACGACTCGCTCGGGAATTCGCACGTCGCCTCGATGTACTACGTGAAGTCCGGCGCCAATGCGTGGGATACCTATACCTACGTCGACGGCGTCGCCGTGGACGGACCGACCGCGCTGACCTTCAACAGCAGCGGCGCGCTCACCGCTCCGGCGGGCGGCGCCTTCACGACGGCCTCCTTCACGCCGAGCGGCGGCGGTGCGGCGATGACGCTCGATCTGAACTACGGCACCAGCACCCAGTACGGCAGCCCGTTCTCGGTCAACAGCATGGTGCAGGACGGCTACACCACCGGCACGCTGAGCGGCCTGGACATCGACAAGAGCGGCATCATCTTCGCGCGCTACTCCAACGGCCAGGCGGTGACGCTCGGCCAGGTGGCGCTGGCGAATTTCGCCAACCCGCAGGGTCTGCAGCCGGTGGGCGATACCGCCTGGGCCGAGACCTTCGAGGCCGGCGCGCCGCTGGTCTCCGCGCCGGGCTCATCGAACCTGGGGCTCATCCAGGGCGGGGCGCTCGAGGAGTCCAACGTCGATCTCTCCGAGGAGCTGGTGAAGATGATCGTCGCGCAGCGCAACTTCCAGGCGAACGCGCAGGTCATCCAGACCGCCGATCAGGTCACCCAGTCGATCATCAACATCCGTTAACCGTTGAACGGCTAGCCGCCCGGGGAAAAGCGCATGGATCGGATGGTCTACCTGGCAATGACGGGGGCGCGGCAGATGCTGATGCAGCAGGCGGCCGCGTCGAACAACCTTGCCAACGCCGCCAGCCCCGGGTTCCGCGCCGACCTCGAGGCGTTCCGCGCCATGCCGGTGTTCGGCCCCGGGCAGCCCACGCGCGTTTACGCGATGGCGGAGCGACCGGCCGTGAACTACCAGCCCGGCTCGCTCGAGACGACGGGCAACGATCTCGACGTCGCGGTCGACGGCGAGGGCTTCCTCGCGGTGCAGGCGGCCGACGGCACCGAGGCGTACACGCGCGCGGGGGACCTGCGGCTGAATGGCAATGGCATGCTGGAGACCGGCAACGGCCGGCCGGTGCTCGGCAATGGCGGGCCGGTGGCCATTCCGCCGGCGGAGAGCATCCTCATCGCCGCCGACGGCACGATCTCGATCCGCCCCGTCGGCCAGGGCTCCGACACGCTGGTGGTGGTCGATCGCCTGAAGCTCGTTCGGCCGGACATCCGGGAGCTGCACAAGGGCGAGGACGGACTGTTCCGGCGGAAAGACGGCGCGAATCTCGAGGCCGATGCCTCGGTGCGCGTGGTGCAGGGTGCGCTGGAGAGCAGCAATGTGAACTCGGTCTCCGAGATGATCAACATGATGACCTATCAGCGCAACTTCGAGCTGCAGGTCAAGGCGATGCAGACCGCCGAGAAGAATGACACCGCCATGTCGCAACTGCTGCGGATGGCATAGAAAGTGATACGTATACGGTGAGTCGTGAGTGGTGATCCGTGATTGGTGATTGGCACGGCCCGGCCAGTCACCAATCACGGATCACCACTCACGGATCACGGCACACCCCCCTGACCGGTGCACTGGCACCGACGGAGAAACAGAATGGAACCGGCACTCTGGGTCGCGAAGACCGGACTGGATGCTCAGAACACGCGCATGCAGGTCATCGCGCACAACCTGGCCAACGTCAACACCACCGGCTTCAAGCGCGACCGCGCCTCCTTCGAGGATCTGCTGTATCAGACGGTGCGGCAGCCGGGCGCGGCCTCCTCGCAGAACTCGGAACTTCCCTCCGGCCTCATGCTCGGCACGGGCGTGCGCATCGTCGCCACGGAGAAGAATTTCGGACAGGGCAGCATCGAGCAGACCGAAAATCCGCTGGATGTCGCCATCCAGGGCCGTGGCTTTTTCCAGGTGCTGATGCCCGACGGCAGCATCTCGTATTCGCGCGACGGTTCCTTCGAGATGGATTCGGAGGGGCAACTCGTGACGTCCGAGGGTTACCTGGTGGAGCCCGCCATCACGATACCGGAGGACACCCTGAGCCTGACCGTCGGATCCGACGGTACCGTGAGCGCTCTGGTTGCCGGTGAGTCCACGCCGCAGCAGATCGGCACGATCGAGCTCGCCGACTTCGTCAACCCGCTGGGCCTGCAGCCGGTCGGCCAGAACCTTTTCAAGGAGACCGTATCGAGCGGGACGGCGCAGACCGGAACGCCGGGCACCGATGGAATGGGTACGCTCGTGCAGGGTTCGCTCGAGAGCTCCAACGTCAATGTGGTGGAGGAACTGGTGAACATGATCGAGACGCAACGCGCCTACGAGATGAACTCCAAGGCCATCTCCACCGTGGACCAAATGCTGGGCTTCGTCACCCAGACACTCTGATAGGCAGCTGAAACCATGATCACGCCGGAAATTTCGCGCATGTACGACAAAGCCACACTGGTGGCGGCCTGGACCTTCCTCGCCGTGGCCATCATCGCCTTGAGCGGATGCACCGGCAGCGCTCCGCGGCGCGACCCGGAGTTCGCCGCCGCCATGCCGGCGGCGCGCGTGCCAACGGAGCAGCATTCCGGCGGCTCCATCTACCAGCCCGGCTACGCCCTCTACCTGTTCGAGGACGCGAAAGCGCGCCGCATCGGCGACACGCTGACCGTCAAGCTGGTCGAGAAGACCACGGCGGAGAGTTCCTCCAGCAGCAGCTTCGACAAGGAGAGCTCGACGACCATCGCCAATCCCACCATTCTCGGGTCCACCCCGCAGTTCGGCCTGCCCGGCGCGCTGCCGCTGGCCGACACCGACAACAACACGCTCGAGACCTCGATGGGTGCCACCTCCGATTTCAGCGGCAAGGGCGACAACGAGCAGGAGAGCAAGTTGATCGGCGACATCACGGTTACGGTGGCGGACGTGCTGCCGAACGGCAACCTGGTCGTGCGCGGCGAGAAGCGCGTGCGTATCAACCAGGGCAACGAGTACGTGAAGCTCTCCGGCATCGTGCGCCCGATCGACGTCGACCTGGACAATACCGTGCCGTCGACCAAGATCGCCGACGCCACCATCATCTACAACGGCGACGGACAGACCGCCAGTGCCAGCAAGGCAGGCTGGCTGACGCGATTCTTCACCAGCGCGCTGTCGCCGCTCTGATAGACGGAACAAGAGCGAAACGATCCGTATGAAGCGTGTACTGACAGGACTGGTGGCCGGTGCGATGCTGGCGCTGGGCGCCACCGCGGTGCAGGCCGAGCGCATCAAGGACATCGCCCGCATTGCCGGCGTGCGCGACAATCAGCTCGTGGGCTACGGCCTGGTCGTCGGTCTCGACGGTACGGGCGACAAGACGGAGTTCACGGCGCAGACCGCGAAGAACATGGTCAAGCAGTTGGGTCTCACCCTGCCCCAGAAGGTCAAGCCGTCACTGAAGAATGCCGCGGCCGTCATCGTGCAGGCGACGCTGCCGCCGTTCGCCAAGCCTGGCCAGACCATCGACGTGACCGTCTCCTCGCTCGGCGACGCCAAGAGTCTGCGCGGCGGCAGCCTGGTGATGACGCCGCTGAAGGGCGCCGACGGGGGCGTATATGCGATCGCACAGGGCAACGTGGTCGTCGGCGGACTCGGTGTGGAGACCACCGACGGCTCCTCGATCAGCATCAACGTGCCGAGCAGCGGACGCATCGCCAACGGAGCGACCGTGGAGCGCGAGGTCATGACCGCCTTCAACCAGGGCGACCAGCTGCTGCTGACGCTCAATTTCCCGGATTTCACCACCGCCACGCGCATGGCCGAGGCCATCAACGCCAACGGCGGGCGCGCCCAGCCGATCGACGGGTCATCCGTGGCCGTCGCCATGCCGGTTGACCCGCAGCAGCGGGTGGCGTTCATGTCGCAGGTCGAGAACCTGGAGCTTTCCCCGGGCGAGGCGGCCGCCAAGGTGGTCGTCAATTCGCGCACCGGCACCATCGTCATCGGTCAGCACGTCGCCGTCAGCGCGGCCGCGGTCACGCACGGCAGCCTGACGGTCACGATCACCAACGACCCCATCGTGAGCCAGCCGCCGCCGTTGTCGCGCGGCGATACAGTCGTGGTTCCGAAGCAGAACATCGACGTCAAGGAGGAGAAGAACCGCATGTTCCTCTTCAATCCGGGCGTGAGGCTCGACGACATCGTCCGGGCCGTCAACGCGGTGGGTGCTGCGCCGGGCGACCTGGTCGCCATACTCGAGGCGCTCAAGCAGGCCGGCGCGCTGAAGGCCGAGCTGGTGGTGATCTGATGGCGAACGGCTTCGAGAAGGCGCTGGCGGGTGCGGACTTCGGCGCACTCGTCGGTCTGCGCGCCCAGGCCCGCAGGAACTCGCCCGAGGCCGCGCGCGCCGTTGCCCAGCAGTTCGAGGCCCTGTTCGTGCAGACCATGCTGCAGAGTATGCGCGAGGCGAACAACTTCGGCGGGCTGTTCGACAGCTCGCAGACCGAGCTCTACCAGGACCTCTTCGACAAGCAGATATCCACGGACATCGCCAGGCGCGGCGACCTCGGCCTGGCCGACATGCTGCTGCAGCAGATCGCGCCGAGGGAAACGGGCACGGTGGATGCCGGGGCGCTCGTCAGGTTCGAACCCCGCTGGTGGCAGGGCATGCACGGCGAGCCGCTGCAGACGATGCGGCAGCTGGAGACCTCCGAGCGCATCGCCGCCGCCGTCGGCGCATCGGAGGACGACGCCGAGCCGGCCGACGCGACCGGCCAAACCCCGGCGTACAACCCGCGCACCTTCGGCTCGCGCGAGGAGTTCGTGCGCGCGCTGGCGCCTCACGCGGAGGCGGCGGGCAGGAAACTGGGACTGGATCCGGACCTGCTGCTCGCGCAGGCGGCGCTCGAGACCGGCTGGGGCAAGCACATGATCCGCGACCGCGCCGGCGGCAACAGCTTCAATCTCTTCGGCATCAAGGCCGGCTCGAGCTGGAGCGGCGAGCGGACGCGGGTGAGCACGCTCGAGTACGAGAACGGTGTCGCGCGCCGCGAGCTGGCGCCGTTCCGCGCCTACGAATCCTATTCGCACAGCTTCAACGACTACATCGATTTCCTGCAGAGCCGGCCGCGCTACTCGCGCGCGCTCGAGAACGCGGGCGATCCGGAATCCTACATCCGCGCCCTGCAGGGCGCCGGCTATGCCACCGACCCGCGCTACGCGGACAAGGTGCTCAGCATCATGAACAACCAGATCCGTACCCTGCGCCAGGCGCGGGCAGCGGGCGGCACGGAGAACGGCTGAACGCAACGGACGCGTTCCGCAGGGCGGGTGCAGTGAGACGAGGCAGCACACATGGCTGACATCCTGAACATTGGCGTTTCCGCGCTGCTGTCGACGCAACGCGCGCTGTCGACCATTGGCCACAACATCTCCAACGCCAACACGCCCGGCTACTCGCGTCAGCGCGTGGAGCTCGCCGCGCGCGCCCCGCAGGTCAGCGGCAACGTGTACTTCGGCAAGGGTGTCGGCATCGGCGACGTCAGCCGCGCCGCGGACGCCTTCCTCGGCCGCCAGGTGCAACTGAGCTCGACCAGCTACCAGCAGGCCAGCTCCTTCTATGACCTGGCCACGCAGTTGAACAACATGCTGGCAGACTCGAACTCCGGCCTGTCGACCGCGATGACGGGGTTCTTCAGCAGCATCGAGCAATTGGCCGACCAGCCGACATCCATACCTTCCCGGCAGGCCATGCTCGGGGCGGCCGGGACCATGGTCTCGCGGATGCACGACCAGATCGCGCGCCTGGACGACATCAACAGCGCCATCAACGCCAAGCTCGCCGACCAGGTGCGCCAGGTCAACGAACTGGCCGCGTCCATCGCCGATCTCAACAAGAGCATCGTGCTCGCCAACGGGCGCACCGGCTCGGATTCCGCCAACGATCTCCTCGACCGGCGCGACCAGCTCGTCCTCGAGCTCTCCGAGATCACCGGTGTCAGCACCTTCATCCAGGACGACGGCGCCATGAACGTCATGGTCGGCGACGGCCTGATGCTGGTCACGGGCTCGACGACCGCCACGCTGACGACGCAGCCGAACACCCTGGACGCCTCGCGCCTGGAGGTCGGTTACGTCGTGGGCGGCGTGACCTCGGTGGTGTCCAGCCAGATGAGCTCGGGACAGATGGGCGGCGCGCTCGCGTTTCGCGAGGACCTGCTCGAGCCGACCCGCAATGCGCTCGGCCGCCTGAGCGCGGCGTTGGCCATGACCTTCAATACGCAGCACCAGGAAGGCGTCGACATGAACGGGACCATGGGTGGGGATTTCTTCTCCGTACCGTCGCCGTCGTTCAATGCCGCGGGCGGCAACACCGGCACGATCACGCTCGCCTTCGATGACGCCAATGTCGGTGACCTGACCATTTCGGATTACGACCTCACCTTCGACGGCACCGACTGGCAGTTGTACCGGTACTCCGACGGCACGACACAGACCCTGAGCGGCGCCGGTCCCTTCAGCGTCGACGGGCTGACGATAACGGTGGGCGCGGCGCCGGCGGCCGGCGACACCTACCGGCTGCAGCCGACGCGCTACATCGCGCGCGACATCGGGGTCGCCATCACCGACGTGCGTGAGATCGCCGCGGCGAGTCCGGTGCGGGCCGGCGCCTCGCTGGGCAACCTCGGCAACGTCAACGTGACGGCGCCTGAGATCCTGGACGCGAGTGACACGAACCTGACCACGACGGTCACCCTGGTCTTCGACAATCCGCCGACCAGCTACCGCATCAACGGCGCCGGTGCCAGCATCGCCTACACCGCCGGCGCCAACATCGACATCAACGGCTGGCGGATACAGCTGAGCGGCACGCCGGCGGCCGGCGATCAGGTCGTGATCGAGGCCAACACCGGCGGGGTGGGCGACAACCGCAACCTGCTCGCCCTGGCCGAGCTGGCACAGAACGGCGTTCTCGAGGGCGGCACCGCGACCTACGGCGACGCCTACGGCGCGATGGTCGGCAATGTCGGCACCGTCACGCGCCAGCACGAGGTCAGCAGCACGGCGCTCAAGACCCTGCTCGACAATGCCGTTAGTTCTCAGCAGGCGCTCTCCGGCGTGAACCTGGACGAGGAGGCCGCCAACCTCCTGAAGTTCCAGCAGGCCTACCAGGCGGCGGCCCAGGTGATCGCCACCGGCAACACGGTGTTCGACGAACTGCTGAACGCGGTCAGGGGCTAGCCGTCATGCGCATATCGACCAGCCAGATCTACCAACAGGGCATCACCAACATACTCAACAAGCAGACCGAGGTCGCCCGTATCCAGCAGCAGATCGCGACCCAGAAGCGCATCCTCGCGCCCTCGGACGACCCGGCCGCCTCGGCGCAGGTGCTGTCGATCGAGAACGCCACGGCCACGACCGACCAGTACCAGAAGAACGCCGACATGGCGACCTCGCGCCTGCAACTGGAGGAGGGCGCGATCGCGAGCGCCTCGGAGATCATGGTGCGCGCGCGCGAGCTCGCGCTTCAGGGCCGCAGCGGCCAGTACAGCGACCGCGAGCGCGGCTTCCTCGCCGTGGAGATCCGGCAGTTGCTCGGTCAGATGATGGGTCTGGCCAACACCGTCGACGGCAACGGCGATTACCTGTTCGCCGGGTACCAGGCCAAGACCAAGCCGTTCACGATCGACGGCGCGACCGGTTCGGTGCAGTACAACGGCGACCAGGGCGTACGCATGCTGGACATCAGTCCGACGAACACCGTCGCCGACGGCGACCCGGGGTCGGAGGTCTTCATGATGATGCGCAGCGGCAACGGCCAGTTCGCCACCAGCGCCAATCCCGCCAACACCGGCACCGGCGTGGTCAACGTCGGCAGCGTCACGGACGCGAGCGCGTTCCTTGCCCACGACTACCGCATCGTGTTCACCTCGGCCACGACCTACGACGTGCTCGACGACACCAGCGGCGCCGTGGTGCTCGGCGGCCAGACCTACACCAGCGGTAGCAGCATCGATTTCGACGGCCAGACGCTGATCATCACCGGAGCACCGGCCACGGGCGACGAGTTCAACGTCTCGCCGAGCAGCTACCAGTCCGTCTTCGAGACGCTCGACCGCATCGCCACGGCGCTGGAAACGCCGGCCGGGACGCCGGCGGCAAATGCGCAGTTGCAGAACGCGCTCAACTCGGCCATCGCCGACATCGATCGCAGCCAGGACAACTTCCTCGAGGTGCGCGCGGCCATCGGCGCGCGGCAGAACATCATCGAGGCGCAGAAGTCCTTCAACGAGGACCTGACCCTGCAGCTGACCGGTCTGCGCTCCTCGCTCGAGGACGTGGACCTCATCGAGGCGGCCAGCAACCTCAATCTGCGGCTCGTCACCCTGCAGGCGGCGCAGGCCGCGTTCGCCAGGATGCAGAATCTCAGCCTGTTCAATTACCTTTAGCGAACCATCGCGCGCGACGACTGCATGATGCAGAGTCGGCGGCGCGCCACCGCGGCGGAAGGGGAGGGGAGTCGTGCCACACGCAGACATCCAGGGAAATTTCGACGAATTCGGTGTCACCGCTGACGCGCAGCTCATGATTGCGGATGGCGGATCATGAGCTGCCTGAGCGCCATCGCCGGCGCCGGTGGTGCTGTCGCGGCCGGCGAGCACCTGCCCGCGGGATACTGGAGCGCGGAGGCGCTCAACGCACTGCAGGATTGGCTGGGGCGGTGCCACTGGTCGACCGTTCGACCGGGTGAGTACACGGATGTTGCCCGCGCAGAGGCTGTATTCCTGCCCCAGCTCCTTCCGGAGTCACAGGTCACGGACCTATTGGCGATGCTGCGGCCCGGTACCCGCGTGATCGTGGCAGGTGCGGAACGTCGCGAATGGGATGAACTCAAGGCCAGGCTGGTCGAGCGGGAGACGCTCTCGGTGCCGAACGGCCAGTGGCTGTGGTGCGGGTCTGTGCCGGGTGGTGTGGATGCGGTGCGCGGTGGCGCGAACCTGCCGACGATCGTCAGCTATTACACCGCCGGCACTCAGTACGAGCAGCACGCGCAGCGCCTCATCGAGTCGTTGCAGGGTCTGAACCTTCCACATCTCGTAGTACCCGTGGATTCTCTTGGCTGCTGGGAACGCAACTGCAGCTACAAACCGTCCTTCGTCCTGGAAATGTGGCGGCGACTGAAGACGCCCATACTTTGGGTGGATGCCGACGCGACGGCTCACGCCCTGCCCCTGCGGCTCGCC
>JAJVHZ010000030.1:0-22947 GCA_022072255.1 Gammaproteobacteria bacterium | reverse complement strand
CGGCTCGCCCGCAGGCACGGCAGCAGCCTGTTCTTCCTGCAGGTCGGGGCGATGGACGGCAAGAACTTCGACCCGCTGTTCGAGCACGTGCGCCGCTACCAGTGGCAGGGCCTGCTGATCGAGCCGCTGCCCGACATGTTCGAGCGCCTGCGGCGGAACTACGCGGATTGCGCGGGTCTGTTGTTCGAGAACAGCGCGGTCGCCGACACGGTGGGAGAAATCGAGATACACAGGGTGCCACTGCATTTGATCGACTCCGGCGTCGTACCGTCATGGGCCGCGGGCATCTCCTCGCTGTATCCCGATCGGAATGCCATTGGCGGCAAGCGCACTCCGGCGGAGGATTTCGCCAAGATCCGGGACCACATCGAAAAGCTGGGTGTGCGCGGTGAGCCGTTGCCGTCGATACTGGCGCGACATCGCATAGAACGCATCGACCTGCTGCAGATCGATACCGAGGGGCATGACTACAAGGTGTTGCGGCAGTTCGATTTCAATCGATACCGTCCGGAGCTTGTGCAGATGGAGATCTACAACTTGCCCGAGGAGGAGCGTCGCGCTGCGCTAAGACTGCTGGCGGATGCCGGATACAAGGTGCGATTCGACCACAAGGATGCCTGGGCCAGCCGATCGTCGGGCTAGCCCGGGATGCGCGTTCACCAATGAACACGTCCATGCGCGGCAGCGTCGTGCTCATGCCGAGGCTGTTCTGGCGGAGGGGCCGGCCGGGCGGTCCATCGGTCGTCGCATCGACGCGGTAGCCCTCAGCAGCTCGCTCATCACGTTGCGCAGCCTTTCGTTCTCCGCTTCCAGGTGCTTGGCCCAGGACGCCAGGCCGAAGCGCCGCGTGTCCACCTTGCTCCAGTACTGGCCGGGGCTGCGCCGGTAACTCTCGAGAAGGTTGGCGGCCGTGGCACACTGCGCGCCCATGTCGGCGACCTCGGCGAGTTCCTGGAAACCGAAGCTGAGCGGACGGTCCGGCTTGCCGATGGCATTGACGTCGGGCGCATGCAGCGCTGTTCGCGCCGCCTCCACGCCGGCGAGGAAGCAGGACCGCGCGCCGTCCTCGTCGCCGTCGACCAGTCGCATCAGGCCGGACCAGAAGCGCGCCGCAATCACCTTGGTCATCAGCAGCGGACTGAACGCCAGCGGATCCATGCCGGCGATGCGATCGAAGTCCGCGCGGGCCTGTTCGCGCAGCCCAAGGTCGCGGGAGAGGAGGGCGGCGGCAAACGCGATCGAGACCTGCCAGCGTTGGACGTGGGGATTCTCACTGCTGCAGGCCAGGTAGCCCTCCGCCACGTTGCGCCAGTCGTCGGCCTGATCGAAGCGCTTGCTGGCGAGGATGTGATAGCCGAGCACGGTGATCGCCGCGCCGACGTCCGCGGAGTCGAGCGGATTGGATTGCAGCACCCGCAGGGAGAGATCGGCGAGGGCGGCCTCGTCGGAGATGCGCTCGCCCATCTGCACCATGCTGCGGTAGATCCAGGGATTGTGATAGTGCGCGCCGAAGTCCGCGACGTGCTCGCCGTCGGTATGCGAGCGTGCGAACTGCGGGTGTCCGGAGTACGGGGCCCGCCTCGCAAGGGGATCTGCCGAGGCGACCAGCAGCCACCACTCGGTGTCCGGCTCGCGCGAGTCCAGCGGGCAGCGCTTCAGTGCGCGCGCGGCCTTCTGGAGCTTGAATCCTCCGGGTGCCTCCTGGCGATAGCGCGCCTCGACGATGAAGCCCGAGTCGAATGCCGCGCGGAACTTTTCCCAGTCGAAGGCGTGGAAGTGATGCGGGTTGGGATCGCACCCGGTCTCGTCGACCCACAGGTTCGGGACGCTGGCGATGATGCGCCCGTCGGGCTTCAGCACGCGCGCGAACTCCGCGATCAGCGCCTCGTAGTCCTCCACGTGTTCGATGGTCTCGAAGGAGGCGATCATGTCGACGCTGTGGTCCGGGATGACCGCAAGGTCGGTACCGCTGGCGGCGATGTATTCGATGCCGTAGCGAGCGGCGAAATGCCGTTGCGCGTAGGCCACCGATTCCGGATCGATGTCCACGCCTATCACGCGCCCGGCCGTGGAACGCGCGGCAAGGATCGCGCTGCCGTAGCCGAGTCCGCAGGCGCAATCGAGCACCGTGTCGCCAGGACGCACCCATTCCGCGGCCTGCGCGTAACGGACCATGTGCGCGTCGGAACGCGGGCCGAACTCGCGCGACATATCCATGTGCAGGTCACGGTTGGCGAGCAGCCACTGCATCTCGCGCCTCGCCGCGGCCGCGTCGTCGATGATCTCGAACACTGACAACGGCTGCAGCGCGGGATTGTTCAGGGCCTGGTAGTCCGCCACCGAGACTGCCGCCGGCGCGCGGCGGAACCCGCTGCGCAGGGCGGCATCCGCCCAATAGGCGTTCAGCAGCCGCATCTGCGACTTCGCGTCGCCGTCGAGGCGGCGTGTCGGCGCGAGCACAAGGTAACGACCGACCCACTGCCGCATACTGTTGAAGCTCTCGTCCGGATTGACGATCGTCTCCATCATGGTCTGGCATGCCACGACCGCATGGAACCTTTCATCCGCTTCCGGCAGCGCGTTGCGTACGGCGCCGGCGAAATCGTGGTCGAAGGCGGGATTGTCACCCGGAATGATGCGGACGCTGCACCCGCGGCGCAGCAGCTCCTGTGGCAACGCGGGATGATCGCAGCCCAGCAGCAGAAAGCTTCCCGGCCCAACCGTGCGCAGAAGTTCCTCGACGAAGCGGATGCCATATTCCATACGTGATCTCCTTACTTCATTGCTGAATGCGTGCGGGGGCCGTCAGCCCGCGAGCACCAGCGTGGGATGCGGGGCGCTCGCATCGACGTCGCGTGCCGGTTGCTCTTCGAGCGGCCGGAAGACGACCGCGCACGCATACCGGGTTCCCGCCTTGGACGGACTTCTGCCGGTGACCTTCACGAACAGGAATGCGGAGTTGTCACGGCAGCGCAGCACCGTGCCGCCGATGCGCTCGATGTTCTCGAAGCTGAGGCTGTCCATCAGGCTGTAGCCGCGCGGATCGTCCTGCTGGCTCATCAGCCTCTCCAGCGACACCAGGCTGACGCTCTCCAGCTGCAGCAGCGACCAGCGGCGGCCGAAGAGCAGCCCGACGTCGGTATTCAGATCGTCGACGTTCACCAGCGCGAGCAAAAAGCCGTCGTGCGTCCGCTGAACGTTGACGTCTCGCACCGCCAGCTTGTTGTTACGCGACAGCATCACCGGCATGGTTTCGGTTTGGCCGTGGAAATCGCCGGCCTGAAGCGCGAACCGGAAGCGGGATTGGGCGAAATAGGTCAGCGGCAGCGTGATGCCGTTGGGCTGCAATTCCATGGAAAGCGTCGGTCTGGCCGCCGAGTTGACATAGGCGAGGCCGCGGCGACGCAGGCCCACTGCCGCCTCGTCGGTGTTGAAGAACTCCCACTCCGCATCCGTGCCCAGGTTCACGTCGTGGCGGAACTGGCGGAAGGTGCTCCTCTCCGTGTCCCCGGGCAGGTAAAGCAGCCTGCCGAGATGGCTTACGCCCGTGTACCTCACCGCCTCGGCATCGTTCCAGCGGTCGCGATGATCGGGCGCCAATGCCGCGTCGATGAAGTCGAGCGCCGCCTGCTGGATGCGGCTGCGCAGGACCGCCTGCGGCTTCGAGAGGATCCCGGTGCGCCGCACCGGCTGTCCGTCCTCGCTGTAGTCGACGACGCTGTCGAGATCACAGGTGCAGAGCTGTTCAAGCACGGAGATCGGTTTGATCAATGCCTCGATGGCGCGGGAATCGGTATTGTTCCTGTCGATCCATCCGCACTTCCCGCGCAGCGTCTCATGGGTGTCGCGCAATAGCAGATAGGCGCCGCGCACCCGCGCGCCGAGTTCCTCTTCCACGGCGGCCTGGATGAGCGTCTGCACGGTCCCGCTGTATCCGAGATCAACGAGCAGGAGCGTCTCGCCCCTCTGTACGCCGGTGGCCGAGCGCAGGTAGCTGATCAGCCGCCGCCGATAGTCGGCGCCGGCGGCGAAGATCCGTGCCAGCGCCCTGGGTTCCCTGATGCGCTTGCGGAAGAGTTTCGGGCCATCGGGGCTGCGCTCCGCTTCGCGCACCAGCGCGGCGGCGCGCGTCTCCGGTATGCCGAGCTGCCTGGCCATTTCCGCGTAGCACTTCTGCCTTCCCATGAACGCGAGATAGCGATCGACGTCCGCGACACTCCGGAACGAGCTCGCGTAGCCGGCGAATCGCGAGATCTCCGCCTCCGAGTGCGGTATGTCCGCGAGCCGGGGGTCGGCGGCGATCAGCCGCTCGTAGGCGCGGTGCGGCAGCCATCCGTCGCGGAGCAGGAAGACCAGGCGCGGGTTCTCGCCGGAGTTCTGCATCGCCAGCGCGCGATCCGCCAGCCAGCGCGCGAACCCAAGCATGATCGGCCCCAGCGCGGTGTGCCCGACCCGCTCCGGGGCATCGAGCTGAGTGGCGTGCTGTGCCCAGAGTGCATGGCACAGCTCGTGAGCCGGCGAGGAGGCCCGCACCGACGGCATGAGCATGCTGCCGGCCGCAACTGCCATCCTCGATGCCTCCTGGATCGGTCTGGTGAACGCCGTGAAGTGCACGCCCCGGACACCACAGTCGTTGGCGCCCTGCAGGTCGGCGGCGGGGTTGTCGCCGATGTGCAGTATGTGGTCGGCGGGGACCGCGAGCGCGCCGACGACGTCGTCGAACAGACCGTCGTGCTTGGCGCGCCCGTGGCGCGAGGAACAGTACAGTGCGTCGAACAACGAGGATGCGTCCGGTGCGCCGACGGTCGAACCGATGAGTTCGCCCAGTTGCGACTCGTTGAAGTAGGTGTCGCTGACGACGATGACTTTCATGCCGCGCATCCTCGCCTGGGCAATGAGCTCGAGCACCGGGCGGAACGCGAAGCAGATCCGCTTCTCGACGGCCAGCTCCTCGGTCACCAGCGCCTCGATGTCGCCTTGCGACGCCTCGGGGATCAGATGGCCATATACCTGGGCGAGCGTCACCTCCGTTCGATCCTCGGCTGCCTTCCGCGCCCGGCGCGCCGCGGTTTCCGCGAACGTCCGCGAGGCGGCCGTCAACCCGCGGCTGCGGAATGACTCCCGCTGCGCCAGCAGGAAAAAGGCATCCGTCGGGGTGACCACGCGGCGCCACACGAGGGTGTCGAAGCAATCAAGCGAGAGGACCGTGCAGCCCGCGCCGTACCTGTCCAGGACGGTGTGCAGACCCGCGACATCGACTGTTCTGTTGGTCATTTAGGGATACACCTGAAGCTGTGGCCGGCGAGTCCTTCCCGCCCCCGCTCACGCGCGGATCGCGAGGCGGACGGGACCCGGGTCGGACGAGCATACGCACGCCGCGGCGCTCGCCCCCTGGCGTCGCCGTGCCGCCGAACCGCGATGGTCGCCGACGGCGGAGTCTTGATTTTGTGCACTGGCGTTGCAGCTAGCGTGCCAGAGGATACCCGGCAGCCGCACATATATATGAGCCGTGGGCACGCCGATCGGCGTGGCGGCCGGCGGGCCGCGGGGCATTGCCCCCGCGCGCCGCTGCGGTCGCCGGCGCCCCGGACGGGGATCCGTTGTGGTTACCGGCGCTTACGCAGCAACGGTCCCATGCCGGGCGCTGCCGGCGAGGCGGCGGTCCAGAGGGCGATCGCCTCCAGCACGCCAAATCCGACCTGCATCACAGGGGGCGGCAGGATCAGGACGGGACGCGGCTAAAGTTTGCCGCCCCGGCGCCGTTAACTTCCCCGGAGGCGGTGAATATTCATCCGAATATATCCGCCAAAGACAAACTCCCGGGCCGGCACGCCTATGGCGCCCCCGGGCTCAACAGTTAGGAGTCAACCATCATGGCTGCTGTCATCAACACCAATATGATGTCGCTCAACTCGCAGCGCGCGTTGGGCACCTCGCAAACCTCTCTGGCGACCTCCATGGCGCGCCTGTCTTCGGGCCTGCGTGTCAACAGCTCGAAGGACGACGCCGCCGGCCTGGCGGTCGCGCAGCAGATGAACGCCAAGGCGCGGTCCTCGCAGGTCGCCATCCGCAACGCCAACGACGGCATCTCCATGGCCCAGACCGCGGAAGGCGGCATGTCCCAGATCGGCGATATCCTGCAGCGCATGCGCGAGCTGGCCATGCAGTCGGCCAACGGCACGTACGACGCCGATGCACGCACCGCGCTGGGCACCGAGTACGACGACCTGGTCGAGGAGATCGACCGCATCGCCAACTCGACCAAGTTCAACGGCGTGGCCCTGATCAACGGTTCGGGCACCTCCACGGACTTCGCCGTCGACGTGGAAGGCACCGATAACATCACGATCGACTTCAGCGCGCTGGACGTCCTGGGTTCGACGCTGGGCGTGGGCTCTGGCGACATCGCCTCGGCCTCCGGCGCCTCCGCGATCCTGGCCGACATCGACGACGCGATCACGACGCTGAACACCAACCGCGCCACGCTGGGCGCCGCCCAGAACCGCCTGGAGTTCACCATCAACAACCTCCAGGTGCAGTACGAGAACCAGAAGTCCGCCTATGGCCGCATCATGGACGCGGACTACGCGGTGGAAACCGCCAATCTGACTCGAACGCAGATCCTGCAGCAGGCGGGTACGGCGATGCTGGCGCAGGCCAACGCGCTGCCGCAGAGCGTGCTGCAGCTTCTCGGCTAGTGAAACGGGCAGAGGCTAGTTAGCAACAGGGGGGGCAGTGTCCTGGGGTGGCCCAGGGCGCCGTCCCCCCAGTTTCGTTACCAAGAGGGTAGCGGCCATGATCAACCAGTTGCAGTTTTCAGCGGCGTCGCAGGTCAAGACGGAACCCAAGGTGAACCGTCCGGCCGCGCCCGGCGTGAGTGCGGCCGGACCCGTGCGTTCGGTCGCCGATCATTTTGCGCAGGTGCAGGGTGGCAGCGCCGGTACGCCGGCGCAGCCCAGGGAGCCGGTCAGCGCCGAGTATGTCGACAAGGTGGCGCAGGACGTCGCCGATCGCCTGCAGACCAACCAGCGCCAGCTGCTGTTCAGCGTCGACAGCGAGACCAACAGCACCGTGGTGCGGGTCATCGACAGCGACACCAAGGAGTTGATCCGCCAGATCCCCTCGGAGGAGCTGCTGGCGATCTCGCGGCGCCTCGAGGCGGCCACCGGTCTGCTCCTCGACGACAAGGTATAGCGCCAAATGGCAACCGTCACGTCCCTGGGGGCCGGGTCCGGCCTGGATCTCAACAGTTTGCTCAACGGTCTGATGGCCGTGGAGCGGCAGCCGCTGACGGCGCTGCAGGGCAGGATGACCTCGGTCAACTCGCAGGTGAGCGCGATCGGCAAGTTGAAGAGCGCCCTGTCGACGTTCCAGGATGCGATGGCCAAGCTCGCCAAGGAGTCGAGCTTCAAGGTGCATTCCGCCACCTCCTCCGATGAGGACGTGCTGACCGCCAGCGCCTCATCGTCGGCGGCGAGGGGCAATTACTCCGTGACCGTGAGCCGCATCGCGGAATATCACCGCATGGCAGCTGGCACGACCTACGCGGACACCGGCGTGGCGACCATCGGCACTGCCGGCGACACCATGACGATTGCCATCGGCGGCGACGATTTCACGGTCGACATAGGCGGCAAGACGCTCGCGGAGATCCGCGAGGCCATCAACGACGCCAGCGACAACACCGGCGTGACCGCCTCGATCATTCATGACGATGCCGGATACCGGTTGTTGCTGGCGGCCGATGAGACTGGCAGCGAGAGCTTCATCACGACGAGCTTCAGCGGCAGCGATCCGTTCACGCTGGGCAGCCTGAACACGGACCGCAACGGCAGCGGTTCGTTCACCGCGGCCGACCTCGACGCCGTACTGCAGCTCGAGGGCCAGTTCCAGATCACCAGCAGCAGCAACACCGTGACGGATCCGATTCAGGGCGTCAGCCTGGAGCTGAAGGCGGCCGGGACCGCGACGATCAAGGTCGAGCGTGACGAGGACGCGATCGAAAGCAGCGTGAAGTCGTTCGCCGAGGCCGCGTCGACGTTGTTCTCGACGCTGGACAGCCTCGCGGCGAAGGATCTGAAGGGCTACGGCAGCCTGCTGCGCGGCATAGAGGGCCAGGTGCGCGGGATGCTGGGCACTTCGGCGAACGTCGGCGGCAGCTATTCCTTCGTCTCCGAGATCGGACTGCAGACGCAGCGCGACGGCAGCATCACGCTCGACAGTGGCATCCTTGCCGATGCCCTGCAGTCGGATTTCGCCGGCGTGGCGGCCCTGTTCACGGACGGCACCAACGGCATCGCGGTGCGCCTCGACTCGATAATGGACGAGTACCTGCAGTCCGGCGGGATCCTCGAGTCGCAGACCGACAACCTGAACAACCAGCTGAGCGGCATGAAGGACAGGGAATCCCGGCTCGAGGCGCGGTTGGATCTGATCCAGAATCGCTACATCAAGCAGTTCTCCGCGCTCGATTCGCTGGTGTCCAGTCTGCAGACCACCAGCGCGTTCCTCACCCAGCACCTCGCGTCGATCTCCCGTTAGTTTCCGCCGTCGGTTTCCGCCGTCGGTTTCCACTTTGGTCCGTGGCCGGCGTTTCGCGAGCGGACCTGGGCGCGCAGCCGTTTCCGGCGCGTGGACGCAGACAGGCGCGTGGCTGCCGGGCGGCGGCGGTCTCGCGGAATTCGGCGGAAAACTCGCCCGGACGTCATCAAGGTTTGCCTGGCGCCGCCGCTAAGCATGGATAGGCGAGCGGTGCCCCCGACTCGCATGGGAACCCATCCAATCACCTTCGGGGATATGCAACGAATGGCAAACGCGGGCAGGACCATCTCGGCGATCGGCAAGTACAGGAAGGTAGACGTGCATTCAGCCGTGTTGGGCGCATCGCCGCACCGGCTCGTTCAACTGCTGTTCGACGGCGCCCTGGCGCGCCTTGCCGAGGCGCTCGGGCACATCGAGAGGGGCAACATGTCAGGCAAGCGCGAGGCCATCGACGCCTGCATCGCGATCGTCAACGGACTGCGCGGCGGCCTGAACATGGAGGCCGGCGGCGAGCTGGCGGCGCGACTCGACCAGCTCTACGACTACATGGCGCGGCGACTCGTGAGCGCGAACCGCCGCAACGACGCGGAGACCCTGCGCGAGGTGCATCGACTGCTGTGCGAGATCCGCACCGGCTGGGATGGCATACGTGAGGCGGCGGAGAGCATCTCCATGGCGGCGAGCAACGGCTGAGGCGCCGCGAGCGCCGCCTCCCGGGTCCCGCACGGACATCTGCCATGGACACGCCCGATACGAGCGCAGACATCGAGATGGCGCTCGACATCACCCGCCGCATGTACGAGCTCGCGATACGCGGCGAATGGTTCGAGATGCTGGAACTCGACCGGACCCGCCAGCCCTCGCTGGCGCGGTTGCGCGAAGCGCCGCCGGCGGCCGGGTGCGTTCCGCTGATGCGCGAGCTGCTGAGCCGCAACGAGCAACTGCTGACGATGTGCGCACGCGCGCAGGTCGAGATGCGCAAGGCGATGCAGACGGCGGGGCGCGGGCGCATGGCCGCGCGCGCCTACTCGAGAGCCTGAAAGCGCGACGGCGATATGAGCGCGGAACCGCTCAGGACCATGCCGACCGGCGCCGACGTTCCCACCCTGGGTGCAGACCTGGCCATAGCCGTCGCCAGCGTCGTGCCCTGCGATCCTCATGCCCGTTTCAAGTCCCTGGCCGCCGGGCTGGTGCGCGCGCTGGAGAGCATGTGCATGCATGCGGAGCGAGGCGAATGGCCGGCCTGCGCCGTCGCCGAGGTGCGCACGAGCGCGCTCCTCCGCGAGGTGGGCCGCATCGCCGACGCGGACCCCGGCCTGCGCACGGCCTACCGCGAGCTTCTCACACTGACGATCGCGACCACCGAGGCCCTGCAGGTGCAGTGCCGTGAGACGCGGCGACGCCAGGGCGGGGCGGCCGGGACCGGTGACAGCCGCGGCGCCTCATAGTCGAATCCATACGTGGCAATTTGCTGAACGGACGCCGGGCCCTACCTCGCTGCAGGCGACAGGCCGCCTTTCCCCTCGCGGCCGAACCGGCGGTAAGCCCGTCGTCGCGGTGAATTTTCTTTCCCCTCTCGTCGGTTAGATCGAACAGCTCGCGTCAGTCTTCTGCCGTTGGGCCTCCCAAAGCGGTGACAAGTCAAGCGTTGATGTCCTGCGCGACGGATGTCTGTCGCTGAAGGGAGACAGAGTCGGCTAAAATCTCCTTGCGAGATTCCGAAATATGGCCGATGCTGGAATGAATAGTCCGTCAAATCATGCAATTGTGTAGGCGCCAAAAATTTGGCCCCTGCTTTGCAAGCCAGACTGCCGCGGCGAGATTGCCAAAGTTTTGACGAGACGCGGGGCGGATTGGCCAAACTGTCGCAGGCGAGTCGGCTCAGACAATTATCACCACACAGGGGGCGTGCCATGTCGGGCGGTAAGGTACTGGTGTACGAGCAGCATCCGGTGAGCCGGAATCACGTCTGCTCGATCATGGAGTTCCTGGAGTACGAGCCGGTCACGGTCGAGGGACCGGAGGCCTTGAACGAGCATCTCGGCAATCCGCCGGACGATATCTGGATGATCCTCCTCGGCGGCGCCGGCACCAACGGTTCCGCCGTGGAAGTCCTGCGCAAGATCCGTTCGCTCGATCCGCACATCCCCGTCGTGCTGGTCCTCGACCCGAAGGGCGGGACCAAGCTCACCGCCGAGCTCGAGGCTGGCGTCATCGACTCGGTCGAGATGCCGTTGCGCGCGCGCCGCGTGAACTCCGTGCTGCAGAAGGTGCAGACCTTCCGCGAAAACCGCCATCAGAACGGCACGCCACGCAACCTCGAACTGTTCCGCAACCTGGTGGGCTCCAGCAAGGGCATACAGCGGGTGCGGAAGATGATCGAGATGGTCGCTTCCTCGGACGCCAACGTGCTCATCACCGGCGAGTCCGGCACCGGCAAGGAGGTGGTGGCGCGCCACATCCACTATCACTCCGCGCGGCGCAACAAGCCGTTCGTCCCGGTCAACTGCGGCGCCATCCCGCCGGATCTCCTCGAGAGCGAGCTGTTCGGCCACGAGAAGGGCGCATTCACGGGGGCGATCACCGCCCGCCAGGGGCGCTTCGAGATGGCCGACGGCGGCACGCTGTTCCTCGACGAGATCGGGGACATGAGCCTGAACATGCAGGTCAAGCTGCTGCGCGTGCTGCAGGAGCGCACCTTCGAGCGGGTCGGCAGCAACAAGAGCATTACGGTCAACGTGCGCATCATCGCCGCGACGCACGTCAATCTCGAGAAGGCGATCGAGACCGGGCGGTTCCGCGAGGACCTTTACTACCGGCTGAACGTCTTCCCCATCGAAACTCCGCCGCTGCGCGATCGCGTCGAGGATCTGCCGCTTCTGGTCAATGACCTCATCGAACGCAGCGCGCACGAGGGTCACGGCAGCCTGCGCCTGACGCCGACGGCGATGCAGTCCCTGGGTCACTACAAGTGGCCGGGCAACGTTCGCGAACTGGCCAACCTGATCGAGCGGCTTTCGATCCTTTACCCCAACGGAGTGGTCGATCTTCACGACCTGCCGGAGAAGTACCAGGCCACCGAGCTGGTGGCCAGGATGGCTACCGAGGTTGCCGCGGAGGCGGCCGCGGTGGCGCCGGGCGTGGCTGACCCCGGCCAGTTCATCCGGCTGCCGCGCGGCGGCATCGATCTGAAGGAACACCTGACCAGCCTGGAGTACAACCTCATCCTGCAGGCGCTGCAGGAGTCCAACTGGGTAGTGGCGCATGCCGCGAAGCGTCTCATGATGGGTCGCACGACACTGGTGGAGAAGATGCGCAAGCTCGGGCTGCAGCGCGACGAGGAGGGGGCAGCGGGAATTTGACGGTTCATCCCGCCGTCGCCGCAGAGTTCGAAACCGGGCGCTGACGCGCCCGGTTTTTTTTTGGCCGCCGGAGGCGCTTCAGTGCGCACATGGGCGCGCCGACGGCCCTTAACTTGCTGAAATGGCGATTGAAATCTCGCTCGTTCCGGGGTCCATCCGGACCGAAAAATCCGTGGCATAGGATTTGCTCGAACCCCTCGCAAGATGGGTCTCGAAATGGGCACAGCGATGGTCGCCGAGGACAAGAACGCCGATTCCGGCTACGACTGCGAACACACGGATCTGCGCGACGCATTCGCCTCCGTGCAGGGCGCCTATTTCGATCTTGCCGAGTCGCATCAACACCTGGAATCGTGGATCGCCGAGTTGGCGCAGCGGCATGCGACCGCCCAGGCGGCGCTGGACAGCGCCGAGTCACGGTTCTCCAACCTGCTGCAGGCCCTGCCGGCAGCCGTGATCATCCTCGACAGCGATGGCCGCGTTCGGGTTTTCAACGACGCGGCGCGCGAGCTGCTGGTGGACATCGGACCCGGGCGGCCCTGGGTCGAGGTGGTCGCCGCCTCGTTCGCGCCGTGCTGGGACGATGGCCACGACATCACGCTGAAGTGCGGCCGGCGGGTGAATCTCTCCACCCAGCCGCTGCACGGCGAGCCGGGCCAGATCGTATTGCTGAAGGATGTCACCGAGACGCGCGGGCTGCAGGACGAGCTCAATCGTCATCGCCGGCTCGCCTCGATGGGCGAGATGGCCGCCGCGCTCGCGCACCAGGTGCGCACCCCGCTCGCCTCCGCGATCCTGTACCTTTCCAACGTGCGGCTCGGCCGCGGCGATGAGGCTTTGCGGCAGAAGTGCATCGACCAGGCGATGAACCGGCTGCAGCATCTGGAGCGGCTGGTCGCCGACATGCTGCTGTTCGCGCGCGGCGGCGCCTTCGATGCCGCCGAGGTGACGCTCTCGGATCTGCTCCGGGAACTGGCCAGCGACGGCGGCAGCGCCCTGGATGCCTTCCGCATCGAGGTGCTCGATACCACCGGCAGCGCGCGGGTGCGCGGCAACCGCGACGCGCTGGCGAGCGCGCTGCGCAACCTCATCGACAACGCGCGCCAGGCCTGCGGTGGCAACGGCTCGATGATGATCGAGGCGGTGACCGAGGGCGCCGACATGGCCCAGCTGCGATTCACCGACGACGGTCCCGGCATACCGGCGAACCTGCGCGAGACAATTTTCGAACCCTTCTTCACCACCCGCATGGGCGGAAGCGGCCTGGGACTGGCGGTGACCCAGGCGGTCATACGCGCTCATGGCGGGGAGATCACCCTTGAGCCGCCGACCGACAGCGGCAGCACGTTCCTCGTGCGCCTGCCGCTGCAGGGCGCGGCCGAGGAGTCCACGCCGGCCACGGCTGCGGTTTGATCCGATGACCAAATACACGTGCATGCCCGCGGGCGGCGGGCGCCGGAGCGAGCCGGAGTTGATTCCATGAGTGCGAGAATTCTCGTCGTCGAGGATGACAACGCGTTGCGCGAGGCCTTGTCGATGACGCTGGAACTCGCGGGCCACGAGGTCTTCGGTGCGGCCGACGGCCATGGCGCGCTGGCGGCGCTCGGCGAACGGCAGTTCGACCTCATCGTCACCGACGTACAGATGCGCCCGATGGACGGCCACACCCTTCTGACGCACGTGAAGGCGCGAGACGCCTCGCTGCCGGTGCTACTCATGACCGCCTACGGCACGATCCCGAGCGCGGTGCAGGCAATGCGCGACGGCGCCTCCGACTATCTCGTCAAGCCGTTCGACGCCGAGGTGCTCGCCGCCAAGGTTTCGGAGCTGCTTTCCGCTTCCACCACCGCCACCACCGACGGCGGCATGGTGGCGGTCGACCCCGTGATGAAGGACGTCGTCAAGCTCGCGCGGCGCGTGGCGCAGAGTGATGCCACCGTGCTGCTGACCGGCGAGAGCGGGGTCGGCAAGGAGGTCATGTTCCGCTATCTGCACGAGAACTCCCCGCGCAGCAGGGGACCGGCGGTCGCGCTTAATTGCGCCGCCATCCCCGAGAACATGCTGGAGGCGATCCTGTTCGGCTACGAGAAGGGCGCCTTCACCGGCGCCTACAAGCCCAGTCCCGGCAAGTTCGAACAGGCGCAGGGCGGATCCATTCTCCTGGACGAGATCTCGGAGATGTCGCTGCCGCTGCAGGCCAAGCTGCTGCGCGTGCTGCAGGAGCGGCAGGTCGAGCGTCTCGGCAGCAACAAGGTCACCGATCTGGACGTGCGCGTCATCGCCACCACCAACCGCGACCTGCGCGCAGAGGTCGACGCCGGTCGGTTCCGCGAGGATCTGTTCTATCGCCTGAACGTGTTTCCGATACGCGTGCCGGCGCTGCGCGAGCACCGCGAGGACGTCGTGCCGCTGGCAGAATTTCTGCTGGCACGAGCCGCGGCGCGCACCAGCGTCGGCTGTCCGGCGCTGTCGCCGGAGGCCTGCGAACTGCTGCAGTCCTACGGCTGGCCGGGAAACGTGCGGGAGCTGGACAACGTCATGCAGCGCGCCCTCATCGTGCACGACGGCCGGCAGGTCGAGGCGCACGACATTCGTTTCGAGCAGCGCGGCGCGATAGTGCCGATGCCGGCGATCGCGAGGACCGAAGAGCCGGCCGGTGGAGCCGGGGATGACCCCGACGGCGAGAACGACTCGCTGGCCGGCGACCTGCGCGATCGCGAGCGCAGGATCATCATGGATGCATTGCAGGAATCGCGCGGCAGCCGCAAGACGGCGGCGGCCCGGCTCGGGATCAGCGAACGCACGCTGCGCTACAAGCTGGCGCGTATGCGGGAAGACGGCCTTAGCGTGCCGTTGCGGTGATCCACGGCGCATCGGGATTTCGGACAGAGCGTTCAGGAGACAGAGATTCATGACATCCGGTATCGACATGAATTCCGTGCTGTTGCAGATGCGCGCGATGGCGGCACGCGCCGAGGGTCTGCAATCGGCGCCGGCGGTGCCGCAGACCAACCAGGCCGGCGGCGGCTTCGGCACGATGTTCAGGCAGGCGATCGACCAGATCAACAGCGCGCAGCAACGAGCCATCGAGATGTCGACGGCCGCGGAGGTCGGAGCCACCGATGCGGATATTGCCGAGGTGATGCTGGCCATGCAGAAGGCGAGCCTGGGATTCCAGACGGTTCTGCAGGTTCGCAACAAGGTCGTGGCCGCCTACCAGGAAATCATGAACATGCAGGTGTAGATCGCGCGACCCGCGCGCGCTCGGCGGCAGAGAGTACGAACGGACGGATTTGGGGAGCGGAGAATAGATGGCGGAACAAACCACACTGCTGGTGCCGGCCAACGCGCAGCTGTCCTGGCTGCGCCAGGTGGGCGTGATGGTGGGCATCGCCACGGCGGTGGCATTGGGAGTGGCGGTCGTGCTGTGGTCGCGTACCCCGAGCTACGGGATGCTGTACTCGAGTCTCTCCGACCGCGATCTCACGCAGGTGATGGATGCGCTGCAGGCGGCGGACATCCGCTACAAGGTCGACAACGCCAGCGGCGCGATCATGGTGCCGGCGGACCAGGTCTACGACGCGCGCCTGAAGCTCGCCGCGGCCGGGCTGCCCAAGAGCGCGAGCATGGGTTTCGAGGTCCTCGAAAACGAATCCAATCCGTTCGGCAACAGCCAGACCGCGGAGCTGGCGCGGTTCCAGCGCGCGTTGGAGGAGGAACTGGCCCGTTCGATCGGCAAGCTCTCGAACGTTCGCAGCGCGCGCGTGCACCTGGCCATACCGAAGCCCTCGGTGTTCGCCCGTGACAAGAAGGATCCGAGCGCCTCGGTGCTCATCGATCTCTACCCGGGCCGCACGCTCGAGGAAGGGCAGGTCGATGCCGTCGCCCACATGGTGTCGGCCAGCGTGCCCAATCTGAAGATGTCGGCGGTCACGGTCGTCGATCAGCAGGGCCGCCTCCTTACGGGATCCGAAGGCCCCGAGCAGATGCGCGAGGCGGCGAACCGCTTTCAGTACACCCGCAGGCTCGAGGAGACCTTCGCCCGCCGGATCGAGGACATCCTCTCGCCGCTGGTCGGCAACGACGGCGTGAAGGCGACGGTGGCCGCGGAGGTCGATTTCACCGCGACCGAACAGACCAGCGAGAGCTTCAATCCCGACTCGCAGAGCGTACGCAGCGAGCAGACGCTGGAGGAGAACCGCGCCGGCGGCATCGAGGGCGGGGTTCCGGGCGCGCTCAGCAATCAGCCGCCGGGGGCCGGCGCCGCGCCCGAGATCACGGCCGCCGACCCGAACGCCACCGCCACCGCCGCCGCGCCGGCGGCTGCAGCGGCCAGCAGCGGGCCGCAGAGCAATCGCAAGCAGGCAACACGCAATTTCGAGGTCGATCGCACCATCAGCCACAGCCGCCTCACGGCCGGTTCCGTGCGCCGGCTGTCGGTTGCCGTGCTGGTCGACAACAAGACCAAGGTGGGCAAGAACGGAAAGATCACGAAGACGGCGTTAACCAAGGAGGAGATTGATCGGATGACCGCGCTCGTCAAGGAGGCGGTCGGATTCGACGCCACGCGCGGCGATACCGTCAACGTCACCAATGCCGACTTCACCCTGCCGCCCAAGGTCGAACCGCTGCCCGAGCCGCCCATCTGGAAGCAGGCCTGGGTGATCGATCTCGGCAAGCAGGTGCTGGGCGGGCTGTTCGCGCTGATCGTGGCCTTCGGCGTCATCCGCCCGGCGATCCGTGCCCTCATGCGTCGCGAGGTCGTCGTTCCGACCGGCGCCGCGCCGGTGATGAACGCCGACGGCTCATTGTCGCTGCCGGCCGGCGCCTCGCTGCCGGGCGGCTCCGGACCGGTCGCTCAGCTTGCGCCGCCCCGCGATCAGTCGGAGCTCGACCGGGTGAAGGCGCTGGCATCGCAGGACCCCAAGCTGGCGGCGCAGGTCGTCAAGGGCTGGGTCAACGCGGAATGATCGATCGCCGATGGCCGAAACGACCAAACTGAACGGCGTCGAGAAGGCGGCGGTGCTGCTCATGACCATGGGCGAACAGGCAGCGGCCGAGATCCTCAAGCACATGGGGCCGAAGGAGGTGCAGAAGATCGGCATCGCCATGGCCTCGCTGCAGAACGTGTCCAAGGAGTCGGTCAACGCGACGATGGCCGATTTCGTCAGCAGTCTGCACAACCAGACCTCGCTCGGCGTCGGCTCCGATGAGTACATCCGCAGCGTGCTGGTCAACGCCCTGGGCGAGGAGAAGGCGGCGACCATGATCGATCGCATCCTGCTCGGCGGCAACACCAAGGGCCTGGAGTCGTTGAAGTGGATGGACCCACGCGCGGTGGCCGAGCTCATCCGGCTGGAGCATCCGCAGATCATCGCCATCGTGCTTTCCTACCTGGAGAGCGATCAGGCCGCCTCGGTGCTGCAGGAGTTCCCGGAGAAGGTGCGCAGCGATCTCGTCCTGCGGGTGGCGACGCTCAACGGCGTACAGCCCTCGGCGATGCAGGAGCTGAACGACATCCTGGAGCGGCAGCTCAAGGGCGGCGGCAGCGGCCTGAAGTCATCCAGTATCGGCGGTGTGAAGTGCGCGGCCAACATCCTGAATTTCGTCGACGGCAGCGTCGGCAACAAGGTCATGGACGCGATGAAGGACGCTGACGCGGACCTCTGTCAGTCCATACAGGACCTCATGTTCGTCTTCGACGATCTGGCGGAGGTCGACAATCGCGGGATACAGACGCTGTTGCGCGAGGTCTCCAGCGAGACGCTCGTGCTCGCGCTCAAGGGTGCCGACGACGGCATCAAGCAGAAGATCCTCTCGAACATGTCACAGCGCGCGGCCGAGATGCTGCGCGAGGATCTGGAGGCGCGCGGACCGGTGAAGCTCTCGGACGTCGAGACCGCGCAGAAGGAGATCATCACGATCGCACGTCGCCTCGCGGACGAGGGCCAGATTGTATTGGCCGGCGCCGGCGAGCAGATGGTCTAGCCGCCGGCCGCCATGTCCGCGCGTCCGCCCCGCATTCTCAGCCGCGACCAGGTCACCGGGATCCAGCGCTACGATCTGCCCTCGGTCGACGGCGACATACACACCGGCGTGCACCGGCAGGCGGTGCGCCCGCTGACCGCCTCGGATCTGCAGTCGATTCAGAAGCATGCCTACGAGGAGGCCTTCGCGCTCGGCCGGCGCGAGGGTCGCGAGGCCGGTCAGCGCGAGGTCGCGCAGCAGTTCGATGCGAAGTACCAGCCGAAGCTGAAGGCGCTGGCGTCCATGCTGCGCGCCATTGCCGCACCGATCGAGAGGCTCGACGATGAACTCGAGCGGACGCTGGTGGATATGGTGGTGCTCATCGCCCGCCAGCTCATCCGGCGCGAACTGAAGACCAGCCAGGGCGAGATCGTCGCCGTCGTGCGCGAGGCCGTGGCGAGCCTTCCCATAGCCTCGCGTCATCCGCGAATTCACCTCAACCCGGAGGACATCGAGATTGTCCGCCAGGCCTTCTCGCTCGGCGATACCCAGGAGGCCTACACGCTGGAGGAGGATCCGCTGATCTCGCGCGGCGGATGCCTCATCGAGACGGCGACCTCGTTCATCGACGCGACGGTGGAGGCGCGCCTAAACGCCACCATCGCGCAGTGCTTCGGCAGTCTGCGCGAGAACGATCAAAATGAATGACGTGCGTGCCGGGCGCCAGTCCGTGTGGGCGGGCAAGCTCCAGCAGCACAACGAGCGGCTGCGCAAGGCGCAGTGGAAGCCGATCGTCGAGGGCAAGTTGACGCGCATGGTCGGCCTGACCCTGGAGGCGGTGGGCTGCCAGTCGGCGATCGGGGATCGCTGCCGCGTGGCCAGCCGCGGCGGCGCGCCGGTAGAGGCCGAGGTGGTCGGTTTCGCCGGCGAGCGGCTGTTCCTGATGCCGACCGGCTCGCCGGACGGCCTGGCGCCGAACGCGCGCGTCGTGCCGATCGGGCGCGCCGGCGACGTGGCGGTAGGCGAGCACCTGCTCGGGCGCATCATCGACGGCGCCGGGCGGCCGCTCGATGGCAGGCGCCTGCCGCGCGCGGAGCAGCGCGTGCCGCTGAACGGTACGACGATCAATCCACTCAGTCGCACTCCCATCAGGCAGCCGCTCGACGTAGGCGTGCGTGCCATCAACGCCCTGCTCACCGTTGGCGGCGGGCAGCGTCTCGGCCTGTTCGCGCCGGCCGGCGTGGGCAAATCGATACTGCTCGGCATGATGACGCGGTTCACCACTGCGGACGTGATCGTGGTCGGTCTCATCGGCGAGCGCGGCCGCGAGGTGAAGGAGTTCATCGAGGACAGCCTCGGCGAGGAGGGGTTGCGGCGCTCCGTGGTCGTGGCCACGCCGGCGGACATGCCGCCGCTGCTGCGCGTGCACGGCGGGTCCGTGGCGACCGCGATCGCCGAGTACTTCCGCGACCAGGGCAAGCGCGTGCTGCTGCTCATGGACTCGCTGACGCGCTATGCGCAGGCGCTGCGGGAGATCGCGCTCACCATCGGCGAGCCGCCCGCGACACGGGGCTTTCCGCCGTCGGTGTTCGCGCGCCTGCCGGCGCTGGTGGAGCGCGCCGGACCGGGCGGCAGCAACGGCGGCTCGATCACCGCCTTCTACACCGTGCTGACGGACGGCGAGGATGTGAGCGATCCCGTGGCGGAGGCCGGGCGCGCGATCCTCGACGGTCACATCATCCTGTCGCGGCGGCTGGCGGAATCGGGACACTTTCCCGCCATCGACCTGGAGGCGTCGATCAGCCGCGTCATGCACCAGGTCGTCGTTCCCGAGCACGAGGCCGAGGCGCGCGCCTTCCGCCACCTGTGGTCGCTGCACGAGCAGAACCGTGATCTCATTAGCGTCGGCGCCTACAAGGCCGGCTCGAATCCGGATCTCGATCGCGCCATCGCGCTGCTGCCGCGGATGCGCGCGTTCCTGCGCCAGGACATGCGCGAGAAGGTCTCCATGCCGGAGACGCTGGCACAACTGCGGGCTCTCATCGAAGCGGGGCAGGCGGGCTAGCCGATGGCCGGAAAGAGCAAGCGCATGGGTACCGTGCTGTGGCTGGCCGCGCAGTCCGAGCGGGCGGCGGCCGAGCGCCTGCTGGCGAGCCGGCGCGAGATCGACGATCTCTCGCACAAGCTCGCGCAACTGCAGGCGGGCCGCTCGGAGTACCTCTCGCGGCTGGCGAGCGGCACGACCATGGGCGTGGCGCAGATGCGCGAGCTGCGCAACTTCGTGGGCAAGCTCGACATCGCCATCTCGCAGCTGCGGCAGCAGCTTGCGCACAAGCAGGATCTCAACGACCAGCACCGCGAACAATGGCAGGGTCAGAAGCGCAGGCAGGATGCGCTGGGCGACATCGCCGATCGCTACCGTCGCGAGGAGGCGCGCGCGGCGGAGAACAAGGTGCAGCGGGAGATCGACGATCGCCGGCCGTTGCCGGACGGCGGCGAGCGGTGAGCGGCGAACAGACGGTTGCAGGGTCCAGGCCGGCGGGTGATGGCGACCGCGGTGGCGGCCGCCGGCACTCACGCATCGATGGCCGCCATTCAGCGCGCCGCCATCAGCCGCTGAATCCGCACTTGCGCATCTCCTCGCGCACGTAGGAGCTGAAGCGGGCGGAGTCGGCCTCGCGCACGTGGTCCATGGACCACAGTGCCGCGCATTCGAAGCCGTACTCGACGAACCGGCGCACGTATTCCTTGGCGTCGGCGCGCAGTCTCCATGCGTTCATCTCGATGATGGTGGCGCTCACGGCGTCCTCCTCGCGCGCCACACGCGGCGCGCCTGTCGATCAGGTTTTCGGCCGCGTGGCGTGGAGGTTTAATCTGCGGCGCCAGGCTCCTTGCCGAAGGGTGAATCGGCGGGGCGGCGCCCGGTGCACGAGCCGGCAGATCGGCCGCGGGCCGTGGTCGATTGGGCGCATGGCACAGCGGTTGCTGACTGGTGCTGTGAGAGCACATCGCTGCCGTCGAGGACCTCGCAATCCCATGCCTGCCGCCATCAACGTCGCATCTGCCACATCCCCCGACGCGCTGCACCCGCGCGCCTCAGCCGGCTCGTCCGGCAGCAGCGCAGCGCCAGAGCCGCGCCGCCGCGAGTTCTCCGAGGTGCTGCGGGACACGTCCGCCAACTCCCGGACGCAGAAGGCTAATTCGGCCTCGGAGGACGAGCCCCCCGGGGCCGCGCCGCCCGCGGATGCAAGCGCCCGACCGGCCACGGAGGCGGTTCAGTCCACCGCCGAAGGCAAGGCTGCGGCCGATGGCGCGGTGGACGAGGCTGCAAATGCACTGTCGGCGGAGACCGTCCCGCCGGGCGGCAACGAACTGCCGCCGTGGCTGAACATCCTGGCCGAACCGTTGCCGCCCACGGGGACGCCGCCGGCGGCCATAGCCGCCGCGAACGTCGACGGCTCGATGCCGCTTGCGCTCGTGGCGACGGCGTCCGGCACTGCCTCCACGGCCACCGCGCACGCTTCGGCCGGCAAGGCGGCGGCGACGCTCGATACCGCGCTCACCGGGCGCGACGCTCCCGCCGCGCCAGGCGGCAGGCGGCCTGCGTCGGGCGAAACGATGGCGGGCAATGCGCGCGCAGGTGTCGCGATCGAGCAGTTGCATCTGCGTGCATCGACCGCGGGCGCCAATGGCCACGATGCCGAGCTCGCAGCGGCGGTCGCCGGCGATACCGGCGCCACGGCCGATCGCGCGGCCGTCACGACGAGCCGATTCGACACGGCGCTCGCGCTGGCGCAGACCTCATCCGGGTCCACCACGACAGCCCACGTCGCCCAGGCGCCGGCGACCGCCGCTGCCACCACGAGCATTCCGCTGCCGCTGAACCATCCGCACTGGCAGGAGGCATTCGCCTCGCGCGTGGTCTGGCAGGTCAGGGAGGGGTTGCAGCAGGTCAACGTGGCGATCAATCCCCCGGAGCTGGGACCGATCGAGGTGCGCATGAGCCTGCAGGACGACAAGGTCAGCGCGCAGTTCGTCACCGCACACCACGCCGTGCGGCAGGTGATTGAAGACGCCATGCCGCGGCTGCGCGAAATGCTCTCGCAATCCGGGCTGAGCCTCGCCGACGCGAACGTGTTCCAGCAGGCGCCCGGTCGAGACGGCCAGGCTCAGCAGTTCACGGGCGGCGCCGCCGTCGTGGAGGGCCAGGAGCTTGCCGGCGGCGAAGAGGAAGTGATCTCGCAAACCACCAGTAGCCTGCACCTGGGTCTCGTCGACGCCTACGTCTAGCAGCTCGAGACGTCCCGGCGAACGAACGTTGGCACGACTGGACGCGCCATCACCCACCGGTTAACGTTGCGGCCAGACGCGCAGGCACCCGGACGACGAAGGCCCATGTACGAGTCGAGAGCACACCCGCCGATCTCGCGCGGTCGTTTCGTGCGGCGCGTTCTGCTTCATTGCGCGGCGGCGCTTGCGCTGTTGCTGGCATCGCTTGCGATCGGCATGGCAGGCTACGAGCACTTCGAACGGCTTCCATGGCGCGACGCGTTCCTGAACGCTGCCATGCTTCTCGGCGGAATGGGACCCGTCGATGCGCCGCGGACGGATGGCGGCAAGCTGTTCGCCGGGTGCTACGCCCTCTATGCGGGTCTGGTCTTCCTGATTGCAGCCGGCCTGGTCCTGACGCCGGTGGTGCACCGGCTCATGCACAGGTTTCACTGGGAGCAGGGCCGCAGGTGAATTGAGCGCGCCGAGGCCTCCGTGCGCATCGGTCCACCCGCGGCCGCCTGACGGGGCAGGATGGAGGAGATCGGAGCGTGCTGTCAGGGGCGGTGCGTGCGTTTCTGCCCGATCGTCCGTTCGGGCAGGTCGAGCCTCGCGTCCCGCCGCCAGCGCCCTCGTGGGGACAGGCGGAGGAGCCTGGTGCCGTGGCCGGCGAGCGCCGGGCTAAAGGTAGTGTGCAAAGGCCTTCGCGACCTTGCCGCTGCCGTCGAAATGAAAGACCTCCGCGGCCGGTCCGCGCACGCCGTCGTAGTAGAGCGTCACGCTGTTTACGCCGACCAGCGTGGCGAGG
>JAJVHZ010000036.1:71556-79602 GCA_022072255.1 Gammaproteobacteria bacterium | reverse complement strand
CGTTAGACGCCCTGGCACGCATGCAACACAGGACGATCGATGAATAGGCCGAAAACAGCAGGTATGCGGGCAGGTTCTGCAGCAACGGCGCGTTGGCGCACACTCGCTGCCGGCTCTGAACCCCAGCAGCCCGAACAATATGCGGCCGTGAAGTCCGTCCGGCGCGATGAGTTGCTAGCGCACGTCACCATGCTCGGCCGCGTTGCCACTTCGTTCAAAGTGCCTGTTGTGTTGAGCACCGTTTACGTGAAGCACGGCATGTCCGGCACGAATCCGGAATTGCGTGAAGCTCTGCCCGGGGTGCCGGAGATCGACCGCACGACAATGAACTCCTGGGAAGATCCAGAGTTCCGCGCGGCCATCGAGCAAACCGGGCGAAAGAAACTGATCATCGCCGGGCTGTGGACGGAGGTCTGCGTGGCCTTCCCGGCCCTGGATGCGCTGCGCGCCGGCTACGAGGTGTACGTCGTGGTGGATGCCATCGGCGGTGTAAGCCGGGTGGCGCACGAATCCGCAATGCAACGCATGACGCAGGCTGGGGTGATTCCGATCTCGGTTCTTGGCCTCGCCTGCGAGCTCCAGCGGGATTGGGGACGCGCGGAAGCCGAAAGGCTGCGAGCGATCATGCGCGAATACTTTGGCAAGCTCAAAGCACTGAAGGCGGGGCATTACGCCTAACAGCGCGTTGTTGCCCGACGCCTTCAGCCCGCTGCGCTGCGCATGCGGCGCGGCAAAACGCGAACGTTAGGTGCCGCAGCGGGCGTTGGCCCGAGAATGGGGATTCACATGCAAACGGAACATCTCGGCTCATGTCTCTGCGGCGCAGTGCGTTTCAAGGCCGAGGGCGAATTCGAGCACTTCTATCTCTGCCACTGCTCGCGCTGTCGCAAAGACACCGGCTCGGCTCACGCAGCCAATCTTTTCTCGTCAACCGCGAAGCTTGAGTGGCTATCCGGGCAGGAGCATGTTCGCACCTTCAACCTGCCGCGTACGCGACACACGAGGTGCTTCTGTTCGGTCTGCGGCTCGGCGCTCCCCCATGCATCGGAAAAGATGCTCGTCGTTCCAGCGGGCAGTCTGGACACGGAGCTTTCCATCGCCGCCGATGCCAATATCTTCATGGCGAGCAGGGCCGCCTGGGATCGTGGCTTGGAGAGTGCACCGGATTTTGAGACATTCCCGTCGTAGCCGGCACCTGACCAGTCATTCAAACGGACGCGGGAGAAGTCCTCGCGCCGCTTGATTCCAGCTTTGGGCCAACGTCGTACCGAATCATTCCGTGGCTATGTGAACTACATGGAGATTGGGGGGAGTTTCGCGCAGCAATCGAGTGACTGTCGTAGCTGGCCCGTCGAAAGCGGACGGCCATCCTGCGTGCGTGTGCGGCATGGTGGAGGTATCATCGGTCGCTGGTCGCCGATAACCTGGAGGGGGCGGCGGTTGTGTGCGGCACGTCATCAGCGCGAGGAGGAGGGGGATTCACCCTTGCATGCCCGCAGCACGATTGACGAATGGCGGAATGTCCTGTTCGCCGAACGTAGGAGCCGATCTGACGCTGCGTCCCAGGATCACGATGAAACGACAGCAGGAGCCACGATGCCACGAAGATTCAAAGTCGGCGATCACGTCGTCTGGAACTCGGAGGCCGGGCACGTCAGCGGCAGGATCATCAGGGTGCACACGGCGGATTTCGACTACAAGGGGCACGCGCACCACGCCAGCGAAGATGACCCGCAGTATGAGATCAGGAGCGACAAGACTGACCATGTCGCCGCACACAAGGGTTCGGTATTAAGAAAGGTAAGCCACTGAAAGTCGAGCCAATCGCTGCATCTGACCGCGGTTGCATAGGGCGTCTCGAGGGTCACCGGCACCCTGGCAGACGCGCCGGACGGCGATGCGCCGCAGAGCTCGACGTCAGGCCTTCGCGTCGATCAAGACCATGATGGAGAATCTCACACAAGTCCTCCTGCTTCTGGCCGTCGCCATAGCCGTGGTGGTTACGTTTCAGCGGCTACACGTCCCGACCAGCTTGGGGTATCTGCTGGTGGGAGTAATTCTCGGGCCTCATACCGTGGGGCCTACGGTCTCGGTGCCGGAGTTTGAAACCCTCGCCGAATTCGGCGTCGTTTTCCTGTTGTTTACGATTGGGCTAAATTTCTCCCTGCCGCAATTGCAGGTGTTACGGCATCAGGTCCTGGGACTGGGAACCGGGCAGGTCGTATTCACGACCTTTCTCGTTGGAATATTCGTGTGGCTCGCGGGGTTTCCCGTCCTCGTCGCCTTCGTGTTCGGAGCTGTCTTCGCACAGTCGTCGACCACCATTATTGGCAGCCTGCTGACCGAGCGGGGCGAGGAAAACACCCAGCATGGCCGCCTCGGACTTGCGATGTCCGTTTTTCAGGATGTTACCGCCGTTCCTTTCCTGGTCATCATTCCCGTGCTGGGCGCATCGGTCGCGGCGAATGTGCTGGCGGGGACGTTGGGGTGGGCGATCATGAAGGCCGCTGTCGCTTTCATGCTCGTGTTCTTCGCGGGACGCTGGCTGCTCCGGCCGTTGTTTCACCTTGTTTCCGAGCGCCGATCTCTTGAAATGTTCACACTGGCAGTGCTGCTGGTCGCCTTGCTTGCGGCATGGACCACAAACAGCTTCGGGTTGTCGCTGGCATTCGGGGGATTCCTTGCCGGAATGATGCTGGGAGAAACGGAGTTCCGCCACCAGGTGGAGTCGAGCATACGTCCGTTCCGTGATGTCCTGCTTGGTTTGTTCTTTATCGGCATCGGCATGCGCTTCGATCCGGCCGTAATACCATCAATATGGCATTGGACCATACCCGGTATGTTGCTCATGCTGTCGAGCAAGACGCTTATTGTCGCCGCAATGGTGCGCAAGACCGGGGTTGACTCGCTATTGGCATGGCGCACCGGCTTGTTGTTGAGCGTGGGCGGCGAATTCGGTCTCGCCCTCGTTGCTGTCGCGTTGGATTCCAGCGTGATCGACCTTGAGCAGGGCCAGATTGCAATAACATCGGTCTTGCTGTCGATGATTGCCGGCGCCATTCTGATTCGTTTCAATGGCCCCATCGCATCCCGGCTGGCCAGTGCCCCGCGCGCTCACGCTCCTGGGATTCCGGAGTTATCGGAGACGCCGGAAAAGCAGGTCGTGATCGGCGGTTATGGCCGCGCAGGTCACACCATTGCCGTGCTATTGCATTCGAGTGGCGTTCCGTTCGTGGCCTTTGACACCGACCCTAAGCGGGTGGCGCAGGGAAGAGCGGATGGTTATCCGGTGTCATATGGCGACATCTCCGATTCCGAACTGCTGTCAGCCGTACATGTGGAGCGTGCTTCGCTGATGGTGATCGCCTTCGCCGAGGCCGACTCGGCTTTGCGTGCAATATCCTACTTGCGCAGGACCTGCCCGCAGGTGCCGGTAATCGCGCGGGCACGAGATCTCGAAATGAGCGCCCGTCTGCTCGACGCCGGCGCGGTTCACGCCTATCCGGAAGCAATTGAGGCGAGCCTGCGCCTCGGTGCGACGGCGCTGCAGATGCTCCAGGTTCCCCTTGCAGATATCGATCAGGTGATCCAGGGTGTGAGAGATTGGGGCTACAAGCCCGTGCTCGAAGAAGGGCGGGACACGTAGCAGCAATTCGGCCAGGCGTTCGCGCGAGCGTCGGATTTGTTGGGGTCTGGAGGTGCCTGGAGACAGAGACCAAGACATGAAGCAATTTGAAAATATTCTCTGCGTCGCCGAGCCGTCCATTGCGCAGGTGCCGGTACTTGCGCGGGCGGTATCGCTGGCGGAAAACAATCAGGCAGACCTGACGGTCATCGATGTATTGCCGGTCGTCACTGCCGGCCTCGGCATGCTTCCCGGCGGCCTGTCTTCCGCCCAATTGCAGTCGGCCGTGGTGAGCAAGCACCGCACCGAAATGGAATCCCTCGTCGCGCCATACTGGCAACGCCGGGGTATCCAGGTTGAGGTGCTGGTTGGTCAAATGTATCTCGAAGCAATTCGGGCCGTCTTGCGCAACAAGTATGATTTGCTGATCAAATCCGCGGAAAATCCTGACTTCATCGAACGATTGTTTGGCAGCAATGATATGCAGTTGCTGCGTATGTGCCCCTGTCCATTATGGTTGACGCGGCCAGACGACAAGTCGAAGTATGGGTGCATTCTGGCGGCCGTGAACTTCAACCTCGACAACATATCCGACAGGGTAGAAGAGAGCCTCAATCAGCAGATACTTGAACTTGCCAGTTCACTCGCGTTGTCCGACTTTGCGAAATTGCATTTGCTTCATGTCTGGGATGCACCGGCCGAGATGATGGTGCGCTCATGGAGCGACAATCCGGACGAAGCCGCCAGGACTTATGTCGAAGGTGAACGTTCACGTCATGAAAGAGCCTTGAGCCGCCTTCACGATAAGTTGAGAGACCAAATAGGAAAAGAGGTCCACGATCATCTTTCTCCTCAACTCCATTTGCGTCGCGGAGCAGCCTCCATTGTCATACCCGAAGTAGTCAGGCAGTTGCAGGCCGATCTGGTGGTAATGGGAACGGTGGCCCGGACGGGTATAGCTGGATTGCTCATCGGTAATACTGCCGAAGCCATTCTCGAACAATTGCAGTGTTCCGTTCTCGCCGTGAAACCTCCTGGATTTGTCTCGCCGATAAGGTTATCCGAGTAACGGATGGCGCTGCACGCTGCCGCGGATGCTGCGCGTTAGCCCGCAACCAGAGCGAACGAGGATCGAAATGCACAAAATCACCATTCGTTTACACGGGGTCCAGTTATGAGTCTGGCGAGTGTGGTCCGATGGGTACACGTCATTTCCGGTGTGGCCTGGCTTGGAGAAGTGATTACGATAAACGTTGTGTTGGTGCCTGCATTAGTGGGTTTGAAAAAAGATGTTCGTGGAGCTTTCATCCGCCAGGTATTTCCAAGAGTCTTCCGGCTGGCATCAGTCTTGTCGGCAACGGCAGTCATCTCCGGAGCCGCATTGAGTTACCTCATGACCGGCTGGAATGACCTGGAAACGTTGTTCGGATCACGGTGGGGATTGAGCATTCTTATTGGCGGTTCGTTGGGGCTTTTTCTTACGTTGTTTCATTTCTTCATCGAGAACCGTCTTGAGCCTGCCGCTGGTACAGCAGATACCATGTCGGATGCGGATGTTGAGAAAATCATTTCTGTTCTCAATATAGTCCCGAAGATCGGCCTGCTAATCCTTGTCCTCGTTGTTCTTCTTATGATGTTTGCGGCGAGAGGCATATGAAACTGGCAAGCGGGCCAACGTCACCATGAGCAGTACTCACATAAACTACGACAGCGTCGCGGAGGTCTACGACCTTTACGTGACAGCCGACTACGACGTTCCGTTCTTGTTGCCGGAAACGGCGGATGTTGCGGGGCGGGTCGTTGAGTTGACCGCAGGCACGGGGCAGCTCATGCCTGGCAAAGACCCAGGAGGATTGGTCGTTGGAGTTCCCAGGATTTTGTAGACAGGGGTAATCGCGCGAAGCGGATTGGAGGGCGAGCACCATGTCCGGGAAACAGAGAGTCAGTCGAGTCCGTATAATCTGCGAATTCATCAGAGACCATCGGCACGAGTTTGGCGTGAAGACAATGCGCCGCGTTCTGGAGGTGGCACCGAGCGGCTTCTACGCATGGCTGAAGGAACCAGTCTCCAACCGGGCCAGGGAGGACGCCGGGCTGCTGCGCCTGATCCGCGCGTCGTTCGTGGCGAGCCATGGTATCTACGGAGCTCCAGGCGTGTTTCTGGACCTGCGCGAGGCCGGAGAAACCTGCAGCAAGCACCGCGTCGAGCGCCTGATGCGCGAGGACGGGCTGCGCGCGCTGCACGGCGATTGCGTGCGACGCTGGTCGATCGGCACACCCTCCGTGTTGATCCCGAATATCCTGCAGCGCCAGTTCACCGTTACGCTGCCGAACAAGGTCCGGGTCACGGATATTACCTATATACGGACGTGGCAGGGCTGGCTGTACCTGGCGGTGGTCATGGATCTGTTCTCCCGTAAGGTCATCGGCTGGTCGGCTGGCCCGACGATCAAACGTGATCTCGTCCTCAACGCAGTCCTGATGGCTGTCCGGCGCCGTCGGCCACGCGGAACCATCATTCATTCCGATCAGGGCACTCAGTACGGCAGCGACGCGTGGCGGCGATTCTGGCGCTCAAATCATCTTGAGCGCAGCATGAGCCGCAAGAGCAACTGCTGGGACAATGCAGTCGCCGGGTCGTTTTTCAGTAGGTTAAAGAAGGAACGGATCAAGAAGCACATCTACAGGACCCGCGAACTGGCACTCATCGACCTGTCGGACTATATCGATTCCTTCTACAATACAAAGCGCTGTCATCAGCACCTGGGCGGGGTGAGTCCAGATCAGTTCGAGGCGGCTCACAAGGCCAAGAGTCGGCGTGTCCACTAGATCCTGGGAACTCCACCCCGATCGCGACGAATTGTTTGGCGACGTTCATTGGATCAGAAAACACGGTGCGCTGCCATCTCCTTGTTTCGGATCGATTTCTCCGCCATGTTCGTGGGGATACCTAAGGCTCAAGAGTTATGCGCCTGAAGAGAAGATAAAACTGTGATTGAGGCCCTCATTGGTGCGGCGGTTGGCGTTCTTACGATTGCGTCTGCGCGCTTCATTCGTGGGGAACGCTGGTTGTATTCATTGGGCCTGATCACTCTGCCCGGCCTCTACGCGTTCTTCGCTCTACAAGCAGGCGAGCAGGCTGTGGGTGTTAAGGAGATGATCTACGGTGTTCCGTTCGTTGTCGCCGGCCTTGTCTTCGCGTTTGTCAGCGTCCGCCATTCAGCAGTAGTGGTCGGTGTATTCTGGTTGCTGCACGGGCTGTACGACCTTGCGCATAGTCAGCTCATCACAAACGCTGGTGTTCCCGGTTGGTATCCCATTTTCTGTTTTGCGGTTGATGTTGTTATCGGCTTGTATCTTCTGTGGCTGTCGCGGCGTGTTCCCGAGGCGGATCTTCGCCGGGCGTAGGTGGAAACGTTGCCGCCCGCAGGAAGTTTGCAGAAACTGGCCGGCGCCTTGCGTGCCATGCAGGCGCATAACCATTTGTTGGAGCAGACCGACCACCAGCGGCGCTTCGCTTGCTGGTGTCCGTCTGCTCATCACAATCGTTGGGCGTTACGCCAAGTATTCCGAGGGGCGGGATGGACAAAGACGTCATCCTGAAGCGATTCGAGCAGCCCGACGCGACGAAGAGCCTCACACTTGGCAAGTTCGAGATCGTACGCTCGAGCGGGATGACCATCGGACGGGCGACCTATGAGCCTGCTGGAAGCAGTTGACCCGATAAACCAGACACTCTGGCCTAACGCTCGCAGGAGGACACATGGCCAGGATGAAGGGTCCGAGAAAGGGTCACCGATACACTGCGGAGTTCGAACCAGCGCATTCCCCAGGAACCTCTGCCTCCGTGAACGGTGCCGTCAAGCTCGTTGCCTTGTTTGAGGCGCTCAAAGGTCTCCTCGCGCTGTTGGCGGCCAGCGGCCTGCTGACTCTGCTGCACAAGGATCTGCACGTCTTCGCGCTCTCGCTTGTCGAGCATGCGCATCTCAACCCGGCAGCCAAGTACCCGCAGATCTTCATTGCCGCGGCGAGCAATCTCCAAGACTCCCGGCTTGTGCTCCTGGCGCTCGGTGCGGCGGCCTACTCCGGGTTGCGCCTCGTTGAGGCGTTTGGTCTGTTTCGTGGGCGCGCCTGGGCGGAGCTCCTGGCGGCGCTCAGTGGAGCCATCTACCTGCCCTTTGAGATCCTGGAGTTCGTGCAACACCGAACGCCGCTACACGTCGGCCTCTTGCTGGCAAACGCAGCGGTTGTCGCAGTAATGGTGTATGAACTGCTTCAGAGGCGCCGGCGCGCGACGCGATACGCGGTCTGACCGTTTGCGGTTACCGCGAGGAACGCGCCGTCCATGAGGGACTGTACGGCTGCGGCCAGCGCGGTAGCGCGAGAGACATGCAGCGTGGGTACCGAGTTCAGCACATGGT
>JAJVHZ010000036.1:0-71456 GCA_022072255.1 Gammaproteobacteria bacterium | reverse complement strand
GTGGACCAATCCGCTGGCGCTTTCAGGCCGCACTCTGACGTTCCTCGCGCTCTCGGCCCTGGCAACGGGTGCGTCTTGGGTCTGCTACTTCAGAGCGCTGAAGATCGGTGATGCCTCCCAGGTCGCTCCAGTGGACAAGTTCAGCCTTGTCCTGGTCGCGGTGTTCGCCTTCCTATTCCTGGGTGAGCGACCAGCGGCGCGCGAATGGCTCGGCATTGCAATGATTGCAAGCGGCGTTCTCGTCCTCGCAATCAAGCGCTAGGGTTGCTGTGGCGGCGCCCGGTCCTTCGCTCAACAGGGGATCCTTCACGGCTGGCCGCCTTGCCCGGCTGGCCGTGCAGGAGCATCATCGGCCAGCCGGGCAAGGCGTCCGTCCACTCCGGGCGTGCTGGCTCAAAGGTCAGGCGCCACGCTGAGGTATTGGGATGAATAAGAAGAATGAAATGCACGTATGCGCCATCTGCGGCAGTGGATTTCCCATTCGAGATCTCGTTCCGGGCGGAGCTGTACGCGATGTCATATCAGTCGAAATCCGCCGCGATCATCCCGCCTGGTCTTCCGACAGTTACATCTGCCGGGCGGATTTGTCGAGATATAGAACGAGTTATGTACATTCTCTGCTTCAGTCTGAAAGAGGCGAGCTTACCAGCCTCGAGCAGGAGGTCTTGGCCAGCATGCGTGACCATGAACTCCTCACGAAGTACGTAGACACGGAGTTTGAACAATCGTGGTCATTGGGTGAGAGATTGGCGGACCGGATCGCGGCATTTGGTGGAAGCTGGACCTTTCTCATATGTTTCGGTGTGTTCCTTGCTCTTTGGATTGGGATCAACTCGGCTGTACTGATCGTGCATCCTCCGGATCCCTATCCCTTCATACTCTTGAACCTCATCCTGTCCTGTTTGGCCGCAATCCAGGCACCGATCATCATGATGAGCCAGAACCGGCAGGAGGCAAAAGACCGGCTTCGTTCCCAACATGACTACCAGGTCAATCTGAAAGCAGAACTCGAAATCCGGCATCTTCATGAAAAGCTCGACCATCTCCTGTCGCACCAGTGGGATCGCCTTGCCAGGATCCAGGAGATTCAACTCGATCTGCTTTCAGAGATCGGAAAGAACAGATAATGCGCAAGATCGGCTTTGAAGCGCAACGTTGGGGTCGACACCGAAAGCCGGCCTGCACGCTGGTCCCGGTGACGCGGCTGGCCTTCGACGGTATGCTGTACGAGGTCGATGCGGTTGCCGCCCTACCCGCCTGATCGCGGGGCGGTCACACCGACGGTGCAGCCCGCCGTGACGCCCGACAAGCCCATGCGGCGGACCGTACAACAGATCGGCTTCGCGGCACTGTTGCCGCACGCCCGATGGGCGACGTCAGGTGCCATCACGGGCATGAAGAGGTTTCGTGAGATGATTCGTGAGGGAGGAAAGTATGACTGACATCTGGCTGACATCACTGATAACCGAAACGCCTCAAGAAGGTTTCGAGCTCGCAATCACGCTGAGTCGCCGTGGCGTAAAGTACACGCAACCGGACACTGCGGTCCTGAAGAAACTCAGGCCGGAATATGCGAACTCCGCGGAAGGTCTCACGGCAGCGTCTCAAGTCGTAGCGATCAACTTTCAGACAGTAGCGGCAGCAAATAACTACTGGCGCAAGCAGTAGGCGCGGCACCGAACAATTCGTTCAGGCGGATGGGGCAGCGGATTGGGCAGCCGCCTGTCCATGTGCAGTGGACGCGGGGGCGCGCGTGGCGTGCAAACCTGGTACTGAGTCCAGGACATGGTTGTGCAATCGCCTGAGCAGGCACATGGTGTTCTCCCCGATCCCAACGAACTGTTTGGCGACATTCCCAGGATCAGAAAACACGGTGCGCTGCGATCTCACTGTTTCGGATCGATTTCTCCGCGGGATTCGTGGAGATAACTCAAGACTCGAACGTTAGGAGTGCGATGGGAACGCGAGGCAGTCTTCGGATCGGAGTCTTGGCCTCTGGCGAGGGCACTACACTTCAGGCGATCCTGGACGCCAGTGTCAGTGGCGAGCTCGATGCCGAGGTCGCGATAGTCATCAGCAACAACAGCGATGCGGGGGCCCTGGCAAGGGCCCGCGCAGCGTCTGTCAAAGGAGTCCACCTCAGTGCAACGACACATCCGGATCCGTGCGATCTGGACGCCGCGATTCTGACGGCGCTGGGCGAGGCGAGCGTGGAGCTCGTCCTGCTGGCCGGCTACGTGAAGAAGATCGGACCAAAGACCCTGCTGGCCTATGCGGGTCGCATCCTCAACACGCATCCCGCGCTCCTCCCGGCATACGGCGGCAAGGGCATGTACGGTCGCCGTATCTACGAGGCCGTCCTGGCTGCGGGCGAGGAACAGACCGGGGTCACCGTCCATCAGGTGGATGGAGAGTACGACCATGGCCCCATCGTTGCCCAGACCCGGGTACCGGTTCTAGAGGGCGACGACGTCGAAAGCCTGTCCGCAAGGGTGCGCGCAGTGGAGCGCACGTTCCTGGTCAAGACGCTGCAGGCCCTGGTTCAGGGTCGCACTCCTGACAGCGCGGCGCAGAGCGACGCTTTACGCTCGGCGCTCAATGCGCCAGGGCCCGGCGCGCCTGGCACCGGACGTCCGGCATAAAGAGGAAGCATGATGAACACATGGGTGACCACCGTTCTGATGTTCCTGGTTGCAGTGCCAGCCTCCCTGGCAGCGGACAACATGAAAGCGTTTCCGACAGCCGAGAAGGGGATGGTTCGATACGTCCTGCAGCTTCCGCAACAGGCTGATGAATCTGCCTTCAGGTTGGAGTTGATTGTCGGCAAAACGGTTCAGATCGACGCAGGGAACAGGTACTTCTTCGGAGGCAGGATTGAAGAGGAAACAATCGAAGGTTGGGGATACACCCGATACATCGTCAGACAGCTTGGGCCGATGGCCGGCACGCTCATGGCAGTCGATCCGAATGCGCCGAAAGTGGCGCGGTTCATCACGCTTGGCGGAGATCCCTACATCATCCGCTACAACAGCCGTCTGCCCGTCGTGATCTACGTGCCTGAGGACGTGAGTGTTCGCTACCGGATCTGGTCTGCCGGAGCGGAGACAAAGGCAATTGAAAAGGGCTGACAGCGTCTCTTCGTTCGTTTCGGGGTTGCCTGGATCTGGCGCCGTGGCCAAGGATTGCGGAATGTGAGAGTCCTGTGCCGGCTTGCGCAACATTGTGCTCACAACCGGATCCGAAGCTGTTGGGTGTGCCTGACGATCGGATCGTGCACTCTTGCGGTGGTTCCCTGATCGCCGATTGTGACCTGGGCGGCTACTCCGGAGCCGCCCCTGGCCGTCGCGTCGCGCCGCGGCCGGCGCAACGACGGCGCACGCAGGGCGAGCAACGCCACCAGGATCACGCCGTACAGGACGGGGTAATAGGTGTCCTTCTTGACCAGCCACAGGTAGTGCAGGATGACCAGGGTGCCGACGACATACACCAGGCTGTGCAGCCTCTTCCAGCGCCTGCCTCCCAGCCGTTTCAGCATGCCGTTGGTCGAAGTCAGCGCCAGTGGCATGAGCAGCACGAAGGCACTGAAGCCGACGGTGACGTAAGGCCGCTTGCCGATGTCCCTGGCCATCTCCATCACGTCGAAGAAGTGATCGAACAGAAGCCACGCGGAGAAATGCAGCGTCGCGTAGAAAAAACAGAACAGGCCCAGCATGCGGCGCAGGCGCACGATGGAACCATGGCCAGTGAGCCGGCGCAGCGGCGTGACAGCCAGCGTGATGAGCAGGAAGTGCAGCGCCCAGTCGCCGGTGTGGTGCTCGATGGTCTCCACCGGGTTGACGCCGAGATGGCCGATGAGCGCGCGATACATGAGCCAGGCCGCAGGCAACAGCGCAGCGGCGAACACGAGCGGCTTGGCAACGGCGACGGGATCGGCTCGGCGCATCAGAAGTACGTGTTGACGAGATCCATGCCCGCATAGAGCGAGGCGACCTGGTCGGCGTAGCCGTTGAACGGCAGCGTCGGCCGCTTGAAAAATTCGCCGATGCGGCGTTCCTTTGCTTGGCTCCAGCGCGGGTGATCGCGCCCGGGATTGACGTTGGAGTAGAAACCGTATTCATCCGGCGCGGTGCGGTTCCAGGTCGAACCCGGCTGCTCTTCCGTGAAACGCAGCTTCACGATCGACTTGATGCTCTTGAACCCGTACTTCCACGGCACCACGAGCCGCAGCGGCGCGCCGTTCTGGTTCGGCAGCACCTCCCCGTACATGCCGACGGCGAGGATGGTCAGAGGATGCCTGGCCTCGTCCATGCGCAGGCCCTCCACGTAGGGCCAGTCCAGCACCGGCCGGCGCTGGCCCGGCATCTGCCCCGGGTCGAGCAGCGTCGTGAACTCCACGTACCTGGCATTACCCGTGGGCTCGAACCGCTCGATGACGTCGGCCAGCGGGAAGCCGACCCACGGGATCACCATCGACCACCCCTCCACGCAGCGCAGGCGATAGACCCGCTCCTCGAGTGCGTGGGGCTTGAGGAAGTCCTCCAGCGTGTAGGTCCCGGGCCGGGCGCACTCACCTTCGACCGTCACCGACCACGGGCGGGTCTTGAAGTCCTGCGCGTAGAGGGAGGGGTCCTCCTTGGCGGTCCCGAACTCGTAGAAATTGTTGTAGGTGGTCGCCGATTCGTAGGGCGTCAGCTCCTCTTTAACCGCAAAGGCGGATTTCGCCACGCCGGAGAGCTTCTCGCCGGCCATTACCCGCGGCGGCGCCAGAATGCCGAAGGCCCCGAGGGCGGCGGCAGTGAGGCCGGCATCGATGGATCGGGAGAGGAATTCGCGGCGGCGCAGGTATACCGGGCGCTCCGTGATCTCCCGCGACGGGATGTCGTGGGGACGTCTGATCAGCATCTCGGTGTCCTCCGGTGGCACTACAGCATGGCCCCGTCCCGGCAGGGCGGATTCCGCAGGGTTCCTGTTCACCCTGCACGCCCGGTTAGAGAGCGAGGTCCGGCCGAATGTTACGTGCCATGGTATCGATAAGCTAAAAGTCTTGTAATTCCTGAAGTTATAAATTATTGTTAATCATGAGGTCGAAGTTCAGGCCGTGGTCTTTATCCGCCAGCGGAGGGGTGTGGTGTTGGGATTACGTCGAGATCTCAGGGGGTTAGCGATAGGCTTCATGCTCGTGGCCACGGTCGGCGTGACCGCGGACGAGGCGTTATACGCCAAGGCCCGGGACCTCCTCGCCAAGCGCAGGGGTGCGGAGGCATACGAGGTCCTCAAGCCCGCGGTCGCGACCAAGGCCGGCGATCCCGAGTTCGACCTGCTCTACGGCATGTCGGCGATCGACGCCGGCAAGCCCACCGAGGCGACCTTTGCCCTCGAACGCGTGCTCGACGTCCAGCCCGACAATGCTGCGGCTCAGGCGGAGCTCGGGCGCGCCTATTACGAGATGGGCGAGAACGATGCGGCCAAGGCGCAGTTCGAGCAGGTCAGGGGCGAGAAGCTGCCGCCGACCGTGCAGCAGAACGTCGATCGCTACCTCGCGGCCATCGATGTCCGCAACGAGGCCAGGCGCACCACCTACCGGGCCTATGTCGAGGTCGGCGCGGGCTACGACTCCAACGTCAACAGCGCGACCGACCAGACGCAGATCATCGTGCCGCTGATCTCGCCGGTGATCCCGGCGACGCTCGGGGATTCCGCCCTCGAGCAGGACAGCGCCATCTGGAGCATCGACACGGGGTTCGGCTTCAACAGTCCGCTGGCCGAGCCGTGGACGCTGTACGGCGGCGTGAACCTTCAGCATCGCGCCGCGATGTCGGAGACCGTCTGCAACACGCCGGAGGGCGAGACCTCCTGCTCGACCGCGGCGGCCGACGGTACGCTCGGGGTTGCGTACGCGCTGTCGGACCAGGATCGGCTGCGCGGTTCCGCGTACGGGCAGAAATTCATCGTCGGCAGCGAGGAAAATCGCGATCTCGCGGCCTTCAACTTCGATTACACGCACACCCACGGCAAGTCGGATCAGATGAGTCTGTTCAGCCAGATGGCCATGATTCGTTACCCCGATCAGAGCCTGCGCGACGTCAATCGCTACGTGGGCGGCGCCGGATGGGTGCATGCGTTTTCCGGCAGCGGCACGCCGGTCGTCTATGCCAGCGGCTATGGCGGCACCGAGGTCAACCTGAACGACAACGACGACCCGGTCAGACCCGCACTCGGCGTCGGGCGAAACCTTGCCGGGGTGCGCGTCGGCGGCGAGTATTCGTTCACCAGCCGTGCCCGGGCCTTCGGCTCCGTCATCTATGAGGGGAGCTGGTACGACAGCGCATCGCCCGGCTTCTTCCTCGCTGGCACGGATCCCACCGATTGCGATGAGGTGGATTGCCGCGAGGATGACTACGTGAGCGTCAACGGCGGGGTTCGCTACTCGGTGACGCGCATGATCAGCATACGTCCCGAGGTCCGCTACACATCCAATGACTCGAATGTCGTGCTGAACGATTACGACCGGTGGGAGGCGATGGTCTTCTTCCGCAGCGCGTTCTGAGCCCCGGCACCGTCGGCCAACCTCCGGTACGGGCCCGGGGCTTGCGTCGAACCATCCAGGCGCCCGTAGCGACGGAGATCGAATTCCCGCCGGACGGCGCCGCCGCCCGGCGGTCCGGTGCAGGCCGCCGCCGCCGATCGCAGGTGTGCATGCACGCCGGGGCGCGGCCGACGTCGCGCTCCGTGGAACCCGCGGTTGCGCGACGCGCGCGGCAGTCACGGACCTCGCCCGGTCGGGTGCGGCGCAGCGATCGCCGCCAACGGCGCCGGTGCCAGCGGCGATTCAGGCGCGTATGATCGGATGCAATCGACCATCAACCAGGCCGGCCTGTCGGGCACCGGTTCGTTTGCCTGCGGGAGTGCCGGCCAAGGAGCGAGTCATGGGCGAAGTACGCGGGTGTGCAATGGCGGTGTTCGCGCTGGCTGCGCTGGTGAGCGCGAATGCGGGCGCCGGGACGGCAGCCGACGTGGTCTATGCCCACGGCGACGTGCGGGTCGTGGACGCGGCGGGAGGCGCGCAGCCGGTGCGGCGCGGCACGGCGGTGCAGTCCGGCCAGACGCTGGTAACCGGCCAGGGCCGCCTGCAGATGCGCATGGCCGATGGCGGCTTCATCGCGCTGCAGCCCGACACGCAGTTCCGGATCGACGAGTACGACTACGCCGGTACCGAGGACGGCAGCGAGCGCAGCTTCTTCAACCTCGTGAAGGGCGGGATCCGCTTCATCACCGGGGCCATCGGCCACAAGAACAAGGAGAATTTCCGGATCAAGACGGCAGTGGCGACCATCGGCATCCGCGGCAGCGCCGGGCGCGCGAACATGTGCACAGGCGGCAGTTGCGGGGGGTACCCGGACGGACTGTACGTGACCGGCAACCAGGACACCCTGACCATGCAGAACGAGAAGGACAGCCAGGATATCGATCCGGGTGAGACCTTCTATACCGACTGCGCCGGCTGCGACATCCGCGAGGTCGACGCCGGGCCGAACGCATACGCCGCAGTCACGCCCGGCGAGGGCGACCAGGAGGAAGACAAGGACGAGGGCGGTGCGCCGCAGGGAACGCCCGAGGGCGGCTACGTCGCGGGCGAGCAGCGCGATGCCGAGGGCGATCTTCTCGATCTGCCGGAAAGCCCCGCGCCCGCGACTCCGGAGACGGGCGACCTTATCGCCTCGGTGGTCGGTGGCAACGTTGTACCCACGCCCCAGCTCGGGTTCCTCGTGGGCGTGGACAAGAACCCGCCCACGGCGATCACCGGCGTGGAAAGCTCGACCGGCATACAGCATTCCGCGGTGCTCGGAACGGCCACCGTGCAGGACTCGTACTCGAGCGCGAACGGCGCTCTGTTCCTGGCGCGCTGGGGGGGAGGAACCTACACCGACATCCAGGACGGCGTGAGCAAGACCGAGACCCTGAGCGGCGATCAGGGCCTGCACTTCGCCTACGGCACCTCCGCGACGGTCTCCGAATCGGCCTTGAGCTCCGGGGCCGTGGCGTTCTACGACCTCGCCGCTTTCACGGCGCCGACGCGCGCCAGCGGCAGCGGCACGCCCGGCGTGGTCCGCGGCGGCACCCTGGCCGTGACCTTTTCGACCGAGCCGAGCGCGCAGCTTTCCGGGATGACGGTGGCACAGGGCGGCGCGAATTACACCGTGAGCACCGAGCCGATGGCCATCCTGCTGTTGTCGGCCCCCGGCGGCGGCGTGAATCCGATCTTCGCGGACACCGGCACCGCCATCGGCAGCACCAGTGCGTGTGTGAACGGCTGCGGCGTGGATATCGCCGGATTCCTGAGCGGCTCGGCGAGCTCGACGGTCGGCACCATCCCGTCACACGCCGGCATGACGTATACGATCCAGGACACCGATCCGCTCTCCGGCGCCGCGGGGTTCCAATTCAACGGCGAAATCTCGGTGCTGTCGAACTAGCACCGCCCGGTGCCGGCATTGACAGGATCCGGAGAGGGAACCCGGCGCGATGCGCTTTCTGTGAATGAGTTCCTGCTACCTCTCGGGGTCGCCGGCGCCATCCCGGCGAGACGGGACAGATAATGGGAAGCGCCGCAAGACCAGCGAGGGGAGGATCGGCATGCAAACGAATTACGGAAGAACGACGGCACGCGCGTCCCTGATGGCCGCCCTGCTCGTGACGGCGTCGGGAATGGCCTGGGCTGCGGATTCGGCGGGCCGGGTCGTGTCGGTAACGGGCCAGGTACAGGCCACGGGCGCCGACGGCCAGAGCCGCGCCGTGCGCAAGAACGACATGGTCAACACCGGCGACATGCTGAGTACGAATGACGGGCGGGCGCAGATCCACTTTCGCGACGGCGGCGTCATCGCGCTGAAGCCGCGCACGCAGTTCCGCATCGACGAATACAACTATGCCGGCAGCGAGGATGGCAGCGAGCGCAGCTTCTTCAGCCTGTTGAAGGGCGGCTTCCGCGCCATCAGCGGCGCCATCGGCCACAAGAACCGGAATGCCTATCGGGTGCAGACCGCGGTGGCCACGATTGGGATACGCGGTACTGCCTACGAAGCCGATCTCTGCAACAACGACTGCGAGGGCAAGGAGAACGGCCTACACGAGACCACCGATGACGGCACCACCAACCTCGCCAACAGGGCCGGGTCGCTCGACGTGCCGGCGGGCAAGTCCGCCTGGGTGAAGGACGAGAACACGCCGCCCGTGCTGCTGGAGGAGAACGGCGAGGGCGGTCCGCTGGATGATCTGGGCGAAAATCCGCTCGACGATCCGGGTTTCCGGGCCGGCGAGAATCCGATCGATTTCACGCCGCCGAAGATCGATCCGGTGCCGCCGCCGACACCGGAGATCCCGCCACCGAGCAGCGGCGGCGGCGGGGTCATCACGCCACCCACCGGCGGTCCGTCGACCGCGCCGCTCCCCTGACCGGCAAAGCGCTGCGGATCAGGACCCGCCTACCCAGGCCCGTGCGTTGCGGAACATCCGCAGCCACGGGCCTTCCGCCTGCCGCCAGCGCGGGTCGATCCACGAGAACTGCTTGCGCAGGAACGCGCGCTCCGGGTGCGGCATGAGTATGGTGACGCGGCCGTCGACATTGGTGAGCGCCGTGATCCCGAGCGGCGACCCATTCGGATTGAAGGGGTAGGCCTCGGTCGCGGTACCGTGGTTGTCGATGTAGCGCAGTGGAACGAGCTTCGCATGCAATGCCTGCCGTGGCCCGCGCTCGTCGCGAAACATGGCGCGGCCTTCACCATGCGAGACCACGATCGGCAGGCGCGAACCGGCCATGCCGGCAAAGAAGATCGAGGCGGTATCGAGGATCTCGACCATCACCAGGCGCGCCTCGAACTGCTCGGAGCGATTGCGCACGAAGCGCGGCCAGTGCTCGGCGCCGGGCACCAGCGAGTCGAGCTGCGAGAGCATCTGGCAGCCGTTGCACACACCCAGGGCGAAGCGGTCGCCGCGGGCGAGAAAGGCCGCGAACTCCTCGCGCGCACGCGGGTTGTAGAGGACGGACTTCGCCCAGCCGCCGCCTGCACCGAGCACGTCGCCGTAGGAGAATCCGCCGCAGCCCGCCAGGCCGCTGAAGTCGCGCAGCGTCACGCGACCGCCCAGGATGTCGCTCATGTGCACGTCCACCGCGGTGAATCCCGCCAGGTCGAAGGCGGCGGCCATCTCGTCGTGACCGTTGACTCCCTGCTCGCGCAGGATGGCCACCCGCGGCCGCGACTCGCCGAGGATCGCCGGGGCGGCGTCCACGGTGAAGGTCGCATGGACGCTCAGGCCGGGATCGGTGCGGTCCAGCAGCGCGTCGTATTCCTGCTGTGCGCAGTCGGGGTGGTCGCGCAGGGCGCGCAGCCGGTGGCTGGTCTGCGACCACAGCCGATGCAGCGCCGGCAGGTCCGAGTCGTAGAGCGTGCTGCCGCCCCGGCCGATCTGCACCCGCAGGCCCTCGGCAGGCGCGCCGATGAGGTGTACGCAGTCACCGAGTCCGACGGCGGCGAACTGCGCCCGCACCTCCTCGACGCGCGCGCTCGCCACCTGCACGACGGCCCCGAGTTCCTCGTTGAACAGCGCCGACATGACGTCGCCGCCGATCGCGTCGAGATCGAGCGTGACGCCGCTGCGCCCGGCGAACGCCATCTCCGCGATAGTCGCGAACAGGCCGCCGTCGGCGCGGTCGTGATATGCCAGCAGCAGACCCGCCTCGTTCAGGATCTGCACGGTGGTGAAGAAGTGCCGCAGGTCCCGCGGCTCGTCGACATCCGGCGCCTCGGCGCCGAGCTGGTTGTAGACCTGCGCCAGGCACGAGCCGCCGAGGCGGCCGCGGCCGCGGCCCAGGTCGATCAGCAGCAGGACAGTCTCGCCGCAGTCGGTTCGCAATTGCGGCGTCAGGGTCTGCCTGACGTCGATCGCCGGGGCGAACGCCGAGACGATGAGCGACATCGGCGCCACCACGCGATGCTCGCCGCGGTTGTCCTTCCACACCGTCTTCATCGACAGGGAATCCTTGCCGACCGGGACGGCGATGCCGAGCGCCGGACAGAGCTCCATGCCCACGGCATGCACGGCATCGAACAGGGCCGCGTCCTCGCTGCCGTGTCCGCAGGCGGCCATCCAGTTCGCCGACAGCGCCAGGTCCGACAACTGCATGATGCGTGCTGCCGCGATATTCGTGATCGCCTCGCCGATCGCCAGGCGCGCGGAGGCCGCCGCGTCGATGAGAGCGACCGGCGTGCGCTCGCCCATGGCCATGGCCTCGCCGGTGACGTCGCGATAGCCGCTGGCAGTGACCGCGCAGTCGGCGACCGGAACCTGCCACGGCCCGACCATCTGGTCGCGCGCCGTCAGGCCGCCGACGGAGCGGTCGCCGATGGTGATGAGGAAGCCCTTGTCGGCCACGGTTGGCAGGCTCATCACCCGTTCGATGGCCTCCGCGAGCCGCGCGGCGCGCAGGTCGAACATGCGTCCCACGCGCGCCGGCCGCGTCGCCGTGCGATGCATGCGCGGCGGCTTGCCGAGCAGCACGTTCATGGGCATGTCGATCGGGGTGCCGCCGAGCAGCCGATCCGTCAGCCGCAGCCGCCGTTCGACGGTGGCACTGCCCAGCACGGCGAACGGGCAGCGCTCGCGCTCGCAGATCGCGCGGAATCGCTCCAGCTCGTCCGGGCCGATCGCCAGTACGTAACGTTCCTGGGCCTCGTTGCACCAGATCGCCAGCGGCGCCATCCCCGGCTCGTCGTTGGGGATCTCGCGCAGCTCGAGCTGGCCTCCACGATCGGCGCCGTGCAGCAGCTCCGGCACGGCATTGGACAGACCGCCGGCCCCCACGTCGTGGATGGAGAGTAGCGGATTGGCGTCGCCGAGGGCGACGCAGGCGTCGATCACCTCCTGGCAGCGGCGTTCCATCTCGGCGTTGTCGCGCTGCACCGAGGCGAAGTCCAGGTGCTCCTGGCCGGCGCCGCTCGCCACCGAGGAGGCCGCGCCGCCGCCCAGCCCGATCTGCATCGCCGGGCCGCCGAGCACGATGATGAGCGCGCCGGCCGGCAGGTCGCGTTTCTCGATGTGGGCCGCACGTATGTTGCCCACTCCTCCGGCGATCATGATGGGCTTGTGATAACCGCGCACCTCCTCGCCGACCTGCTGCTCGTAGGTGCGGAAGTAACCGCCGAGCGCGGGCCTGCCGAACTCGTTGTTGAAGGCCGCGGCGCCGACCGGGCCTTCGATCATGATCGACAGCGCCGAGGCCATGCGCGCGGGCCTGCCATGCTCCCGCTCCCAGGGCTGCGGCAGCCCGGGAATGCGCAGGTTCGAGACCGAAAAGCCGGTCAGGCCGGCCTTCGGCCGCGCACCGATGCCGGTCGCGCCCTCGTCGCGGATCTCCCCGCCGGCGCCGGTCGCCGCGCCCGGATAGGGGGAGATGGCGGTCGGGTGATTGTGGGTCTCGACCTTCATGACGATGTGCACGTCCTCGGCATGATGGCGGAATTCACCGGTGGCGGGATCGCGCAGCCAGCGGTGGCCGGGATAGCCGCGCGTGACGGCGGCGTTGTCTTTGTAGGCCACGAGCACCTTGCCCGGATGCAGCGCGTGGGTGTTGCGGATCATCTCGAACAGCGAGCGCTGCTGCTCCTCGCCGTCGACGGTCCAGCCCGCATTGAAGATCTTGTGCCGGCAGTGCTCGGAATTGGCCTGCGCGAACATCATCAGCTCGACGTCGGTCGGATTGCGCCGCATCGCCGTGAAGTTCTCGTGCAGGTAGTCGATCTCCTCCTCGGAGAGCGCCAGTCCCAGGTCGCGGTTGGCATCGAGCAGCGCGGCGCGGCCCGCAGCGAGCACGTCCACGTGCGCGAGGGGGGCCGGCGCGGTGCGCGCGAACAGCCGGCCGGCATCGCCGGGGTCGGTGAACACCGACTCCGTCATCGGATCGTGCAGGGCGCGCTGCAGATCCGCGAGGACCGTGTCGTCAACGGCGACGGCAGCGTCGAGCTGCACCCGCCAGCGCGTGCCGCGTTCCAGGCGCCGTATCCTGGAAAGCCCGCAGTTGCGGGCGATATCCGTCGCCTTGCTCGACCATGGCGAGACCGTGCCGAAACGCGGGGTGGTATGGATGCAGAGCGCCGGATCGCTTTCGGCATCGGCCGCCGGGGCGCCATAATTCAGCAATGAGTCGAGCCGCGCGCGCTCCTCGGCACCCAGGTCCCCGGCAATGTCGACGAAGTGCACGAAGCGTGCGCTCACGGCCCGCACCCCGGGGTGCAGTGCGCGCAGCCCCTGCAGGCGCTTGGCGAGACGGAAGTCCGAGAGTGCGGAGGGGCCGTTCAGGACGAGCATGAGGGGCGGGTCGGCGGCTGCGGCGATGTCGGAAAAAGAGCGCGTGATCATACTCGAACGGGGCATGATTTTGGGGTCGCCGGCCATCGCGGCCGGCCGCTTCCGAGCCGAGGAGGGTTTGCATGGCTGACATGAAGATACTCGCGGTGGCGGTGACGTTGCTGGCATGCCCCGTGCTCGTTGACGCGTGTTGCGGTCTGTACGTCGCCAAGTCCGAGGCGGACCTGTACAACCGCGGTTCGCGCGTCGTGGTGGCCCGCGACGGCGAGCGCACGGTCATGACCATCGTCAACGATTACGGCGGTGCCCCGGCCGAGTTCGCCATGGTGGTTCCGGTACCGGTGCTGCTGGAGCGCGATCAGATCCATCTCGGGGAAACCGCACCCCTCGATCACCTCGATGCCTACACGGCCGCGCGCCTCCACGAGCAGTTCGATCCGGATCCCTGCCAGATGATACGAAGGGAGGCGGCGGATCAGGCCAGGGGCGCCGAAGCAGTGGCCGGCGGGCGGCGCGAGCAGGCGCTGGGGGTGCGTGTCGAGCAGCGATACGCGATCGGCGAATACGAGATCGTCATGCTCACCGCGGAGCAGAGCGCCGGGCTCGCCACGTGGCTGAGGGGGGAAGGCTACGTGTTGAACGACGGCGCGGCGGTCACCCTGGCGGGCCATGTCCGGCAGGGAATGCATTTCTTTCTCGTGAAGGTGACCCTCCGCGAGCGAACCGGCGAGGGCTACGACACGCTCCGGCCGCTGCAGATCGCCTTCGAGTCGACCGGACTCTCGCTGCCGATCCGGCTGGGCGCGTCGAACGCCGAGGGACCCCAGGACTTGGTCGTTTTCGCACTGACGCGCGGCGGGCGCGTCGAGGCCGCCAACTACCCGACGGTCACGATGCCGACGGATGTCGGGCTGCCGGTCTTCGTCAAGGAAGACCCGGCGCGGTTCTACGCGGCGGTCGTGGACGCACAGGTCGCGCACTCGGCCGCGGATACGGTCTTCCTGGAATATGCCGGGGACCTCAACGCCTGCGATCCCTGCACCGCCGATCCGCTGGCCGATGATGAACTGCGCGCGCTCGGCGTGTTCTGGGAGTTGAGCGAATCGGAGCCGCAAGGCGTGTTCAGCCCGAATAATCCCGAGAGATCCATTTCACTGCCGCGCGCCCGCAACGTGTTCGTGACCCGGCTGCGGCTGCGCCCGGGCGCCGGCACGTTTCCGCAGGACCTGGTCTTGCGCGAGACGGCGGATCGCGCATCGTTCCAGAGCCGTTACCTGCTTCGACACGCCTGGGAAGGCAGCACCGCCTGCGAGGCGGCGCGGATCTACCAGGCCGCCCTGCCGGGGCGCCGCGAACGGCTGGCGCAGACGCTCGCAGATCTGACCGGCGAGGAACTCAGCCGGATCCGCGCGAAGATGGGGCTCGAAGCTCCCGAGCCGGCGGCGCCTCCGGCGGAGAAATGGTGGGGCAGGATCTGGAAGGATTAGCGGTCGGAGCGCACCTCGCCTATCATCTGCCGCCGCGCGGCGCCAGCACTGATGCCGGCCACGAACGCCCGGCACACCTTCCCGGAGACAACGCATGATCGAGTTGCTCATCGACCCGCAGGCCTGGATCGCCTTCTTCACGCTCACGGCGCTGGAACTCGTTCTCGGCATCGACAATGTCATCTTCATATCGATACTCGTGGACAAGCTGCCCGGGGCGCAGCGGAGGATGGCGCGCCGCATCGGCCTGCTGCTGGCGATGTTCATGCGGTTGGGATTGCTGATGCTGCTCGCCTGGATCGCGGGTCTCACCGTCACCGTTCTCGCCGCGTTCGGCAACGAGTTCAGCGGCCGCGACCTCATCCTGCTGTTCGGCGGGGTATTCCTGGTCTGGAAGAGCACCCGGGAGGTCCATCAGTTGCTGGAGGGCGAGGAAGGCCACGGGTCGAGCGCGGTGAAGGCGACGTTCACGGCGATCATCGTCCAGATCATCATCATCGACATCATCTTTTCCCTGGACTCCATCATCACCGCGGTCGGGATGGTCGACGAGGTGGAGGTGATGATGGCCGCCGTGGTCGCGTCGGTGGCGCTGATGATGGCCTTCGCCGGCGCGATCGGCGAGGTCGTGTCGCGTCATCCCACCATCAAGATGCTCGCGCTTTCCTTCCTGATGGTGGTGGGCGTCGTTCTCATCGCCGAGGGCTTCGGCCACCACGTGCCCAAGGGCTACATCTATTTCGCGATGGCATTCTCGGTGGCGGTGGAGACGCTCAACATCCGCGTGCGCAGGCGCGCCGCGGTGCCCGTGCACCTGCACGAGCCTTACACGGCGAAGGAGTGAGGAGTGGCGGGATTCCGCGCCCCGCATCCTGGCGCGGGGCGCGCCGGCGGTGTCAGTCCTCGCGCGCGAACAGGGCCGTCCAGAAGATCTCGCAGCCGCCGCCGTGGCGGGTGGCGAGCGCGACGCCGATGTCCGTGGCATCGGCAGACAGCATGTTCTCCCGGTGTCCCGCGCTGCCCATCCAGCTCGCCACGATGCGCTGCGGCGTGTCCTGTCCGCAGCCGATGTTCTCGGCCACGTAGCGCCAGCGATAACCCTCGCGCCCGACGCGTTCGTCGGGCCCGCTGCCGTCGGAGCCCCGGTGGGCGAAGAAATCGCCGCCGGCCATGTCGATGCTGTGGTTCGCGGCCGCGTCCGCCAGCCGCGGATCGGGGATCAGGGGCGGCAGGCCCTGCCGGGCACGCTCAACATTGATGATGTCTATGACCTCCTGCTCGACCGGCGCAATCGCCAGCGGCCGGGTGGTGTGCGACTCGATCACCTGGCTGCGGGCACCGTCGTACTCCGCCCAGGCGTGGGGACTGGCGGTGACTGCCGCGAGCGAGGCGGCGCAGGTGAGCGCGGGGAAGCCTGCTCGCATGCCGCGTGTTCCGGCCCTCAGCGGGCCTCCTCGACCCTCACCCAGATGCCGCGCGTCTCGCCACCGCGCTGGCGTGTGCTGGTGAGATTGACGTTGTCGGCGCGCTCGAAGCCCTCGTTGGATCCGCCGACGCGGATCCACTCACCCAGCCGACCGCTCACCTGCGTCTGCGCCTGCTGCCGGTCGATGGTGTACTCGCCGCGCCTGTCGAAGCGATCGAGCTGCGGGGCGATGTCGAGGGTCACCTGGCTGCCGCTCACGCGCGGAACGACGTAGAAGCCGCGATTGGCGTCCTGGTACTGGATGCTGTCCTGGACGCTGGTTCCGCCCGGCCCCACGTACACGTCGCGCGTCGGCACGGGCAGCGATTCGCCAGTCTGGATCCACGCCGGCTGGCCCTCGAGCGCGGTCACGAAGTGAGAGTTGTAGCTGTCGGAGCTGCCGCGGGTGCTGTAGGTGCGGTACTGCACGCTGCCATCCTCGCTGCCGATGCCGACGGTGGCGCCCCCGTGGCCGGCATCCGGCAGGCGGGCACGCACGTCGCCGACGCGGCCGGTGGCCGAGATGGCGTCCTGGCGAGCCTCGAGGCTGTCGGCCACGTCCTGGCGCACGGTGATGCGCAACTGGCGCGGCGCCCGGTCGATGCTGGCGAGCACGGCCTTGAGCTGCTCGATGTTCGCGGGCGTGGACTTGATGATGAGCTGGTTGTTCATGCCGGTGACGGTTCCGCCCGGCGTCACCAGCGGCTCGAGCACCGGCACGACGTCGCTGACCAGGGCGTGCCGCAGCGGGATCACTTCCATGAGCATGTCTTCCTGCGCCTGCGCGCAGGCGGCCGCTGCCAGGAGCAGCACGGCCAGCAGCGCACGCAGCGACCTCACAGGCTCAGTCTCCGGAAATTCTGATCGATCGCGCCGTGATCCCACAGGCCGTCGAAACGCCGCGCGAGCTCGCGGACATACGCGCGGTCGTTGAAATGGGCGATGCCTTCATAGCGGTCCGAGAGCCTGCGATGTATGTAGCCGGCGTCGTCCGCGATCAGCATGGCCTCGTTGAAATCGCGATCCTCGATCGCCGGCACGCGCACGTGTATGTAGGTGGGCAGCTCGTGGGCCAGCAGCAACAACTGGTGGCCGCGCGTGTACAGCTGCTCGGGCTGCAGCACCAGCAGGCGTATGCGTGCAAAGCGGCTGCTGATGGCCAGCGCCTTGACGACGCTGGCGAACTCGACGTTGTCGAACACGTGCGGATCCAGTGCCCGTCCGCAGATGTCGAGCGTACGCCGGCACTGCAGGGCGAGCGTGGTGCCGATCGCGCGCACGTCCTCGCTGCTGCCGCAGGACAACCTCTCGCCGGCCTTGCCCAGCGCTTGCGTGGTCAGATCCATAGCCTCTCCCCATCGCGGCCGGCCGTGGCGGCGGCGCGGGCAGCATGATCGCACATGCAGGTCGAGCTCACGGGAAATGCAGATACCCTTTGTTATGCAATTCACAGAGCAACTGCAGGAATCCGGGACGCTGGCGCGCCCGCGCGAATTCCTCGTACGGGAAGCGCCGTCGGCCGCTGAGGAGCGCGCCGGCGAACGCCAGCGATCCCGGCAGCGCGAACGCGTGCCCGTCGGTGTAAAGCGTGCAGGCGCGGCCTTGTCGGATATGTGCGAATCGGCAGCGGTCACTGCGCAGCAGTGTGCCCCGGCGGGCCCAACGGGCGCTGAACCGCGCCGGCGTGAGCGGGCGTCGCGGCGGCTGCGCGGGGCGCCACGGTCCGCTCTCGGTGAGGTAGCGTCCCAGCCAGTCGTCCACTCCCGCCTCGCCGCGCGCCAGGGCACGGACCATCCGGCGGAATCGCCGTCGCGCCCCGGCGCCGATCTCACCGGAGGCGGACTGAAGGCGCAGGTCCGGGTCGACGTAGCGGGTCTCGGGGTCGAGCGTAGTCGCGACGTAATCCGCATAGGCGCTGACGAGATCCCGCTGCGAGGGCGCGCGGAAACCCACCGAATAGGTCATGCAACTGCCCTCGGCGATACCGTAGTGCGCCACCCCCGGCGGCAGGTACAGCATGTCTCCGGGCTCGAGCAGCCACTCCTGGCTGGCATGAAAGTCTCCGAGTATCCGCAGGTCCAGCCCGGGCACGAAGTCCTCGGCGCCGTGGCGGCGATCGCTCAGCTTCCAGCGCCGCCGGCCCCCGGCCTGCAGCAGAAAGACGTCGTAGCTGTCCACGTGTGGCCCGACGCTGCCGCGATCGGCGGCGTATGAGACCATCAGGTCGTCCACGCGCCAGCCCGGGATGAAGTCGAAATGCTCGAGCAGATCGCCGGCGGCCCGCACGATCTTGTCGACGTCGGTCACCAGCAGGGTCCAGTGACTTCGCGGCAGCCGGCGGAAATCCGAGGCCGAGAGCGGACCGTGGATCACCTGCCACGGCCGGGTTCCGCCCTTCTCGATGACCAGCCGGGAACTGACGTCCTCCTCGCAGGCCAGGCCCGCGAGCTCCTCGGCCGTGAGCAGGGGGCGGAGCCCGGGCATGGCCCGTCTGACCAGCAGGGGTTTCTTCTGCCAGTGCCGGCGCAGAAAGGCGTCGATGCGCAACCCGCCCAGCAACGAGGCGGGCCGCGGCGAACGGGCGCGCGGCGGTCGCGGAGCATCGGGCGCGGCCGCAGGTGCTGCGCGGCGTGACGCGGAGCTCCGCGCGGTCATCTACAGCTCGCTGACGGCGAGCGCCTGCGCCGCGGCGTTGCCGATGTAGCTTGCGGGCGTCATCGACTTCAGGCGCTGCTTCTCCGTCTCCGGAAGCTCCTGCGCGTCGATGAATGCATGCAGCGCCGCCCGATCGACGCGCCGGCCGCGGGTCAGTGCCTTCAACTGCTCGTAGGGGGCCTCCAGGCCGTAACGGCGCATGACCGTCTGGATGGGCTCGGCGAGCACCTCCCAAGCCCCGGCGAGGTCCGCGGCGATCGCCGCGTGGTCGACATCGAGGCGCGAGATGCCACGCATCGCCGTCTGGTAGGCGATGAGCGAGTAGCCGATCGCGCTGCCGACGTTGCGCAACACGGTGGAATCCGTGAGATCACGTTGCCAGCGCGAGATCGGCAGCTTCGCGGCGAGATGCTCGAGCAGGGCGTTGCCGACGCCGAGATTGCCCTCGGCGTTCTCGAAGTCGATGGGGTTGATCTTGTGCGGCATCGTCGACGAGCCCACCTCGCCGGCGACGGTCTTCTGCGTGAAATAGCCGAGCGAGATGTAACCCCAGAGGTCGCGGCACAGGTCGATGAGAACGGTGTTGAAACGGGCGACGACGGCGAAGTACTCGGCCATGAAGTCGTGCGGCTCGATCTGGGTGGTGCACGGGTTCCAGGCAAGGCCCAGGTCCTCGACGAAGGCGCGCGCGATGCCCGGCCAGTCGGCGTCCGGATACGCCGCCAGGTGGGCGTTGAAGTTGCCGACCGCGCCGTTGATCTTGCCGAGCAGCGGCAGCGCGGCGAGTTGGGCGCGCTGGCGCCTGAGGCGGTGCGCGAACACCGCGATCTCCTTGCCGAGCGTGGTCGGCGAGGCCGGCTGCCCGTGGGTGCGCGCCAGCATGGCCACGGCGGCGTGCTCGCGAGCGAGCGTGTCCAGGGCGCGGACCATCCCGTCCATGTGCGGCAACAGCACCTGCGCCCGCGCCTCGCGCAGCATCAGCGCGTAGGCGAGATTGTTGATGTCCTCCGAGGTGCAGGCGAAATGCACGAACTCGGCGACCGACTCGAGCTCGCGGTTGCCGGCGACCTTCTCCTTGAGGAAATACTCCACCGCCTTCACGTCGTGATTGGTGGTCGCCTCGATGTTCTTCACCCGCTGCGCGTCGCGCAGATCGAAATTGATGACGATGGCATCCAGCGCATGCACCGCCGCGCTGCTGAGCGGGGCGATCCCGGTGATGTCGGGACTGCCCGCCAGCGCCTTCAGCCAGCGCACCTCGACGCTGGTGCGATGGCGGATCAGAGCGTACTCGCTGAACACGGCGCGCAGCTCGGTCGTCTTCGATCCGTAGCGTCCGTCCAGCGGTGAAATCGCGGTGAGGGCTGACAGTTCCATGCGGCGATCCGTGTGCGGCGGTGATGAGGTCGGCGCGCGGATCATACACCGTCGTCGCGGATGTTGGCCCGCGCGCGCCGGTTGCCGGCGGCGCGCGCGGCCTCAGGGGCAGGGATTCGGGTGGCGCTGATGTATGCCTTCGATCTCAGCGAGGATGTCCCCCGAGAGCGTGCGTCCGACGCTGGCGACGTTCTCGGCCAATTGTTCGATCCGGCTGGCGCCGATGATGGTGCTGGTCAGGAACGGGCGGCTGTTGACGAAGGCGAGCGCGAGCTGCGCCGGCTCCATGCCGTGGCGCCGGGCGAGCTCCACGTAGGCCAGGGTCGCCGCCTCGCCCTCCGGGGTCAGGTAGCGCCTGAAGCGATCGAACATCGTCAGGCGCGCGCCTGCCGGCCGCGCGCCGCCGGCGTATTTCCCGCTGAGCACGCCGAAGCCGAGGGGGGAGTACGCGAGCAGTCCGACCTGCTCGCGATGCGCGATCTCCGCCAGCCCGATCTCGAAGGTCCGATTGAGCAGGCTGTAGGGGTTCTGTACCGACTCGATGCGCGGCAGACCGAGACGCTCGCCGGCCGCCAGGGCCGTCATGACGCCCCACGGCGTCTCGTTGCAGACGCCGACATGGCGGATCTTGCCGATGCGCACGAAGTCGCGCAGCACGCACAGCGTCTCCTCGATCGGCACCGCCTCGCCGTCGTCCCCGGGAGTGTAGCCGAGCTTGCCGAAGTAGTTGGTATCGCGGTCCGGCCAGTGCAGCTGGTAGAGATCGATGTAGTCGGTCCTCAGCCGCTGCAGGCTGCAGTCGACGGCCTTCTGGATATTGGCCCGGTCCAGCCGCAGCTTGCTGCCGCGTATCCATGGCACCGAGTCGCTGCGGCCGCAGACCTTGGTCGCGAGCACCACCTGTTCGCGGTTCCTCCGCGCCCTGAGCCAGCGGCCGATGATCTCCTCGGTGCGGCCGTAGGTCTCGGCGCGCGTGGGCAGCGGGTACATCTCGGCGGTGTCGATGAAGTTGATGCCCTGCGCGACGGCGTAATCGAGCTGCTCGTGGGCCTCGGCCTCGCTGTTCTGATCGCCCCAGTTCATGGAGCCCAGACATATGCGGCTCACCTGAAGATCCGTGCCGCCCAGCCGGGTGAATTTCATTCGCGCCCCCCTAACCGGTATCGCCCGTTCGCGGGTAACATGCCCGCGTGCCCGAGCATCTCGTCAACGCCTTCATCCTGCTGTTCGTGGTCATCGATCCCATCGGGGTGGCGTCACTGTTCTGCGCCATCACCCGCGACTACGCGCGGCAGGCGGCCCGCGCCGCGGCGGTGCGCGGCGTGGCGGTGGCGTTCGTCATCGTACTCGCCTTCGCCCTGGGCGGCAGCGCGCTGCTGCGGTACCTGGGCGTCAGCATGCCCGCGTTCACCGTGGCCGGCGGCATCCTGCTGTTCCTGCTGGCGGTCGACATGGTCCTGGTGCGGCAATCCGGCCTGCGTACCGCCACGGCGAGCGAGCAGGAGGAGGCCGGGCACCGCGCCGACATCAGCGTCTTTCCGCTCGCCATACCGATGATCGCCGGGCCGGGCACCCTGACCACCGTGCTGCTGCTGACCGGCGATCGCGGCTGGTCGAGGCAGACCCTGGACGTCATCGTCCCGGTGGTTCTCGTCCTCGGCATCACACTCGCCATGTTGTTGGCGGCGCGCCTCATACAGCGGCTCCTCGGCGAAACCGGGGTCAATGTCGTCGTTCGTCTCTTCGGCATACTGCTCGCGGCGCTCGCGGTACAATACGTCAGCAACGGCATTCATCAGCTCGCCACGGCTCCCTGAGGCCGGCATCCTGAAACGACGGGCGCCCCCGGAGGGCGCGGCACGACCACATCATGGAACTGACCATTACGCGCCCCGACGACTGGCACGTGCACCTGCGCGACGGCGCCGCGCTGTCGGCCGTCGCGCCCGACACCGCGCGCCAGTTCGCCCGGGCCATCGTCATGCCCAACCTCAAGCCGCCGGTCGTGACGGTCGAGCAGGCGCGGGGCTACCGCGAGCGCGTACTCGCCGCGCTGCCCGCCGGCACGGATTTCCAGCCGCTGATGACGCTGTACCTCACCGACAATACGCCGCCGGCGGAGATCGAGCGTGCCCGCGCCAGCGGCATCGTGCACGCGGTGAAGTATTATCCGGCCGGCGCGACCACGAATTCTGATTCGGGCGTCACGGATATGACACGCGTGTACCGCGTGATCGACGCCATGCAGCGCTGCGGGCTGCCGCTGCTGGTGCACGGCGAGGTCACCGACCCTTTCGTCGATGTCTTCGACCGCGAGATGGTCTTCATCGAGCACGTGCTCGCGCCGCTGCTGGAACGCTTTCCGGATCTCAAGCTCGTATTCGAACACGTCACGACCGCCGACGCAGTGGAGTTCGTGCAGTCGCAGCCGGGGAATGTCGCGGCCACCATCACGGCCCATCATCTGCTCCTCAATCGGAACGCGATGTTCGAGGGTGGTATCAGGCCGCATCACTATTGCCTTCCGGTCCTCAAGCGCGAGGAGCACCGCCAGGCCCTGCTGCGCGCGGCGACCGGGGGCAACCCCAGGTTCTTCCTCGGGACCGACAGCGCGCCGCACGCGCGTCACACCAAGGAGGCCGCGTGCGGGTGCGCCGGCCTGTACACCGCGCACAACGCACTGGAACTGTATGCCGAGGCCTTCGAGCAGGCCGACGCGCTCGCCAGGCTGGAGGGCTTCGCGAGCTTCCACGGCGCGGATTTCTACGGTCTGCCGCGCAACTCCGGTTCCGTTACCCTCATCCGGCGCCGGCAACCGGTGCCAGAGGCGCTGCCATTCGGCGATCACACCCTGGTGCCATGCCGGGCCGGCGGGGAGTGCACGTGGACGTTCCAGCCGACATCGTAGAAAAGTTCGCGCCCGGGAGTCAGCTCGCGAAGCGCTTCCGCGGCTTCCTGCCGGTGGTGGTGGACGTCGAGACCGGCGGCTTCAATGCGCAGACCGACGCGCTGCTCGAGATCGCCGCGGTCACCCTGCGGGTCGCCGAGCGCGGCAGGTGGGAGCGCGGCGAGTCCATACACCGCCACGTACAGCCCTTCGCCGGCGCCAACATCGAGAAGGCCGCGCTCGAGTTCACGGGCATCGATCCATACCACCCGTTTCGCGACGCCGTGCCGGAACGGCAGGCGCTCGAGGACATCTTCAAGGCCGTGCGCAAGCTCGTCGTCGAGCACGGCTGCAGCCGCGCGATCCTGGTCGGGCACAACGCCTTCTTCGACCTCGGCTTCGTCAGGGCGGCCGCGGAACGCAGCGGCATCAAGCGCAATCCGTTCCACTCCTTCAGCACCTTCGACACCGCCGCGCTGTCCGCACTCGCCTATGGTCAGACGGTCCTGGCGCGGGCAGTCGAGGCCGCGGGACTGAAATGGAAGGCGAGCGAGGCGCATTCGGCGCTTTACGATGCCGAGATCACCGCGGAGCTGTTCTGCGCGATCGTCAATCGTTGGGACGAGATGGCTCGCGCCGCCGCCTCCCCGGACTGACGACGCCGGTCCGGGGTACGGAGCACGGCGATCGCCGGCGGCGCGCGTGGCTCACCGCGCGGAGAGCCGATCCTGCCACTGGCTCGCACGCTGGGCGAGGTCGATCTCGTCCACGGTGAGCAGCGCGCCGCCGCGGAGCAGATGCCGGCCGGCGACCCACACGTCCGTGACCTGATGGCGGCCGGTCGCGTAGACCAGGTGCGAGATGGGGTTGTAGATCGGCTGGGTGGCGATGCCCCCGAGGTCGACCGCCACCACGTCGGCGGCCTTGCCCGGTACGAGGGAGCCGAGCAGTTCCTCCATCCCGAGGGCGCGCGCGCCGTTCAACGTCGCCATGCGCAGCGCCGCGGCGGCAGGTACGGCGCTCGCGTCGCCGGCCACCGCCTTGGCGAGCAGGGCGGCGCTGCGCATCTCACCGAACATGTCGAGATCGTTGTTGCTCGCCGCCCCGTCGGTCCCCAGCGCCACGTTCACGCCGGCAGCGGCCAGGCGGGCGACGGGGCAGAAGCCGCTGGCGAGCTTCATGTTCGACTCCGGGCAATGCAGTACGTGCACGCCCTGCGCGGCCAGCATGGCTATCTCGTGCTGCTCGATCTGCGTCATGTGGACGGCCATCAGTTGCGGTGACAGCAGGCCGAGGCGCTCCAGGCGCGCGAGCGGCCGCACGCCGGTCCTGGCGACCGACTCGCGCACCTCTGCCTCGGTCTCGTGCACGTGCATGTGCACGGGCACGTTGAGTTCCGCCGCGTAGGTCACGATGCGGCCGAGCGCCTCGTCCGAGACGGTGTAGGGTGCATGCGGCGCCAGCGCCGTGCGCACCAGCGGGTGGTCGCGGTAGTGATCGTGGAAGTCGATGCCCTTGCGCAGGTAGTCGTCGCAGTCGCTGGCGTAGGCCGACGGGAACTCGATGACGATCATGCCGACCACCGCCCTGATGCCCGCGGTGACCGCGGCCCTCGCCACATCGTCGGGGAAGAAGAACATGTCGCCGAAACAGGTGGTGCCGCCTGCCAGCATCTCCGCGGCGGCGAGCAGGGTGCCGTCGCGCACGAACTCCGGACTCACCCATTTCTGCTCCGCCGGCCAAATGTGGTCCTGCAGCCACTGCATGAGCGGCAGATCATCGGCGTAGCCGCGCATCAGCGACATGGCCGCGTGCGTGTGGGTGTTGACGAGCCCGGGGATGAGCGCGTGGCGATCGCAGGGGATCACCTCGCGTGCCGCGTAATTGCGCAGCGCCTCCGCCGCCGGCAGGACCGCGGCGATGCGCCCGGCGTCCATGACCACGGCGTGGTGCTCGAGCACCACGCCTTCCGGCTCCACCGGGACGACCCAGCGGCCGGTCACGATCAGGTCGACGGTTCGCGCGGACATGGCGCCAGTGTACATGCCCCCGCCGCCCGGTTGTCATCGTCCCCGCCAGCGCCGATGATGCGCGTGCCGATCCGAGCACGACGCCATGACCATCCACCGTCCCGAATCGTTTCGCGCCGTCGACTGGAAGGACGACGCGCTGGTGCTGCTGGATCAGCGCGAGCTGCCGCGGCAGGAGATCTATCGCAGCTACACCGATGCCGGCGAGGTCGCCGCCGCCATCCGTTGCATGGTGGTGCGCGGTGCACCCGCCATCGGCATCGCCGCGGCCTATGGCTACGTGCTCGCGGTGCGCGCCGCCTGCGCGGCGGCCCCGACGCATTGGCGATCGCACCTGCGCCCGCAGATCGAGCGCCTCGCCGCGTCACGGCCGACCGCGGTGAATCTCGCCTGGGCCCTGGCCCGCATGGACCGGGCGGCCGAGCGCGTCGACGGACCTCCCGCGGCGGCGTTGCTCGCAGAGGCCATCGCGATCCACGAGGAGGACGTCGCCGCCAACCGTCGCATGGGCGAGATCGGGGCGGCATACATCGGTTCCGGCGCCGTGGTGCTGACGCACTGCAACGCCGGTGCGCTGGCCACCGGCGGATACGGCACGGCGCTGGGGGTGGTACGTGCCGCCAGTGCGCGCGGGTCGATCGCGGCAGTGTACGCCGACGAGACGCGCCCGTGGCTGCAGGGCGCGCGCCTGACGGCCTGGGAGCTGGCGCGCGACGGCATCCCGGTCACGCTGATCGCTGACGCCGCCGCGGCACATCTGATGAGGACCCGCGGTGTGGACTGGGTCATCGTCGGCGCCGATCGGATCGCCGCCAACGGCGACGTCGCCAACAAGATCGGCACCTATCAACTGGCGCTCGCCGCACGCGCACACGGCACCCGGTTCATGGTGGTCGCGCCGAGCTCGACCTTCGATGCGGGCATCGCCGAGGGCCCATCCATACCGATCGAGCTGCGCGGCGAGGAGGAATTGCTCGATGCCGGCGGGCGGCGCCTCGCGCCGGCCGGCGTGTCGGCGTGGAACCCGGTCTTCGACGTCACTCCGGCGGGACTGATCGACGTCATCGTCACCGAGCGGGGCGCCATCGAGCGGCCCGATGTCGCCGGCATGAGGCGGGTGCTCGGCGCGTGACGCCGCTTCCCGGCCGCGAGGATCGGCTGGAACCGTTTCGTGGTGTTTCCCCGTCGCCGCCCGGATCGAAACGCGCCAGCGCCGCTGCGTTTCGATCCGCGTCGATGCGCGCGCGCTGCCCGCGGCGCCTCGCAGGCAGGTGCGGGCATGCCATGTCCCGGGTGCGGCGGGGGGTGCCCGCGTGATACACTTGCACGACAGAAAAACAGCCCGTGCACGCATCAGAAGGCTGCCACTTGAACATACCGCGCGTCGGTGTTCCCTATCGTTTTTGAAGCTGGTTCGCTGATGGTCGATTTCGCCAAGGAACTGTTCCCGGTCAACATCGAAGACGAGATGCGGCAGTCCTATCTGGACTATGCCATGAGCGTCATCGTCGGTCGCGCGCTGCCGGACGTGCGCGATGGCCTGAAGCCCGTCCACCGTCGCGTGCTGTACGCGATGCACGAGACCAACAATGTCTGGAATCGCCCGTACGTGAAGTGCGCGCGCGTGGTCGGCGAGGTGATGGGCAAATATCACCCGCACGGCGACACCGCGATCTACGACACGCTGGTGCGCATGGCGCAGGATTTCTCGCTGCGCTACACGCTCATCGACGGCCAGGGCAATTTCGGCTCGGTCGACGGCGATTCGCCGGCGGCGATGCGCTACACCGAGTGCCGCCTGGATCGCATCGCCTCGGAGCTCACCGCCGACATCGACAGGGAGACCGTCGAGTTCGTTCCCAATTATGACGGCAAGGAAGAGGAGCCGGCGATACTGCCGGCGCGCATCCCGAACCTGCTGGTCAACGGCTCCACGGGCATCGCCGTCGGCATGGCCACGAACATCCCGCCGCACAATCTGCGCGAGGTGATCGACGCCTGCGTTGCGATGGTCGACGATCCGGACGTCGATATCGACGCGCTGATGCAGATAGTCCCGGGTCCGGATTTTCCGACCGCCGGGATCATCAGCGGCGTGGCCGGCATCCGCGAGGCCTATCGCACTGGCCGCGGACGGCTGTACGTGCGCGCGCGCACTCACGTCGAGGGCGAGGACGACAGGCAGAAGATCATCGTCACCGAGCTCCCCTACCAGGTCAACAAGGCCCGGCTGCTGGAGAAGATCGCCGAGCTCGCCAAGGACAAACGCATAGAAGGGATCAAGGATCTGCGCGACGAATCCGACAAGGACGGCATGCGCATGGTGATCGAGCTGAAGCGCGGCGAGGTGTCCGAGGTCGTCCTCAACAACCTGTACAAGCACACGCAGTTGCAGGAGGTCTACGGCATCAACTGCGTGGCGCTGGTCGGCGGCCAGCCGCGGACGCTCAACCTGCGGCAGCTGCTCGATGCCTTCCTCCGCCATCGGCGCGAGGTGGTGACGCGGCGCACCGTCTTCGATCTGCGCAAGGCGCGCGAACGCGCCCACAAGCTGGAGGGCCTCGCCGTGGCGCTCGCCAACGTCGACCCGGTGATCGAGCTCATCAAGACCTCCGCCAGTCCCGCGGAGGCGAGGGATCGACTGCTTGCCACGACCTGGCCGCCCGGCATTGTCGTGCAGATGCTGGAGCGCGCCGGCGCGAAGTCATCGCGCCCCGACGGCCTGCCCGAAGGGCTCGGACTGACGGCGCAGGGCTACAGGCTCTCGGAGGTGCAGGCGCAGGAGATCCTCGATCTCAAGCTGCAGCGCCTGACGGGGCTCGAGAAGGAGAAGATCATGGGCGAGTACGAGGAGGTGCTCGCGACCATCGCGGATCTGAGCGACATCCTTGCGCGGCCGGAGCGTCTGATGCGGGTCATACGCGACGAACTGACCGAGATACGCGAGCGATACGGCGACGATCGTCGCACCGAGATAGTCCAGGATCACCACGATCTGAACGACGAAGACCTCATCACGCCGGAGGACGTCGTGGTGACGCTCTCGCATGCCGGATACGCGAAGTCCCAGCCGATCGACGTCTACCGCTCGCAGCGCCGGGGCGGCCGCGGCCGCACCGCGGCTACCACGCGCGAGGAGGACTTCGTGGAGAAGCTGTTCATCGCCAACACGCACGACACCGTGCTGTGCTTCTCCACGCGCGGGCGGCTTTACTGGCTGAAGGTCTACCAGTTGCCGCAGGCCGGCCCGCAGGCGCGCGGCAAGCCGCTGGTCAACCTGCTGCCGCTGGTCGACGGGGAGCGTATCACCGCGGTGCTGCCGATCAAGGAGTTCTCCGACGATCATTACGTGTTCATGGCCACGCGCCAGGGCATCGTCAAGAAGACCGCGCTGGCCGAGTACTCGCGTCCCCGTCCGAGCGGCATCATCGCCGTGGATCTGCCGGAGGACGACGATCTCGTCGGCGTGGCGCTGACCGACGGCAGGCAGGACGTGATGCTGTTCCGCAACGACGGCAAGGCGATCCGCTTCAATGAGGACGACGTCAGGCCCATGGGACGCGTGGCGCGCGGCGTGCGCGGGATGCGGCTGGACGAGGGCCAGAACCAGCGCGTGATCGCGCTCATCATCGTCGAGCCGAACACGACGATATTGACCGCGACCGCCAACGGCTACGGCAAGCGCACACCGATCGAGGACTACCCGGTGCAGGGCCGGGGCGGCCAGGGCGTCATTTCCATACAGACCACGGAACGCAACGGCGAGGTGGTCGGCGCGGTGGCGGTCGCCGCCGAGGACGAGGTGATGCTCATCACCCAGGGGGGCACGCTGGTGCGCACGCCCGCGTCCGGCATATCCGGGATGGGCCGCAACACGCAGGGCGTGCGCCTCATCAACCTCGACGATGGCGAGCACCTCATCGGCGTCGAACGCGTCGTCGAGGCCGGCGGCGAGGAGAACGGCAACGGCGAGGCAGACGGCGGCGGGGAGGAAGGGCCCGCCACCGTCCACTGAACTGCGCGATGACGGCGGGCGCATGAGCACCGGCAGCGAACTCGATCAGATCCGGGCCCGCATCGACGCCATCGATCGGGAGCTGCTCGGACTGATCAGCCGGCGCGCGGAACTCGCCTGCCAGGTGGCGCACGTGAAGACGGCGCAGGGCGAGAGGTTCTGCTACCGGCCGGAGCGCGAGGCGCAGGTGCTGCGCAGCATCATCGAGAACAACCCGGGGCCGCTCTCCGACGAGGAAACCGCAAGGCTGTTTCGCGAGATCATGTCTGCCTGCCTGGCCCTGGAGCAGCCGCTGGCGGTGGCCTACCTGGGACCCCAGGGCACCTACACGCAGTCCGCCGCGCTCAAGCATTTCGGGCATTCGGTCAACACCCGGTCGTATGCCGCCATCGAAGAGGTCTTCCGCGAGGTGGAATCCGGCGAATGCCATTACGGCGTGGTGCCGGTGGAGAACTCCATCGAGGGCGTCATCAGCCACACGCTGGATTCCTTCATGCAGTCGCCGCTGAAGATCTGCGGCGAGGTGGAACTGCGCATCCGCCACAACCTGCTGAGCCGCGCGCCTGCGCTGGAGGCGGTCGCGCGGGTATACGCGCACAGCCAGGCGCTGGCGCAGTGCCGCCACTGGCTCGATCATGCCTTGGCGAAGGCCGAGCGCGTGGCGGTGTCGAGCAATGCCGAGGCCGCCCGCCGAGCCAGCACCGAGCTCGGAGCGACCGCGGCGATCGCCGGCGACGCGGCCGCGGAGTTGTACGGACTGACGGCGCTGGCCAGCGGCATCGAGGACGACCCGACCAACACCACGCGCTTCCTGGTGATCGGCCACCAGGTCGCGGCGCGCAGCGGGGACGACAAGACGACGGTGCTGTTCTCCACGCCCAACAAGCCCGGGGCGCTGCATCACGTGCTCGGCGCGTTCGCGGAGGCGGGCGTGAGCATGACCCGCATCGAGTCGCGTCCATCGCGGCGCGGGATGTGGGACTATCTGTTCTTCGTCGATCTGGAGGGCCACGCCGACGATGCCATCGTAGCCGCGGCGCTGCAGCGGCTGCAGGAACGCGCCGCGATGGTGAAGATCCTGGGCTCGTACCCGCGCGCCGTGCTGTAGCACAGGCGACAGGCGAAGCGTGCTCGCCGGGCCGGGGGCGAGACCACGGCGCCGGCCACGGAAATCAGCGACCGCCGCCCCATGCACGAATGACCGATCACGAGTCACCCATTGCCGGTCACCGGTCCATGAAAGTCTGCGACTACATTCAACTGGCGGCGCCCGGCATACAGGCGCTGCAGCCCTATGAGCCGGGCAAGCCGATCGAGGAGCTCGAGCGCGAGCTGGGCATCACCGGCATCATCAAGCTCGCCTCCAACGAGAACCCGCTGGGCGCGAGCCCGCGCGCGGTGCTGGCCCTGAAGGGGGCGTTGGGGGAATTGCACCGCTATCCCGACGGCGGGGCGTTCGAACTGAAGCGCGCGCTGGCTGCGAAGCTCGGCGTCGGCATGAACGCGATCACGGTGGGCAACGGTTCCAACGACGTGCTCGAGCTCCTCGCCCGCGCCTTCGTCCCGCCCGGCGCGGAGGTCGTCTTCTCGCAACACGCCTTCGCGGTCTATCCGCTGGTGACGCAGGCGGTCGGCGGCCGGCCCGTGGTGGTGCCCGCGGCCGGCTACGGGCACGACCTGCGCGCGATGCAGGCGGCGCTCACGCCGCGCACGCGCCTGGTGTTCATCGCCAATCCCAACAATCCGACCGGCACCTGGTCGCCGCGCGATGATTTGCAGCGCTTTCTGCGCGCCGTGCCGCCCGAGGTCGTGGTCGTGCTGGACGAGGCCTATTTCGAGTTCGTGAATGAGCCGGAGTATCCCGACGGGGTGCGGTGGCTGGGCGAATTCCCCAACCTCGTGGTGACCCGCACCTTCTCCAAGATCTACGGGCTCGCGGCGCTGAGGGTCGGATACGGCATCTCGCATCCGCAGATCGCCGATGTGCTCAATCGCGTGCGCCAGCCCTTCAACGTCAACAGCCTCGCCCTGACGGCGGCGGTCGCGGCCCTGGAGGACGACGAGCACGTGCGCGCCAGCGCGGGGCTCAACCAGCGCGGCATGCGGCAGCTGGAGCGCGCCTTCCGGGCCGCGGGGCTCGATTACATCCCGTCGGCGGGCAACTTCATCAGCGTGGAGGTCGGCGACGCGGCGCGGGTCTACGAGGCGCTGCTGCGAGCGGGCATCATCGTGCGTCCGATCGCCGGTTACGGACTGCCGCGGCATCTGCGCGTGACGGTCGGACTGCAGGCCGAGAACGATCGCTTCCTCGCCGCCCTGGCCGCTGCGCTGGACGCCGACGGGGCGGCCCGGCCATGAACCGTGCGAACATGCGCAGCCAGGCCCGAGGACACGCATGAGCGTCGACCGCCTGACAGTGATCGGTATAGGTCTCATCGGTGGATCGTTCGCGCGCGCCGTCCGGCGCGGCGGCGCGGTCGGGGAGATCGTCGGCTGCAGCATCGACGGGGACGAGTTGCGCAGCGCGCTCGATCTCGGCGTCATCGACCGTGCCGAGGCCGACGCGGCGGCCGCCGCGCGCGGCGCCGACGTCGTCATGATAGCAACGCCGGTCGGCGCGATGCCGGCGGTGTTCAGGGCAATCGCCGACGTCCTGGGCGAGCAGGCGATCGTCAGCGACGCCGGCAGCGTCAAGGGCAGCGTGGTCGCCGCGGCGCGCGCGCATCTCGGTCGGCACTTTCCGCGGTTCGTCGCCGGCCATCCGATCGCCGGAACCGAGCGCAGCGGTGTCGCCGCCTCGCTGCCGGACCTTTACGTCGACCAGCGGGTCATCCTCACCCCCGAGCCCGAGACGCACGCCGACGCAATCGCCGCGGTGCGCGCGTTGTGGGAGGCTGCCGGCGCGCGCGTGGAGGAGATGCCGGCGAGCGAGCACGACGCGATCCTGGCCCACACCAGTCACCTGCCGCACATGGTGGCATACGCGCTGGTGAACTGCCTGGGTGGCGCCGAGCCGGCCTCGGAGCTGCTGCGATTCGCCGCCGGCGGCTTCCGCGACCTCACGCGCATCGCCTCCAGCCATCCGGTCATGTGGCGCGACATCGCGCTGGCGAATCGCGACGAGCTGCTGCGCGCCCTGCGCGGCTACCGGGCGAGTCTCGGGGAGATCGTCGCCGCGATCGAAAAAGGGGATGCCGCGGCGCTCGAGGAGATGTTCGCGCGCGCGCGCGCCCTGCGGGAGCGGCTGGGGAACACCGGCCAGGCGCACGCGCAGTCGGATATCGAGCGGCCATGAACCGGTCCGACACATTCGAGATCGGCCCCGGCGGGCCCTTCGGCGGGGTGCTGCGCGTCCCCGGCGACAAGTCGATCTCGCATCGCGCGATCATGCTGGGTGCCATCGCCGAGGGCCATACCCGGGTCAGCGGTTTCCTGGAGGGCGAGGACACCCTGGCGACGCTCGCCGCCTTCCGTGCGATGGGCGTGACGATCGAACGCAGTGCGGACCGCCTGAGCATCGACGGCGTCGGCCTGCACGGACTGAGGCCGCCGGTGGCGCCGCTCGACCTCGGCAACTCGGGCACCTCGATGCGCATGCTGGCCGGGCTGCTGGCCGGGCAGCGGTTCGACTCCACGCTCACCGGCGACGCCTCGCTCAGCCGGCGCCCGATGCGGCGCGTGACCGAACCGCTGGCGCGCATGGGCGCGTGGATCGACACGACGGCGGCGGGCACCGCGCCCCTGCACATCCACGGCGGGCGCGCGCTGACCGGCATCGATTACGTCAGCCCCGTGGCCAGCGCGCAGGTGAAATCCTGTCTGCTGCTGGCCGGCCTTTATGCCGGCGGCGCCACCCGCGTCTCCGAGCCGATGCCGTCGCGCGATCACACCGAGCGCATGCTGGAGGCCTTCGGATGCCCGGTCGCGATCGAAGCGACGACGGTCACCGTCCAAGGCGGGCCCACGCTCGGCGCCTGCGACATCGACGTTCCGGGCGACATCTCCTCGGCGGCCTTCTTCCTGGTCGGCGCGTCGATCTGCCCGGGCTCCGACCTCACGCTCCAGCATGTCGGCATGAACCCGACCCGCACCGGCGTCATCACGGTGCTGCGCGCCATGGGCGCGGACATCACGGTCCTGAACGAACGCCGGCAGGGCGGCGAGCCGGTCGCCGACCTGCGTGTGCGCTACGCGCCACTGCATGGCGTGAGGATCGGGCCGGAGGTGGTACCGGCCGCCATCGACGAGTTTCCCGCCATCTTCATTGCCGCGGCCTGCGCCGAGGGCGTCACCACCCTCGGGGGAGCGGAGGAACTCAGGGTCAAGGAGAGCGATCGCATTGCCGCCATGGCCGGGAATCTGCGGCTCCTGGGCATAGAGGCCGACCCGCTGCCCGACGGTATGATCATCACCGGTGGCCAGTTCGGCGCCGGCACCGTCGATGCCCACGACGATCACCGCATCGCCATGTCCTTTGCCATTGCCGGGGCGCGCGCCCGCGGCCCCGTGCGGGTATTGCGCTGCGCCAACGTTGCCACGTCGTTTCCCGGCTTCGTCGAGCTCGCCCGCAGCGCCGGCCTGGGGATCCGCGGGAGCTGACCGGCGATGACGACCCCCGCGCCGGTCATCGCGGTCGACGGCCCGGGCGGCACCGGCAAGGGGACGCTGTGCCTGCGGCTCGCCGAAACGCTGGGCTGGCATCTGCTCGACAGCGGCGCGATCTACCGTGTGCTGGCACATGCCGCCCTTGCCCGCGGCCTCGGCCTGGAGGACGACGCCGTCCTCGCCGCGGTCGCTCGCACGCTGAACCTCGATTTCCTCCCCGGGGGTGCCGAGGGCATCCGGGTGGTGCTCGACGGCGGCGACGTCACGAGGGCCATACGAACGGAGGCCGCCGGCAACGCCGCCTCCCGGGTGGCCGCCGTTCCGGCCGTGCGCGTGGCGCTGCTGGAGCGCCAGCGCGCATGTCGCCGTGCGCCGGGGCTGGTCGCCGATGGCCGGGACATGGGAACCGTGGTATTCCCCGACGCCGAGCTCAAGGTCTTTTTGACCGCCAGCGCCGAAGAGCGGGCCCAAAGGCGCTATAAGCAGTTGAAAGGAAAAGGGACAGGTGTTAGTCTGCCGGCCCTCATCAAGGACATCGCCGAGCGCGACGAACGCGATCGCGCCCGCTCGGTTTCCCCCTTGGTGCCCGCGCCGGATGCCCACGTACTGGACACCACGCATATGGATATCGACGCGGTATTCGACGTGGTCATGGGCATGGTTCGTGAGCGGGGCCTGAGTCGATAGCCGTCTCGCCGGTCGCGGGACGGCGGTTGGCCGATGCCCAGTCCTGATACAGGCCCGGCGAGGTGATTGGCGGGCGGCCCTCGCGCCGCCACCATGCAGCGAGCGTCAGGGCGGTTGCGCGGCTACCGGCGAGGCGGCGCGCGCAGCCTATCATTCACTCAACCCGCGGTGTATCGCGGCAAACAGAAGGGTCCCGGTCTCCTCCGGGGTTTCGAGGTCAATTCATGTCGGAGATGGCGGAGAGTTTTGCGGAATTATTCGAGCAGAGTCAGATGGGCGCCAAGATGCGGCCGGGCGCGATCGTGCCGGCGACGGTGGTGTCCATCGGCAGCGAAACGGTGGTCGTCAATGCCGGGCTGAAGTCCGAGGGTTTCATCCCCACCGAACAATTCAGGAACGAACAGGGTGAGCTGGAGATCGCCGTCGGCGACATCGTCGACGTGGCACTCGACGCCGTCGAGGACGGTTCCGGCGCCACCCGCCTCTCCCGTGAGAAGGCCAAGCGCGCCATGGCCTGGACCCGCCTGGAGAAGGCGAGCGAGGCCGGCGAGGCGGTCACCGGCATCATCACCGAGAAGGTCAAGGGCGGCTTCACCGTCGATGTCGAAGGCATACGCGCCTTCCTTCCGGGTTCGCTCGTCGACGTGCGTCCGGTGCGCGACACCAGCTATCTGGAGGGCAAGCCGCTCGAGTTCAAGGTCATCAAGGTCGATCGCAAGCGCAACAACGTGGTGGTGTCGCGCCGTGCGGTGGTCGAGAGCGAGAGCAGCGCCGAGCGCGAGACCCTGCTCAGCAACCTCCGGGAAGGTTCGGTCACCAAGGGGATCGTCAAGAACCTCACCGATTACGGCGCGTTCATCGATCTCGGAGGTGTCGACGGCCTGCTGCACATCACCGACATGGCGTGGAAACGCGTCAAGCACCCCTCCGAGGTCGTGCAGATCGGCCAGGAGATCGAGGTCAAGGTCCTGAAGTTCGATCGCGAGCGCATGCGCGTGTCGCTGGGTCTGAAGCAGCTCGGGGAGGATCCCTGGGTCGATCTGGCGCGCCGCCACCCGGTGAAGGCTCGCCTGTTCGGCAAGGTCACGAATCTGGCCGACTACGGCTGCTTCGTGGAGATCGAGGACGGTGTGGAGGGTCTGGTGCACGTCTCCGAGATGGACTGGACGAACAAGAACGTGCACCCCTCCAAGCTGGTGCACGTCGGCCAGGAGGTCGAGGTCATGGTGCTCGACATCGACGAGGAGCGCCGCCGCGTGTCGCTGGGCATCAAGCAGTGCCAGGCGAATCCCTGGGAGGAGTTCGCCGCCAGGCACAACAAAGGCGACAGGGTCCGCGGGGTGATCAAGTCGATCACCGACTTTGGCGTGTTCATCGGCCTGGAGGGCGGCATCGACGGCCTGGTCCATCTCTCCGACCTGTCGTGGAACGAGGCCGGCGAGGAGGCCGTGCGCAAGTACAAGAAGGGCGACGAGCTCGAGGCGATCGTGCTGGGCGTGGATGCCGAACGCGAGCGCATCTCGCTCGGCGTGAAGCAGTCGGACAAGGACCCGTTGTCCTCCTATCTCGATTCGCACCAGAAGGGCAGCGTCGTCAAGGGTATCGTCCGCAGCGTCGATGCCAAGGGCGCGGTCGTGCAGCTCGCCGACGGTGTGGAGGGCTACATCCGCGCCTCGGAGCTCTCGCGCGACGAGGTGGAGGATGCCCGCAAGGTGCTCCGCGAGAACCAGGAGCTGGAGGCGATGCTGATCGGTGTCGACCGCAAGAAGCGCGTGGTTACGCTCTCGGTGCGCGCCAAGGAAAGCGAGGAAGAGGCCGCCGCGATCCAGGAGTACAGCTCGGAGAAGGAAGCGAGCGGCACCACGCGGCTCGGCGACCTGCTCAAGAAGAAGCTCGATGCGCAGTAGCGGGACACTGCATACGGAGACCGTCAGCGGCTAGAAGAAAGTGCAGCAACGTGCCGGCGCAGTAGCACGCGCCGGCCGCTCCCGAGCGAATCCGCCGCGGACTTGAACGCAAAGCGAGAGATTGGGGATCTTCATGACCAAATCGGAATTGATCGAACTGCTGGTGCGCAAGCAGGCGCAACTGGGCTATCGTGACGTGGAGCTGGCGGTTCGAACCATGCTGGAGCACATGGCGGGGACGCTGGCAGGCGGACAGCGGATCGAAATCCGGGGGTTCGGAAGCTTCTCGCTGCACTATCGGCCGGCGCGCGTGGGCCGCAACCCGAAATCGGGTGATCCGGTGATGCTGCCGGCCAAGTACGTACCGCACTTCAAGCCGGGCAAGGAACTGCGCGACCGCGTCAACGAGTCGGTTGCGACCAAGCCCATCATCAACGACTGAGTGCGGGCCGCGGACTTTTCGTCGGTCCGGCGCCCCCCTATACTGGCCCGTAGGTGCTCCTGAGGGGCACACGCAACCCGGGCATTCTCACCTTCCATGCAACGCATCGTCGCCTTGCTGCGCCTGTTGGCGATCGTCGTCATCATCCTGAGCGGACTGGTCCTGCACACGCGCAACGCGCAGCCGGTGACGCTGGATCTGTATTTCCTGCGCATTGAACAGCCACTATCCCTCATCCTTGCGGTGAGCCTGCTCCTCGGCGCCCTGCTGGGCATATTGAGCGCTCTGCCCAGGCTGCTGGCCGGGCGGCGCGCGAACCGGCGGCTACGCCGCGAGCTGCGGGCGCACGCCGTGCTGCCCGCCGCGACGCCGACGGACACGGCCGACAAGGGGCCGGCCTAGCGGGAATGCAGGGCCTGCTCTGGCTGCTACTGCCCGTCGCCGCCTTCTCGGGCTGGCTGGCGGCGCGTCGCGAGCAGCGTCGGAACGGGCGCGAGCCGGCGCGCCGGCTCGCACCTGACTACTTCAAGGGAATCAATTACCTGCTCAACGAGCAGCCCGACAAGGCCATCGAGGTCTTCATCAAGATGCTCGAGGTCGACAGCGAGACGGTCGAGACGCATCTCGCGCTCGGCAACCTGTTTCGCAAGCGTGGCGAGGTCGACCGCGCCATCGCGATCCACCAGAACCTCATCGCCCGCACCAACCTCACCGACGAGGAACGCACGCTCGCGCTGCTCGAGCTCGGCATCGACTTCATGAAGTCCGGGCTCCTCGATCGCGCCGAGGGTCTGTTCAACCAGGTCCTGGGGTCGGGGATGTACACGCGCCAGGCGTTGTCGAACCTGGTGGACATCTATCAGCAGGAGCAGGACTGGCTGCGCGCCATCGATTACGCGCGCCGGCTCGAAACGGCCCGCGGCAAGAGCCTGCGGCAGATGATCTCGCACTTCTACTGCGAGCAGGCCGAGGAAGCCCTGCGCGCGGACGACCTCAAGAAGGCCCGCCAGCACATACAGAGCGCCATGGACGAGGATCCGCGCTGCGTGCGGGCCAGCATGCTGGCGGCCCAGGTGGCGCAGAAGGACGGCGATACGGAGCTCGCCATCCGGCATTACGAGCGCATCGAACACCAGGACGAGGAATTCCTGCCGGAGGCGATCGAGCCCATGGGAAAGTGTTACGCAGCGCTCGGGCGCAGCGCAGAGTTCTTCGGGTATCTCAATCAGCTCGCCAGCCGGCATCGCGGCATCACGCCGGTGCTGGCGGTCACCGAGATGGTCGCCCAGCGCGACGGCGTCACGCAGGCCGTGGAGTACCTCACCGCGGCGCTGCGCAAACGCACCTCCACGCGCGGGCTGGACCGGCTGATTCACTACACGCTGATGCACGCCGAGGGCAAGGAGCGCGAAAATCTGCAGTTGCTGCAGGAGTTCACCAGCAAGCTGCTCGAGAACAAGTCCGTGTACCGCTGCAGCAACTGCGGCTTCATGGGCAGGCTGCTGCACTGGCAATGTCCGGGCTGCAAGCGCTGGAACTCCGTGAAGCCCATACATGGCATCGAGGGCGAGTGAGATGACCGCCGGCAACGGACCCCGCATCATCGTGGCGCTGGACTTCTCCGAGCCCGATGCGGCGCTGGCCTTCGTCCGCGGGCTGGATCCGGCGCGATGCCGGCTGAAGATCGGCAAGGAACTGTTCACGCGCGCCGGCCCGGAGCTGGTGCGCGCGATGACGGCGGCCGGGTTCGATGTCTTCCTGGATCTGAAGTTCCACGACATTCCCAACACGGTCGGCGCGGCCTGCGCCGCCGCCGCGGCCCTCCGGGTATGGATGGTGAACGTCCACGCCCTCGGCGGCGCGGCGATGATGCGGGCGGCACGCGAGCAGGTGGACGCCGCCGCCCACAAACCGCTGCTCATCGCCGTGACCCTGCTCACCAGCATGGCGCAGGGCGACCTGGATGACCTCGGTCTGGCCGGATCACCGCAGGAGGCCGTGTTGCGGCTGGCGCGGCTGGCGGAGCGCGCCGGCATGGACGGTGTCGTGTGCTCGCCGCAGGAGGTGCCGCTGCTGCGGGCCGGGATGCCACGGGATTTCAGGCTGGTCACGCCCGGCATAAGGCCGGCGGGGAACGGCGCGGACGACCAGGTCCGTATCGCCACCCCGGCCAGCGCGGTGCGAAGCGGCGCGGATTATCTCGTCATCGGCCGCCCCATCACCCGCGCCCCCGATCCGGCGCGTGCGCTGGCCGCCATCGAGCAGGCGATCAACGAGGCGACGGGCGGTTCGTGATTGCCGAGCCGTACACGCACCTGCCCGTCCGAGCACACACCGCCGGCCGCGAACGATCGTGAACACGGACACCGCACGCCACAGCCCGTTGCTGCCGCCGCTGCCGCGCGCCGGTGAGCGCCACACCTGGCGCCGGCTGTACGGCAGCGCCCGCGCCCTGGCGATAGGCCGCGCGGCGCGCCAGCACGACTCCCCGGTGCTGGTGGTCACCCGCGACCCGGCCGTGGCCGAGGCGCTGATGGAGGAGATCCGGTTCTTCCTCGACGGACAGGCCGGCGTGCCGGTGGTGCTGTTCCCGGGCTGGGAGACGCTGCCCTACGATCAGTTCTCGCCCTACCAGGACATCATCTCCGATCGCCTGGCGCTGCTGGCGCGGCTTCCCGACATGCGCCGCGGGGTGATCGTCGCCTCGCTCAACACGCTGATGCATCGGATGTGTCCGCTGGCCTTCGTCTCCGGCAACAGCTTCAGCCTGCGGCGGGGCGATCGGCTCGATCGCGAGGCCTTCCGTCGACGCCTGGAGGCCGCCGGCTATCGTGCCAGCCCGCAGGTGGCCGAGCACGGCGATTTCGCCGTGCGCGGCTCGCTGATCGACCTCTTCCCCATGGGCAGCGAGGTGCCGTTCCGGATCGATCTGCTCGACGAGGAGATCGACACCATCCGCACCTTCGATCCGGAATCCCAGGTCTCCACGGGCGTCGTGGAGGAGATGCGGCTGCTGCCGGCGCGCGAATTTCCATTGCACGAGCAGGCGATTGGCACCTTCCGCCAGCGCTGGCGCCAGCGGTTCGAGGGCAAGCCGACCAACTCGCCGGTGTACAACGACGTCAGCGAAGGCTTCTGTCCCGCCGGCATCGAGTACTACCTGCCGCTGTTTTTCGACGGCACCGCGACCTTCTTCGACTATCTGCCGCCCACGGCCCTGGTCGTCCTCGACGAGGGCATCGCGGCGGCGGCCCGTGAGTTCCGCGAGGAAGTGGAGACGCGCTACGAGCAGGGGCGCCACGACGTCCAGCGGCCGTTGCTCGCCCCCGGTGAGCTGTTCCTGCCGCTCGAGGAGTTCTACGGAGCCTGTCGGCGCCACGGGGAGATCTTCGTGCGCGGCGACGAGGAGGAGGGCGCGGCAGGGCTCATCGAATTCGACACCGCGCTGCCCACGGCGATGCCGGTGGACAGTCGCGCCGCGGCGCCATTCGCGCTGCTCGATCGGTTTCTCGGCGGGTTCGCCGGCCGCGTACTGATCGCGGCCGAGTCCGCCGGCAGACGCGAGACGCTGATCGAGGTCCTCGGCGGCCACGGCCTGCGGCCGATCGTCGTCGAGAGCTGGCCGGCATTCGAGTCGGGCGATGCCCCGCTCAGCCTGGCCGTCGCGCCGCTGACGCAGGGCCTGCTGCTGCCCGGCGACGGCATGGCGGTCGTCGCCGAGTCGCAACTGTTCGGCGAGCGCGCGGTGCAGCAGCGCCGCAGACGCGCCGCGACGCGCGATCCCGAGGCCATCATCAGGGACCTCACGGAGTTGCGCCCCGGGGCGCCCGTCGTGCACCAGCAGCACGGTGTCGGCCGTTACCGCGGACTCATCACCCTGGCGGTGGACGGGATCGACGCGGAGTATCTGCACCTGGAGTACGCCGATGCCGACAAACTCTACGTGCCGGTGTCCTCACTGCACTTCATCAGCCGCTACACCGGCATCGATCCGGACCTCGCGCCCCTGCACAAGCTCGGCAGCGGGCAATGGGCGAAGGCGCGCGCTCGGGCCGCGGAACGCGCCCGCGACGTCGCCGCGGAGCTGCTCGAGATCCATGCCCGCCGCGCGGCGCGGCAGGGCCACCGCTTCGATCTCGACGTCGCGGCCTACAACGCCTTCGTGGAGAAGTTCCCGTTCGAGGAGACCGCGGATCAGGCCGCGGCCATCGAGGGTGTGCTGAAGGACATGCAGAGTGCCCAGCCCATGGACCGGCTGGTGTGCGGCGATGTCGGTTTCGGCAAGACCGAGGTGGCGATGCGCGCGGCCTTCGTCGCCGCGCACGACGGCCGGCAGGTGGCCGTGCTCGTGCCCACGACCCTGCTGGCACAGCAGCATTACCAGAATTTCCGCGATCGCTTCGCCGACTGGCCGATGCGCATCGAGCAGTTGTCGCGCTTCCGCGGCAGAAAGGATCAGGACAGCGTAGTGCGCGGACTCGCCGACGGCACGGTGGACATCGTCATCGGCACGCACAAGCTCTTGCAGCCGGGCATCGGCTTCAAGCGGCTCGGTCTCATCATCGTCGACGAGGAGCATCGTTTCGGCGTGCAGCAGAAGGAGCAGTTCAAGAAGCTGCGCGCCGAGGTGGATATCCTGACGCTCACCGCCACACCGATTCCCAGGACTCTGAACCTGGCGCTCAGCAACGTGCGCGAGCTGTCGATCATCGCCACGCCGCCATCCCGGCGCCTGGCGGTGAAGACCTTCGTGCGCGAGTGGGAAGATGCGCTGCTGAAGGAGGCTCTGCTGCGCGAGGTGAGTCGCGGCGGCCAGGTCTATTTCCTGCACAATGACGTCGACACCATCGAGAAGACGGCCAGAAAGGTCGCCGAACTCATCCCGCAGGGGCGCGTGGCGATCGCGCACGGCCAGATGCGCGAACGCGACCTGGAGCGCGTGATGCTCGATTTCTACCATCGCCGCGTCAATGTCCTGGTCTGCACGACCATTATCGAGACCGGCATCGACGTGCCGACGGCCAACACCATCGTCATCGACCGCGCCGACCGCTTCGGGCTGGCGCAGCTCTACCAGCTCCGCGGCCGTGTCGGGCGCTCGCATCATCGCGCCTACGCCTACCTGCTGGTGCCCTCGCGCGTGGATCCGCGGACCGGCTTGAAGACGACCCTGAGCGGCGACGCGCAGAAGCGGCTGGAGGCGATCGAGGCGCTGGAGGAACTGGGCATGGGTTTCACGCTGGCGACGCACGATCTGGAGATCCGCGGCGCCGGCGAGATACTGGGCGAGGAGCAGAGCGGCCACATCCAGGAGGTCGGCTTCGCCATGTACACCGAGCTGCTGGAGCGGGCCGTCAGGAGCCTCAGGGCGGGCAGGCAGCCGCCGCTCGATGCCGCCGCCGTGCCGGCGGAGATCAACCTGCACCTGCCGGCGCTGTTCCCGGAGGATTACATACCGGACGTGCATACCCGGCTCATCCTCTACAAGCGGATCAGCAGCGCCGCCGACGAGGAGGTGCTGACGGTGCTGCGCGAGGAGGTCGTCGATCGCTTCGGGCCGCTGCCCGCGCCGGCGCAGAGCATGTTCGTGCTGACCCGCGCCAAGCTGCTCGCCGATGCCGTCGGGCTGCGCAAGGTGGATCTCAGCGCGAAGGGCGGGCGCCTGCAGTTCGATCCGCAGCCGAAGATCGACCCGATGACGGTGATCCGCCTCGTCCAGCAGCAGCCGAAGCTCTACAAGCTGGAAGGCGGCGAGAAGCTGCGCGTGCTCAAACCGCTGCCCGATCCGCAGGCCCGGGTCGAGGAGCTCTTCGATCTGCTGTCGCTGTTCGGGGGCACGACGCACGCACCGCCCGCCCGCGCCGACCGCAGCGTGGAGGCAGGGTGAGTCGGCCCCCTCCCGCTGCGGGCACTGCCGCCGCACTTCGCCTGTGCAGGGCGATCGTCGCGACCGCCGTGCTTTCGGCTGCGACGATCGCACCCCGCGTGGCGCGCGCCGAACCTGTCTACCAGGTCGAGATGATCGTGTTCCATCATCTGCGCGCCGCCGTTCCAGTCCACGACCCGGCCACGCCGGCGATTCCGCGAGGTCCGCCGGTCGCGGCCGGCGCGATCGACCCGGCGCCGCTGCCCCGGGATGCGATGCTGCTGGAGGACTCCGCGCGCCGGCTCGACCGGTCCGGGAAGTACCGCACGGTGCTGCACATCGGCTGGCGGCAGAACGCCGCGCAATCCCCGCCGTTGCGGATTGGCGATCCGGAGGGCATCGAGGAGTCCGGCGTGCGCGGCTACGCAGCGCTGCAGGTCGGTCAGCAGCTCGCCTTCAGCGCCGATCTCGCATGCCGGCGCGACGGCACCGTGGCCGTGCTCCGCGCGCGGCGCTCGGTCCGCATCGGCGAACTGCACTATGTCGACAACCCGCTGTGCGGCCTGCTGATCCAGGTGACGCGCGTGCGGGAATCGGGAGACTGATGCGGCGGCCGCGGGCCGCGATCAGGACATCGCGTGCAGGGACGGCGCTGCCCGCGACAGCAGCCGCATCACGTCGGCCATTCCACCGGCAAGCGCGGCCGTGATCGTCTCCATGGTGATGGGACCGGTGCTGCGGCCGGCGGCCCAGTTGGCCACGACTGCGCAGCAGGCATAGGGGATCCCGAGTTCGCGCGCCAGCGCCGCCTCCGGCATGCCGGTCATTCCGACGATGTCGCAGCCGTCGCGCTCCATGCGCGTTATCTCCGCCGCGGTCTCCAGCCGCGGTCCCTGGGTGGCCCCGTAGACCCCGTCACGGGCGGCATCGATGCCGGCCGCGAGCGCCGCATCGAGGAGCACCGCGCGGGTTGGCTCGCAGTACGGATCGGTGAAGTCGACGTGCATCACGGCGCTGGCGCCGCCGTCGGAAAAGGTGTGATCCCGGCCCCAGGTGTAGTCGATGAGCTGCGAGGGAACGACGAGCCGGCCCGGGCGCATGCCGGCGGTGATGCCGCCGACGGCAGCGACGGCGACGATGCGGCGGGCTCCCGCCTGCTTCAGGGCGAACAGATTGGCGCGATAGTTGATCCGGTGCGGCGGCAGCGCGTGGCCGCAGCCGTGACGGGTGAGAAACGCCACCGGCACGCCGGCCAGTTCGCCGGCGCGGATCGGCCCCGACGGCGGTCCGTACGGGGTGGCAATCCGCAGCTCGCGCCGCGCCTGCAGATCCTCGATCTCCTCCAGGCCGGTGCCGGCGATGATGCCGATCACGCCTGTATCCTCGCGGCGTAGATGCCCTCGCCATTGCGCAGGTAGCCGTGATAATCCATGCCCCAGCCGAAGAGATACCTGTCGCCGGTCTCCAGCGCGGCGAAGTCCGCCGCCTGCAGGCCCTTGCGCAGCGCCAGGCGCTTGGATATCAGCACGGCGGTCAATACCTCTCGCGCGCCGGCGTCGCGGCAATCCTCGAGAATGGCCGCCAGCGTGATGCCGTGATCGAGTACGTCGTCGACGATCAGCACCGAGCGGTCCTTCAGGCTCAAACCGGGCTTGCGCAGCCAGGCGAGATGGCCGCCCCGCGTGCTGCCCTGGTAGCGCGTGGCGTGCAGGTAGTCGACCTGCAGGGGGAACTGCAGCCGCGGCAGCAGGGCGCCGAGCGGAACGATGCCCCCGATCATCACCGCCAGCAATATGGGATCCCGATCGGCAAGACGCGCGGTGATCGCCGCGGCCATGCGGTCCAGGGCAGCCTCGATCTCCTGGCGTCCGTAGACGAGCTCGGCGTCGCGGCGCACGCGCATCAACTCCTCATGGCCCGGCCTGTCCTGCACGATCAGCCCTCCGGGTCCCGGTCATGTGGCAGTGACGTCCGGCCCGCCCAGTCCTTCGCGAACTGCCAGGCGGAACGCCCACTACGCGATCCGTGCAGCATTGCCCATTGCAGCGCCGCCCGCTCGGCACTGCGGCGGCCGGCGTCCCCGACGCCGAGCCGTTCCAGCCAGTGCGCGACGATGCGCAGGTACTCTTCCTGGCTGAAAGGGTGGAATGCCAGCCAGATGCCGAAGCGCTCGGAAAGCGAGATCCTCTCCTCGACCGCCTCGGACTGGTGCAGCTCGCCGTCGATGAACTGCGCGTCGAGATTGTCGGCGGCGCGTTCCGGCAGCAGGTGACGGCGGTTGGAGGTCGCATAGACGAGGGCGTTCTCGGGCGGGGCGTGCACCGAACCGTCGAGCAGCACCTTCAGTGCCTTGTAGCCGGAGTCGCGGGCCTCGAACGACAGATCGTCGCAGTAGAGGATGAATCGCTCCGGCCGGCCTTCGATGCAATCCAGGATCACGGGCATGTCGGTCAGGTGTTCGCGCTCCACCTCGATGAGGCGCAGTCCCCGGTCGCGATACGTGTTCAGCAGCGCCCTGATGAGGGAGGACTTGCCGGTGCCGCGCGGACCCCACAGCAGCACGTTGTTGGCGGGCAGGCCGGCGAGGAACTGGCGGGTGTTCAGATCGATCTGGCGTCGCTGCTCGTCGATGCACAGCAGGTCACCGAGTCGCGCCTTTCCCGGTACGCGCACCGGGCGCAGGTACCCTCGATATCCCTGCCGGCGCCAGAGGTAGGCCGGCGCGCTCCAGTCGACATCGATCGCCGGCGCGTCCGGGAGCAGCGCATCGATGCGCGCGATGAGGTGCAGCAGGCGCTGCGTCAGCTCTTCGGAAAGCGTCATGTGATCGGGTCATGGGACGGCGGTGGCCGCGCCCCATTCTAACCCGATGCCGCCGCCCGCGTGGCGGTCGCACCGCGCTCAGCCGGCCGCGGAGAGCTCGTCGAGGGCGCGGTTCAGCCGTTCCTCGATCAGTCGCTTCTGCTCGAGCAGCCGCACCGTCTGATCGCCTTCGCCGGGTAGTTGCACGCCGGAGAGATCGATGTCGGTGATGTAGATGGGATACGCCGAGCCGGGCGTCCGGACCGACAGTACGTGCCTGGCAACGACGCGGAACAGGTCGGCGCCATGCGCCAGCGAGGAGAATTCCCGGCCGTCGCAGATCACCGTGTGCCGATGCGAGGAGTCCTCACCGGCCTCCACCAGAACCTTGATCTGCAGGTACTGCCGCCCGAGATCGGGGTTGTAGCTGACCGGCTCGATCGCGAACTCGCGCTTCGCGCCGCCGGCGAGGTGGCGAAACTCGAATCCCGTCCTTCGAGACTCGCTGTTGAAGCCCGATCCGGGGGTCATGCGCTGCGCCGTGCTGCGGAAGAAGCGCGCGAGATTATCGAGCAGCACGTGCTGGTTGTGGAACGCCAGGGTCTGCGTGAACAGGCTGCCCCGTTCGTCGATCACGAACAGCTCGGCCTCCTTGCCCAGGACCCGATAGAAGGTCTGAATGGCATCCGCGCGATTGAGCTCGTACAGGCGGGGCAGCGGCTCGTTGCGCAGAGCGTAGCGATCGAAGCGGGTGTGCGCGTAACGCGGCACCGGCCGTCCCAGGAAGGCGATGAGGCCGGCGTAGTTGCCGACCCGCTCGAAGCGTATGCCGCCGTCGTCGCGCACGATCGCGTAGTAGTTGTCAGCGGCCTCGAGTATGTAACGCCAGTGCCCTGCGGTCTCCTGCACGCTCCTGGAAATGTCGTCGAACAGGGCGTGGAAGCGCTGACTGATGTTGGCGCCGTGGCCCGGCGAGAAGCAGTGCGTGCTGAAGGTCTCCGGGACGGTCGCGGATCCCGCGTTGGCGCGCAGACGCAGGTACTCGCACAGGCATTGCAGCAGGCCGTCCAGGCCCCGGTAGTGGAAGCTGAACACCTCCTCCCAGCTCGTCATCAGGACGAGGTCGAAGCACTCGGTGAGGTTGTCGTGCATGCCCCCGAAGCTCAACGGGTCGGTGCGACTGCTTGCGATCATGTCGGCGCTGCGCGCGAGGCCGGGCTGATGTTCGAGCCCGATATTCACGAACAGTGCCGCACGCAGCAGTTGTGGCGCCCGCGTCAGATCGGTGCAATCCGAGCTGCCGAGCAGGCCGCCCGGGAAGGTGCCCTCCAGGGCGCCGAGGATCGATCGGAGCTCGCGCGCCGGGTAGGGTTGCGCGCCGGCATAGGCGGTGATCTGGGTATCACCGGCGATGATGCGGTTGAAGTGGCACCAGGCGAGCGCGTCGACGATGCTGGTGGAGCGCCGGACTGCCGCATGCTGGCCGATGTCCTCGGGGGCGACGGCGTCGGTGAACAGCAGCCAGCCGGACTCCGTGGCGGCATCGCCGAGCAGATGCAGGGACAGGCGCTGCTCGGCGATGTCGGGCGCGATGCCGCGATTCACGATCTCGATCTTGCCGGCCTTGCGTTCGAACGCGGAATACAGCTTGCGCCCGAGCACGTGCAGGTCGCGCTGGCTGATGCGCGCGGAGTCCGCCTGCTCGCGGCCGAACTGGGAGAGCAGGCGGTAACTCTGCGTCAGGGCGGCGATGAGATCGCGGCGCTGGTCGAGCACCACCGGCACCTTCCACTGATCGCGCGAGTCCAGCAGTGCGAGGTGGGCCGTGTCCCAGCCCCAGGAGGAGACCAGTTCGCGCAGCACCTCGCGTCGCCAGCTCTCCTCGCCACGGGCGGATCGCGCCGTCAACCGCTCCTCCACCTTGAAATAGAAGCATCTCCTGAACAGGTGCAGTCGCTCCGTGTCGCCGCGCCGGGTGAGATAACCCTCGACCTTGCGGTACATCAGCAGATAGGGGTCGATGGCGTTCAGATTGGTCTCCCCCTCGTAGACCAGACGCTTGTAATGCAGGGCCAGCAGATCGATGTCCGGGTATTCCTGCGCGTAGGCCTCGATGAGGATGAGCTTGAGCACGGATTTGTACGGCGAGTTGATCGACTTGTAGATGTGCCAGACAGCGGCGCCGAAGAACTCCTCCGCCGGCACGCGCTCCAGGCCGCCGAAATCGATGTAGTCGTGCTGACCGATGAACCGTCCTTCCACCAGTTTCCTTGCCACCGTGGTGTACTCGCGCTCCTGCTCCGGCGGCACCCGCCACCACAGGGGGCAGAGGCCGGCCAGCACCACGGCGGAGCGGTAGAACTCATCGAGCAGCAGATAATGCTGCGAGCTGCCGCTGCTCTCCGCGGACAGCGAGGAGAGCTCGCCGCGCCGGAAGCTCTCCGGATCGAAGACGAAGAAATGGACGTCGAGGTTCAGCTCGCTGGCCGCCTCCTCGATGCGCGTGGCCTTCAGGCGCAGGTCCGCGACCGCGGCTTGCTCGAGCCCGGGCGTATGGCAGAGCCAGATGTCGAAGTCGCTGCCCGGCGTGTACGCGATGGTCCCGCAGGAGCCCATCATGTACAGGCCCATGATGTCCAGTCGCGGCAGGATCCGGCGCTCGTGACTGTAGGAGCGCGTGACGCGCTGGGCGGCCGTGAGGGTCTCCTGGGTCGGGGCGTAGTCGCGCACACCGCAGGGAGTGGTCTGGTTGACGTAACCCGGCAGGAGTGGATGGTTGCTGTGGAACAGCAGCGGCAGCAGCTCCAGGAAGTCGCGCTGGCGCGGCGTGAGCGCCTCGCGGATCCGCCGCAGCCGCTCGCGGTTGATGGCGACGAAACGCTCCTCACTGGAGCGCGGACGCGGCGGGCGGTTCGTGGCGTTCTGCTGGCGTTGCATGGCAGCTAGGGTTAGCGGCCGCCCGGGGCGATCCTTGACTCCGGGCGCGCAGCCGAAAGGGCTTTGATCCCGGTCACTTGCGCGGCCGCCGGGGAGGCGGACAATGCCTGTGCAAGGCAGCCGTTCGGCCGTGCAGTCGGGGGGGAGATTTGCTAATCTACGCCGGCTTCGAACGGGGCGTCCGGACGGTTGCCCGGCAACGGCGGTCGCCACCATTCCGGTCCGGAGGGCGCGCTGAACCCAGCATCGTTGCGTCCCCAGTCCTAACCACGAAAAGTGCCGCCGCGGAGCCTCCGGGTCTCGTCTGGCGCGAGGAAGAAACACATGTTCAGCAGAAAGATGAAGATTGCGGGTTTTGACGATGAACTTTGGACAGCGCTGCAGGACGAGGCGCGCCGGCAGGAGGAGCACATCGAGCTGATCGCCTCCGAGAATCACGTCACCCCACGCGTGCTGGAGGCCCAGGGCAGCGTGCTCACGAACAAGTACGCCGAGGGCTACCCGGGCAAGCGGTACTACGGCGGCTGCGAATACGTCGACGTCGTGGAACAGCTGGCGATCGACCGGGCCAAGCAGCTCTTCGGCGCGGACTACGCCAACGTGCAGCCGCACTCCGGCTCGCAGGCCAACGGCGCGGTCTACCTGGCGCTGCTGAACCCCGGCGAAACCGTGATGGGGATGAGCCTCGCCCACGGCGGGCACCTGACCCATGGAGCCAAGGTGAATTTCTCCGGCAAGACCTACAGCGCCGTGCAGTACGGGCTGAATACCGCCACCGGCGAGATCGACTACGACGCGGCCGAGAGGCTGGCCCTGGAACACCGGCCGAAGATGATCATGACCGGCTTCTCGGCCTATTCGCGGGTTCTCGACTGGAAGCGCTTCCGCGAGATCGCCGACAAGGTCGGCGCCTATCTCGTCGCGGACGTCGCCCACGTCGCCGGCCTCATCGTAACCGGCCTGTATCCCAGTCCGATGCAGTACGCCGACGTGGTGACCACGACGACTCACAAGACCCTGCGCGGCCCGCGTTCGGGCCTTATCCTCGCGCGCAGGAACGAGGACATCGAGAAGAGGCTCAATGCCGCGGTGTTCCCGGGCATCCAGGGCGGCCCGCTCATGCACGTCATCGCCGCCAAGGCGGTGGCCTTCAAGGAGGCCATGCAGCCGGAGTTCAAGGTCTACCAGGAGCAGGTCAAGAAGAATGCCCAGACGATGGCCAAGACCTTCATGGAACGCGGTGTGAACATCGTCTCCGGCGGCACCGACAACCACCTGATGCTGGTGGACCTCATCTCGCGCAAGATCACCGGCAAGGATCTCGACGCCGCGCTCGGTCGCGCCTACATCACGGTCAACAAGAATGCGGTGCCGAACGACCCGCAGTCGCCGTTCGTGACCTCCGGCATTCGCGTCGGCACGCCCGCCTGCACGAGCCGGGGCTTCAAGGAGAACGAGGCCAGGGCGGTCGCCGGATGGATCTGCGACATCATCGACAACATGGGCAAGGAGTCCGTGGTCGACGCGACCCGCGGCAAGGTCGGCGAGCTCTGCAGGGCGTTCCCGTTATACACGGACTGATCCTCTCGAGCCACGCGTAACTGGCGAACTGCGGCCGTGGTGGCGATGTGGTCACCACGGCCGTTTCGTTCATGGGGGACACTCATCCCCGATGCCGCGGCACTCCCACCGCTAGCGTAGCCGCCGGAAAAATCCCCCAATTGCTGGGGGTAGTGGGTTAAGATCGCCCGCATGAAGTGCCCTTATTGCGCCTTCCCCAATACGCGCGTCATCGATTCCCGCTTCGTCGGCGAGGGCGAACAGGTGCGGCGCCGGCGCGAGTGCGAGAAGTGCCGCGAGCGGTTCACGACCTACGAGATGGCCGAGCTCAACCTGCCGCGCATCGTCAAGCGGCGCGACAAGCGGCGCGAACCCTTCAGCGAGGAGAAACTGCGTGCCGGCATGGAGCGCGCCTTGCGCAAGCGTCCCGTGGAGACCGAACGCGTGGACGCGGCCGTCAACAACATAAAGCGCCGGCTGCGCGCGAGCGGCGAGCGCGAGATCCCTTCCAGCCGGCTGGGCGAGTGGGTGATGCAGGAGTTGCGGGAGCTGGACCAGGTCGCCTATGTGCGATTCGCGTCCGTGTACCACAGCTTCGACGACATCAAGGCCTTCAGCGAGGCGATTGCCGGCCTGGAGAACGAGATCCCGCCGCACGCGCGCCGCCGGCAGTTGAACCTCATGCTGCCCGGCGACGACGGCGCGCCGTCGGCGGCGGAGGAACCTGCGTCGCGGTACGACGGCAAGGCGGCCAAGGCCGGCAGGCAGGCACGTCGACCGCGTCCGCGTTCGTGAGCACGCCGGCCATTCCGATCGGCGACACGTACACCGCCGATGATCATCGCCATATGGCGCGTGCGTTGCAGCTCGCGGCGCGGGGACTGAACTCGACGCGCCCGAATCCGCGTGTCGGATGCGTCATCGTCAAGGACGGCGAGGTCATCGCCGAGGGCTGGCACGAGCGCGCCGGTGAGCCCCACGCCGAGACGCTGGCCCTGCGCGCCGCGGGCGCCCGGGCGCGCGGCGCATCCTGCTACGTCACGCTCGAGCCATGCTGTCACCATGGGCGGACGCCGCCGTGCAGCGAGGCGCTGGTGAAGGCCGGCGTGGGGCGGGTGGTGGCGGCGATGACCGATCCGAACCCGCGTGTCGGCGGCGACGGTCTGCGGCAGTTACAGGCCGCCGGTGTCGAGGCCGGCGCCGGCCTGCTGGCCGGCGAGGCCGAGGCATTGAACGTGGGATTCTGTCAGCGTATGCGCAGGGGCCGCCCCTGGGTGCGCGCGAAGGTCGGCATGAGCCTCGACGGTCGCGTGGCGATGGCCGACGGCGAGAGCAGGTGGATCACCGGCGAGGCCGCGCGCGCCGACGTGCAGCGCTGGCGTGCCCGCAGCTGCGCGGTGGTCACGGGCGTAAGCACGGTGTTGGCTGACGACCCGGCCCTTACCGTGCGCGCGCAGCCGTATCTGGCAGAGCTTCCCGGGCAACCGCTGCGCGTGGTGTTCGATTCGGCCCTGCGCACGCCGCGGCGTTCGCGTGTATTGTCCGGCCCCGGGGCCGCGCTCGTGATCACGGCCGTTTCGGATCGCTGTCTGGACGGCGCGGAGTCCGTCTGCTGCCCCGGTGCCAACGGCAGGATCGATCTGCAGGCGGCGATGCGCGAGCTCGGCCACCGTGAACTCAACGAGGCGCTGGTCGAGGCGGGCCCCACGCTGACGGGGGCGCTGCTGCAGGCGGGTCTGGTCGACGAACTCATCTGCTACGTCGCGCCGAGACTGATGGGGGACGCCGCACAACCTCTGGCACGCCTGCCGGGACTGAACCGCCTGGCCGATGCCATCGGGCTCGACGCCGTGGACGTGCGGCAGATCGGACAGGACTTGCGCGTGATCATGCGCCCCCGGACAACGGTGTGATCGAGCAGATGTTTACCGGTATCGTGCAGGCGATGGGAAAGATCCATGCGATCGCACCGCGGGCGGAGGGCGTGAAGATCCACGTCGACGCCCGCCAGCTCGCGCTGGCCGACGCCCGTGTTGGCGACAGCATCGCTGTCAATGGCGTGTGCCTGACCGTCGTGGAGTTCGACGCGCACGGATTCGCAGTGGAAGTTTCGCCGGAAACCCTGCGCTGTACCTCCCTGGGCGGGCTCGCGGTCGGCGACCGCGTCAACCTGGAGCTCGCGCTGCGCCTGGGCGATCGGCTCGGCGGGCACCTGGTCAGCGGCCACGTCGATGGCGTCGGCCGGATCCGCTCAGTGCGTGCGGACGGCGACTGCCTCTGGCTGCGCATCGAGGTGCCGGCCGAGCTGGCGCGCTACGTCTCCCGCAAGGGCTCGGTCTGCGTCGACGGCGTCAGCCTGACCGTGAACGCCGTGGAGGGCGCCACCTTCGAGGTGCAGATCATCCCGCACACCCGCGAGGAGACGCTGTTCGGCGGTTACAGGCCGGAGGATGCCGTCAATATCGAGGTCGACCTGATTGCACGCTATCTCGAGCGGTTGATCGCCGACAGACGGATCTGAACGGGCGGCCGCCATCTTCCGCCGGGACGGCCCCGCAAAGCAGGTATAATCCGACCATCCACCGGTTCGTCTCCCGACCGCACGCATGTCCTCACTCAGCCCAACCGAAGAGATCGTCGAAGACATCCGTCAGGGGCGCATGGTCATCATCATGGACGACGAGGATCGCGAGAACGAGGGCGACCTGGTGATGGCCGCGGCGTGCGTCAAGCCCGGGGACGTCAACTTCATGGCGACGCACGGACGGGGCCTCATCTGCCTGACCCTCACGCGCGAGCGGTGCCAGCGGCTGAACCTGCCCCTGATGGTGCGCGACACGTATTTCAACTACGGCACCAACTTCACCGTGTCCATCGAGGCGGCGACGGGGGTGACGACCGGCATCTCGGCGGCCGATCGCGCACGCACCGTGCAGGCGGCGGTAGCCGAGGATGCCCAGCCCAGCGACGTGGTGCAGCCCGGGCACATCTTCCCGCTGATGGCGCAGCCGGGCGGGGTGCTGACGCGCGCCGGACACACCGAGGCCGGTTGCGACCTGGCGCGGCTGGCCGGTCTGGAGCCGGCGGCGGTGATCGTGGAGATCCTCAACGAGGACGGATCCATGGCCCGTCGTCCCGGGCTGGAACGGATGGCTGCGCAGCATGGCCTGAAGATCGGCACCATTGCCGACCTGATCCGGTACCGCATACACAACGAAAAGACCATCGAACGCGTGGCGGAGACGGATCTGCAGACCGACGTCGGCCAATTGCGCGCGGTCACCTATCGCGACACCATCGCCGGCGACCTGCACATCGCGCTGGTGCAGGGAACGGTCGAGCCGGAGAAGCCGGTCGCCGTGCGCGTGCACATCGAGAACCCGCTGTTCGATCTGACCGGGGCATCGCGCGCCGATTCCGGCTGGCCGCTGCGAGACGCCCTGCTGCGCATCGCGCGCGAGCCGAGCGGCGTGCTGGTGATACTCCGCAACCAGTACGACAACGACCAGCTCGTTCGCAGTCTGCAGCGCATGCACGAGCCTGCGCTCGCGCAGGCCGAGACTCCGGGCCCGCCCGCGCGCGACGAAATGCGCACCGTGGGTCTCGGCGCCCAGGTGCTCGCCGACATCGGCGTGCGCAAGATGCGCGTCATGAGCCGGCAGAGGAAATACAGCGCGTTGTCGGGCTTCGGGCTGGAGGTCGTCGAATACATTACTCACTAGGAATGCACATGGCAGACGTCAGGCAGATAGAAGGTGGAGACACCCCATCGGAGGACGCGCGTATCGGCATCATCGCCAGTCGCTTCAACGACGAGATCGTCGGCAAACTGATCGATGGTTGCGTGCAGACGTTGAAGGAACGCGGCGTGGCGGGCAGGCGCATCACGGTCGTGCGCGTCCCGGGGGCCTACGAGATCGCCTTCGCGGCAAGGCGCATGGCGATGTCGGGGGACTACGACGCGCTGATCGCCCTGGGCGCCGTCATACGCGGGGAGACGCCGCACTTCGATTATGTCGCCGGCGAGTGCGCGCGCGGGGTGTCGGAGGTGAGCGCGGATCTCGACATCCCCATCGCCTTTGGCGTGCTGACGACCGAGAACGATGAACAGGCGGAGGCCCGGGCCGGGGGGGCCATGGGCAACAAGGGTTCCGAGGCGGCCCTGGTCGCCATCGAGATGATCAATCTCACGCGGAACCTGGGCAGGTAGATGGGCTCGGGGAAGAGCAGGCGGGGCAGCACGGCCGCGCACGCGCGCGTGCGCGCGCGGCGCTGTGCCGTGCAGGCGCTGTACCAGTGGCAGCTCGCGGGCCAGGATCCGAACGACATACTGAAAGAGTTCGTCGCCGAGCGCGAGGTGGTCAATGCCGACATGGGGTTGTTCGAGACGCTGACGCGCGGCATCCCGCGCCACATCGAGGAGCTCGAAGCGGACTTGATGAGCGTGATCGATCGGCCGGTGCGGGAGCTCGACCCGGTGGAGCGTGCGATCCTGCTCATCGGCGCCTATGAGCTTCGGCACTGCATCGAGACGCCATGGCGCGTGGTCATCAACGAGGCCATCGAGCTGGAGAAGATGTTCGGCGCCGAACAGGGCCATCGCTACGTGAACACTGCACTGGACCGCCTGGCGCGCGCCCTGCGGCCGGTCGAGACGGCGGCTGGAACGGGATAGCGGAGCCCCTTGCCCGGGCCCGGTGCCGCCGCCAGCATCCGATCCGTCGCCAGCAGGCCGAGCCCAATGTCCGTCTCCGAATTCGAGCTCATCGATCGCTATTTCAGACGCGGCGGCGCGCGCCGTGACGACGTGGCGATCGGGATCGGCGACGACGGCGCGGTCCTCAGGCCGCGGCCGGGCCACGAACTGGTGCTGGTGACCGACACCATCGTGGCCGGGGTGCATTTCCCCGTGACCATGAGTGCGGGCGACGTCGGGTACCGCGCCCTGGCCGTGAATCTCAGCGATCTGGCGGCCATGGGGGCCGAGCCGGCGTGGTGCAGCCTCGCCCTCACGGTGCCGCAGGCCGACGAGACGTGGCTGCACGGGTTCGCCGACGGGCTGCTCGGACTGGCGGAGCGTTTCGACATGCAGTTGGTGGGCGGAGATACCACACGCGGTCCGCTGACGGTCACCGTCACTGCGCACGGCTGGGTGCCCGCCGGACAGTCACTGCGGCGAGCGGGAGCCGGCGCCGGCGATGGCGTGTACGTCACCGGTACCCTCGGCGATGCCGCGGCCGGTCTGCGCGTGCTCGTGGGCGAGACGGAGTGCGACGCGGACTCCGGGTCGGCGCTCACACGCCGGTTTCTGCGGCCGGAGCCGCGGGTCGCGCTGGGCCAATTCCTCCGCGGGATCGCCAGCAGCGCCATCGACGTGTCGGACGGACTGGCGGCCGACCTGCGGCACGTGCTCGAGGCCAGCGGCAGGGGTGCGGAGGTTGATCTCGCCCGCCTGCCGATCTCCGCGTCGCTGCGCGCCTGTGAGCGCGGCGACGCGGCGATCGAGCGTGCGCTCGGCGGCGGTGATGACTACGAACTGTGCTTCACGGTGCCACCCGGGCGCGAATCGGCGCTGGGAGCCTGGCGCGCGCAGGACGGCGTGCCGTTGACGCGTATCGGTACGGTCGTCGCGCGCCCGGGCCTGCGCTTCGTGGAGGCCGGGGGTAGGGTCGTCGATCGTCACATTGCCGGCTACGCGCATTTCTGATCGAGGTCTGCACCGGTCCAGGGATGTTAAGATTCCGCGCGGCTTGCGACGCGCACCGCAGGGAGCGACCGCGCGACCGGAAGGCAGCAGGCGTTGCGGCCCGGCCGGGCCGCATGGCATCGGGGCTGCGGCTACGGCCGCCCGGCCATGACGGGCGGCAGCGGCCGCGGCGCCGGCGGAAGTGCCAGGCCGATGCGCGCCGCGGATGGCGGGATCTGACAACTCAGGGGCGATGGAGCGGAGATGAAGACGTGTGGCTGGTGGTGGGCGGTTGCGGGCGCAGTGATGCTGAGCGCCTGCGGTGGCGTGGCGGCGCAGGATCTGGCGCTCAGTGATTTCGGCGACATGCCGCTCATACGCGTGGCCGGCACGGGCCGCGTGTCGGTTGCCGTGGATACCGCGTCGGTGAACCTCGGCGTCGAGGCGCAGGCCAAGTCGGCGGAGGAGGCTCGGGCCAAGGCGGCCGAGGCCATGACCGCCATGATCGCGGCGGTGCGCGCGAGCGGCATCGAGGACAGGGACCTGCAGACGCAGCATCTGTCGCTGAATCCGATCTTCGCCCCGGATTCGGCCAACAGGATAGTCGCCTACCAGGCACACCATCAGTTGACGGTGAAGGTGCGCGACGTCGCGAGCGTCGGCAAGGTGATCGACGAATCGTTGAAGGCCGCCGGCGACGCCGGCCGCATGTACGGGATCGGTTTCCTGGTCGACGACCCCGGTGCCGCCGAGTCGGAGGCCCGCAAGCGTGCCTATGCCAACGCGTTGTCCAAGGCGCAGGAGCTCGCCAAGGCAGCGAACCTGAGCCTCGGCCGGCCCCTGCGCATCATCGACATGCCGTCGACCATGCCGGGCCCGATCCCCATGGGCGGCGTGGCGATGGCCAAGATGTCCGCCGAGGCGGCGACACCGGTGGTCGGCGGCGAACAGGAGGTCTCGGTCACCATCGACGCCGTGTTCGCGGTTACCGAACCGACGCCGGCACCACAGTAACGTCCTGGCTGCGGGGCGGCGGGGAATCCGCTCGCCCGGCGGCTCAGCCGGTCACCGCGCCGCTCGGTGTCTGGCCCTCCGGTATGCGTACGTGCAGGGCGTCGTTGCGCTGCTGGATCTCCTTGCGCATCTCCTTGCGCATCTTGCCCGCATCGAACAGACGTTGCTCGATGTCGGTCTCGATCTCGAGCCGCGGAACGGTCATGGGGCGGCCATCCTCGCCGACCGCCACCATCGTGAAGAAGCACGAGCTTGCGTGCCGCTTCTCCTTGGTGCGCAGGTTCTCGGCCATGACCTTCACGCCCACCTCCATGGAACTGGTGCCTACGTAATTGACGTTGGCCATGAATGTCACCAGCTCCCCCACCCCGACGGACTGCTTGAAGGTGACCAGGTCGAGCGATGCGGTGATGACATAGCTCTTCGCGTAACGCGCGGCGCAGGCATACGCGACCTGGTCGAGCAGCTTCAGCAGCGCCCCGCCATGCACCTTGCCGGAGAAGTTGGCCATGTCGGGCGTCATGAGGACGGTCATGTAAAGGGATTTTTCCTGTCGGCTCATAGTCGGTGTGCGTCTTCTCGATTGAGCGAACCTGCCGTGGCAGGCAGGCGCGGGGAGCGAATGATAGCGAGCCGCAACGCAGATCAGAAGCAAGTGCGGCACCGGCGCGCCGGGGGCGTTCCGCCAACCCCGCTCCTTGCAATCGTCGTTTGTTCGTGTAAACTACCTACCAATAGATAGATAAACCCATCCACCCATGGCAACATCCGCACAGATAATTGATATCGGGCAGGAATACATCCAGAAGGTGGGATTCCACGCCTTCAGTTACCGGGATATCGCCAAGCGTGTCGGGATACGCACGGCGAGCATCCACTATCACTTTCCGACCAAGGCCGATCTTGCCATGGCGATCGTGGAGCGGGTGCGCGAGGCGACCTCGGCCGCGATCGCCGATATCGATGCCTCCGCCAGATCGGCGGGCGAGCGACTGCGGCGCTACTGCGGCCTGTTCCTGCGCACCTGGGGACAGGGCGACCGGCTCTGCCCGATGTGCATGCTGGCGATGGGACAGGACGCGATACCGGAGGAGGTCCGGAGCGGCGTACGCGATTTCTGGCAGAGTGGCGAGTCGTGGGTCGCCCAGACCGTACGCGATGGGCAGGCAAGCGGCGAATTCCGCCCCGACCTCGACCCGAGAACGGTCGGCAGAACCTTTGTCGCGGCCATGGAAGGGGCCATGGTCGCCGCCCGCGCGTTCACGGACCGCACGCGCATCGAGGACGTCATCGATCACCTGATTGATTCGGTGACGGCCCGGCGAACCGGCGGCGCCACGGCAGTCTAACCGTTTAGAGGCACTCGCCCGGATGACACACCGATACCCCGGCAACGGCCATGGATCCCGCGGCGTGTACGCCGCCCTGGTCCTGGCGGCGCTGGCCGCGAGCGCGGCACTGACATACAGCCTGCGCGCAGCCGCCTATGCGCCGCCCTTCAATCTCCAGGAGGTCGCGCCGGGCAATTTCGTGCACCTGGGAAAGCATGTGACATTCGAGGATCCCGATACCGACGATATCGCCAACATCGGCTTCATCGTCGGGGAGAAGTGCGTGGCGGTCGTCGATACCGGCGGATCGGTGGCCGTCGGACGGGCCCTGAGGGATGCGATACGCGAACGTACATCGGCGCCGATCTGCTACGTCATCAACACCCACTCGCATTTCGATCACTACTTCGGCAACATCGCCTTCAGGGACGACAAGCCCGAGTTCATCGGACATCAGAAATTGCCCGAGGCCCTCGGTGGCGACAATGCCTACGTACTGGAGCACTTCGGCAAATATCTCGGCGAGCATCCGAGCAATGCCGACATCATCCTGCCCGATCGGACCGTGGACTCCATGCTCGAGCTGGACCTGGGCGGCAAGACGCTGCGTCTGACGGCCTACCCGACGGCGCACACGCATAGCGATCTTTCCGTGCTCGACGTCGACACCGGTACGTTCTGGCTGGGAGATCTGTTGTTTCGCGAGCGGCTGCCGTCGTTCGACGGCAGCGTGCTCGGCTGGCTGAAGGTGATCGGCACGCTGGAGCAGGAGCAGGGCGTCAGGACGGTGATCCCGGGCCATGGCCCGGTCGGCGAGGAACTCAAGGCCGCGCTCGCCGACGAGAAGCGCTACATGGAGACCGTGGTCGCCGAGGTCAGGGCGCAGATCGCCGACGGCAAGGATATCGACGAGGCGGTGGAGACGGTAGGCCTGTCGGAACGCGGACGCTGGCAGTTGTGGGACCAGCAGCACAAGCGCAACGTCTCGCGCGCCTACACGGAACTGGAGTGGGAATGAGCGGACTTGCAAGAGGCGACTCCGGCGTCAGGCGGCGGTCGCGAAGATCACGGCGGAGCTTAGGAGGCATATCATGAACATGCAGACATACAGGCGCGGCCTCATCGTCGCGCTGGCTTTGATCGGCGCCCTGCCGATGGGTCAGGCGGCGGCCGAGGAGATGCTCGAAATCGCCCGGCCCAAGGAGATGAAGTCGGACGTGGACCTGTGGGCGACCTTCCTGCGCGAGGCGTTCTTCAAGGATGTCGAGATCATCGAGGACAAGACCGTCATCGAGATGAAGACGCCGTATCGCGCCGAGGATGCGGCGGTGACGCCGCTGTCGATAACCGCGCAGTTCGATCAGTCCCCGGAACGATACATCAAGACCCTCTACGTCATCGTCGACAACAATCCGCAGCCGCTGGTCGGGACCTTCCATTTCACGCCCGACACCGGCAAGGCCGACCTCGCGTTGCGGGTGCGCATCGATCGCTACACCAACATCCGCGCCGTCGCCGTGCTGAACAACGGCGAGCATCACATGGTCACCAATTACGTGAAGGCCTCGGGCGGCTGCTCGGATCCGTTCGGCGGCGACATCTACGAGGCGCTCAAGACGGCCGGCAAGATGAGATTCCGCACCGTCGGGGAGATCCTCGGCGACCAGACGCAGCTCGGCCAGTTCAGCATCAGTCACCCGAATTTCACCGGCATGTCGATCAACCAGCGCACTGGCAACATCGTGCCGCCGCATTTCATCAACAAGGTCACGCTGGTATACAACGACAAGGTGGTGATGAGCGCGGAGACCGGCATCTCCATCAGCCAGGATCCGAGCTTCCGGTTCTTCTTCAAGCCCGGCACCGGCGGCACGCTGCGCGCCGACATCGAGGACAGCAAGGGCAACAAGTGGTCCGAGGTCTTCGATGTCACCGAAGCCCCGGCCGCGGCCGCCACCGCCGACAAGAGCACCTGACGCCCCACCGGCATGGTGCGTTGGATGAGGGGCGCTTCGGCGCCCCTCGGTTTTTGGGCTTCCGGTCGGCGCGGCCCGCGCCCTGCGCCAGGATTGTGGTCGCAGGCCGCCGGCGCGGCTTATCATGACGCCCATAACAAGAATTCCAACCACCGCCCATGCCCCGCCCATTTTCCAGTTTCGGGTTCCGCCAGCTGACCGGATGGATGCTGGGGCCGCTGTGTTTCATGTTCTGCGGCCTCTACGGCCCGGAATGGGGCATGAGCATGCAGCAGGCATGGACCGCGGGCACGGCGGCGCTGATGACGATCTGGTGGATCACCGAGCCGGTGCCCCTGTGGGCGACCGCCTGCGTGCCGTTGTTCGTTTTCCCGGCGATCGAGGTGGCGCCGCTGTTCGGCGTCGCGCTGCAGTACACCGACCCGGTGAATTTCCTTTTCCTCGGCGGCATGATGATCGCCGCCTCCATGCAGCAATGGGGACTGCACAGGCGCATCGCGCTGGCGATCGTCGACGCCATCGGCGCCAGCCCGCGCCGGATCGTGCTGGGCTTCATGCTCGGGACCGCCTTCATCAGCATGTGGATCTCCAACACCGCCACGGCAATGATGATGTATCCGATAGGCATGGCGGTGCTCATCAGGCTGCGCGAACAGCACGTCGACGAACAGTTGCTGTCGCGGTTCGGCCTCGCCCTCATGCTCGGCATCGCCTACGCCGCGAGCATCGGCGGCATCGGCACGAAGATCGGCACCGCGCCGAATCTGGTGTTCGTGAAGCTGGCCGATCCGCTGCTGAACCACGACGTGGATTTCCTGACGTGGCTGAAGGTGGGCGTGCCGATCGTGGCCATTGCGCTACCCCTGGTCTGGCTGTACCTGGTGCGGGTGGCTGCGCCGCTGCCCGCTGCCGGATTCGTCGACAGCGCCGCCTACATCGCCGGGGAACGCCGGCGCCTGGGAACGATGAATCCCGGTGAACGCATCGCGCTCGTGGCGTTTCTCACGGCCGCGTGGCTGTGGATATTCCGCAAGGACATCGAGCTCGGCGGATTCGTGATACCGGGCTGGTGGGACCTGGTGACCTGGGGCTGGTCCGACGTCATCGGCAGGCCCGTGGAATCCCTGCCGGCGCCGCTCGCCAGACTGCTGGCGCAGGATGTGGGCGATGCGGCGGTGGCGATGGGGGTCGGTATCCTGCTGCTTTTCATCCCGGTTCCCGGCCAGCCGACGCGCAGGGCACTGAGCCTGCGCAACGCCGTGCGTGTGCCCTGGGGCCTGCTCGTCCTGCTGGGCGGCGGATTCGCGATGGCCTACGGCATACAGCAGAGCGGACTGTCGAACTGGGTGGGCGGCTGGTTGCGCGACCTCGATCAGCTGCCGCCTCTGCTGCTCATCCTGTGCGTGTGCCTCATCACGGTGATCCTGACCGAGGTCGCGTCCAACACCGCGACCGCCAACATCATCCTGCCGCTGCTCGTCGCGCTGGCGGCGGAGATCGGCCGCAATCCCGCGCCGCTGATGATGGCGGCCACGATCGCCGCGTCCTTCGGATTCATGCTGCCGGCGGGCACGCCGCCGAACGCCATCGTGTTCTCCAGCGGCTACATCACGGTCCCGCAGATGGCGCGCAGCGGGCTGCTGATCGATCTCGCCGGGGCGGTGCTGATCGCGCTGATCTGCTATGCCCTGGCGCCCTGGGCGCTGGGGTTGATCTGACCGCCGGCGGCGGTGCGCGTCGCGTCAGGCACGCCGCCGGGCGTGCAGGACGTCCTTGATGCGCTTCAGTCGATGGATGATGCGTTCGAGCTGCCGGACGTCGGCGACCAGCACGGTGAATATCATGTGTGCCTTGCCGGACCTGGCGTCGCTGTAGGTCTTGACCGCCACGATGTCGACCTTCTGATTGCTGAGCATGTCGGAGACGTCGCGCAGCAGTCCGCGGCGGTCGTTGGCCTCGAGATCGATGCTGACCGGATGGTTGGCGCCGGGGCTCTCGCCCCAGCTCACCTCGACGACACGCTCGGGGCGCTCGCGTATCAGCTTCTCCAGGTTCGTGCAGGTGGCGCGATGTATCGACACCCCCTGGCCCACGGTGATGTAACCGCCGATCGGCTCGCCAGGCACCGGACTGCAGCAGCGCGCCGTGCGGGTCATCACGTCGGTCACACCCAGGACGATGATCTCGCCGCGCGCCTCGCCGGCGGCCTGCGGCGCCGCCGGCATCTGCGTCTGTCCGGGCCGGGTCGCCCTGGCCGGTTGCAGGGCCTGCGCGATCTGCGCCGGGGTGAAGTCGCCGCGACCGAGCGCGGCCAGCAGCTCGTCGGCATCCGCCAGGTGCAGCGTGCGGGCCAGCTCCGTGGTATTGACGGCATCGAGCCCGAGGCGCTTCAGCTCACGATCGAGCGCGGCGCGCCCCTGGACGACATGCTCGGCGCGATCACGCTCGCGGAACCATCTGCGAACCTTGGCCCGGGCGCTGGCGGTCTTCAGGTAGCCGAGCGCGGGGTTCAGCCAGTCCCTGCTCGGTCCGCCCTCGCGTCCCGTCAGGATCTCCACCGTCGAGCCGCTGACGAGGGCCTGCGCCAGCGGCAGAATGGTCCCGCCGGATTTCGCGCCGCGGCACTGATGTCCGACGGCGGTGTGTACGGCGTACGCGAAATCGAGCGCGGTCGCGCCGATCGGCAGATCGATGATGCGTCCCTGCGGGGTGAGCACGTAGATGCGATCGTGAAACGCGATGTGACGGAAACGCTCGAACAGGTCGTTGTCGCTGCCGGGCTCGTCGGATTCGACGCGCTCCAGCAGGCGCCGCGACCATGCCGAGAAGTCCGCCTTGCGCTCCTTGTAATGCCAGTGCGCCGCCACGCCGAGCTCGGCGTGGCGGTGCATGGCGTGGGTGCGGATCTGGATCTCCATGGTGCGGCCCTCGGGGCCGACCACCGCGGTGTGCAGCGACTGGTAGCGGTTCGCCTTGGGGCGGGCGATGTAGTCGTCGAACTCGCTCGGAACGGGCGCCCAGAGACTGTGGATCAGGCCGAGCGCGGCGTAGCAGTCCGCGACCTCGTCGACGACCACGCGAAAACCGATGGTATCGAAGATGGCCTCCATCCCGACGCTCTTGCGCTGCATCTTTTTCCAGATGCTGTAGATATGCTTGGGCCGTCCGCTCACCTCGCTGCCTATGCCGGCGCGCCCGAGCTCGAACATCAGGAGATCGAGCACGCGGCGCACGTAGGCGTCGCGCGTCTCGCGCCGCTCGTTCAGCTGGCTGGCGAGCTCGCAATAGGTCGCCGGATCAACGAAGCGGAACGAAAGGTCCTCCAGCTCCCATTTCAACTGCCGCACGCCCAGCCGGCTGGCGAGCGGTGCGAAGACGTCCAGGGTCTCCTCGCCGAGGCGCCGCCGCGTCTCGTCATCGGCCCGCTTGGCGGCGCGCAGTTCGCAGAGTTGCCGCGCGAGGCGCACGAGCACGACGCGCGGGTCCTCGGCCATGGTGAGCAGCATGCGCCGCAGCCGATCGGCCTGCGCGGCCTCCACCGCGGTGTGGCGCAACTCCTTGAGCACCGAGATCCGTTCGGCCTCCCTGAGCAGCCGGGCGACGCCGGCGCCGACACGCTGCTCGACGACGTCGGCGTCTGTCTCTCCGTACTCGAACAGCGGCAGCAACAGGCCGGCGGCGAGCGTCTCGGCGTCGAGGTCCAGCGCCTCGAGGACGCTGACGCACTCCAGCCCCTGCGCCCGGCAGGTGTCCAGGGCGGGATTGGCATCCGTGCGCTCGCGCAGGACGAGCTCGGCGCGCCGAACGGGCTCGAGGTGCTCGGCCGACAGACGGCGCGAGACGACCTCGCTGGCCCCGAGCACGGGCGGCGGCAACGGTTCGAGAGGCAGTGGCTCGTTCACAATGTGATCCTAGCCTATGCGGAGGCCGCGATTTTGCGTCCCGGCTCACCGATGGCAGGGCTGGATGCCCCTGACGGGGTCATGCCCGCCGTGCCGCAGGCGCCAGCGCGCAGCTCAGCGCCCCCACTCCGCCGGCCGCCAGCGCAGACCGGCGGCGATGAGACGCTGCAACAGCGCCCTGTAAGGGACGCCGGCGTGCTCGGCGGAGTCCGCGAAATCCTCGCCCCGGGCGACCTGCGGATTGGGATTGGCCTCGATCACGTAAACGCGGTTCTGCCTGTCCATGCGCAGATCGATGCGCGCGTAGCCGTTCAGACCGAGGATGCGGAACACCCGCCGCGCCAGGTGCCGCAGCCTCTCCGCCATGCCCTCCGGCAGGTTGCGCGCCTCGCGCGAGGTGATCCGGTATTTGTCCTGGTACTTGCGCGACCATTTCACCCGCTGCGTGGCGATTCGCCGCGCCTCGTCCGGCAGGTTGTCCATGACCAGCTCCCAGACCGGAAAGACTTGCAGGTGCCGATTGCCGAGCACCGATACGTACAGCTCCCGCCCCTCGATGTAGCGCTCGGCGATCGCCCCGGTGCCGACACTGTTGTGCACGAACCCTACGCGTTCCCGCAGTCGCTCGTCGTCCTCAACGATCGATGCCTGGGAGATGCCCAGTGACGCTTCCTCGGACAGCGACTTGACGATCAGCGGAAACTCCAGATGCCTGGGCCTGCGCACCGGGCGACCCATCGGCACGACCATGAAGTCCGGACTCGGTATGCGGTGGTAGTGCAGGATCTTCTTCGACAGCGCCTTGTCCCGGGCGAGCATGAGGCCGCGCGGATTGCAGCCGGTGTACGGGACCTTCAGCAACTCCAGGTAGGACACGACGTTCTGGTCGTAGACCGCCACGCCGTCGAACTCCTCGAGGAGATTGAAGGCGATGTGCGGCTTCCACTCCTCGATCGCCTGGCGGATGACGCCCAGGTCGTTGCGCACCCCCAGGGCGCGGACCTCGTGCCCGATCTGCCGTAGCGTGTCGACGACGTCGTGCTCGGTGCGCCACTGCGCGGAGGTGAGGTCCACGCCCGTGACGTCCTCCGGCGGCACCAGATCGGCGTGCATGAGCGCGAGTATGCGTAGCTTCCTCATAGCGCTACCCGTTGCCTGCCGCTGTGCATGTTGTTCATGGTCTGAACCGTCAGCAGCAGGATGAAGTCGTGACGCGCCTGATCCTCGGGAACCGCCAGGCGCAGGTTGCGTTCGCGGCAGCGATCGATCATGCCGCCGAGGACCTGGTCGATCGTGTACTGGTATGCGCCCGTCCAGTCGGCGACCTTGCGCCTGGCCTCCTTGCGGATGCGCGAGAGAAACGCGGCCGCGTGCATGTTGGCGGCGTGGTGGGCGGAGTCCGAGAAGATGCGCCCGAGGGCGTCATCGTAGAACGTCGGATGGACCTGGCCGTAGTGGGCGCGGCGCCGCCGGTAGTGCTCGCGCAGCGTGGTGCGCAGGTCAGACAACGGCTCGACGACCTCGCGGCCGGCGACGCGCGGCGGCTTGCCTGCCAGCGTATGCATGAGCTGATCGACATACTCGAGCTTCCGCAGCGCGGGCCATCCCTGGTAGCGCTCGCGCCAGCCGGAGTCCGGCTGCAGCCATACGGCGAAGGTCTCGGCGAAATCCTCGTCGGGATGGGCCTGCGCGTACCAGCGGTCCAGGTGCAGGACGAAACGTTTGCTGTATGGCCTCGGCGTGTACCAGTCCGGGTAGGGGACCGAGGACTTGCCGAACAGCTTCTGCCGCAGCGGGCGGCGTCGCAGCAGATAGGCGTTCTCGATGGCGTGGCCGGTCTCGTGCCGCAGGATCTGCATGCACCACTCCTGCGTGCCACCCTCGACCTCGAGCATCTGGTTCAGCTCGAGTCTCGCCAGCCGCGGATGCGCAAGGTAGAAGGGCGCCGCGATGCCGGCAACGCCGTCGGGACAGAACCACTCGGCGGACAGCCAGAAGTGCGGCCGGAAGGTGATGCCCCTCGCCGCGAGCTCCCCGGACAGCAGGTCGATGCATTCGGCGACGGGTGTGCCGTCGATGGCGAGATCGAGGTCGCACAGGCGCAGTTCGAGCAGCTGCTCGTCCGACCAGCCTGCCCACTGATCGGGCGCCAGTTTCTTGTTGCGGGATCCTGGACGTGCGCGCCGAGCCACCGGCACGGAGCATAGGAGATCGGTCAGGCTTTGCCAACCGCGTGCGGCTGCCGGCCTCGCGCTCGATTGGGAAGAGACTGGCAGGTCCTCCGCAGTCCGGTCCGGTCAGTCCGCCGGCAGGTGCCGCGTGGAAGTGGCGAGGATCTGCTGTCGTCGGCGGATCTCGCCCAGCACGCCGTCGAGCTGGTCTCGCACCTGGCCGCGTATGAGCGCCGGCCCGATGAGCGGCGGGATCCAGAAGTCGGGAGTGCTCCGCGTCCGGTATTCGATGCGGCAGTCCGGGCGCGCGGTCAGCCGCAGGTGGCCCCACATGGGCCGCAGATTGCCGTCCACCGCGCGGAACGTGAGGGCTCGCGGTGGATCCAGTTCGATGGCGAAGACGACCTCGATGCGGTGCCGGAAGAACAGCGCGTGCCATATGCCCTGCTGTTCCACACGCAGGGGTTCCCCGGGCGCGCTGATGACGCGGCTCGAACGCAGGTCGGGGACGAAGTCGCTCAAATGATCGAAGTCGGTCAGCACCTGCCAGGCGAGCTCGGCGCCGGCAGTGGTGCTGGCGCAGGCCGAGACCTCGTAACCCTTGCCAACGCGCTTGACGCCAATCCTCGCGACCTCGTCCGCGCGCGCGTGCCACGTCGCGAATGTGGTCGCGGCGGCAATCAGCAGCCAGCCCGCCAGCCGCGGGCTCCGGATCCGTCCAGCCATAGGCGCCTCCGGCAAGGTCGCAGCCGGCGCAATTGTACTCCCGCGCATGCGCCGGCGTACCGCAGGCGCGCGGCGACGCGCCGCGCGAGGCCGTCAGGAGACGCGGGGCGGCGCGCGCACGCCGCGCCTCAGGCGGGGGCCTGCTGACGCTTCATGATGATCTGCCGCCACTCGGCCGGGCCGCTGTCGTGAACCGACTGGCCCCGGACGTCGACGGCCACCGTCACCGGCATGTCCTTGATCTGGAACTCGCGGATGGCCTCCATGCCGAGGTCCTCGAAGGCCACCACACGGGCGCCGGTAATGGCCTTCGAGACCAGGTAGGCGGCGCCGCCGACGGCCATCAGATAGACGGCGCGATGCCGCTTGATCGCCTCGATCGCGCTCGGGCCGCGCTCGGACTTGCCGATCATGCCCATGAGCCCGGTCTGCGCCAGCATCATCTCGGTGAACTTGTCCATGCGGGTGGCAGTCGTCGGTCCTGCGGGGCCGACCACCTCGTCGCGCACCGGGTCGACGGGGCCGACGTAATAGATGAACCGGCCCTTGAAATCCACGCCCGGCGGCAGGCCCTGTCCGCCCGCGAGCAGGTCCTGTATGCGCTTGTGCGCGGCGTCGCGCCCGGTGAGCAGGCGGCCCGACAGCAGCAGGGTCTGCCCGGGCTGCCAGGTCGCGATCTCCTCGCGCGTGACGCTGTCCAGATTGATGCGCCTGGCCGTCGGGCCGGCCTCCCAGGTGATCGTCGGCCAATCCTCCAGCGACGGCGCGGTCTGCAGCGCCGGTCCGCTGCCGTCGAGCAGGAAATGGGCGTGGCGGGTGGCGGCGCAGTTGGGGATGAGCGCGATCGGGAGGTTGGCCGCATGCGTGGGGTAGTCCCTGATCTTCACGTCGAGCACCGTCGTGAGCCCGCCCAGGCCCTGCGCGCCGATCCCCAGGGCGTTGACCTTGTCGCAGATCTCCAGCCGCAACTCCTCGATGCGGGTGCGCGGACCGCGCGCCCGGAGTTCCTGGATGTCGATCGGATCCATCAGCGCCTGCTTGGCGAGGATCATCGCCTTTTCCGCCGTGCCGCCGATGCCGATGCCGAGCATGCCCGGGGGGCACCATCCCGCACCCATGCCGGGCACCGTCCTGATCACCCACTCGACGATGGAGTCGGAGGGATTGAGCATCACGAACTTGCTCTTGGCCTCGGAACCGCCGCCCTTGGCGGCGACCTGGACGTCGACGACGTCGCCCGGCACCAGTTCCATGTGCACCACCGCCGGCGTGTTGTCGCCGGTATTCCTGCGCGCGCCCGCCGGGTCGGCGAGCACCGAGGCGCGCAGCCTGTTGTCGGGATGGTTGTAGGCGCGGCGCACGCCTTCGTTGACCAGGTCGGTGACGCTGCGATCGCCCTCGAAGCGCACGTTCTGTCCGATCTTCATCATCACGGTGACGATGCCGGTGTCCTGGCAGATCGGGCGGTGGCCCTCGGCGCACATGCGCGAATTGATGAGGATCTGCGCCATCGCGTCGCGGGCCGCCTGCGACTCCTCCTCGAGATAGGCCCGGTGCACGGCCTTGATGAAATCGATCGGGTGGTAGTAGGAGATGAACTGCAGCGCGTCGGCGACGCTGTCGATGAGGTCGTTCTGCTTGATGAGGGTGGTCATGCGGCGGTTCCGGACTGCGAAGATCTGTGGTACCAGTTGCCAGGGGCGCGGCATTCTACCCGATCTCGCCGTGTTCGATCCGGTCGCCGGAGCGCAGGCCGCGGAGGCCACGGGCGCGCCACCGGCGGTCCGCGCCACCTATACTCGATCCTGGGGGCGAGCGGCGCGACACCGCGACACGTTCGGGACTGGCAACAGCGAGGTGGAAGATGCAGAAGGGCAACGAGCGCACGGCGCACGACACGATGGGAGAGGTGAGCGTCCCGGCCGGGGCGCTGTACGGCGCGCAGACGCAGCGCGCGCTGCAGAATTTCCCGGTGAGCGGCCTGCGCATGCCGCGCGCGTTCATCGAGGCGCTGGGCATGGTGAAGGCCGCGGCGGCCATGGCCAACAGCGAGCTCGGGCTGCTGGATCGCGAGGTCGCCGACGCCATCGGCATCGCGGCGATGCAGCTCTCCACCGGGCTTTACGACGAGCACATGCCCGTCGACGTCTTCCAGACCGGCTCCGGCACCAGCACCAACATGAACGCGAACGAGGTCATCGCGTCGCTCGCCAGCCAGCGCCTCGGCCGCCCGGTGCATCCCAACGATCACGTCAATCTCTGCCAGAGCAGCAACGACGTGATCCCGACGTGCATACAGGTGAGCGGCGGCACCCAGGTGATCCGCGACCTCATCCCGGCACTGCGTCACCTGGCCGATCGCATCGACCGCCGCAGGGCCGAGTTCCATGACGTGACCAAGACCGGGCGCACCCACCTGATGGACGCGATGCCGATCACCCTCGGCCAGGAACTCTCGGCATGGGCGGCCCAGGTGCGGCTCGGCGGCGAGCGACTGCAGGCGGTGCTCGAGCGTCTCTGCGCGCTGCCGATCGGCGGCACCGCGGTGGGCACCGGGGTCAACAGCCATCCGGAGTTCGGGGCGCGGGTGGTGAACGCGCTGAGCGCGATGTCCGGCATCGGCTTCACGCGCAAGGACAACCTCTTCGAGGGGCTGAGCGCGCAGGATGCCGCGGTCGAGCTGAGCGGACAGCTCAAGACGATCGCCGTCAGCCTGATGAAGGTCTGCAACGACCTGCGCTGGATGAACAGCGGGCCGCTGGCCGGGCTGGGCGAGATCAACCTGCCCGAGCTGCAGCCGGGGAGCAGCATCATGCCCGGCAAGGTCAATCCGGTCATCCCGGAGGCGGTGTGCATGGTGTGCGCGCAGGTGATCGGCAACGACGTGACCGTCACCGTCGCGGGCCAGTCCGGGAATTTCCAGCTCAACGTCATGCTGCCGGTGATCGCCTACAACCTCTCGCAGAGCATCGAGATCCTCGCCAACGCCGTGCGGCTGCTCGCGGACAGGGCGATCGCCGGATTCACGGTGAACCGCGCACGGCTCGGCGAGGCGCTGGAACGCAATCCGATGCTGGTGACCGCGCTTAACGCCGCGATCGGCTACGAGCTGGGGGCGAGGATCGCCAAGACGGCGTACGCGGAGAACCGATCGATCATGGAGGTGGCGCTGCGAATGACGGATCTCTCCGAGCAGGAGCTCAAGCGCATCCTCGATCCGGTCGCGCTGACCCGGGGCGGGATACCGGCGCGCCGCTGACGGTGCGACCGCGGGCGTTGGCGGCCGCTGCCGGGGGATGAAGGGCCTCAGGCGCGGGTGCGCACGTCGCCGAGGTCCTCGGGGGCGATCTCCACCGTGGCGACGAACTCGAACAGCGGATGCGTCGGGGCGATCGTCTCGCCCATCCTGGCGATCCTCGTCCAGTGCTCGGTGTTGCGGAACTGCTCGTCCTGGCTGAGTCGCGTGGCCAGCTCCACGAACTTCGCGGCCGCGCCGGCGGCGACGTGGACCTCGGCGAGCTTGACCAGCAGCGCCGGCTCGTCCGGATGATCCGCCAGCGGCCCGAGCAGCAGCCGCTCGGCGTCCTCGTACTGCAGGTAGGCAATCTGCAGGTCGACTTCCTTCAGGATCGGCTCCACACGGGTGCTGTCCATCCGCAGCGGCACCACGGTGGCGGTGGCCGGCGCCGGTGGGGCGGTCAGCGCCGGTGCTGCCGCGTCCGATTCCAGGGGCTGGGCATCGGCCAGTGCGACCGTCGCCTCGGCGTCCGCCTCGAGACTCCAGTTCGGCACCGAGTCCTCGTTCCAGATCCCGGAGGTGGTCTGATCGGAGGAGGGGTCGATGACGATGTGCGATGCCGCCGGAAGGTTCGTTGCGGCGTCCTCCGGGGCGAGATCCACGATCGGCCCGACCGCGATCTCCGGCGCCACGGCCGCGGTGACGGGTGCCGGCATGTTGAGTTTCTGAGCGACCTCCTCGCGCAGGCGGGCATCCTCGCGCTCGCGCGCGGCCCAATCCTCATGGCGGACGTCCTTGGTCGCGCGTCGACCCCGCATCACGGTGGCGGCGCTGGCCAGGCCCGCGATCAACAGGGTGCCCACGCCCCACCACCAACCGTCGCGGGCGGGCGCCGGCCGTTCATCCGCCTGCGCGTCGGTTCCGCCGGAATCGGCGGCGACGCTCCTGTCGGGCGCGGCGACCTCGGGTGTCCCGGCGCGCGGGGGTTCCGGCGTGCTCACATCCCCAGCCGTGTGGGGCGCGACCGTCGGCAGCGAGAGCGGCGGTTGTGCCTCGGCGGTGGTCGTGTCGGGCGCGCCGGATGCCTGTGCGTCGAGCCGTTGCTGCAGGTCCCCGAGCGTGCCCTGCAGGGCGAGGATCTGGGCCTCGCGTTCATTGGCCAGCCGCTGCAACGCCTCGATGCGGGCGGACAGGCTCTCGAGTTGTGCGGTCATCGCCGCCGCGGTGTCCGCAGCCGGGTCCGATGTCACGCCGGTTGCGGCCGCGGCGAGCCCGACTGCCGGACTGGCGGCGGCCGGGGCCTCGGGCGTCACCGCCGCGTCGGCGCT
>JAJVHZ010000014.1 GCA_022072255.1 Gammaproteobacteria bacterium | reverse complement strand
CCGCGTGCCGTTGCGGGCGCGGGCGATGTAGTAGTCGCGCGCGACCGGCCGATTGTCCCACCAGCCGGACTCGATGCGCTCGGGCCCGGACTCCAGCGTCAAATCCCCTTGCCACTGTGGTCGCGCCCCGCTGGCAGCAAGGGGGGCGGGCCGGGGCAGCAACCACAGTGGCCGGGAAAGCGGTGCCGTCCGCACCGGGGCGCCGGCTGGGATGCGGTGCGACGGATCCTGCGCCGGCTGCCCGCCGTTGCGGGTCGCGGAACGCGGCGCTCGCGGCTGTCGCGGCGCTGGCGCGGCAGGGCGCAGGCGCTGCGCCAACTCGGGACGGTGATCGGCCAGCAGATCGAGGCAGTGCGTGCTGTCCGCGCCCAGGCGCGCACGCAGCCGGTCGACCAGCAGTGAGCGGTCATGCAGGTGCTCGCGCGCGTTGCCGGTGAGCAGCGATGCGCTCTCCTCCCGATATTCCTCGAGCCTTCCGGCGTGCAGTTCGATGCTCTCGACCGCCCCGGCGAGCGCCTCGCGATCCATCCGCTCGCGCAGCAGGTCGAGAAAGCGGCGCGCGTTGCGATGCGCCAGCGACGACCCGATGCGCAGCACGCTCGGCGGCTCGCGCCAGTGCCGCAGCTGCCAGGTCGTCTCGCGCACGGCCGCGCAGCGCGCCTGCAGGAAGGCGCTCAGCTCCAGCAGTTGCCGGCGCGCCGTGAACAGCAGCGCCTCGGCGTCGATCACCGGATCGGGAAAGTGCAGCACGGATCTGAAGCTCTCGGGCGCCTGGAAGCGGGCGCGCGGATCGGCGCGCCGGCCCAGGGCGCGATCCATGTCCTCCACCAGCGAGGCGCCGAAGCGCCTTGCGAGCCCGGCGCGCGGCAGGCGCATGAGGTCGCGCAGCGTGCGCACCCCGAGATCGTGCAACTCGGCGCGCTGGTCCCGCGCCACCTCGAGCGTGGACAGCGGCAACCGGTGCAAGGCCGCGCGCAGGGCGTCCGGATCGCGCACGATGATGTTCCGGCCGGCGCGCGCCAGCCACTCCGCGCCGGCCGGTGTCGGCGCGATGGCCAGCGAGGCGGTGTAGCCCAGGCGGCGCACCTCGGCATGCAGACGTTGCAGCAGGCGCTCCGCGCCGCCGAAGAGCCGCAGGCTGCCCTCGATCTCCAGCAGCACCGTGCGCGGGGGAGCGAGGCTTACCACCGGCGTGTAGGCGATGGCGAGCGTGGCCAGGTGTTCGAGCGCGGCCCGTTCCGCCTGCTCATCGCGACGGTATACGTGCAGTCCCGCGATCAGCGCGTGCGCGGCCGGCAGGGCGAGTCCGGCATGGACGCCGTCGCGCGCGGCCGGCGCATTGGCGCTCAGCACCCGTGAACGGCCGTCTTGCTGCCCGGCGACGACCGCGGGCAGCGGTCGCTCGCTCGCGCGCGTGTGCACCTCGATGGGAAGCTGCGGCAGATGCAGTGCAAGCCAGAGCATGTTCGTCCTCCAGATGGATCTTTGTCAGGATGGGGCCGATCCCTGGCCATGCAACTGCCCACGCGCGGCCGGCCTGTCCGCGAGTCCGGCCCCCGCATGCGGCGAGCGGTCCGGCGAGGCCGTGAAGGACCGCAATGAGACGGTGACGGGCCCGCAGGGCCAGCCGCCCCGGCGTTTGACGATGCGTATCGACACCTGCGCCGGATCCGCCTCGCCATCGACACACGTGACCTTGATGCGCAACGCCGCCGGCGTGCTGTACTCACCGCTATCCGGCGGGTAGAAAAGGCAGGCGATGCTGTCGCCGTTCCCGGCCGCCAGTTGCAGGCGGCGCAGATGCTGCACTGGCGGCCTCGGGAACCAGCCCAGCACGACCGTGCAGGCGCCGCTCTTCAGGCATTGCTCCAGTCCCCACAGCTTCTCCGGGTCGCTGCGCAGGGACACGTACAGCACCCGCGCGGGATCGACGCCGTGGGCGGTGAGCGCGTACGCGCAGGGCAGGTAGGGCGGGGCGACGAAGGCGAACCAGCGATCCTCCGCATTCAGCCGCGCGAGCACGGGCATGAGCAGCGACAGCGCTCCGTGGCCTTCCTCCGCCATCACCTCGCTCAGCGCGCCGCGCGGCCAGCCGCCGCCGGGAAGCAGTGCATCGAGATCGGGCAGGCCGGTCGGCACGACGGCGCCGATCGCGGAGGGAGTCTCACCGCCGCGCCAGATGCTGGCGCGTTCGAACAGGCCGTCCAGCTTCATGCCTTCAGCCGCAGGACGCCGACAGCGAGGCCTTCGATGGCGAGGGTGTCGCGACGCAGATCGACCTCGATCGGCTCGAAGTCGGGGTTCTCCGGCAGCAGCTGCACGCGATTGCCGCGCTGCCGGTAACGCTTGACGGTGACCTCCTCGTCGTTGACGCGCGCGACCACCACCTCGCCGTTCTCGGCGCGCGCGCGGCGGTGCACGGCCAGCAGATCGCCGTCGAGGATGCCCGTGTCGCGCATGCTCATGCCCTTGACCCGCAACAGGTAGTGCGCGCGCGGCCGGAACAGCGACGGATCGACGCGGTAGTGATCCTCGATGTGCTCCACGGCGAGGATGGGCTCGCCGGCGGCGACGCGGCCCACCACCGGCAGCGAAAACTCCGGCGCCGCCGCCCCCTGCGCCACCAGCCGTATGCCGCGCGAGGCCCCGGGCGTCATCTCGATGTAGCCCTTGGCGGCGATGGCCCGCAGGTGCTGCTCGGCGGCGTTGGGCGAACTGAAGCCGAAGTGCTCGCAGATCTCCTGGCGGGTGGGCGGCACCCCGTTCTGCTCGATGCGCTTGCGGACGAGCTTGAGGATCTCGTTCTGGCGCGATGTCAGATCGCTCATGGAAACACCTCGATATGGGATCGTGGCGGCAGGCGGATCGCCAGGCCGCCGCCGGCGCGCATCATTTCAACTGCTTGAATAACCTAAGGAGATCACGTCTCCGCCGGGGATCACGGCGCAGGCCACGCGCCCCCTCGCACCCCCGATCCGTCCGGTGTGCGTACCGGGGACGGCTCTTTTCCCGCCCGCCTGGATTCGTTGTGCTGTACATGCATACAGTATCGCGGCAGCGCCTGCCTTCGTCAAGGCAAGCGGCCCGGGCGCGTGACGGGCGGCGATGTGGAGGTTCCATCGGCCGTCAGTGGCAGGGCGTGAAGGTCGCGCCGGCGTCGTCCAGTGCGGCGCAGGCGAGCTCGGGCCAGCGGCCGGCCCAGCAGCATTGATGGTCGTAGTCAGGGATCTCGACGATGGTCGTCTTCCCGCCATTGCCGGCCCGCCGCAGGTAGGATTCCGTCACCGTCCGCGGCACGATCCGATCCTTGCCGCCGATCAGATGCAGTTGCGGCAGCTCGCGCAGCGTCGGTGCGATATCGGCTGCGTTGAGTGATGCAGCGAGCGGCGTCACATCATGCACGTCGGTCCAGGCGCGGTGATCGAGATTGCCGCCGACCGTGACCAGCCAGCGCGCCTGCGGGCGGCGCGCGGCGATGAGGGCCGCCACCGCACCGCCGCCGGAGTACCCGATGAGACCCAGCGACACGCGAGCGCTGTCCGTGCCGGCCCGGCGCAGGGCGATGTCGATCGCCTCCTCCATGGCATCGATCACCTCGCCGGCGTAGCGATGCGTGGTCCAGTACTTGCGGTCGCAGGCGGCGAGCGATGGGGCATCCTGGTACTGGCAGGGGCGCGCGAGATACAGCACGGCGGCGGATCGGTCGCGCGCGGCGAGTTCGAGCGCAATCGGCTCGCGCGGCGTGGGATCGCCGGCGGGGCGATGCGGTGAGCTCCATGCCCGGCCATCGCCCTCGATGTAGACGTTGACGGCGCGCGCGTGGGTCAGGCCGCGATGAAAGGCCTGCAGGCGGAATCCGTGGGTGTCGATCGTGCCGGGGGCGAGGCCGGCGGCCTCGGCCATGCCGAAGGCTTGAGCGCGAGCCTCGGTCGCACCCATACTACTGAGGGCGGCACAGCCAGGCTGCGCGGCGATAGCGAGGAGCAGTGCGGACATCGCGAGCCGGCGCTGCGCCGGCGCCGCGTTCCGCGAAACGCCGGGCGGGCACTCAGAGGGAGGGCGAGGCATGAGGTGGATCCCGCGGTTGCTGCTGCTCGCGGTCTTCGGTTTCGCCGCCGGCAGCGCGCTCGCGGCGGGGGAGAACCTGGCGGCAGTCGGCGAGGTGGCGCAGGTGAAGGGAGACGCCGCCCGTTTCGACACCAGCGGCGTCGCGCACCGGCTCGCGAAGGGCGATGCCGTGCATGTCGGGGATCGGGTCGAGACCCGCAGCCGCTCGACGGTCACGCTGCGCTTTCAGGACAACACCTCCTTCTCGCTCGGTCCCGACTCCGCTTTCAGCGTCAACGAGTTCAAATACGCGCGCGCGGACACCGACAGCGTCGTCATGGAGGTGCTGCGCGGCGCCTTTCGCTTCACCACCGGACTCATCGCCAAGGCCCGTTCCCGTTCGATGCAGGTGCGCACGGGCGTGGTCGCGACCATCGGCATACGCGGCACGACCGTGGGCGGCGAGGTCATCGGCGAGTCGGCCACCATCGTTCTGCTCGACCCGGAGGACGGCGCGGCCGCCAGTGCCATCGAGGTCGGCAATGCATATGGCAGCGTGGTCATCGACCGTCCGGGCTACGGGACGACGGTCCCGGACGCGCACAGCCCGCCGACGCCGCCGCAACGCATGCGGCTGCGCGCCATCGACAATCTCCTGCGCAGCATACAGTCCTCGCAGCGGGTATCCGTGCCGAGGTGAGCATGAAGAATTATTTAAGAGTTGGACGTAACCCATTGTAGTAGTAGACTTCAACAAATCGTAGCGGTCGAGTAATACCTAGTCTTGGGGAGGATACGGTCATGACCACGCTGCCCGCTCGTTGCGCACTGGGGATCCTGTTCGCCTTGTTCGTCGCTGGCGCCGTCCGCGCACAGTCCGTTTCGTCGCATTGCGATCGGAGCAACTTCTCCGTGTGCCTGAACGGCGTTTCGACATCGGTGACCAACGGCGCCAACCTGCGCATCAACGGCGAGACCAATGCCGACGTGGCGCGCAAGCGCCTGAAGCGGGACGCCGGGGACGGGACGCAGGCCGCCGTGGGGAGGCCGCAGAGCGGACTGTCCTCGGGTGACCTGCTCGGCGGCTGGAGCGCCTGGGTCAACTACCGCGGTTCCTGGTACGACAGCGACTTCGTCTTCAACAACGAATCGCTGGCCTACGACGCGGACACGCAGCGCGGTACGGCGGGTCTGGATCGGCTGATCTACGATGATCGCTTCCTCATCGGCCTGTCCCTGGGATACGAGGACACCGACACCGACACCTTGTACAACGGCGGCGGGCAGGAGTCCGACGGATTCACGATCGCGCCCTACGGCGCCTGGCTCATCAACGACATCCTCTCCATCGACGTCTCCGGCGGCTATACGCCGCTGGAATACGATCAGAACCGCATCTCGCCGACCGACGGGACGACGACGAGCTCCGGCTTCGATGCCGATCGCTGGTTCTTCGCCACCAATCTCAACGCGCTGGCCATGGTGAACAACTGGGTCTTGAGCGGGCGGGTCGGATTCCTGTACACGCAGGAGGAGCAGGATGGCTATGTGGAAACCGGCAGCGCCGCCAGCGCCGCCCAGGGCACGGTGCGTACCGTGGACGATCGGGACATCGATCTCACGCAACTGGTGCTCGGCGGCGACGTCGCCTACAGCTTCGGTGCGCTGGAGCCGTACGCCCTGCTCATCTACCGCAACGACCTGAGCCGCGACAACGGCGAGGATGCCGGCGGCCTGCCCGGCGCGTTCACCTCGGTGCAGCCCGATGACGACGACGAGATCGAGGCGGGGTTCGGCTTCCGCCTGTTCAGCAGTTTCGGCGTGACCAGTTCCCTGGAGTGGTCGATCATCGAGGGCCGCGACAGCTTCGACGGCCAGAACATCTCGCTCACGATACGCGGCGAGCTGTAGCCCCGACGCTGGCTCGTGGTGATGCGCTGCAGGCGGCGCATCCTCGCCGCTCATCATTCACGGCGCGCCAGCGGTATCGCGAACCGCCCGCAGCGGTAGTAAGCTTGCGCCTCCATACCCAACCACAAGAACACTTGGAGGCAATGATGACCATCAAAATCGGCGATCGGCTGCCGGATGGCACGCTGAGCGAGTACCTCGAGGTCGCGACCGAGGGCTGCAGCGTCGGGCCCAACACCTTCAAGGTGCAGGATCTGATCAAGGGCAAGCGCATCGTGATATTCGGGCTGCCGGGCGCGTTCACGCCCACCTGCTCGGCGCAGCACGCGCCGGGCTACGTCGCGGGTTACGGCGCCCTGAAGGCCAAGGGTGTGGACGAGATCTGGTGCATGTCGGTCAACGACCCGTTCGTGATGGGTGCGTGGGGCAAGGATCAGAAGGCCGGCGGCAAGGTCCGCATGATGGCCGACGGCAGCGCCGATTACACCCGCAAGCTCGGCCTCGAGCTGGACCTCGTCGTCCAGGGGTTCGGGGTGCGCTGCCAGCGCTTCTCGATGCTGGTGGAGGATGGCGTCGTCATGCGCCTCAACATCGAAGGTCCCGGCAAGTACGAGGTCAGCGATGCGGCGACGATGCTGAAACAGCTCGGCGGGTGACTCACGCCGGCAGCCCGTGCCGCCGCACGCTGGTTGGCCAACGGGGGCGTGCATAGACGCGCGGCGCGGGCTAGTCGTGCGTCGGGCGGAACAGCTGCACCACGGTCGTCGCGATCTCCTCGATGGAGATGGTGGTGGTGTCGAGAAACGGTATGGCGGTGGCGCGCATCAGTGATTCGGCGCGCGCGACCTCGGATCGGCACTGCTGCACGCTGGCATAGCGGCTGTCGGGGCGCCGCTCCTCCCGGATGCGTGCGAGCCGCTCGGGCTGTATGGTCAGGCCGAAGAGCTTCTCGCGGCATGGCCGCAGCACGGCCGGCAACTGCGTGGCGTCGAGGTCATCGTCGGTGAGCGGGTAGTTCGCCGCCCGCAGATTGAATTGCATCGCCAGATACAGACTCGTGGGTGTCTTGCCGCAGCGCGATACGCCCATCAACACGACGTCGGCCGCCTCCAGTCCCTGCACGCGCTGACCGTCGTCGTGATCCAGCGTAAAATTCAAGGCCTGTATGCGCCGCTCGTAGCTGCGCTGGTCGCTGATCCCGTGCATGCGGCCGGCCTTGTGCGTGGAATGCGCCTTGAGGGTCTGCTCCATCGGACCGATGAAGGTCCCGAACAGCTCGAAGACGCTGCCGCGACTGGCGGCGATGATGTCCTGGCAATCCGGATCGGTGAGCGTGCTGAACACCAGCGGCGGCGCGCCGTCCTCGGCGGCGGCCTGGTCGATCTGCGCCACGATGCCGTGCGCCTTGGCCTCGGAATCGATGAAAGGACGGCGGGTGCGTGTAAACTCGAAATCGGGAAACTGGGTGAGCAGGGTCTCGCCGAGATTCTCGGCGGTGATCCCGGTTCGATCCGATACGAAAAACACGCGGCGCCTCATGATTCCTAATATCCTCCAGTCCGCGGTCGAATGCACTAGCCAACAAGCAGGGGTACACGCATGTCCGGCAACGACTACACGATTCCGCTGAATCAGCTCGGTATGCACGACACGGCGCGGGTCGGCGGCAAGAATGCCTCGCTGGGCGAGATGATCCGCGGCCTCTCGGAATCCGGCGTGCTGGTGCCCGAGGGCTACGCCACGACGGCGGACGGGTTCCGCGAGCTTCTCGCCGCGAACGGACTCACCGAGCGTATCCACGCGCGCCTGGATCATCTCGACGTCGATGACATCGCGCAACTCACGGCAGCCGGCCGCGAGATCCGCGGTTGGGTGGCGGCAGCGGCGTTTCCCCCCGGGCTCGAGTGCGCGATCGAAGACGCCTACCGCGCCATGGAGAACCACGCGGGTCCGGAGCTCTCGGTCGCGGTGCGTTCCTCTGCGACCGCCGAGGATCTGCCCGAGGCCTCCTTCGCCGGGCAGCAGGAGACGCTGCTCAACGTGCGCGGGCTGGACGCCGTCAAGCAGGCGGTCAAGCACGTGTTCGCCTCGCTCTACAACGATCGCGCGATCGCCTACCGCGTGCACCAGGGGTTCGCGCATCGCGAGGTCGCGCTGTCCGCCGGGGTGCAGCGGATGATCCGCAGCGATCTCGCCGCCAGCGGCGTGATGTTCACGCTCGACACCGAATCGGGATTCCGCGACGCGGTCTTCATCACCGCGAACTACGGTCTGGGCGAGACGGTGGTGCAGGGTGCCGTCAACCCGGACGAGTTCTACGTCTACAAGCCTGCGCTCGCCGCGGGGCGACCTTCCATCCTGCGCCGCAACCTCGGCACCAAGCTGCTGCGCATGGTCTACGGGACGGGCGATGGCGCGCGTGTGAACACCGAATCCGTGCCCGAGGATCTGCAGCGGCGCTTCTGCATCGACGATGCGGATGTGACCGAGCTGGCGAGATACGCGGTCGCCGTCGAGCGTCACTACGAGCGGCCCATGGACATCGAGTGGGCCAAGGACGGCATCGATGGCAGGCTCTACCTGGTGCAGGCGCGCCCGGAGACCGTGCAGAGCCGCCGCGCACGCACGCTGGAGCGATACCATCTGAAGGGCACCGGCGAGGTCCTGGCCACCGGGCGCAGCATCGGCAGCCGCATCGGCACCGGTCCGGCGCGCATCGTACGCTCGATCGCCGACATGGACCGCGTGCAGCCGGGCGACGTGCTGGTGGCCGACATGACCGATCCGGACTGGGAGCCGATCATGAAGCGTGCCTCGGCCATCGTCACGAATCGCGGTGGCCGCACCTGCCACGCCGCCATCATTGCCCGCGAGCTGGGCGTGCCGGCCGTCGTCGGCTGCGGCGACGCCACCGAGGTGATACGCGACGGCGAGACGCTGACGGTGTCCTGCGCCGAGGGGGACGCGGGCCACGTGTATCGCGGCAACGTGCCGTTCGAGGTCACGCGCCTGGATCTGGATCGCATGCCCGAGCTGCCGGTGAAGATCATGGTGAATGTCGGTAATCCGGAGCGCGCCTTCCACTTCGCGGCGCTGCCGAGCGCCGGCGTCGGCCTGGCGCGCCTGGAGTTCATCATCAGCAATGCCATCGGCGTGCATCCGCAGGCGCTGCTCGAGTTCGATCGGTTGCCCGCCGATCTGCAGGCGAAGATCCGCGCGAAGATGGCCGGGTACGCGGGGCCGCGGGAGTTCTACGTCGCGCGCCTGACCGAGGGCATCGCGAGCATCGCGGCGGCATTCGCGCCCCTGCCCGTCATCGTCCGGCTGTCGGATTTCAAGTCGAACGAATACGCGAACCTCCTGGGCGGCGATCGCTACGAGCCCGACGAGGAGAACCCCATGCTCGGGTTCCGTGGCGCGGCCCGTTACGTAGCGTCCTCGTTTCGCCCCTGCTTCGAGATGGAGTGCCAGGCGCTGAAGCGCGTGCGCGAGGAAATGGGCCTGGACAACGTCTGGGTCATGGTGCCGATGGTGCGTACGCTCGGGCAGGCCGAGGCGGTTGTCGCACTGCTCGCCGCCAACGGCCTGAAGCGCGGCGAGAAGGGGCTGAAGCTCATCATGATGTGCGAGGTTCCGTCGAACGCCGTCCTGGCCGACGAGTTCCTGCGATACTTCGACGGCTTCTCGATCGGCTCCAACGATCTCACGCAGCTCACGCTCGGCCTGGATCGCGATTCGAACCTGGTCGCCGACACCTTCGACGAGCGCGACCCGGCGGTGAAGGCGCTGGTCGCGCGCGCCATCTCGTGCTGCCTGCAGCAGGGCAAATACATCGGCATCTGCGGACAGGGTCCCTCGGATCATCCCGACTTCGCCCGCTGGCTGATGGAGCAGGGCATCACCAGCCTCTCGCTGAATCCCGATGCGGTGATCTCCACCTGGCTCGAGCTCGCGCGACACTAGCGCAAAGGCGCCGTGCCCATCGGGGGCCGAGTGCGCAGATGCGACGCGCGCGTCGTGAACCTCGTCGGTCCGCGGGAGTGCTTGCATCCGGGCATTGATACCTGCGCCGCGGCCCGCATGCGCGCATTGCCGGCCGCGCCGTGCGTAGAGTGCGCGCGCCCGCGAGCCAACGCCACCGCGGGAGCGCCCGGTGAGTATTCGTGTGGCTGAGGTGAAGGAGTGGTGGAGACGGGGGGGATCGAACCCCCGACCTTCGCATTGCGAACGCGACGCTCTCCCAGCTGAGCTACGTCCCCACGTCAGGAGGCGCGTAGTTTACCCGCCCGGGCCCGCCGCGCCAATATGGACTGCCCGCAACCAAGGCCCGAACCGCCGCCTGGTTCGCAATGTGCGCGAACCGCGGCGCACGCCCACCGCGCACGGCTCAGGCGAGCCGCTTGCGTTTCAACTCGCGATCGAGCTGGGCGATGAACTGCTCGAGGACGTGCTGGTCGCTGCGGTCGACGTGCGTGAAGCGCACGCCGCAGCGTGCGATGCGCGAGGCCTGTACCACGTCGGCATAGCAGATGACACCGCTGCCGTGGATGCGCGCGCCGGAGGGCAGGGTGATGACCAGATGCTGGATCTCGCTGCCGGTGGCGAATTCGGCGGGCGTCGCGCCGCGCAGGCGGGCGCTCATTCCGCCCATCGAGATGTCCCGCAATTCGGCCGTGTACAGCGTGCCGCTCGGCATCGCGAGCTGCACGGGTATCTGCTTCTCCATCGGCACGCCGGCGCGGTAGTGTTCGCGGCGCTGGATGTAGTCGAGCACCGCCGGGAACCGGAGCTGGTAGTAGGGCAGGCCCGCTTCCTCGCCCACGGCGCTCACCTCCGTCTCGAAACGGATGGTCACGTTGTTCATGCGGGCGCGCACGGTCAGCCCGCGCTGGGGATGGATGAACTTGTTGACGGCGCGCGGCGTGAGCTCGTCGATGACGAGGTAGCTCTGATTGCGAACCACCTCTATGACCGCGCTGGTGTAGTAGTCGTCGGTGCCGTCCACGCTCACGCCGAGCAGGCAGCGCTGTTCGTAGAGCTGCTCGAGGACGCGGGCGATCTGCTCCGGACGGGTAATCGCGTCCGGGTTGCTCAGGTTGGTGACGGGTTCGCGCTCTTCGCGGCGGGCAGGCGCCGCCGGGGATTTGGAGAATGGCCACAACGCCACGGTGACATTCCTCTGTCGTGCAGCGCCCGGAGTATCAGACGCTGCCCAGTGCCTTGGCCTGACCGTCCCGAAATACGTTGCCGGTGCGCCCGTAGGTCTTCGCGCGCCCCTGGCCGCCTTGCAGCAGGGCCAGCAGGTTCTCGGCGAAATTGCGGCTGGCGTTGATGGTCACGCCGTTGATGCGATTGCGCTCCTCGCAGCGTTCCAGCAGCCGGCACATGCGCGACCACGCATCCGCCATGACCGAGGTGACCTCGGCGCCGAGGAGCCCGTCGCGGTTCGGCTGAACGCCGGCCTCCTCGCACAGGCGGGTGAATTCCTTGCCCATGCCTTCCAACTGTCCCAGCAGATCGTTCTTGCGATCCGTCGCCGCCTGCAGGTCGTTGAGGTTGCGGCTGCCAAGCGCCCCGGTCTCCCCCTGCAGGACCTGATCGAGCTCTGTCAGCAGGCGGATATGGGCGGCGGTGATCTCGAGCAGGCGCTGCTGGGCCGGCTTCATTTCTTGCCCACCTCGCCACCGGAGATCATCATCATCTCGTGGCGCAGGAGATTCTGCGCGAGCCTCTCGTCGTCGACCTGGTAGTTGCCTTCGGCAATCGCCTGGCGCAACCGGTTGACGCGTTCGATGTCCACGTCCGGGGCGCTGTGCACGGCCCGTTCGAGATCGCGCATCTCGGCAGCGGTCCTGGTCAGCGAGACGTTCTCGCCGCTGACCGCCCCCGGCTTGCCCGGTGCGACGATACCCGCGACCTCCGCCGTGGCGGGGCGCTGGGTGGTCGGGCCGACTACTCCGCTCGTTGTACCTTTGACCTCTGTCACCATGGTCTCTTACTCCAATTTCTGTTCATCCGGGGTAGCGGCAATCTGCCCTCGAACTTTAGGCTGCCCTCGAGGAACCGCCATTCAATCACAACCCGATCTCCACGGAACCGTCCGAGAGCACCGTGCCTTCGATCACGCGGGCAGAGGAATTGTTCTTGACTTTCAATCGGTCACCGATGCTGCCGTCGGCCAGGGCAGTGCCCTCCATGCGCACCAGGATGCCGCCGCTGTTGGCGGTCAGCGTCACCTGTTGTCCGCGCTTCACGGCGACGGCGCCCGCGACCAGGGTCGGCACCACGACCTGGCCTGGTGACCCGGGGCGGGTCAGGACCTTGCCCAGCACGGCGGCCGGGTCCTCGAAATACCCGGAACCGAGACCGCCCACCTCGCGCAATTCGACATCGATGTCCTGGGCGGTAAGTGGCGCGCCGCGTGGCACCGGGCGGGTCAGGACGACGACCGGCCGCGGCGCCGAGACGCGGACCGGAACGTAGACCGTCCACGGCGTCGCCCCGGTGCAGCGCACACCGACGGTCACGTTGGTGCGGCCCTGCATGCTGCCCGGCACGAAGCCCTCGAGCGGCGTGTCGCAGGCCGGCAGCCGCAGGCGCGGGTCGAGCTGGCCGACGACGACCGATGCCCCGCTCGCCGCGTCGTTCCCCGCCAGCAGCGACTGCTCGGCGGCCGCCTGCGCCGCCGCGCTGACCGACTCGAGCGGCTGTACGGCCTGCTGCTGGGCGAGGGCCGGTTTCGGCAGGAAAACTGCAACCGCCAGCAGCGCGCCGAGGCGGGATCGAAGCGGGGACCGGTGGACTCTCATGGCCGTGGAAAAAGCAAGTTGCGTGCCTTGGCCGGCGCGGAAAGTCCGGCGCCTAAAGCTTTCCCGGCCGTCCGTCGATAAAGCGCGAGGCAGTCGTGATCCGTGCTGAACGGGCGGCGGGCAATGAAGGGGGAATTCCTACATGGCAAGCGTGATGGACGGCGTCAATCGTCTGACGCAACTGGTCGGCCGCAACAAGTTCGAGTTGCTGCTGTTCAAGCTGGGGAACAAGCAGCGCTTCGGGATCAACGTCTTCAAGGTGCGCGAGGTGATCAAGTGCCCGCCGCTGACCCGCATGCCGCATTCGAGCCCCGTGGTGACCGGGATCGCGAACATGCGCGGACAGACGATCACCGTGATGGACCTGAGCGCTGCGATCGGCCGCCGCCCGCTGCATAACGCACAGGACAATTTCGTCGTCGTCGCCGAATACAACCGTCAGGTCCTGGGCTTCCTGGTCGGCAGCGTCGATCGCATCGTCAACAAGAACTGGGAGGAAGTGAAGCCGCCGCCGACCGGGATCGGCCACGGAAACTACCTCACGGCGGTCACCCAGGTCGACAGCGAGCTGGTCGAGATCATCGATGTCGAAAAGGTGCTGAGCGAGGTCATAGGCCTGAAGGTCGAAGTCTCGCGCGAGGTCTCCGAGGCGGTGGCGGACGCGTCGGTGGGCGAGGCCGCCCTGCGGATCTTCGTTGCCGACGATTCGGCGATGGCCCGCAAGCAGATCACCCGCGTGCTGGACCAGACCGGCGTGCCCTACACGGTCGCCGAGAACGGTCGCATCGCCTGGGAGATGCTCCTGGAGGAGTGCGCCAAGGACGACCGCCCCGTCGATCAGAAGATCGCGATGGTGATCTCCGACGTGGAGATGCCCGAGATGGACGGCTACACGCTCGCCACCAACATCAAGAGCCACCCGCAGCTGCAGAACCTCTATATTTGCCTGCACACCTCGCTGAGCGGCACCTTCAACGAGTCGATGGCCAAGCGCGTGAAGGCCGATCGCCTGTGCGCGAAGTTCGACCCGGACGACCTGGCCAAGATGGTGCTCGAGCGACTCAAGGAGCTCCGAGCCAGACGCACGGCGTGATCCGCCAGGGGGTGTTGGCGGCGGCCGGTGCGCGCGCAGTCCACGAACAGGCGCCGCCGGGCTGACAGGCAGAAGGGGGAATCCTTGGCGATACAGACAGCCGCAAGCGCGATCGGAAGCACCCGGATGGATATCTCCACCGAGGACTACGAGCGCTTTTGCAGGTACCTCGAGTCCGCCAGCGGCATCACGCTCGGCGCGAACAAGGGCTATCTGATACGCAGCCGCCTGAGCCGCATCATGGAGGAGGTAAACGCGCCCACGCTCGGCGCCCTGCTGAACTTGCTCGATCGCAGCTCCTCGGCGAGCCTCAAGGTACGGGTCATCGACGCCATGACCACGAACGAGACGCTGTGGTTCCGGGACGAGTATCCCTTCGAGATCCTGAAGGACACGATCTTTCCCGAGATCGGCGGGCCGCGCGGGCTGCCCGTACGCATCTGGTCGGCGGCCTCCTCCTCGGGCCAGGAGGCCTATTCCGTCAGCATGACGGTGAGCGAGTACCAGCAGGCGCGACCCGGCACGCTCAGCGCCGGAGTCCAGATACTCGGCACGGACATCGCGCCCAGCGTGCTCAGGCAGGCGCGCGAGGGCGTCTACGACGAGCTGGAGATCAACCGCGGGCTTTCCGCCGAGCGTCGGAGCCGGTTCTTCACGCGGGACGGCGCCAAGCTGCGCGTCCGGGAGGAGTTGAAGGCGCGGGTGGAGTTTCGCGAGTGCAACCTGCTGCAGGCCTTCTCCATGCTGGGGCCCTTCGACGTCGTCTTCTGCCGGAACGTGCTCATCTATTTCTCCAACGACAACAAGCGCGACATCCTCGCCCGCATTGCCAAGACACTGAAACCGAAAGGGTATTTATTCCTCGGCGGCTCCGAGCCGCTGGCGAGCTACTCCCAGGAATTCGAGATGGTTCGCTGCCCCCGCGGCGTTGTCTACCGCCTTCGGGGCTGACCCCGCCGGGCCGCTCGCGGCGTTCGTCCCAAGGCAGTATTGCAGGAATTTGATCCGCATCCATTTACCGGATTAGTGGGAATCATTATCATTCTTGCTGTCCAACCCCTAATCATCCGGATGACAGGCCCCACGCCGCCATGAGTCTAGACGTGATCAGTCTGCGGGCATTGAAGACGGGCCAGTGTGCGATCGTCACCGCGCTCAGCCATCGCGTGCCCGCGGTCCGCCAGAAGTACCTTTCGCGCGGCATCGTGCCCGGCGCGCATCTGATGTTGTTGCACCACGGCGACCCGGTCGTCGTGGCTCTGGACGAGAGCCGCTGGGCCATCGACGGCGACGAGGCGGAGTACATCGAGGTCGCCCCGCTGGCGGGCGTCGCAGCACATACCTGGTGGCGGCGCCTGAGGCACGGCCTGCGCGACAGGTTGCGGCGAGCTTGACCCTCGATCAGCTCGAGCCCACTCATCGCGGGCGAGTGACGGCACTGACGGCACCTGCCGGCCTGCTGCAGCGGCTGATGCAGCTCGGCCTGCTCGAAGGCACGGAGGTCGAGTGCATCCGACGCGCGCCGGCGGGCGATCCGATCGAATTCCGACTGCTCGGCTACGCGCTGTCGTTGCGTCGGGACGAGGCGCGCTTCGTGCAGGTCGAGGCTGTCTCATGAGCGTGGCCACCGCCGAGCTCGGCGTCGACGAGGAGCGTCTGCCGCTCATCGTCACCGTCGGCAATCCCAACACCGGCAAGAGCACGCTGTTCAATCTGCTGACGGGATTGCGGCAGAAGGTCGGCAACTATCCCGGGGTCACGGTCGAGCGTCACGTGGGTGAGACGACGCTGGGCGGGCGGCGGGTGCAGCTCGTGGATCTCCCCGGCACCTACTCCTTGAGCGCGCACTCGCCCGATGAGATGGTGGCGGTCGACGTCCTGCTCGGCCGCATCGGCGATCTCGGCCGGCCGGACGCCATCGTCGTGGTGGTCGATGCCTCCAACCTGCGGCGCAATCTCTACATCGCCAGCCAGGTGCTGGAACTCGGCATCCCGGTCGTGGTGGCGCTCAACATGGTCGATCTGGCGGAATCGCGCGGCATACGGATCGCGGCGGCAAGGCTGGCGGAACATCTGAGCTGCCCGGTGGTTCCCCTGGTGGCGTCCAGGGGCAAGGGGATCGATGCGCTGAAGTCGACTCTGGCGGACACCCTGAAAACCAACCCGGTTCCGTTCGTCTCCTTCTCCACCACCATCCGCCATGCGGCCGCAGCGCTGGCGCGCGAGCTGGCTCCGGCCGGGGAGCCATTGGACCCCTACGAGGTCGAGCGCGCCCTGATCGATGAGGGCGGGTATGCGGAGACGCGGTTGCAGCAGCGCTTCGGAGCCGCGGCGAAGGCCGCGCTGGGCGGAGTGCGCGCCGAACTCGCCACCGGCGGGTCGCTGGCGGCGCTCGATGCGCGGGCGCGCTACGCATGGATCAATCATGCCGTCGACGGCGTCGAGACACGCGGTGCGGCGCGCACGACGACCTCCGATCGCATCGATCGGGCCGTCGGTCACCCGGTGCTCGGAACTCTGCTGTTCCTGTTGCTGATGGCCGCGGTCTTCCAGTCGGTGTTCGCATGGGCCGCGCCGCTGATGGACCTGATCGACGGGGCCGCCGCGGCGACCAGCGACTGGATCAAGGCGACCCTGCCGGCGGGCGCCATCGCCAGCCTGCTGGCCGACGGCGTGGTCGCCGGTGTCGGCAGCGTGGTCGTGTTCCTGCCGCAGATCCTCATCCTGTTCGCCTTCATCATCTTCCTGGAGGACAGCGGTTACATGGCGCGCGCCGCCTTCCTCATGGATCGCCTGATGCGCTGGTGCGGCCTCTCCGGGCAGTCGTTCATCCCCATGCTTTCGAGCTTCGCGTGCGCGGTGCCCGGCATCATGGGCACGCGCGTCATCGCCGACCCGCGCGATCGACTGGCGACCATCCTGGCGGCGCCATTCATGACCTGCTCGGCGCGGTTGCCCGTCTATGCGCTGCTCATCTCCGCTTTCGTGCCCGCGCGCAGCTATCTCGGGGGGCTGGTGAATCTGCAGGGCCTGGTCCTGCTTGGACTGTACCTGCTCGGCATCGCCGGCGGCGTCCTGACGGCATTCCTGCTGAAGCGCTCGCTGCTGCGCGGACCGACGCCCCCGTTCCTCATGGAATTGCCGCCCTACAGGCTTCCGAACCTGAAATCCGTTCTATATCGCATGTGGGAGCGGGCGCGCATGTTCCTGGTGCGGGCGGGCACGATCATCTTCACCGTCGCAATCGTGGTCTGGGCGCTGGCGTACTTTCCGCACTGGGATGCGACCACGCAGCGGTTCGCCGCGGAACGGGCGCAGGCGGCGCAGACGTTGAGCGGAGAGGAACTGGATGCGGCATCGGCCGACATCGACCATCGCGAGGCGGCCACGCACCTGGAGGAGAGCCTGCTCGGGCACATCGGCCGTGCGGTTGCCCCGGTGTTCCGCCCCCTGGGCTGGGATTGGAAGATCTCCGCCGCGGTGCTGGCATCCTTTCCCGCCCGCGAGGTGGTCATCGCGGTGCTCGGCACCATCTACGCCGTCGGCGCCGATGTGGATGCGGAAAGCCCCGGCCTGGTCGCGCGCATCCGCGCATCCGAGTGGCCCGACGGTACCAAGGTGTTCTCGCTGGCCGTCGCCCTGGGATTGATGGTCTTCTACGCCTTCTGCCTGCAGTGCGCCGCCACGGTCGCGACCATAAGCCGCGAGACCAATTCGTGGCGCTGGCCTGCCTTCGCATGGCTGTACATGTCCCTTCTGGGTTACCTGACCGCGTTCGTCGTCTATCGCCTGGCGTCATGAAACGGGGAGCCACATGAATCTCGACCGGATGCAGGAATTGCTCGCCATCGTCGTGGTCGTCGCCGTCGCCGGCTGGTACGTGCGCTCCGCGCTGCGTGCGCGCCGCAATGCCGCCGCCGGCGGATGCCGGAGTGCCTGCGGCGGATGCGCGGCCCGCTCGAGCGGTTGCGCGGATTCGGATGGGGGGCAGGCGGGCCACGCTCCGCGTTCGTGACCGCCCCCCGCTTTGGCTGCCGGCGGGTGGGCGGCCCGGCGGCCGCGGGGTTACACTGCCTCGCAGCCCACGCCGCCACGCTGCATGATCCCGCTGCACGACGACAATCCCACCCGCATCGCTCCGGTGGTCACGATGGTGACCATAGCGGCCTGCGCGCTGGTCTTCCTCTGGCAAATGTCCCTCGGTGGCGAGGGCGGTCAGCGAGCCGTCTACAGTCTCGGCGTGATCCCTGCCGTGCTGTTCGACCGGGCCGAACTGCCGGCGGAGCTCGCGCTGGTGCCCGCCGAGGCGACGGTCTTCACCTCGATGTTCCTGCACGGCGGCATCATGCACCTGGTCGGCAACATGCTCTACCTGTGGATATTCGGCAACAATGTCGAGGATGCCATGGGCCACGTGCGCTTCGCGATCTTCTACCTGCTTTGTGGCGTGGCCGCGGCGGTCGGCCAGGCATGGATGCACCCGGATTCGCAGGTACCGATGATCGGGGCGAGCGGCGCGATCTCGGGGGTCCTCGGGGCATATCTGCTGCTCTATCCGCACGCGCGGGTGCTCACGGTGGTGCCGCTGGGCCTGTATGCGCCGATCGTCAGGCTGCCGGCGCTGCTCGTCCTCGGGTTCTGGTTCGTCATGCAGCTATTCGCCTCGGCCGCCGCCGGTGGCGGCGGGAAGGGCGGTGTGGCCTGGTTTGCGCACATAGGCGGGTTCATCGCCGGCATGGTGCTGATACCCTTTTTCAAGCATCGCGACGTGAGGTTGTTCCACCCGGCACAACCCCTGCCGCCGCTGCCTGATGGCCGTCGCCGCTGGTGAACCGGCGGTGCTCACCGGCCACTGGGACGAGGCGCTCGACGGTCCACTGACCGAGGCGGCCCTCGGCCGGAAGCTCGCCGCGATGGGCTACCGCGTGGCCGTGTACGCATACCCGCCGGGGACCCGGTTCCCGCCACATACCCACGCGGTGGACAAGGTCGACGCGGTGCTCAGCGGGCGCCTCCGGATCACCCTCGGGGAGGCTGCGGTGGTGCTCGAGGCCGGCGACTGGGTGGAGGTGCCCGCGGGGGCGGTGCACACCGCCGAGGTCGTGGGGGAGGACCCGGTGGTCAGCCTGGACGCAGTCCGGGGGGCCTAGAGGGGTATGGCACGCTCCATGCTGTGGCAGGCGTGGATATATACTAGAAACAACAACAATCGGGGGTAACAGGCGGATGGACAAGCAGGAAGATTCCGCTCCGGAATTCACCGGTCTGCTTTATCGCCAGACACGAAACGAGGCGCCGGGTCTGGCCGTAGCGGGTCTGGTCTTCGCTTTCCTTTGTCACGAGCACGTGGACAAGCGTCTGCTCGTCGGCTGGGTGGTCGCGGTTGCGTTCATCCTCGGCGTGCGGCTGTGGCTGGCCGGCCTGTATCGCTCGCGGGGGAGGCGCCACAAGCGGCCGCGCAACCCGGCCTGGTATCACGGATTCCTCGCCGGCGCCGGCCTGCTCGGTGTGGCCTTTGGCGGACTGGCGTTCCTGGCCCTGCGTCATGCCGACATCCAGGCCGCCAGCGTGCTGCTGTTCTGGGTGGCCTTCGTCACCATCTGCACGGTGCCCATCTACGGCGGTATCCGCGCGCCGGTGCTGGCATTCGCGGTGCCCGCCCTGCTTCCGGCGAGCCTGGACATGCTCGCCCGAGGTAACGCCCAGGCCTCGGCGATCGGGGTCATCATGCTGGTCGCGCTCGGACTGACGATTTTCGCCTCGCGTGCGCTCTATCGCGTCAACAACCGGATGCTCGCACTGGAGGACGACGTCCAGCAGATGCGCGGCGTGCTGGAGGCCCGCCGGACGGAGATCGACAAGCTCAACCAGAGCGCGCGCAGCAACAACGAGCGCCGGCAGGTGGCGGAGAACGAGGCGAAACGCGCCAGCGCGGACCTCGGCCTGATGAAGAGCAAGGCGCAGGCGCTCTCGGAGACCCTGAGCCGGGTTTCGCCGCTGTGCCCGGTCACCGGCATCGCCAATCGCCGCACGTTCGAGGAGCACCTGGACGCGGAGTGGCGCCGGCAGATGCGTGCGAAGCGGCCGCTCTCGCTGTTGATGTGCGAGATCGACGAATTCGATCATTATCGCGAGGCGCACGGGGTACAGGCCGCCGATGCGATGCTGCACCGGATCGCACGCCTGGCATCCGGTGTCGGGCGGCGGCCGGGTGATCTGGCGGCGCGCTACGACGGCGCGGGGATCGCCATACTTTTGCCCGACTGCGACGGGCGCAACGCCGTCCGCATCGCCGATGCGCTGCGCAAGCGCATCGAGCAGCAGAAGATCCCGCACGAGGTCGTGCACGCGGGGCAGACGCTCACGGCCCATGTGGGCGTGGCCACGCTCATCCCCATCAAGGATTACGAGCCCGCGGAGCTGGTCAAGCGCATCGACACCGCGCTCTACGAGGCCCGCTTCCAGGGCGGCAACTGCGTGGTTTCCTTCCGCACCATGGACAAGCTGAAGGTCGAGCACTGGGATCCGAAGACCGACGACCTGCTCAGCAAGCAGTCGATGCTGCAGAAGATCATGATCCGGGGCTACAAGTGTCAGCCGGTGGGATACCCGCCGAGCAGCGTGTTGCCGGACAAGAACGCCGACGTCGAGACCGTGTGCGCGCTCTACCAGGGTGAGATGAAGCTCATCATCGAGGGAGAATCGATGCTCCTGCGGGCCGGGGACTGCATCTACATCCCGCCGGCCACCACCTGGGGTGCGGAGGTCATCAGCGCCCGCGACGTGCTCGGTTTCGAGGGCGTGCGCACCAACTGACGCCGGCGGGTCGCACCGTGCCCGACTATGGCGCGCGCTGCTCCATGTTCTGGAAGTCCTCGAGGCTGACCGCCGCGAGGTCTATCTTGTTGGCGAAGATCGAATAGCACAGATAGGCGGCCAGGCAGCTGCGCTGCTGCAGCCACGGCGGCTCGTACAGCGGCGGAGCGATGACCCCGCTCTCGAAGTACGGCTCCAGCGCGATGACATCTCCCAGCGTCATGCGTCCCGCGAACAGGTGTTCGGCATAGTGAAACTTGTTGGACTGCACCGCCTTGCGAAGGAAGGTGTGCGTGCGCAGCAACCCCAGCAGATACACGACGTCTTTCGTGAACACCACACCGCCGCGCGGATCGCCGCCGCGGAAGATGCGGGCCGCCGACTGAAAGCTCTCGTACTCCTCCTGCCCCGAGTCGAGGAAGAAGCGGAAGATGTCGATGAAATCCGCGCCATCCAGCCCCATCTGAACCGCGTGAGTGCGCAGCGCGATGCGGCGCATCCGGTGCAGATCGACCGAGGCGCTGACCAGCTCGGAAAACGTCGCCAGCCCCTCCTGTGTCCACGTCGTGCGCGGGGCGGCCAGGCCGAGGCTGGCTAGCCGGGGCTGTTCCCGCCCGTTCAACGCGGTGAGCATGTGGACGTATCCCTCGTGATGGATCAGCTGAGCGACGTCCATCGCGGTGAAGCGCGTGGCCGATCGCAGGCGTATGCGCAGCGCGCCGGCGGCGGCCTTGGACGCCATCGCCGGGTCGATGACGACCTTGACGGGGTGATAAGAGAAGAACGGGACCAGGCGGCTGCGCAGGGCCTCGGCGACGTCCTCTGAGCCGAGCGAGAACTCCGCCTCCGGTATCGACGCCGCGTTGGCGAACTCACCGGTCATCTCGGCGAAGAACTCCGCGGCGTGCAGGTGTGTCAGGCTGCCGGCTGCTATGACCTCCTTCGGCTGGCCATAGAGACTCACCGACAACTCCAGGAATTCCGGCTGACCGATACACTGCAGCATGCGGGCCGCCAGCAGGTAGCTTTCCGCCGTCAGGTAGACGTAGTTGCCGAGGGGATGGCCGCGATCGCAGGCCGCCATGATCGACAGCAGCGAGGGGATGCGGCTTGCGTGGTCGTTGCGGGGGTATTCGACCTGCGGCAGTCGAGCGTTGCCCCGCCGCCATCCTTTCCGGAACTCCTCGTAGGCGGACTCCGGCCATGCCAGCGCGGTGAGCAGCTTGATGGCCTGGGCCGTCTCAACAAGGCGCTGGTCGAGTGCGATATGATGCGCTACGGGGTCCGTCATAGCCGCCGACGCCCGGATGATGCGTGGATCGGACATACCGCTTTCATCACTCAGCGCGTGACCCGTGATTGAAGCGAGGTTGAACTCATGAGCATCGAAGGTCTGATCTCCGGCTACCGGCGATTCCGTCGTACCAGATTCCCGGCGGCCCAGAAACTGTTCAGGGATCTCGAGGCGCGCGGGCAATCCCCGCAGACCATGTTCATCGCCTGCTGCGACAGCCGGGTCGATCCCGCGACCATATTTGACACCACCCCGGGCGAAGTGTTCGTTCTGCGCAACGTCGCCAACCTCGTGCCGCCAAACTCGCCGATCGCGCGGCACCAGGCGACGGGCGCGGCCCTGGAATTCGCCGTGCTGCATCTGAACGTGTCGCACATCGTCGTGATGGGTCACGCGCGCTGCGGTGGCGCGGCGGCGCTTCTGGAAGGCTATCACAACCAGATACCCAACGCCGAATTCATCGGCAGCTGGATGAACATCGCGATGACCGCGCGCGATCGCATGATGCGCCTGCCGCTGCCACCGGCGGAGCGACTGCTTCACATGGAGTACCAGATCGTGAGGCTGAGCATGGAGAACCTGCTCACCTATCCATGGATCGGCGAGCGCGTGGAAGACGGCCGGATCGCGCTGCACGGCATGCACTTCGGCATCGCCGACGGCCACCTGTCCATGTTCGACGCCGCCAGCGGCCTGTTTCAGCCCGTGCTCGCGGATGAAACGGCCGTCGACGTGTGAGCGGCGGCACGCGCGTGGCCTCAGCCCTGGCAGATCCACTCCAGGCCGGCGATGAACTCGCCGGCGCTCTGAAACCGCTCGGCCGGATCCTTTGCCAGCAGGCCGTCTATGAGCGGTTGATACTGCCGCAGTTCGTCGGGAAGACGCGGTACCGGGGCCCGTATGTGGGCATCGATGATCTCCGGAATGCCGCGCCCCGTGTACGGCTTACCCCCCGTCAGCATCTCGAACATGAGCACGCCGAGACTGTATAGATCGCTGCGCGGATCAACGGGACGACGCTTGCACTGCTCCGGGCTCATGTAGGACGGGCTGCCGATCAGCACCTGCGTCTCGTCGATGCCGCTCATGCCGGCCGCGAAATGCGCCACGCCGAAGTCCGTGATCGCCACGGTGTCGTTCTGGCGGAACAGTATGTTCGATGGCTTCAGGTCCCGGTGCACGATGCTCAGGTTGTGTACCGCCCCGAGCGCCTCGGCGATCTGGCGTATGTACTGCAGCGCCTTGTCCGGCATCAGGCCCTTGCGGATGCGTGCGACCAGGTTGCCGGCGGGCAGATACTCCATGGCGATATAGGCGAAGTCCTTCGCGAACGCGCGCTCGAAGATCTTGATGATGTGGGGGTGGTTCAGCTTGGAGATGAGCGCGTACTCCTGCATGAAATAGCGCAGCAGCGGCGTGTCGGGCTGATCGCGCGTGAACATCAGTTTCAGGACGATCTCCAGGTCGTCCTCGACCCTCTGGGCGAGGAAGATCGTGGTCATGCCGCCCTGCGCAATCGGGGCGATGATGCGGTAGCCGGGGATGTGTACGCGTATGGTGTCCTGTGGCGCGCCGTTACGGCGCGTCACGGTGGATTCCGGCCGCTGCGTGGCCGGGGCGTTCTGTTCGTGCCCGTGCGTCTGCTCGGTGGCCGCGGTGGGCACCTCCAGGGCGGGGATCTCGTTGAGCGTGTTGGCCTCGGCCTCGTCTCCCTCGATACCGAGCGCGCGGTAGATGATGTTGGCCAGGTCCGCATTCTTGAGATCGCGTTTCAGGACGTAGTCCTTGGCGCCGGCCTTGATCGCCTTGACGATGACGCTGATGCGCTCCTCGTCGGTCAGTATGATGACCGGCGGCATGTCGGCGAAATTCTGGAACTTGCGCAGCCAGGTGAGGCCGTCCTCGCCGGCCAGCCCGAGGTTGTAATCGAGGAACACCACGTCGTAATACGACCATCCGAATTCCGAACCCGGGAATCCCTGGATGCACGGATCGTACTCGTCGACGGCTGCGCCCGCGAATTCCGCGCGCAGTGACTCCACCATCATCTTGCGCACGACGCGCGAGTCATCAATGACCAGAACCTTGAGCACAGCGGGCGCCTTCTTGAGCGGAAGCTAGCCGCAGATTATCTGCGGAATGAGATGACAGATAAACAAGGCTGGCTATACCCTCGGGTCAGGCCGGCACCGAGGAGTTGTCCTGCTTGCCGGCCTCGGATCCGGCGGGAACGAGAATCCGCTGCAGGACCTCCTCGAGCAGCGGCCGCAATCCGGTCTTGGGCAGCAGCCACGTGGCGCCAGCCTGCTGGGCGCGGGCACGGTAGGCGTCCGCATTGGCACTGATCATGATGACCGGCACGGGACGCAGGCGATCGTCGGTGCGGATCCTGGAACACAGCTCCGCGCCGCTCATGCCCGGTATGTTGGCGTCGACGATGACCAGGCTCGGTTTGACCGATTGCAGATACTCCCAGGCGCGCGCGCCATCCGGCAGGGTATGCGTCCGTAGCCCGTGGGCGCCCAGGGTCTGGGTCAGCTCGCGGAGGATGCTGATCGAATCGTCCACGGCGAGGGCCAGGGGGCGGCTGTCCTTCTGGGTCGCGCCTTCCGGCTCGCGCGGCGCATTCGCCGTCCACCCGGCGGGCTGCGCGAGCAACTCGGTGAGATCCAGAACCGGCACGATCATTCCGTCGGCCATGGTCGTGGTGCCCAGCAGGCCCGGCATCGTGCGCAGGTAGAGGCCCGGGCCGGTCAGACTCATCGTGCGCGTTCCGAGGATGCTCTCGAGTACGACCAGGCGGCGGGTCTCGCCTGCGCGCATGAGCAGCGCCGGCAACTGCGTATGCGGCGTCGCGGCGAGCGGGGCGGCATTGGCGAACAGCAGCGAGTTCAGCGTCTGCACCGGCACGCGATCGCCGTCCAGTTCAGCGTAACGGTCCTCGTCCTCAGTGCGGACCTGATCGGCCTCGATCATGCTGACCCGCAGCAGGCCTCGATTGGAGATCGCCACGGTATAGTTGTTGACGGCCACCAGCACGACACCGACCGACAGCATCGATTCCGGTACCCGGATCTCGATCGTGCAGCCTGTCCCCGGTTGCGAACGTATGTCCACCGACCCCTTGAGGCGCGCGATCTGCGCGGCGATGGCAGACATGCCGATGCCCCGGCCGGAGGTCTGCGAGGCGTGTTCGCGCGTGGAGAAACCGGGACGGAAGACCAGCCGGGCCAGTTGTTCCTGGTCGGGCTCCTCGCCCGGGGCGATGAGCCCGCGCGCAATGGCACGCTGACGTATGAGCGCGGCGTCGAGCCCGCGCCCGTCGTCCTGGCAGCGGATCAGTATCTCGTCGGCCTCGTGCTGGAAGGTCAGGTTCACCCTGCCGATCGCGGACTTCCCCTGACGCAGCCTCTCGGCGCCCGGCTCGATGCCGTGATCGACCGCGTTGCGCAGGGCGTGCATGAGCGGATCCACCACGGCGTTGAGTATGTAGGTATCGACCAGGGTATGGCCGCCGGCGACGGCGAGCTCGGTCTCCTTGCCCGCCAGGCGCGCGGCCTGCGCCACCGCGCGCCTGAGCCTGGGGACGATCTCCCCGGCCGGCATCATGCGGCATTGCCGTACCCGGCCGCGCAGTTCCTCGTTCAGCCGTTCGTGGCCATTGAGCTGCTCTTCGATGAGACGGACCTGAGACTGCAGATCCTCGCCGAGGATCAGCGCATCGGCGATGGCTTCACGCAGGTCCTGCTGCCTGACCGGCCCCAACGCCGTGGCCGCGCCACCGGGATCCGACCCGCCGGGGAGGCGCATCGCGAGCAGGGCCTGCACCGGCTCCCGCGCCGCCATCACGCGACGCGCGAGTTCCTGCACGATCTGGCGGGTGCGGTGCAGTTCCTCCCGCATGTGATTCACGGACACCGCGCATTCCCCGGCGATCCGGAATACCTCGTCGATGAGCGCCGGATTGATCCTGATGCCGGCCGGCGGCAGCGCCGAGACGGCAGCGAGGCCGTCATCGCCCTCGGCGATGGCGTCCGCCCCACCGGCCACGGCGCCCTCCGCACGGGCGGCCTCCGCCGCCTGGCCGCCGGCAGCCATGCCGTCGAGGTGCACCTGCATGGCCGCAAGTATTGCGGCCGCATCGTCCGGCGTGGAACTCCGACCGAGCAGCGTGTCGCTCATCTGGTGCAGGCAGGCCACAGCGCGCGCAACCAGGGAACGCAGGGGTCGGGATTGTGTCGGCGAGTGATTCTCGTGGGCGAGCACGTCCTCCAGCACGTGCGTGAATCTTGCGATGCCGCGGATGCCGACCGTGTTGGCCGCGCCCTTGATCGCGTGCGCTACCCGCTGCGCCTCCATCAGGCTGTGAGTGGTCTTGCCGTCTTCGCTCCATGCATCCACCAGGCGGGCCAGCCGTTCGGTGAGGTCCGGAACTTCCTGCAGCAGCTCGACCACCATCGCGGGGGAGACGTCTTCGGGGATCTTCAGCGACAGCGAGTCCTCGGCGCTCGTCGGGGACGGTGTCGGAGGCTCGGGGCAATGCTCCGTCGCGAGGGTCTCGAACTCCTCGGGCGGCAGCGGCCGAAGCCAGTCCCGGTTGCCGAGAAAATTGCAGAGCGCTGCGATTGAATCCGTCGATTCGAGCCGGTCGAGGTAGCGGTTGACCTCCAAAGGCCATTCCACCACCAGCCGCCACAGTTGCGGCTGCGCCGCGTTGGGATGCTGGCTCAGCCATGCCCGCACGTTGATCTGCGCATGCTCGATCGCGCGTTGCAGACCGGCCAGGCCGAGGGCACGCGCCATCCCGGCGAGGCGGTGCAGGCGGCGGGACAGATCACGCAGCGCCAGCGCCGGCGTATCCCCGGGCCCGAGCGGCGAGGACAGCAGGCTGGCGGAGACGTCCTGCAGTTCCTCCTGCAGCATGCGCACGACCTCGCGGCTGGGATGGTTCATATGCCCTGGGAAGTCGTCCGTCGTGGCCTGGCGCGGCAGGTCATCGCGGTGGCGCGATCGGTGCGCGGCTCATGCCCGTGGAGACGTTTCATCGTCCTCCTCCGGCAGCCGATAGGCGCTCACCGATTCCACCAGCGCCATCGCCTGCTCGGCGAGATTGTCGGTGTGCTCGGCCTGCCCGAGCAGATACGCGCCGGTGCGGCTCACGTTCTCGATGATTGCCGTCGTGCGCTGGCGTATGGTTGCGCTGATCTGTCTCTGTGTGGCCGCGGCCGCCGCGATCTTGCGGATCAGATCCACGAGGTTGCCGGCCGCCTCCTCGGTGGCCTGCATGTCGCGGCCGCTGCGATCGACCAGTTCGTTCCCGCTCTGCACGTGCTCGCTCAGCATCTGCAGCGAATGCATCGTGTCGGCGGTGTCTGCCTGCACGCTTTGCACGATATCGCTGATCTGGGAGGCCATTTCGCGGGTGTTCTCGGCCAGGCGCTGCACCTCGTCGGCCACCGCGCTGAAGCCGCGACCGGCGTCGCCCACCGCCGAGGCGTGCATGCTCGCGTTCAGGGCGAGTACGTGGGTGCGCTCGGTGAGATGGCTGATGAGGTTGACCGCGCCGGATATCTCCTGGCATCGGTCCAGCAGCAGCCGCACGCGCCGTTCGGTGTCCGCCAGCGTCGTGCGTATGGATTGGAACCCAGATACGTTGTTCTGCACCGACACGCGCGCAATCCGCGTGGCTACCAGGGCCTTTTCTCCCGCCTCCGCGCAGGCGATCGCCATGCGCGCGATGTGGCTGTGGGCGTCGGCCGCCACCTCGAGATCATTGACGCACTCCTCGAGGTTCTCGCGTTCGGCGCGGGCCAGCATGACGATGTGATCGGATTGGGACTTGACGAGGTTGGTGGTCTCGGCAACGTTGGTGGCGACTTCCGTCACGCTGCGAAGGACCGCCGCCGTGTCGCCGATCATGGTGTTCAGCGCCTCGGCGATCGCTCCCGTGGCATCGTCGCGCACCGGTGCGTGGGCGCTGAGATCGCGCCCGGCAATGCGCGTAACCGCCTGCATTATCGCGCCGACGGACTGGTGGAGCCGATAGCTTTCACCCTCGATTTGCAGCGTGCTGCAGCGGTGCGCGACGACGTTGTCGATACCGGCCCCGAGCGCCTCGAACTCATCGTCGGTGTCGACCGCGGCGCGGACGTCGATATCGCCGTCGTTCACGCGTTGAAGGGTGATCCGCAGGCGATCCAGTGGCGCGAGCCACCTGCGGATCGCAAGCACCGCTATGACACCGACCAAAATGACGCCCAGCGCGATGACGGCGGTCATCGGCAGGGCATCGGCGAGGTGAGCCCGCGCGGAGCCCGTGCGGTGCATCAGGGTGGCCCCCAGCAGCAGACCGAAGGCGTGCACTGCCAGCACCAGGGCAATGAGGCGAGCGCGGACCGACCATCTTGCGGACTTCATTGCTGTCGCAGCCTCTCGCGGGATTCTTGCCGTGCCGCTCGCAGCGGGTCTTTGATTCCGGTATCAGGCCGCGTGCATGCGGGCGAGCGCCGCGAACAACGCCATGTGGTCCAGTTCGAACCAGCGCTCCCCCGCGGCGACGCGGGTGCCCTGCACGGTTTCGGACAGCGGAGAGGGCAAACCGCTGAAATCGGGATGCTCGTCGGCCTCGCAGGCGAGCATGGTCGGCAAGGTATCGACGAAGACCCCGCCCGCACGTTCACCGCCGTCGAGGATCAGCAGGTAGGCGCCGGGTTCGCTGCGCACCACCGTGTGAAACAGTGCTGACAGTTCGAACACGGGCACGACGTTGCCGCGGTGACCGACGAGTCCCCGCATGTGCGAAGTCTGCCAGGGGATGCGATGGACGACGGGGTTCTGCACGATCTCGCTCGCCACGCCGGCCGGCACGAGGAACCCCGTGCCGCCGATGCGAAAACCGAACCGGCGTTCCCGGCGTGCGGGACCCTGAACCTCTGCCGCCAGCAGCAATCCGGCGTCGGCGGTGCTCATGCGGAGATCCCGGACGCCGCGATGGCTGCGCAGTGGCTCGAACGGTGGAGATGATGCGCGAACGTCACGATGCGTCCCGCTGCCATCGCGCCAGTTCGGCTAGCGCACCGAGAGATACTGCTCCAGCAGCTGGCGCAGGACCTGCGGAGTGACGGGCTTGATAAGGTAGGTATCGCAACCCGCGAGCTTCCCCCGCACCCGATCGGCGGGGCTGGAGGCGCTGGTCAGCATCACCACGGGGACGTCCCTGGCGCGCCCCGCCTTCGCGTGGCGGCAGACTTCGTAACCGTCCATGTTGGGCATGATGGTGTCGACGAAGATGATGTTGTAGTCGTTGTTGTCCAGGAGCGGCAGGGCCTGCTCGCCGCTCTCGGCAAAGTCCACCTGCCAGCCCAGTGGGTGCAGCGCCTGCTTCATCTGGATGCGAACCGGCAGGCTGTCGTCGATGACCAGGGCGCGCACCGCCGCTACGTTCAGATCGACGTCGGGCGCGACCATGTCGCTGGCGACCGAGGCGAGCGGCAGAGATTCGTCGGCCGACGGATTCATGTCGAGCAGACGCGGCGGCAGCGCGGTCTCATCGAGCGGCGGTGAGTACACCACCGACAGCGGCGGGCGTTGCGGAGCCTCGATCTCCTTCACCGTGAGGCGTTCGCTGACGATGCGATTGAAAAGCCGCAGCGCCGCGCGGCCGTCCAGCGGGCTGGCGAGCTGATAATGTGCCGTGTCGAACGTCCGGTCGCCGGAGATGACGACGCTCGGCGGTTCCCCGCCCAATTGGCGGGCGTAATTTCGGTAACGCACCCAGGTGGCCAGCGAGCGGGCGTCGTCGGCATTTACGAGCAGGATATCCGGGCGCTGATGCAGCGCGACCGGCCGGTAGAGGATGCGGTCGTCAGGGATCTCCTCGAACGCGTCCAGGAGCTGGCGTCGGTCGTCGGCACTGACGCCGATCATCGATATGGATATGGGACGGGGCGGGAGCGGGCCGGCATCAAAAGGGGACGCGCCTATGTTCTCGGGGCTGGCGCTCACGCTCAGGCATCCTCGACGGTCAGGTAGACCATGGTCTGGTTCAGGAGCTGATAGGCGATCTCGCCGAAGGTCATCGGGCCGGTCATGTGCGCAGTGTGCTTGCCTTCCAGCTCCGAGTACAGGTAGTTCAGGACGCAGTTGCAGCTGAACACGACCGGCTGATCCAGCTTCGGTATCGCCGACTGGAATGCCTCGACGTAATTCTCCACCGGCGCGGCAAACCGGTAACGGATGCCCTTGAAGACCGGCGCGTAGAACGACACCTCGTCGCCGCGCTCGTCGACGCGCTGCAGCCCGACGTTGATCATCGTGCCCGAATAATCCGCCACCAGCGGCAGGCGCTGATCGATCTTCAGTTCGCGCACATACTCGGCGAAATTGCGCTCCACGCCGTTGACCTCGCAACGGCTGGCGGCGAAGCCGGTTTCGGGAAACACCAGCGTGTCGCCGTTGCCCTGCCTGAAGGTATTCACGATGCCGATCTGGGCGATCTTCTCCGGACGCAGCGCGACGTGCATTGCCAGGCCGCGTTCGCGCGAGCCCTCGCCGGTCTTGCCGTTGTACACGATCGGGTGCGACCGGCCGAGGTCGTCCAGATGCACACCCGTGACCCAGCCCGCGATCGGCTTCAGGAACATCTCATCGTAGCCGGGCGCGTTTCGCGCGTAGCTCAGATGCAGCTCGCTGGTGGCCGGAATCAACAGGATGCTGAAGCCGTTTTCGGGCGCCTCGACGGCTATACGGCCGATGGTGTCCAGGTCGTAGAAGCGGATGTCCATGCCGGTGGCGATATTGGCCGGCAATTCCGAGCAGAACACGCGTTCGCGCGTCGTCTCCCCGCCGTTCTGCGCGACGAAGTAGGGGATCGATCCGCCTATCCACTGGCCGGTGGGAAGCTGACGCAGCAGCGTCTCGTCGCCGCCGATCCAGAGCACCCGCCCCTGTCTGATGGCCGCTGCGGCCTCCGTGACCGTCACCAGGCGGCCGCTGACGCTGCCGAGGGATGCGTTCGCAGACTGCGGGCTGGAAATCCCGAACATGAGGCCTCCTTTCCCTAGGCCGCCTTGAGCTGCTCGAGTTCGGCGCGGTGGCGGCTGCGATGCTTGATGAAATACTGCCGCAGCACGCGCGCGGCGGCGAGCCGCAGCGCTTCGGTGGGCTCGGAACCCAGCGACAGGCGCACCCGCTCGAGCAGCATTTTCAGGCCCAGCGCCTCGGTACGGAGCTGCAGCTCGCCGCGTATCAGCTTGTCCCAGCTCGGATGGTTCTCCGGCGGTACCTCGACGAACTCCACCACCTGGCCGCTTGCGTCCGCACGGTAGAGCGCATCCTCGGCGATCAGCAGCTTCAGCTCGGTCTCGTGGCGGCTGCGGTACTTTTCGAAATACTGGCGCATTACCCGGGCCGCGGCGAGGCGTGCGGCCGGGGAGGGTACGCGACCTATCGTCAGCCGGATGCGCTCCAGCAGCATGGTCAGGCCCACGGCGGAGCTCTGGATCTCCAGTTGACCGTCGATCAGCAACTGCCAGCAGCGCGCCGACTCGGGCGGCACTTCGATGGCCGCCGCCGTCTGCGGGCGTGCCGAGGCCGCCGTGCGCTGCATGTGCGCCTTCCCAGCCGCGACCACCTGCGCCAGCTCGCTCTGATGACGGGCGCAGTGCTTGACGAAGAACTCGCGCAGGATGCGGGCGCCGGCAATTCGGCTTTCGGCCGAGGGCCGCGAGCCCAGCGTCAGTCGCAGGCGTTCGATCAGCATCTTCAGGCCTATGGCCTCGGCGTGAACGGGTATGCGCCCCTCGATGAGGTACTGCCAGCCTGGGTCGGATTCCGGCGGCGGCTCGATGAGCGGCTTGGCCGGCGCCTGGGCCGGCTGCGTACCCGGATTCGCACGCGCCTCGCTGAGCAGCGACGCGAGTTCCATCTGGCTGCGCCGCCAGTGCTTGACGAAGTACTGCCGCAGGATTCGGGCGGCCGCCAGGCGCGCGTTCTCGGAGCGATTGCCGGTGACGCTGAGCCGGATCTGCTCGAGCAGCATCTTCAGGCCCAATGACTGCAGGCTGGCGTGCGCGGAATGATCGATGAGACGCTGCCAGACCGGATCGGATTCCGGCGGCACGGCCTCGTGGTTTTCCCTCGGCGGCGCCGGTCGCGGGGTGGCCGGCGCGGTGTGGTATTCCTCCTCGTCGATGTAGGCCACCTCCAGTCCGCCGTCGTTGAAGTGCGCCTGGGCGTAGGCGATGGTGTGGGTCGGCGCGGGCGCAGGCTTGTCGGAATCGATGATGCGGTGCTGCGCGTTGATCTCGCGGACGTCCACGGCGTTGACGAGAAACAGCTTGGCGACGGCGTCGATCGAACCCAGCAGATGCAGGCCTTCGACGACCTGGCGCTCCATCTCCTGGGTGAAGCGCGAGCCGGGATTGCTCCACACCCGCCGGCATCCGCAGTCGTTCGCGCTTCCCTCCGCCGGTGCGGCCGGTACGGTCAGGTAAGTGCGCATCTCACCGATGTTCAGGTGCCTGACCACACGCTGACCACCGCCGGTCGCGGGCAGGGCGCGATGGCAGCGCGGACAGGTTGCTTGGCGGCTGAAGAAGGTGCGCTTGCGTCGGGGCATGCCGATCCGGACGTCGATGCGATTGGACGGTTTATCCACACGCACGTCCTCGACCACCCATGGTTCCGGCAGCTTGAGGATCTGCCGGCAGAACTCTGTATCCAACATCCTGGGCACTCCTACGTTCCAGTCCCGATCTCCTTATCGTGTACAAGCTGGAGCCGGACTTCCCGGCCGACTTAGCCCACCGCGGAGGCATGTCCTCCCCGCGGCGCGACGGGCCTGCGGCCGTCGCGGCTGGGGATGCACGGTGAGGACGCGGGCGGTCCACAGACCTGCGCCCGACCGCATCCCGCTGCCGGTAACATGCACTCAGTCCCCGACGAACTTGGCCGATGTCACCGCCGGCGGTCGCCGAGGTGATCATCTTCCGGTCGCCCAATATCTAAGTTATTGTTTCGTCGGGGTCTCGTTGGGGTTTACGCGCTTACGTGCGCCTCTGCCTAAAGGCCATCGCTGGCGTTGGACGATCCGGTTCGCGGTATCGAATAACCACGTGTTTACTACGATAACATGAAGTGAAAGGTCTTGTTTACTACCCGGGCGCTGCGCGTACTGTGACCCAGACGACGCTTCACTCTGATTGCCGTGCCGGTTCTGGCATCATGGCAAGCACCCGCGGCGAGTGCGGCACTTGGGCGCGGATCGCGCACTGCGTGCAGCGCGCCCGGCCACGGCTTTCGGGGGCCGGTCCTGCCGACCGCGCGGCAGCGCGGAAATGCGCAGGCAAACGGAAACCGATGAAATGAATGAGCGCCGCGAATCGGCCATGATCTTTCCCTGTCAGTTTCCCATCAAGGTGATGGGGTACTGGGCAGAGGACTTCGATGCTTTCGTAGCCCAGATCGTGCGGCGGCACGTCGGCGACCTCGGCGAGGGCGCCCTGCGTTCGCGCGAGAGCCGCGGTGGACGCTTCATCTCCGTCACCGTGACCATCGAGGCCAAGAGTCGCAACCAGCTCGACGCCATTTATCGCGATCTGACCAGCGAAACGCGTATCGTGATGGTGCTATGAAAACCGTGGTACGCCGGCCCGGCCTGCAGGACTACGAATCCGTCTGGCTGGCGATGCGCGAGTATACGGACGCGCGAGGCGCGGATGCCGAGGACGAGGTCTGGCTGTTGGAGCACCCGTCGGTCTACACGCTCGGGCTGGCGGGTCGGCCGGAGCACATCCTGGACGCGCGCGGGATCCCGGTGGTGCGCAGCGATCGCGGGGGCCAGGTGACGTACCACGGCCCGGGCCAACTGGTGGTCTATCTGCTGCTCGATCTCAAGCGACGGGGAATCGGTGTGAAGGATCTCGTCTGGCGTACCGAGCAGGCCACGATGGATGCGCTCGCCGGGCTCGGCGTGTCAGCCTCGCGCCGCCCCGGCGCCCCCGGCGTCTACACGCACGAGGCCAAGATCGCGGCGCTGGGGTTCCGTGTCCGCCGCGGCTGCTGCTATCACGGCCTCGCCGTCAACATCGACCTGGACCTCGAGCCGTTCACGCGCATCAATCCGTGCGGATACCCGGGACTGCGCGTCAGCAGTCTGCGCGAACAGGGGGTGTGCATAGGCATCCCGGCATTCGGCGATCGGCTCTTGCGCGCCCTCGATGACCGCCTGGGGTTCGATGAGCTGACTTCGTCCGGTCCGGAGCTTGCATTCGCGACCTCGGGCGAAACCGGGCCAGGGGGTGCGCATGACCGAATGTAAGACGGGCAGGGAGCCGGGGCGCGCGCTGCGCGGCGCCGAGAAGGTCGCCCGCATTCCGGTCAAGGTGATCGCCACGGACGGCCCGATGCCGCGCAAGCCGGCCTGGATCCGCGCACGGGCGCCCACCGACCCGAAGGTGATCGCGCTCAAGCAGTTGCTGCGCGCCCAGCGCCTGCACACCGTGTGCGAGGAGGCGGCCTGCCCGAATCTCGGCGAATGCTTCGCGCACGGGACCGCCACCTTCATGATCATGGGCGACATCTGCACCCGCCGCTGTCCTTTTTGCGACGTGGCCCACGGCCGGCCGCTGCCGCTCGACGCGGAGGAACCCGCGCGACTGGCGCAGACCGTCGCGAAGATGGGCCTGCGATACGTCGTCATCACCTCGGTCGATCGCGACGATCTGCGCGACGGCGGCGGCGGTCACTTCGCCGCCTGCATCGATGCCGTACGCGGCGCCAGCCCGGCCATCCGCATCGAGATCCTCACCCCGGATTTTCGCGGCCGCATGGATCCCGCCCTTGCCGCGCTGCGCCGCGCGCCTCCGGATGTCTTCAATCACAACCTCGAGACCGTGCCGCGGTTGTACCGCCAGGCGCGCCCCGGGGCCGATTACTCCTGGTCCCTGCGGCTCCTGCAGCGCTTCAAGGAGGAGCAGGCCTCGATCCCGACGAAATCCGGAGTGATGCTGGGCCTGGGGGAGGAGATCGGCGAGGTGCGGCAGGTGCTGCAGGACCTGCGCGCGCACGGCTGCGACATGCTGACCGTGGGGCAGTACCTGCAGCCCAGCCGGGCGCACCTGCCGGTGGCCCGGTTCGTTCATCCGGATGAATTCGCCGAGCTCGGCGAGTACGCCCGCGCCCTGGGTTTCGCCAACGTCGCGAGCGCGCCGATGGTCCGTTCCTCGTATCACGCCGACCTCCAGGCCGGGGGCATCGTCGGCTGAGCGTCTTCCTTCGGGCCGGCGCCGGGTTCACGCCATGTTGCCCGCATCGGCCAGCTCGTCGACGTCTACCTCGCCCCGGCCTTTGGCGGGGAGTTCGGGAGCGGCAGGAAAAGCGCCGGATCGACCATGGTGTCGTTCAGGACGACGGAGAAATGCAGGTGCGGACCGGTGGCACGGCCGGTCATGCCCGACAGGGCGAGCCGCTCGCCGCGGCCGACCCGATCGCCGGGCTGCACCCGGATCTCGCTCAGGTGGCAGTACATGGTCAGGAAGCCCTGGCCGTGATCAACGAACACCGTCCTGCCATTGAAGAAGTAGTCCCCCGTGTCGATCACCGTACCGGCGGCTGCGGCGAGCACTGGCGTGCCCGTGCCGATGGCGATGTCGAGACCGGAGTGCGGATTTCGTTCCTGATCGTTGAAGAACCGGCGCAGGCCGAAGGGGCTGCTGAAGCGCCCCCGCGCCGGGAGGTCCAGCCGCAGCGAATCGGGTTCCTGCTCGCTCCAGTGCGCCTTCGCCGCGGCGATGCGTTTCATCTCGCGGGCAATGCGCGCCTGATCCTCCGGGTTGGGGTTGACCTTGCGCGTATCGGTGATCGTGAGCCGCTGCTCGGCGTATCGCTTCGGTTCGACCTGGAACGGGTAGGTTTTCCGCGTGGCGCCGCGCGCGGCGATGCGCTGCTCCCCGGGAGCGGTCTTCAGCGGTATCCCGACGATCGCCGCGTAGCCCTCGCCGTCGGGTATCACGAGGACGCGGCGGCCGTTGAAGCTGGCGGTCGGGCGATCCGCGCCGCCCGCCTCCAGGGGTATGACCACGAAGCCGCCCGGCACATTCGCCCCGGCCGGCAGCCCGGAGGACTCTGCCGCCGCGGACGGCCCGGGCGGCTGCGTCGGGCTGACCGACGGCGACAGGAGCATCGCCAGCGCGAATGCGCCGGCCGCGCGCGCCTGCATTCGACTACGCATCGCGTTCAGGCGTCGTGGCGGCAGACCGATCCTCGATGACGACCTCCTCCACGGTGCAATGCAGCCGGCCGCGCGCGAGTCGCGCCGCGACGCGGTCGCCGATCCGCGCCGTGCCGGCCTCGCGCAGGATCTGCGCCTGCGCATCGGTGAGGATGGCGTAGCCGCGCTCGAGCGTGGCGAGCGGACTCACCGCATGCAGGGCCCTCGTCGCCGGCTGCAGGCGCGCTGCCTCCTGGTGCAGGCGATCGCGCATCGTCTGCACCAGGCGCAGACGCCACTGCGCGAGCTGCCCCCGCAGGTACATGAGTCGCTGCGCCGGGCTGAGCGCGGACAGACGCGCGGAAAGCCGGACCAGCTCGACTTGGCGCCGGTGGATCAGCGTGTGCACCGCGCTGCCCATGCGCGCGTACACATCGTCGAGCCGCTGCGCCAGTTCCTGCAGGCGTCGTCCCGGATGCACCAGCCGCCGCGACAGCCACGCCATGCGCTCACGCTGGCGGGCGAGCAGTGCGCCGGCGAGCTGGACGAGGCGCGATTCCAGCCCGCGGAGCTGCGTCAGCAACTCGCGCCGATCGGGGCTCACTAGCTCCGCGCTCGCCGACGGCGTCGGGGCACGCACGTCGGCCACGAAGTCGGCGATGGTGAAATCGATCTCGTGGCCGACGCCGCTGACGATCGGGGTGCGGCAGGCATGGATCGCGCGTGCGACGACCTCCTCGTTGAACGGCCAGAGATCCTCGAGCGAGCCGCCGCCGCGGGCCAGCAGGAAGACATCGCATTCCTGGCGCGCGTCGGCCGACCCGATCATGGCGGCGATCTGTGGCGCGGCCGCGGCGCCCTGGACGGGCACCGGGTAGATGATGACCTCCAGTTGCGGGGCCCGGCGGCGCAAGACGCTCAGGATGTCGCGGATGGCCGCCCCGGTGGGCGAGGTGATGACGCCGACGGTGCGCGGATGCGGGGGCAGCGGCTGCTTGTGGGACTCCTCGAACAGGCCCTCGGCGGCGAGTTTCCTCTTGAGTTGTTCGAACTGCATGCGCAGCAGGCCTTCGCCGGCGGGCTCGGCGTGCTCGACGATGAGCTGGAATTCCCCGCGCCCCTCGTAGATGCTCACCCGCGCCCGCGCCAGGACGTGCATGCCGTCCTGCGGCAGGAATTTCAGGCGCATGTTGTTCTGCCGGAACATCGCGCAGCGTACCTGCGCCTGCGCGTCCTTGAGCGTGAAATACCAGTGCCCGGATCCGGGGCGGGCGAAGTTCGACACCTCCCCCTCGATCCAGATGAGCGGGAAGCGGCCCTCGAGCAGCGCGCGGGCCTCGCGATTCAGGCGCGAGATGGTGTAGACCTCGCGCTGCGGAGGCAGATCCGTCGGCAGCTGATTCGTCGTGCTCATGCCCAAGATGATACGGGAATACGGCCCGTGGGGGCGCATACCGCGGTGCGGTGGATACATATATAATTGCCCGCCTCCCGCTGCGAGATCGAAAGACTGCCATGCGCCTGGCCGGTGAAGCCTTAACCTTCGACGACGTCCTGCTGCTGCCCGCGTACTCCCGGGTTCTGCCGCGCGAGGCGGATCTCGGCACTCAGCTCACCCGCGCCATCCGGCTGAGCATCCCGCTGACCTCCGCGGCCATGGACACGGTCACCGAATCGCGCCTGGCCATCGCACTCGCCCAGGAGGGCGGCATCGGCATCGTCCACAAGAACCTGAGCGCGGAGGAGCAGGCGCGCGAGGTCCGGCGGGTGAAGAAATACGAAAGCGGCATCATCCAGAATCCGATCTCCGTTCCGCCGACGATGAGCATCGGCGAGGTGTTGCAACTCACGCACGCGCGCAAGATCTCCGGCGTGCCCGTCGTCGATGGCGAAGATCTGGTCGGGATCGTCACGGCGCGCGATCTGCGCTTCGAGACCCATTACGACCACCCCGTAGCCAGCATCATGACGCCGAAGCGGAAGCTGGTGACGGTGAGGGAGGGTGCCAGCCGCGAGGAGGTCATCGGTCTGCTGCACAAGCATCGCATCGAGAAGGTGCTCGTGGTCAACGAGAAATTCCAGTTGCGCGGTCTGGTGACCGTCAAGGACATGCAGAAGGCCAAGGAGTATCCGAACGCCTGCAAGGACGACCAGGAGCGCCTGCGTGTGGGCGCCGCGGTGGGAACCGGCAAGGGCACGCACGAGCGCGTGGAGATGCTGGTGAAGTCCAACGTCGACGTCATCGTCGTCGATACCGCCCACGGTCATTCCCAGGGCGTGCTCGACACGGTGCGATGGATCAAGCAGAAGTATCCCGACACGCAGGTCATCGGCGGCAATATCGCCACCGGCGAGGCGGCCAAGGCGCTGGTCGCGGCAGGCGCCGACGCGGTGAAGGTGGGCATCGGGCCGGGATCGATCTGCACGACGCGTATCGTGACGGGCGTCGGCGTGCCGCAGATCACGGCCGTCGCCGCCGTGGCCGAGGCGCTCAAGGGTACGGACGTGCCGCTCATCGCCGATGGCGGCATCCGCTATTCCGGCGACATCGCCAAGGCCCTGGTCGCCGGCGCCTACGCGGTGATGATCGGCGGTCTGTTCGCCGGCACGGAGGAGGCGCCGGGCGAGGTCGAGCTCTTCCAGGGCCGCACCTACAAGCAATATCGCGGAATGGGTTCGCTTGGCGCGATGACGCAACAGCACGGCTCGGCGGATCGCTATTTCCAGGAGGCCGGCGAGATCGAGAAGCTGGTGCCGGAAGGCATCGAGGGTCGTGTGCCCTACAAGGGACCGATGACCGCCATCGTGCACCAGATGATGGGCGGCATACGTGCCGCCATGGGCTACACGGGCTGCGCCAGCATCGAGGAGTTCCGCAACCGGCCGGAATTCCTGCGCGTATCGCTCGCCGGCATGCGGGAGTCGCACGTGCACGACGTGCAGATCACCAAGGAGGCGCCCAACTACCGGATGGAGTGATGCGTGATGGGTGATCCGTGAGCCGCGGGTCGTGGCCGGCGGTGCGGAGGGCGCGCCGGGGCAGGGCGTCCAACCACCGATGACGGATCACGATTCACGGATCGCCGCCCACGACCCACTGTTCGCGCCCTGTCCCATATGACCGACATCCACGCCGATCGCATCCTCATACTGGATTTCGGATCGCAGTACACGCAACTCATCGCGCGCCGCGTGCGCGAGGCCGGGGTGTATTGCGAACTGCACGCCTTCGACATGGACGAGGCGGCGATCCGCGAGTTCCGCCCGAAGGGGGTCATACTTTCCGGCGGCCCGGAGTCGGTGACCGTGGCGAGCGAGGTGCGCGCACCGCGCGTCGTCTTCGATCTGGGCGTGCCGGTGCTCGGCATCTGTTACGGCATGCAGACCATGGCCGCGCAGCTCGGCGGCCGCGTGCAGGCGGTGGAGCAGCGCGAGTTCGGCTACGCGGAGGTACGCGCGCGCGGACACTCGCGCCTGCTCGCGAGCATCGAGGACCGCACCAACGAGGAGGGACACGGCCTGCTCGACGTGTGGATGAGTCATGGCGATCAGGTAGTCGAGATGCCGCCCGGATTCAAGGTGATCGCCTCCACCGGCACCTGTCCCGTCGCCGGAATGGCCGACGAGAACCGCAGCTTCTACGCCTTGCAGTTTCACCCCGAGGTCACGCACACCCGCCAGGGCATGCGCCTACTCTCGCGCTTCGTCCACGACCTGTGCGGCTGCGGGTCCACGTGGACGACCGCGAGCATCATCGACGACAGCGTCGCCCGCGTGCGCGCGCAGGTTGGCCGGGGCGGGGTGCTGCTGGGCCTGTCCGGCGGCGTCGATTCCTCCGTGGTCGCCGCGCTGCTGCACAGGGCGGTGGGTGATCAGCTCACCTGCGTATTCGTCGACACCGGCCTGCTCAGGCTGCACGAGGGCGACCAGGTGATGGCGACCTTCGGCCAGCACATGGGGGTGCGGGTGATCCGTGTGGACGCCGAGCAGCGGTTCCTCGGCGCCCTGAAGGGCGTGGAGGACCCGGAGGTCAAGCGCAAGATCATCGGCGGCCTGTTCATCGAGGTGTTCGAAGAGCAGGCCGCGAAGCTCGCCGACGTGCAGTTCCTGGCGCAGGGGACGATCTATCCGGACGTGATCGAATCCGCCGGCGGCAGGACCGGCAAGGCGCACGTCATCAAGTCCCATCACAACGTCGCGGGTCTGCCCGCGCAGATGCGCATGCAACTGGTCGAGCCCCTGCGCGAGCTGTTCAAGGACGAGGTGCGCCGGCTGGGCCTGGAGCTCGGCCTGCCCTACGAGATGGTCTACCGCCATCCCTTCCCGGGGCCGGGACTGGGAGTGCGCATCCTGGGCGAGGTGCGCAAGGAGCGCGCGGAGATGCTGCGCCGCGCCGACGCCATCTTCATCGAGGAGCTGCGCCGGCACGATCTCTACGACAAGGTGAGCCAGGCCTTCGCCGTGTTCCTGCCGGTGAGGTCCGTCGGCGTGACCGGCGACCAGCGCAACTATGCCCACGTGATCGCCCTGCGCGCCGTGGAGACCATCGACTTCATGACCGCCCGCTGGGCGCACCTGCCCTACGAGCTGCTCGATCACCTCTCCCGCCGCATCATCAACGAGGTGGCGGGGGTCTCGCGCGTCGTCTACGACATCTCCGGCAAGCCGCCCGCGACGATCGAGTGGGAGTGATCGAGTGCCTTTCGCGGTCTATCGGTGACCCACGAAAACAGAACCTAAGTCGCTGAATAATAATAAATAACCTTTCCGAATCTATCGCTGGCTATCGGCACCAAGCGACGCGATCTGACGGTAAATCTGACGGTAAGGATTCCGGACATACCTAAGGACCTCCATTTTTACCGTCATACGATTGACGGCATGACGGACAAACAAATCGCAGAATTTCAGGGAAAAAATGGCAGAAACCCGTGTTTTCCCTGGTGCGGATTGAGCGATACAGGGTTTTGACGGTAAAACAGGCCTGTGTCAGAACAGGGGCCCGCCATGCTTACCGACATCGCCCTGAAGAGGCTGAAACCCCGGGAAAAGCCGTACAAAGTGACGGACCGGGATGGGATGTACGTGACCGTCTCCCCGGCAGGGACGATCACGTTCCGGTTCGACTATCGGATCAGCAACCGGCGCGAGACCCTCACGCTGGGTCGCTATGGCCCGGCGGGCCTATCCCTGTCCGCCGCGCGCGAGAAGTGCATCGCCGCCCGGAACACGCTCGCCCAAGGGCATTCTCCGGCGAGGGTGAAGCAGCGCGAGAAGCGCCAGTTGGCAGCCGCTCAGACCCTGGGCCAGTTCGCCACCAAGTGGCTGGACGAGGGCCCGATGGCGGAGAGCACTCGCACCATGCGCAAGGGCATCTATCGGCGCGAGGTCGAACCCGAACTCTCGAACCGCCTGCTGCCGGAGGTGTCGTCCGACGACGTGCGCATCCTGTGCTTGAAGATCAAGAACCGGGGTTCGCCCGCGACGGCCATTCACGTCCGGGACATCGTGAAGGGCATCTACAACTTCGCGAACCTGCACGGTCACAAGGTGCCGAATCCGGCCAACGAGGTGGCGCCAACTTCCATTGCAACCTTCAAGCCGCGCGAGCGCGCGCTTAGCCCCGAGGAAATCCGGATCGCGTTCACGCTGATCGACAAGGTGTCGTTTGCCCACATCCACCGCCTGGCGCTGCGGATGATCCTGCTGACGCTCGTGCGCAAGAGCGAACTGGCAAAGGCCATGTGGAGCGAGGTCGACTTCGACAAGGGCGTCTGGACGATTCCGAAGGAACGCATGAAGGCGCGTCGGCCGCACAGTGTCTATCTCTCGCGGCAGGCGCTGGAGATTTTCACCGCGCTGAAGCTGATGGCGGGCAGCTCGCCATACGTTTTCCCATCACGCTATGACGCCGACGTTCACATCGCAGCGAGCAGGCTCAACCGGGTCACGTCGCAGATCGCCGAGAAGGCCAAGGCCAAAGGCCCGCCGCTGGAGATGTTCACGGTTCACGACCTGCGCCGCACCGGCTCTACGATCCTCAACGAGATGGGTTTCAACCGCGACTGGATCGAGAAGGCGCTCGCGCACGAGCGCAACGAGTCATCGCGTGGCACATACAACCGCGCCCAGTACGCCGAGCAGCGGCGGCACATGCTGCAGGAGTGGGCGGAGATGATCGACGCGTGGGTGGCGGGCAAGGCGCACACGCCGGTACTTCTGCCCTCGTCAATGAAGGTAATCGCGTCACAGGCGCTGACGTAGCGGCCTGTTAGCCTGGATCGGCGAGTTCGAAGGGCTGCATGGCGGGAGACGATTGATGGACAAACTTTCCAGCACTCAGATCGGCGCCATTGCAGAGAATCACGTCGCCAACATGTTGATGATTGCGACGAACGGACGCCTATCGGCGTTCCAGCACGTTGCGGACGATGACGGTATCGATCTCCTGATCTACGACAAGCGATCAGGCCGTGCGCTGCCGGCGCAAGTGAAGTGCAGAACCGTAACGATCAACAAAGCCGGCACTTCTGAACGGTCGGACACGGTTCATTTCGAGATTCGCAAAGCGACTTATTGGGATCGTCCTGCGTGTGCGATTTTCGGCCTGCTGACGGAAGATTCATCCGCCATTGCGATGGCGTGGGTATTTCCGCTGTCCGACATGCCAAAGTACGCGCGTGCGGGGACCGTGTCGGACGGCGCGAAGAAGTACGTTATTCGTTGCGGTCGTGCGCCAAACTCCAAAGATTGGCACAGTGCGGTGAGGTGCTTGCCCGACGAACTAGGGGCGCGGGTTGTCGCGTTGATCGAGTGGGAGTGAGGGGATTTGTCGGGGGATTTCTCTCGTCAATGAGATCAGATGATTGACGTTTCTCGGGGTCTGTTTGGTTTCAAATCGTCTCCCAGAGGAAGCAATTCGCCAAATGGCGGATAGACAGGCGATTCATCGCTTATGACGCGCCTTGCGGCAGGACGCGCCGTGACGACGTTCACGGGTCGCGACCTGAACCAAACGCCCGCATCGCCTGGATCAACAGCGCAAACGCGGGTGAGTGCTGCCGCCGGCTCGGGTAGTACAAGTGATAGCCCGGAAACGGCGGCGTCCAGTCTGTCAGCACCGCCTTCAGGCGGCGAGCCGCGATGTCTGCTTCGACCAGGTCCTCATGTGCGAACGCGAGCCCGAAGCCGGCGCGTGCCGCCTTGATGACCTGCGTCATGCTGTTGAAGGTGAGGCGCCCCTCGACGCGCACGTTCAGCGCGCGTCCGCCCTTCTGGAATTCCCACGTGTAGAGACCGCCGTGCGTCAGGAAACGGATGTTGATGCAGTCGTGATGGACGAGGTCCCGCGGTGAGTTGATTGGCGGCCGGGACGCCAGGTACTTCGGCGTGCCGACCACGAGCATGCGCAGCGGCGGCCCGACCGGCGCCGCCACCATACCCTTGGCGACCGACTCGCCCAGGCGGATGCCGGCGTCGAAGCGCTCGGCGACGATGTCTGTCAGGCGGGCGTCGGAGATCACCTCGACGCGAATGTCCGGATACTTCGGCAGGAACTTCTCCAGCACGGGCCACAGAATTTTCGAGGCCGCGTGCTCGCTCGTGGTAATCCGGATGGTGCCGCCCGGCTTTTCGCGTATCCCGCCCAGATCGGAGATCGCCCGGTCTATGTCCTGAAAGCGCGGTTCCAACTCTCGTGCGAGTCGTTCGCCGGCCTCGGTCGGTGACACGCTGCGCGTCGTGCGCGTGAGCAGGCGGACCTTCAGCCGTTCCTCCAGGCCGCGAAGGGTATGGCTGAGCGCGGAGGGTGACACGCCGAGCTGCGCCGCGGCGCGCGTGAAGCTGCGCTCGCGGGCCACCGCCAGGAAGGCCTGCAGTTCGTTGTAGTTCTCGCGGGCCGAGCTGCGGCCACGGTTGGGCATTTTAATGAGCCTCTCTCACAAGTCTATTCTCGATCCTCCGACTTATCAGATCAATGCCTGCGGACCAGACTACGCCGCAGGAGTCAGGACATGACCAACATTCTCATCCTCGGTGCCAACGGCCAGCTCGCGCGCAACACGACGCGGTGGCTCCTCGCCCAGTCGGACGCGAGGCTCACCCTCTATCTGCGCCACGCAGCGCGCCTGTCCAACCCCGATTCCGCGCGCGTCGACATCGTCGAGGGCGATGTCCTCGACCGGCCGACGCTGATGGCCGCGATGCGCTGGCAGGACGTCGTGTACGCAAACCTCGCCGGTCCGATGGCGAAGCAGGCGGAAAGCATCGTCCAGGCGATGCAGGCCACCGGCGTCAAGCGGTTGATCTTCGTGAGCTCCATGGGCATCTACGGGGAGGTGCCCGGCGAGCGCTATGAGCGCGTGCTCGATCCGTATCGGGATTCCGCGGCGGTCATCGAAGGCTCGGACCTCGACTACACGATTCTCCGGCCGGGCTGGTTCACGCGGGATGCCGCCGTCGACTACGTGCTCACGCAGAAGGGTGAGCCGTTCAAGGGCCGGGAAGTGTCGCTGAACAGCCTTTCGGACCTGATCGTCAAGCTTGCGCTCGACCCGCGGCTCCACGTGCGCTCGAGCCTCGGAGTCAGTCGTGTCGCGAGCGTGGCCGCCAAATAGAACCGGCTTTCCAGTGAGAGGATTCACCATGTGCAGATCATCACGGTCACTCAACAAACCAGGAACCGCGCAGGCTGCGCGTAAACAGGTGTGGATTGTCGCGTTTGCGCTGGCGCTGTCCGCCTGCGGACCGCAGTCGCCACGGTCCACGCCGCCGCCGGAGGTACTGGTTACCGAGGTGCTGCAACAAGACGTACCGATCTATGATGACTTTGTCGGCACGCTCGAAGGCTCCGTCGAGGCGAGCATCCAGGCGCGTGTTCAGGGCCACCTCGTGGCGCAGAACTACCAAGAGGGCAGCGAGGTCAAGGCCGGCGATCTCCTGTTCCAGATCGATCCTCGCCCCTCGGAGGCCGGGCTCGCTGAGGCCCAGGCGCTGCTGGCACAAGCGCAGGCCAACGCTCAGCAGGCCGATCTGCTGGCGCAACGCTACACCAGTCTGGTGGGCCAATCCGCGATCAGCAAGCAGGAACGCGACAACGCCGTGCAACAGGCCGAAGCGGCGCGTGCCCGCGTGAAAGCACAGCGCGCGACCGTCGATCAGGCGACGCTGAACCTGCAATACGCCTCGGTCCGCTCGCCCATCGACGGTATCGCGGGGCTTGCGCGAGCGCAGGTGGGTGATCTGGTCGGTCCCAACTCGGGCCCGCTCATGGTGGTGTCCACGGTGGACCCCATCAAGGCATACTTCACGGTGAGCGACCAGCGCTACGTCGCCTACACGCGGCGCTGGGCGAACGACCCCGAAGCCCGTCGGGCGCATGAGCAGCAACTGGAGTACGAACTCATCCTGGCGGACGGGTCCGTGTTTGCTCACAAGGGCCGCCTGTTCGCGGTCGATACCGTGGTCGATGCCCGAACCGGCACGCAGCGCATTGCCGCGATCTTCCCGAACCCCGGCAACGTCCTGCGCAGCGGGCAGTTCGTGCGGGTGAGGATGCGCTCCGAGGTGCGGCGGGATGCGCTTCTCGTTCCGCAGCGGGCCGTCACCGAGCTTCAAGGCAGCTACCAGATCATCGTCATCGGCGCGGACAACAGGGCAGAGATCCGCCCTGTCCGGATGGGCCGTCGCGTCGATCGGATGTGGGTCGTCGAGCAGGGGCTGAACGCCGGCGAACGCATCGTCGTGGAGGGCACGCAGAAGGCGACCGCAGGTGTTGTGGTGAATCCCAGGCCCTGGGTGCCGCAGGCGCCGGGCGACTGACACGCCATGTCACGCTTCTTCATCGACCGCCCGATCGTCGCGATCGTCATCGCGATCCTGATCACTTTCGTCGGCACGGTGATCCTGATCGGGCTCCCGATCTCGCAGTATCCGCGCATCGTTCCCCCGGAAATCCAGGTTCGCGCCAACTACACGGGCGCCGATGCGCAGACGATCGAGCAGTCCGTCGCAACGCCGATCGAACAACAGATGACCGGCGTGGATCGCAGCAACTTCATCCAGTCGATCAACGCGAACGGCTCCATTCGCATGACCGTGAACTTCGAGGTTGGCACGGATCCCAACACCGACCACATACTCACGCAGATGCGGGTCAACCAGGCGGCGTCGCAGTTGCCGCAAGACGTCGTCAACGCCGGCGTCTCGGTGATCAAGTCGACCTCGGCGCCGCTCATGCTGATTGCATTGCATTCGCCGGAGGGGACTCACGACAACGTCTTTCTGGCCAATTACGCCAACATCAACCTCATCGATCAGCTGACCCGCGTTCCCGGCATCTCGAATGTGAACGTGTTCGGCGCCGGCCAGTACGCCATGCGCCTCTGGGTCCGGCCCGACCAGCTCGCCAAGCTCGGCGTCACCGTCACTGACATCACGAGTGCGCTACGCGCGCAGAACACCGTCAACCCTGCCGGGCAGATCGGAGGCGAACCGATCCCTCCAGGACAGGAGTTCACCTACACGGTGCGGGCGCCCGGTCGGCTCGCGAGCGTCGAGGAGTTCGAGCAGATCGTCGTGCGGGCCAATCCCGACGGCACGCTGTTGCGCGTGAAGGACGTCGCCCGCATCGAACTCGGCGCGCAGACCTACAACCAGAGCGGGCGGCTCGATGGCAAGGCCTCCGCGGTGCTCTCGCTCTACCAGCTGCCCGGCACCAATGCCCTCGAGGCCGCCGAAGGCGCCAGGGCGCTGATGGCGCGCGTGTCCCGGCAGTTTCCGGCCGACATGAGCTACACGATCGCCCTCGACACCACGCGCGCGGTGAGCGCGGGGATCGACGAGATCCTGATGACGCTGGTCGAAGCCACCGTGCTCGTGCTGCTCGTGGTCTTCCTGTTCCTGCAAGGCTGGCGCGCGACGCTGGTGCCCCTGTGTGCAGTGCCGGTCTCGCTGATCGGCGTCTTCATCCTGTTTCCGCTCTTCGGGTTCGGCATCAACACGCTCGCGCTGTTCGGCCTGGTGCTGGCGATCGGTCTCGTCGTCGATGACGCCATCGTCGTCGTCGAGGCGGTCGAGCATCACATCGAGCGGGGGCTTGCTCCGCGCGAAGCGACGCTCAAGGCGATGGAGGAGGTCTCCGGTCCCGTGATCGGCATTGCGCTCGTGCTCAGCGCGGTGTTCCTGCCGACCGCCTTCATTCCAGGCATCACCGGCGCCCTGTACCAGCAGTTCGCCCTGACGGTTGCGGTGTCGGTCATCCTCTCGGCCTTCACTGCGCTCACCCTGAGTCCGGCCCTGTGCGCACTGTTGCTGAAGCCACGCTCTGCGGCGCCGGGCCTGCTCGGCCGCTTCTTTGAAAGGTTCAACCGCGTTTTTGGGCGGACCACGGAGCGATACGTGAGTGTCTCGGGACTGGCGATTCGCAAGGGCGTCGTGAGCATGGCGCTGCTCGGCGTCTTTGCCGTCGTTGCCGGGCTGATCGGCTCGCGACTGTCCCCCGGGTTTCTTCCCGAGGAGGACCAGGGCTATCTGTATGGCTCGCTGCAACTGCCATATGCAGCTTCGATGGAACGCACCGGCGACGCCGCGCGCAAGGTCGAGGAGGCGCTCCTGGCCACGCCCGGCGTGGCGCACGTGACGTCCGTCATCGGCTACAACCTGCTCAGCACCGTCAATACGACTTTCAACGCATTTTTCTTCATCACACTGAAGCCATGGGAAGAGCGCACGACACCCGAGGAGCAGTACACCGCGATCAAGGAAGCCATCAACACGAAGCTCGCCGCCATCCCGGAAGGAAACGCGTTTTCCTTCCCGCCACCCGCCATTCCCGGCATCGGCACCTCCGGCGGCGTCACGTTCATGCTCGAAGACCGCGCCGGGCGTGACGTCGCCTTTCTCGCCGAGAATCTCGATCGCTTCCTCGCGGCGATCCGCCTGCGCCCCGAGATCGCCACCGTAAGCAGCACTTTTCTGCCTTCGGTCCCTCAGGTCCTGATCGATGTCGATCGCGATCGGGTTCTCGCCCAGGGCGTCGATCTCACGGAGATCAGCCAGACACTCCAGACCTTCATGGGCGGCTACTTCGTCAACTACTTCAATCGATTCGGGCGGCAATGGCAGGTGTTCGTACAGGCCGAGGGCGACTTCCGCACGAAGGCGGAGAACGTCGGCCTGTTTCACGTCCGCAACGCCGAGGGCGCAACGGTCCCGCTCAACACGCTGACGACCGTCCGGTCGAGCAGCGGACCGGAGTTCACCACGCGCTTCAATCTCTACCGCGCCGCACAGGTCAACGTCACGGCAGCTCCCGGATACAGTTCACGCGACGCGATGCGGGCGCTCGAGCTCACCTTCGCCGAAACCATGCCGGGCGAGATGGGGTACGACTATGCCGGCATGTCCTTCCATGAGAAGCGGGCGCAGGAGGGCGTATCGCCCGCCGTGATCTTCGCGATCTCGCTCTTTGTCGTGTTTCTCATCCTGGCCGCGCTCTACGAGAGCTGGACGCTGCCATTCAGCGTCCTGCTCGGGACGCCGATCGCCGTCTTCGGCGCCTTCGCGGCCCTGTGGGCGCGCGGGATGGAGAACAACGTCTACGCGCAGATTGGCCTCGTAATGCTCATCGGACTCTCCGCCAAGAACGCGATCCTGATCGTCGAGTTCGCCAAGCTCGCCCGCGAGCGGGGCGCCCCGTTGGTCGAGGCCGCGCTCGAGGGCGCGCGGCTGCGGCTGCGGCCAATCATCATGACCTCCTTTGCGTTCATCCTGGGTTGCGTGCCCCTCTGGATGGCGTCGGGTTCCGGGGCCGTGGCGCGCCAGGTCATGGGCACCACCGTCATCGGCGGCATGCTGGCGGCGACGTTGCTCGCGATCTTCCTGATTCCCGTGACCTACTATCTTGTCGAGCGTATTGCGGACAGGTACGGGCGCGGCCCCTCGCGGGCCGTGCCCGCCCGAGAACCACAATGATTGCCGACGTGCTTGAGCCTCACTCGCGAGGCGGCGCAACACGATCGCTGCCCGAGTCGCGGCCGCTGAAGAGCGCGCGGCCGGCAGCAATGCCACCGACGATCTCCAGCTCCAGGCGCTGCTGGTCGCGTTTGCGGATGCGCTCGGCGATGCCGGCGACCTCGCTGTCGGAAGCGCCCAGCGTGTGCAGCGCCTGCATGCCCAGCGACACGGCCGACTCGAAGGTCTCGCGCACCTGCAGATCCGCGCCGGCGCGGATCAATGCCAGGCTGTGCACGCGATCACGGGCGCGGGCCAGCACGGGCGCGTGGACAAATTCGGCCTTCAACAGTTCGACGATCTTCGTGCCGGCCTCGGTCCCGTCGACGCACACGATCACGACACGGGCGGACGCCGCACCGGCGGCGCGCAGCACGTCCAGCCGCGTGCCGTCGCCGTAGTAGACCTTGAAGTCGTGTTCCCGGGCGATGTCGATCATCTCGACGTCGGTATCGATGATGGAGACGTCGTGGCCGCGTGCCAGCAGGAACTGCGAGACGATCTGGCCGACCCGGCCGAAGCCGATGACCAGCGCAGCACCCGTCAAGCCATCGGGCGACTCACGCGTTTCGGCGCCTGCGCTCGGACTGCCGCGAACGCGCTTCAGGCACGCGATCGCCAACGGCGTCAGCGCCATTGAGAGGATGATGGTCGCCGTCAGCATCGCGTTCTGCTCGGTGTTGATGATGCCGGCGCTGGTTGCCGCCGCGTACAGCACGAAGGCGAACTCGCCGCCTTGCGCCATCACCACCGCACGATCGAGCGCCTCGCCGTGGGCCGCGCGAAACAGCCGGGCGACGGCGTAGATGCCGACTGCCTTCACGATCATGTAGGCGATGACGTAGAACACGATCGTGCCCCAGTGGGCGGCGACCACCGCCAGGTCCAGCGACATGCCGACGGCGAGAAAGAACAGGCCGAGCAGGACGCCGCGGAACGGTTCAATGTCGGCTTCCAGCTGGTGGCGGTAGCTGGACTCCGACAGCATCACGCCGGCCAGGAACGCGCCCATCGCCATCGACAGGCCGCCGCTTTCGATCGCGTACGCCGCGCCCAGCACGACGAGCAAGGCCGCCGCGGTGAGTACCTCGCGCGCGCGCGCGTTGGCCAGCAGTCCGAACAGCGGGTTCAGCAGGTAGCGTCCGGCCAGGATCAGTGCGGCAATCGATCCGAGGCCGATGCCGATCGTCGCCAGGTCGATGCCGGCGTGCGTGCCGGGCCGGCCAACGGCGACCGGCGCCAGGAACGCGACCAGCGCCAGCAGCGGAACGATGATCAAGTCTTCGAGCAGCAGGATCGAAACGGCGCGTTGCCCCGCCGGCGAGCCCAGCTGTCTGCGCTCCTCGAGCAACTGCATCACGATGGCGGTGGAGGTGAGCACGAAGCCGGCACCGGAGACGAACGAAGGCACCACCGGAAAGCCCGTGAAAACGCCGACCGCGGTGAGCAGCAGCGCGCACACGAGCACCTGCACCAGACCGAGGCCGAAGATCTGATGGCGCATGCTCCACAGCCGCGACGGGTGCATCTCCAGGCCGACGATGAACAGGAACAGCACCACGCCCAGCTCGGCCACTTGCAGGATTTCGGCCGGGTGGGTGAAGACCTGCAGGCCGAACGGGCCGATCGCGATGCCGCCCGCCAGGTAGCCCAGCACCGACCCCAGGCCCAGCCGCTTGAACAACGGCGCGCCGATCACGCCCGCGGCCAGCAGGGTGATCAAGGGCAGCAGGTCCAGCCCGTGGTGCTCGGCCGCCATCGTCGTCAGGTCCGCTTGTCCATCGGCCGAATGTAAATCAGGCGCGCAACCTCGGCCACCGCCGACTGTCCGTTAGCGTCGACCGCGCGCTCCGAAGCGCGCCCGGTGCGCTGGCGACCTGTCGCTGAATTGATGAGTTCTGCTCATGAGACTCTGCGGATTTTCCGGTCTAGTTGTCACCGGATGGCGCGAGTAGATTTAACGAGCGCCGTGATCCGGCCGCCCTTGGCCCCCGCAGGGATGACAGGAACGCGACGCATTCGACCCCCGGGCTATCAGGCCCGTCCAGGCTCTGGAGATCCGCCACCATGAACCGTCGTACCGCGTTGAAGAGCATGGCCGCTTTCGCCGTCATGTCGGCACTGGCGCCCCGCGCTGGCCTTGCAGCCCCGCAACCCCTGCGCTTCGGCGTGAGCGGCGCCGGCTGGCTGGGTGGCACCGTCGGCCGGCTCTGGGTGCGCGCCGGCCACGAGGTCATGTTCGCATCGCGCAACCTGGATCGCGTGCGCGCGGACATCGCCGGGCTCGGCGCGCGGGCAACGGCCGGGACGCCGCAACAAGCCGCCGGCTTCGGTTCGGTGCTGCTGTTCGCCACGCCCTACGACGCACTGCCGGAACTGGGGCGGGATCTTGCGGACGAGATCCGCGGCAAGATCGTGCTCGATGCCTGCAATCCGTCGGCGGGCAGCGCGCTGGGGCGGGAAGCGGAATCGACCGGTGTCGGAGTGATGTCCGCACGGCTGTTGCCGGGTACGCGGCTGGTGCGGGTGTTCAGCTCGGTCGACGCCACCCAGATCGAGGCGTCGGCCGGGCGCAGCACCGACAAGCTCGCCGTGCCGCTGGCCAGTGACGACGAGGACGCCCTGCGCGTGGCCGCGCAGCTGGTGCGCGATGTCGGCAGCGAGCCGGTGATCGTGGGCCCCCTGGCGGAAGCCAGGCGGTTCCAGCGCGGCGGCCCGGGCTTCCGTCTGCACACCAATGCGACGGAGCTGCGTCGCCGCCTCGGGCTCACGGAAGAAGACTGAGCAAGTGAACAAGACGAGGAACATCACCATGAACAAGACACTATTGGGAGTCGCGATGTGCGCTGCAGCGGCCAGCTCGGCGGGCGGTGCCGAAGGATCGGCCGCCGCACAACAGATCACTCGCGCAGGCACGCAGGCCGCGACCACCGGACCTGCGGAGTACTTCACCGGGCGCGTGCGCGTCGATCCGCTGTTCTCCGCCAGCGACACCATCAATGCCTCTGCCGCCTACGTCACCTTCGAGCCGGGCGCGCGCTCGGCCTGGCACACGCACCCGGCCGGACAGCGGCTGGTCGTGGTGTCCGGCGTGGGCCTCACGCAGGAATGGGGCAAGCCCGTGCAGGAAATCCGTTCCGGTGACGTGATCGTCTGCCCGCCCGGCATCAAGCACTGGCACGGTGCGGCACCGACGACCGCCATGACGCACCTCGCCGTCACCGGCACGGTGGATGGCAGGAACGTGACCTGGATGGAGAAGGTCAGTGATGAGCAATACAACGCCCGTTAGCTTCAGCCTGATCGCGTTCGCTGCTGTGGGGGCGATGGCCCTGTTGCTGACGAGCGCACTGGCCTTTGCCGCGCAACCGTCCGGGGAACCCGCCATGACGTCCACTGCTCCCGCATCGGACACGCTGTCGGCCCGACAGCAGGCCATCCCCCTGATCGCGGCCGCCATGGCCGTGAGCGACATGCCGCGGCTCAACGCCGCCTTGAACCGCGGGCTCGATGTCGGCCTCACCGTCAGCGAAGCCAGGGAGATCCTGGTGCAGCTCTACGCCTACACCGGCTTTCCGCGCAGCCTCAACGCGCTCGGCGAACTGATGAAAGTGGTCGAGGCACGCAGGGCACGCGGCATCCAGGATGCACCGGGGCGCGAGCCCAGCCGGGCGATTCCGACCGGCGACGCGCTGATCGCTGCCGGCACGGCCAACCAGACGAAGATCTCCGGCGCGCCAGTCCAGGGTCCGCTGTTCGACTTCGCGCCGATCATCAACCAGTACCTGCAGGCGCACTTGTTCGGCGACATCTTCGAGCGCGACAACCTGGACTGGCAGAGCCGCGAGCTCGCGACCGTGGGCGCGCTGGCTGCCACGCCGGGTGTGGAGCCGCAGTTGCGTTCGCACATCGCGGCCAGCCTGCGAGTGGGCCTGACGGCTGCGCAATTGCGCCAGCTCATCGAGTTGCTGGCCGAAAGCGGCGACAGCGGTGCGGCCAAGCGCGCCCGCGAAGCGCTGGATCAGCATCTGGCGCAAACATCCAGGCCGTGACGACATCGACCCGCGAGACCGCCACCATCGAAACGATCACAAAGCAACCACCCGAGAGCAAAGACCATGACCCGCACGACGATTCCCAGCTTCACCCTCAACAACAGCCTGGATATTCCCGTCATTGGATTCGGCGTCTTCCAGACGCCGCCGGACGAGACGACTGCCGCCGTGCTCGCGGCCCTCGGGATCGGCTATCGGCACATTGATACCGCTGCCGCCTACGGCAACGAGCGCGGGGTCGGTGAGGCCCTGCGCCGCTCCGGGCTGGCCCGTGACGATGTCTTCATCGAGACGAAGGTGTGGGTCACCGACTACGGCTACGACGCGGCGCTGCGCGCCTTCGACAAGTCGGCCGGCAAGCTCGGCGTCGATGTCATCGACCTGCTGCTCCTGCACCAGCCGAGGGTCGAGGACTTCGCGCTCACCATCGCGGCCTACCAGGCGCTGGAGAAACTGCTCGCCGAGGGTCGCGTCCGTGCGATCGGTGTCAGCAATTTCACGCCGGCGATCCTCGCTCGCTTTCTGCCCGAGGTCGAAGTCGTCCCGGCCGTGAACCAGATCGAACTCCATCCCTACTTCACCCAGCGCACCAGCATGGCGGCCAACACCGTCGCCGGCATCCTCACGCAGGCGTGGTCGCCGCTTGGCGGCATCACCTTCTACGGCGGCTACAAGGGCCCGGGCAAGAGCACCCTGACCGACCCGACGCTGCGCGAGCTCGCTGCTGCGCACGGCAAGACACCCGCCCAGGTGATGTTGCGCTGGCACGTCCAGCAGGGGCGCCAGGTGATTCCGAAGTCCACCAAACCGGCGCGCATCGCCGAAAACTTCGACATCTTCGACTTCGAGCTCGGCGCCGACGAGCTCGCGCGGATCGATGCGCTCGACACCGGGATACGCGGAGGCCCCGATCCGGATCAGCCGCAACCGCAGTTTCTCGATTACCCGATACCCGCGGCATGAGATTCCAGCCATTCGACGCAGGAGAATTCACATGAAAGCCACTGTCATGCATGGCGAGCCGCAGGACCACGTAGCACCCGATCGCCGCAGGTTTCTGGCCGGAACGCTCGGCGCGATGGCCGCCGTGCCGCTGATGACCGGCATGCCGGGCATCGCACAGTCACAGTCCGCCACGCCGGCCAGTGCCGCCGGCCGCGGACGGCTGCCGCAGCGCCGGCTCGGCCCGCTCGAGGTCTCGCCGATCGGACTGGGCTGCATGGCGATGGCGCCGGGTTTCTACAATCCTGCGCCCGAACGCGCCGCGATGGTTCGCCTGATCCGCGACGCGCACGCGATGGGCGTCACCTTCTTCGATACGGCCGAGGTCTACGGTCCCTTCATCAGCGAAGAGATCGTCGGCGAGGCGCTGACGCCGATCCGCAACGAGGTGGTCCTGGCGACGAAGTTCGGCTTCAACTACAACGGTTCGTCCGTCACCGGCCGCAACAGCCAGCCCGCCCACATCAAGGCGCGCGTCGAAGGCATGCTGACGCGGCTGCGCACCGACCGGATCGACCTGCTGTACCTGCACCGGATGGACCCGAACGTGCCGATCGCCGACATCGCCGGTGCGGTGGGCGATCTGATTTCCGATGGCAAGGTCCGCACCTTCGGCGTGTCCGAAGTGAACCCCGAAACCCTGCGCGGTGCGCATGCGGTGACGCCGGTCGCGGCCGTGCAGAGCGAGTACTCGCTGCTCGAACGCCTGCCTGAAGTCGCCATGCTCGACACCTGCGCTGAACTCGGCATCGGTTTCGTGCCCTGGGGGCCGACGATGCGCGGGCTGCTGGCGGACGGCTTCAACGGTTACAGCCGCTTCGCCGCCCAGGATCGCCGCGCCAGTGTGCCGTTCCTTGCGCCCGAGGCGCTGGAGACGAACATGAAGATCGTCGCGCTGGCCCGCGACTGGGCGCAGCGCAAGGACGCGACGCCGGTGCAGATTGCGCTGGCGTGGCTGCTGGCCCAGCGCGACTTCATCGTGCCGATTCCCGGGACCACGAAATGGCCGCACCTGCGCGAGAACATGGGCGCGCTGGACGTCCGCTTCACGGCAGGCGAGCTGGCCGAGTTCCGCACCGCGCTTGCGGCGCTTCCCGTCGTCGGCAATCGCCCCGCCAGCAAGGCGCAGGAAAACGAATGAAGACCGCAAACATGAACACCCTGTTCGCAGCGCTGGCGCTAACCTCGCCGACACCAAGTCGGTGGACGCGCAAGCAGATCGGCGAGGCGTTCTCCGCTTACGACGAACGCCGTGCCATCAAGACCCTGCTGCGCGTGAGCTGATCGCCGGTAGAGACCTGGGAGGAAGCACCATGAGCGCAACGTTTGCACGTCGAAGCGCGATCACGACGAACGTCCTGGTAGCGCTGGCATCCGTGTGTTCACTGTCTGCGGCACCCCTTCGGTCGGAGGCCCGGGAGATGAATCGATCTCATGCAGAAGCCGGAACCGTTGCGGGCACCAGCACCCTGTATCCGGGCGGCAAGTGGTCGCCCGGACCTGCGCGCTTCGGCGTCGAGGTGGTCGAGAACGTGCCGGTCACCATGGACGACGGCGTGGTCTTGAACGCCAGTATCGCCTATCCCACCGACCTCGCCAGCGGGCGTCGCGCCCGCGGGCCGTTCCCAGTGGTGATCGAGCACATGCCGTATGTGCAGTTCGCCGTGCCGGTCAAGGTCAATCCCTTCTTCGCCGAACATGGCTACATCTCCGTGCAGGTCCGCGCACGCGGGCTGGGCAAGTCGGGCGGCGAGGTGCAGTTTCTTTCGCCGCGTGAGGGACTCGATGGCAAGGCCATCATCGAATGGGTCGCCCATCGGCTGGAGGGCTCCGACGGCAGGGTGGGCCTGATCGGCTGTTCCTGGCCCGGCGCCATCGCCATGACCGATGTTGCCGCCGTGGGTCCCGGCTCGCCGCTGAAGGCGGCGGTGGCGGCGTGCTCGGGCATGGAGAACATGAACCGGCAGTCGTGGTTGAACGCCGGCCTGCCGACCATGAGCTTCTGGCAGTTCGCCGAACTCGGGCCGCAGCTGACCGGCAGCTCGGCCGCCGGCCAGCGTTTCTTCACGCGCTTCGCAGAGTCGGTGCTCAGTGGTGGCGACATGGCCTACGACGCCGACTACTGGCGCGAGCGCGGGCGCGCAACGCTGGCCCGCCGAATCGTGGACAACGGCGTGCCGATGCTGCTGTGGGCCGGCTGGGGCGACGTGCTGGAAACCGGCACGGTGCGCGCCTACGTGGCCTTGCAGAACGCCCATGCACAGCGACCGCTGGAGATGCCGATGGAGCCCGGCCAGGCCGTCACCCCGCGCTATCAGTTGATCATGGGTGGCTGGGAACACGGGCAAGGCCTGGACATGGGGGTGTTCCTGCAGTGGCTGGACACCTGGATCAAGGGCGAGGACACCGGCATCCAGGACACCGCCACGCCGATGCATGTGTTCGAGCCGGGCAGCGAGCGCTGGATCAACCTGGCCGGCTACCCGCCCGTCGCGCAGAGCACGCGCTGGGCCCTGGGGAGTGAAGGCCAGCTGCGGCCGCCTTCCGGCGACGCGTCCGCAGGCCGCGACGAGCTGCGCTACGGCGAGCCCGATACGCCCGGCGCCAAGCTGACCTATACCAGCGCGCCGCTGGAGCAGGGCGCGACGATCGCCGGCCCCATGAGCGTCACGCTGAATGCCTCCTCCAGCAACACCAACTTGGTGTTCATCGGCCGGCTCTACGACGTGGCTCCGGACGGAAGCGCCGTTCTGATCAGCCGCGGCGCGCTGCTGGGCAGCCAGCACCGGCTGGACGAGGCGAAGTCCTGGCGCGACGCCGACGGCACCCTCACCTGGCCGTGGCCATTGCTGGCGCGCGACGAATATCTGACGCCCAACCGGGACTACCGTTTCGACCTGGCGCTGGCGCCGCGGCAGTGGGGCGTTCGCCCCGGCCACCGTCTCCGACTGGAACTCACCACCCAGACGCCGGCTGATCGCTGTCCCGCCATGGGCCTGCCGCCGGTCAACGATTCCGACCCCTGTCGGTTGACCCAGCCGCAGGAGCAGACCGTGCCTGGCGGGGTCTATGCCATCGCATTGGGCGGGGCGATGCCGTCCACGCTGAACCTGCCGATGCTGCCCTACCGGCACTTCCTGGCCGTGCCTGCCGCGATCCTTTCCCACGCCTGGAACGAAGGCCAGCGGAGCGTCGGCGGGCCGCAGGCCGAGCCGTTCGCCCTGCCGCTGGACTGGGGCAGCGGCGCTGCACCGCAGCGATGAAGTCACGTCCCGGGAACCACGCGCGGCGGCAGGCCACTCGACTCCTGTTGACCTCCGCCATTGTCATGACGACCTTGATGACCGGCTGTGCAACCAGTCCCGGCAGCGTCAGTAACGCCCCGGGCCCGTTGCTGATTCAGGCCCAAGGCAGCTTCGTCGCAACGGCTTCGAGGATTCGCAGTTGAACACGATCCAGCAGCACTTGAAGGAAGCCTCGGACGCGCGTGCCGGGGAAAAGGCGGGTGGGAAGATCCTCCATTCCGGCGACGCCGACATGACCGACGAACAGATCGCCGCACTGCCTTTCGAGATGTACCGGCAGGGCTACGAATACTACTGGCGCACGCATGCGCACCCCGGTTCGACCTTCAAGTACACTACGAGCAGCCTGCTGGATTTGACGCGTTGGGACGCCACCGACGAGATCGAGCTGATCGAGCAGCCGCTGCTGATGATCGCCGGCAGCAAGGCCGACAGGCTGTACATGACCGAGGAAGCCTTTGCCAAGGCCACGGGCGCCAAGGACAAAGAACTGTTCAGGATCGACGGCGCGACGCACATCGAATCCTACTGGGTTCCGAAGTACGTGGATGCCGCCATGACAAAGCTGACGGCGTTCTGCGCGAGGACTCTTTGAAACAGGGGAGCCACATGAATGATCGACTCACGTTTGGTCGCCGAAGCGGTTCAGCGTGGGCATCGCGGTTCACATGAGCCCGGGCTTCCCCCAAACCGAATTGCACCAGCCGCGCATGACCCGGAGCAAGCCGATGACGCAACTGAAACTTGAAAACAGAATCGCCCTGGTGACGGGGGCGGCGAAAGGCATGGGCGCCAGCCATGTCCATCGCTTCGTGGAAGAAGGCGCGAAAGTCTACTTTTCCGACGTGCTGACCGAAAAGGGCGGGAAACTGGCGGCCGCGTTGGGAAAGAACGCCGTCTTCCTCAAGCAGGATGTGTCCAGCGAAGACGACTGGAAGCAGGTCATCAAGGCGATCGAGAACGCGGAGGGACGGCTTGATGTCCTGGTCAACAATGCCGGGATCGCCATCAACCAGCCCATCGGAACGATGACGTTCGACACCTACCGGAAAGTCATCACCATCAATCAGTACTCCGTGTTCCTCGGGCTGACATACGCACTGCCACTGCTGAAGAAGAGCGGCAATGCCTCGGTCGTCAACATCTCCTCCATTGCCGGACTGAGGGGCAATCCGGGCGATGTCGCCTATTCGAGCAGCAAGTACGCCATGCGCGCCATGACCCAGGTTGCAGCGAAAGAGTTCGCTCCATCCATCCGGGTGAACTCCGTCCATCCCGGGCTCGTGGCCACGGACATGACCCAGCTTGAGGAATACAAGGATCTGATGGCCCAGATCATCAGCCAGACGCCCTTGCAGAGGATGGCGACGGTGGATGACCTGACCAACATGGTTCTGTTTCTCGCCTGCGACGACTCGGCCTACTGCACGGGCGGGGAGTTCGTCGTGGATGGCGGAAGCACCGTGGGCTACTGAAACATCGCAGGAGACGGGAAGTGAAGATCGATCTGTCAGGCAAAGTGGCTCTGATCACCGGCGCAGGCTCCGGCATGGGCCTGGCATCGGCGGAGCTGTTCCTGGAGGCAGGCGCGTCCGTCGTGCTGTCGGGGAACCACTTTGAGAAGGTCAAGGAACAGGCCGACCGCCTGGCCGCGCGCGGCAATACGCTGGCGCTGCAATGCGACGTGGCCGACGAAGAAGCAGTGAAAGCCTTGGTGGAAAACACGGTCAAGGCATTCGGCCGCATCGACGCCGCCTACAACAACGCCGGCTGGCAGCCGCCCTTCGCCTTCATCGCCAAAGCCAGCACCGAGGACTTCGACCGCGTGCATGGCATCAACCTGAAGGGCGTTTGGCTGTGCATGAAGTACCAGGTGCAACAGATGCTCAAGCAGGGCAGTGGCGGCGCCATCGTCAACTGCGCCTCGATCGGCGCCATCGATGGCGTCGCCGGCCGCACGAGCTACTGTTCGACCAAGCATGGCGTCCTTGGCATGACCAAGAGCGCGGCGCTCGAATACGCGTCGAAGGGCATCCGCATCAATGCCGTATGTCCCGGCGTGATCGATACGCCGATGGTGTCCTCGATGATGACCGGCGAGGCGAGTGTGTTGAACGCGCTGATCGAGCAGGTGCCGATCAAGCGCCTGGGACGTGCCGACGAGATCGCGCAGGCGGTGCTGTGGTTGTCCAGTGATGCGTCGAGGTTCGTGGTCGGACACCCTCTGGTCGTGGATGGTGGCATCACCGTCCAGTAGAAGCACGCCGCAGGCGATTCAAAGCGATCATTGCTGAACTCTATTCAGCAGTGCGTTGAGCATGACCCGCTTTCTCCAGCGTACGGGACAGGCGCAGGATGTCGGCATCGCGTCGGTTTTACCGGAGGGCGCATGAAAATCCTGATCGCAGCGCTGGCCCTGCTGGCCGTCCCGTTACTGAGCCAGGCCCAGACCCTGCCCACCGCCACCACCACGGCATACCCGGGTGGTCGCTGGCAGCCGCCACCGGCCCGCTTCGCGGCCGGCGCGACGAATGACACGAACATCACGCTGCAAGACGGCACGCGGCTGGCCGCAATGGTGGCCTATCCGGTCGACTTCCGCAGCGGCGCACGCGCGGCGGGACCGTTCCCCGTCATCGTCGAGTTCTCGCCCTATCTGCGACTGGGCCAGCCCGTCGGCGTCATTCCCTACTTCGTCGAGCGCGGCTACATCTACGCCGTGGTGCGCCCGCGCGGCGCCGGCGGATCGAGCGGACAGATGCAGCAGTTCACCTCGCAGGATGGCCGCGATGGTGCCGCGGTGGTGGATTGGGCCGCAGCCCTGGAAGGAGCGGATGGGCGCGTGGCGATGGCCGGCTGTTCCTACCCGGCCGCGACCGGACTGGCCACTGCGGCGGCGGTGCGCCCGGGTTCGCCGTTGAAGGTGGTCGTCTCCTCGTGCATCGGCCTGGACATGCAGCATCGGCAGGTCTGGACCAGCAATGGCCTGCCCAACGCTGCGCTCAGCGCCTATGCACCGCGCGCCGGCGCGATGATGGGCGAGCAGCCCTCGGTCACCGGCTACTTCGCCGATTTCCTCGAGGGCGTGATGGCCGGCGGCCCGGAGGCCTACGACGGCTACTGGCAGGATCGCCTGCCGCTCTCGCGCGCGGCCGACATCGTCGCCAATGGCATCCCCGTGCTGCTGTGGACGGGCTGGTCCGACATCAACGAGATCGGCGGCATCCACGCCTATATCGCGCTGCAGAACGCCGCCGCCGGGCGCCCGGTGGACGCGCCCATGGACACTGCGCGGACCGACCCGCGCTGGCAGATCATCGTCGGCGACTGGTCGCATGCGCAGGGCCTGGACGTCGGCGTCTACCTGCAATGGTTCGAGACCTGGCTGAAGGGAATCGACACCGGCATCGCGCGCACCGCCACCCCGATGCACGTGTACGAGAAGGGCACCGGGCGCTGGATCAATCTCGCCGGCTATCCGGTGGCGCGCACGTCGACGCGCCTGCAGTTCGGGCCGGGTGGCACGCTGGCCGAGGCCATCCCTGCAAGCGATGGCAGCGCGCAACTGCGCTGGGGCAGCCCGGACGCCCGCGACGGCAACGTGGCGTTCACGTCGGAGCCTTTCGTTGACGGAGCAACGATCGCGGGCCCGATCAGCGCGACGATCTACGCCGCCTCCAGCAACACCAACCTCGAACTCATCGCCAATCTCTACGATGTCGCGCCGAACGGCGATGCACAGCGAATCAGCATCGGCGCGCTGCTCGGCAGCCAGAGCCGGCTCGACCCCGAGCGCTCATGGCACGACGACGCCGGCACGACGACCTGGCCATGGCCGCTGCTGTTGCGCGACGAGTATCTGCAACCCGATCGCATGCAGCGCTTCGATCTGTTCCTGGCGTTGCGCCAATGGGGCCTGGCGCCCGACCACCGGCTGCGACTCGTGCTGACCACGCAAAGCCCGGTCAGCGTCTGCCCGCTGGAAGGCGAGCCTTCATTTGTCTCCGAACCTTGCCGGCTGACCGCGCCGCAGCAGGCGACCCTGCCCGGCGGCGTCTATCGGATCGGCTTCGGCAAGGATCAGCCCTCGTCGCTCAACCTGCCGCTGCTGGCGTACCGCGCATTCGAGACGGTCGAGTCCGGACCGACACCGACCGGCTGGGACGAAACCAACCGGCGGGTGGCGCCGGCCACGACCACGTTGCCGCTGGACTGGGGTCGGTAAAGCCGCAAGGAAATCGCTCGCGCACCGCCGCGGGCAATGCCGAATGATCATCGCGCGCCCTTGAAGATGCAGGAGTCCCCATCATGAGCACGATCCAACGCAATGGCACACACCCCTCGGCTTTCGGCCCGGCGGAATACTTCACCGGCACCGTGCGCATCGACGCGCCGTTCCAGATGGAAGCACCGGCGCGAGCCGGCGGCGCCCTGGTCACCTTCGAGCCGGGTGCGCGCAGCAACTGGCACACGCATCCGCTCGGCCAGACCCTGATCGTCATCTCCGGCGTGGGCTGGCATCAATGCGAAGGCGAGGCGAAAGAAGAGATCCGTCCGGGTGACGTGATCGCCTGCCCACCAGGCAAGCGGCACTGGCATGGCGCCACGTCGACCACGGCGATGTCGCACATCGCCATCGCCGAACGCGACGAGCACGGCAAGGCCGTGGAATGGATGGAGCCGGTCAGCGACGCGCAGTACCTGGATTGACAGTGGAGAGCACGAAAATGCAGACACGCACACTCGGCAGCCGCGGGCTCGAAGTCTCCGCCATCGGCTTCGGCTGCATGGGCATCAGCCAGAGCTATGGCGCGCCGCTGCCGAAGGCGGAAGGTATCGCGCTGATCCGCGCAGCGGTGGATCGCGGTGTGACCTTCTTCGACACCGCCGAGATGTATGGCCCCTTCGCCAACGAAGAAGTCATCGGCGAGGCGCTGGAACCGGTCCGTGACCAGGTGGTGATTGCCACCAAGTTCGGCTTCGACATCGATTTCGCCACGCGCGAGAACCGCGGCATCAGCAGCCGGCCCGAACGCATCCGCCAGGCCGTCGAAGGTTCACTCAAGCGCCTGCGCATCGACACGATCGACTTGCTGTACCAGCACCGCGTGGATCCGGACGTGCCGATCGAGGACGTGGCGGGCACGGTCAAGGATCTGATCCATGAGGGCAAGGTCAAGCACTTCGGCATGTCCGAGCCCGGCGTGGCGACGCTGCGCCGCGCCCACGCGGTGCAGCCGGTCACCACGTTGCAGAACGAATACAGCCTGTGGACGCGCGGGCCCGAGAACAACGGCATCCTGGCCGCCTGCGACGAGCTCGGCATCGGCCTGGTGCCCTACAGCCCGCTCGGCAAGGGCTTCCTCACCGGTGCGATGAACAAGGACACCAGGCTGGGTGAAGGCGATTTCCGCAATCTGCTACCGCGCTTTTCGCCCGACGCGATGGAAAGGAACCAGGCGCTGGTGGATCTGTTGCGACGCGTTGGCGACGCCAAGGGCGCCACGCCCGCGCAGATCGCGCTGGCCTGGTTGCTGGCGCAGCGGCCCTACATCGTGCCGATTCCCGGTACGACCAAATTGCATCGGCTGGAAGAAAACATCGGCGCTGCCGACGTTGAACTCACGGATGCCGACCTGCGGGAGATCGAAGCCGTGGCGGCACGGATTCCCATCGAGGGCGAGCGCTACGCGGCAGCACAACTGGCGATGGTCGGGCGCGAAGCGGCGCCGGCGAGCGCGGGCCGGAACCAGGTCCCGCCAACGTGACGTTAGAACTCGTCAGGCGATCGTCGCCGCCGGAAACGCCCGGGCGCATGCCATCGGCATTTCCGCCGCCGCCGTCGATGTCACGGTCAAGTCCATGAGAACACACGGAGGCCATCCATGAAGATCGATCTCTCAGGCAAGGTTGCCCTCATCACCGGCGCTGGCTCAGGCATGGGCCTGGCCTCGGCAGAAGCGTTTCTGGAAGCCGGCGCATCGGTGGTGTTGTCGGGCAGTCATTACGACAAGGTCAAGGCGCAGGCGGACCGCCTGTCCTCACGGGGCAGGACGCTGGCCCTGCAATGCGACGTGTCCGATGAAGCGCAGGTCCAGGCATTGGTGGAGAACACGGGCAAGGAATTCGGGCGCGTCGACGCCGCCTACAACAACGCCGGCTGGATGCCGCCGTATGCGGACATCGCCGAAGCCAGCACCGGGGACTTCATCCGCGCCCACGATATCAACCTCAAGGGTATCTGGCTGTGCATGAAGTACCAGACGCAGCAGATGCTCAGGCAAGGTGGCGGCGGCACGATCGTGAACTGTTCGTCGATGGGCGCCATCGTCGGCGTGGCGGGAAGAACCTCCTACTGCTCGACCAAGCACGGCATCGTCGGCATGACCAAGAGCGCAGCGCTGGAATATGCGTCGAAAGGCATCCGCATCAACGCCGTGTGCCCGGGCGTGATCGACACGCCGATGGTGTCCTCGATGATCAGCACCGACCCGGCGGTCCTGAATGCGCTGATCGAGCAGGTGCCGATCAAGCGGCTGGGGCGCGCCGACGAGATCGCGCAGGCCGTGCTCTGGCTGTCTAGCGATGCATCTAGCTTCGTGGTCGGCCATTCGCTGATCGTGGACGGCGGAATCACCATTCAGTAACCCGGCACTGCCTCGGCCGTGGCTGTCAACAATGCAAGGAGTAGCCACATGAACGACCTGCTGACAGGAAAAGTCGCCATCGTCATCGGCGGCGCGAGCGGTATCGGCCTGGCCGCCGTGCCACGCTTCGTGGCCGAGGGCGCGCGCGTGGTCATCGCCGATGTCGCACAGGAGGCCGGCGAGGCGGCTGCGGAATTGCTCGGTGAAGCGGCGGTGTTTCAGCACACCGACGTGACCGATGAAGCCTCCATCCAGGCCGCCGTGGATGCCGCCGTCGCCCGCTTTGGAAAGCTCGACGTGATGTTCAACAACGCCGGCTCCACCGGCGACGGTTCGGCCGTCACCGAGATCGGGTCGGCCGGCTTCGACAAGACCTTCGTGCTCGACGTGCGCTCGGTGGTGCTCGGCCACAAGTGCGCGGTGCGCCGCTTCAAAGCACAAGGCACGGGCGGCTCGATCATCAGCACGGTCAGCGTCGCCGGCCTGCAAGGCGGCTGGTCCTCGGTGTCCTACGCGACGGCCAAGCATGCCGTCGTCGGCACGATCCGCCACGCGGCGAAGGAGCTGGCGCCGTTCGGCATCCGCTGCAACGGCGTGGCGCCGGGCGTCATCATGACGCCGCTGATCGCCAGGGCATTCGGTGTGCCTCCCGAAAAAGCCGATGAACTGGTGCAGCACCTCGTCGGTCGGCTCGGCGCAAAGCAGGCGATGGGCCGCTACGGCTCGGTCGAGGACGTGGCCAATGCGGCGCTGTTCCTCGCCAGCGACCTGTCGGCCTATGTATCCGGAACGGTGATTCCGGTCGATGGCGGAATCTCGTCCTACACGCTCAGCACCAGCGACGAGGAGATTTACGCCGCCGCGCAGGACTTCGTGCGGAGTCTGACATGAGCGGGAACAGGCTCACCGTGTTATGCGTCGGCGCCACCGGCAGCGTCGGTCGCCATGTCGTCGAGGAAGCATTGCGTCGCGGCCATGCCGTGCGCGCCCTGGTGCGCAGCCGTACCAAGGCGGCCGGGTTGTCGGCGCAGGCGGAGATCGTGGTCGGCGAACTGACGCAAGCAGACACGCTGGCGCAGGCGGTCGCCGGCGTGGATGCCATCGTCTTCACGCACGGCTCCAACGGCGGCAAGGCCGATACGCGCGCTATCGACTACGGCGGCGTGCGCAACATTCTCGGTGCGCTCGGTGGACGCAAGGTACGCATCGCGCTGATGACCGCCATCGGCGTCACGTACCGCACCGGTTCCTACAATCGCAGGACCGAGGCGCACGACTGGAAGCGCCGCTCCAAACGGCTGCTGCGCGCCAGCGGCAATGCCTACACCATCGTGCGTCCGGGCTGGTTCGACTACAGCGACGCCGACCAGCACCGGCTGGTGATGCTGCAGGGCGACACGCGGCATGCCGGGACGCCCGCAGACGGCGCGATCGCGCGACGTCAGATCGCCGAGGTACTGGTGGCCAGCCGCACGCTGGATGAGGCCCGCAACAAGACCTTCGAACTGGTCGCCGAGACCGGCCCGGAACAGCAGGACCTGGCGCCGCTTTTCGCCGCGGTGAAGGCGGACGACACCGGCGCGCCCGATGGCGTTGGCGATGCCGACAACATGCCGCTCGACCAGGAGCCGGAACAGGTGCTCGCGGACCTGAAGGCCATGATGCCGACTGCATGAAATGAATGCCCTCACGTCAACCTGTCGGAGGCTTCGCATGAATGATTCAAAACGAGTACACCGAGGCGGCATGTCTCGTGAAGCAAGCCGGCTCGACGATCCCCCTGCAAAGCCAACCCTCGGCAAAGGAGTACTGCCATGAAAATCGCAATTCTGGGAGCCACGGGCATGGTCGGTTCGCGCCTGGTGGCCGAAGCCGTCCGACGCGGGCACCAGGTCATCGCGGCCAGCCGTTCCGGAGGCCCGGCAGAAGGTGCGTCCAGCGCGGTCGCCATGGAACTGGGCGACACGCCCAAGGTAGTCGCGCTGATCGATGCGTCTGATGCGACGGTGATCGCCATACCGCCGGATCGGACGGGCGGTTCGCACGAGCTTTTCCTGCAGGCGCATCGTGACCTCATTGCAGCCAGGCCTTCCGGCCGCTTCCTCATCGTGGGTGGAGCCGGAGCCCTGGAAGTGGCCGGCGTTCCGCTCAAGGATTCCCCAGGCTTCCCGACCGCCTACCTTGCGGAAGCGACAACGCTTGCGACCGTGCTGGACCTGTATCGCGCATCGAAAGGCCTCGGCTGGACCATGCTTGCCCCTGCGCCGGCCATCGCCCCCGGCGAACGCACCGGGCGCTATCGCATCGGCACCGACAGCCCGGTCGGCGACTCAATCAGCGCCGAAGACTTCGTGGTCGCGATCGTCGATGAACTGGAAGAGCCCGCGCATGGCGGCACACGCTTCACGGTCGCGAACTGATGGCGACCAGTTCTCGCCATGCCGTTGAGCGGATACGCCTGATCCGTGCCGGCCGCCACGTCGTCGGCAGTCCCTGAACCCCCAACCTCACAGGAGTCCAGTCATGTACGCAACCGTCATGCACGGCCCCGGCGATGTCCGCTACGAACAGGTCGCCGATCCGAAAATCGAAAGGCCCACCGACGCGATCATCAAACTGTCGGCCACCTGCATCTGCGGGTCCGATCTGTGGCCCTACCGCGGCCTGTCGCCGCAGGACGGCCCGGCGCACATGGGCCACGAGTACTGCGGCGTGGTGGTCGAAGTGGGCTCGGCGGTGAATACGGTCAAGCCCGGCCAGTTCGTGGTCGGCTCGTTCTGCCTGTCCGACAACACCTGCCCGCATTGCAACTTCGGCTTCCAGTCGTCGTGCATGCAGCGCGAGTTCATGACCGGCGCGCAGGCCCCTTACGCCCGCGTCGCGCTGGCCGACGGCACACTCGTTGCGACGGAAGAGATGCCGGACGCAGGGATGATCCCTCACTTTCTGGCTGCGTCCGACGTGCTCGGCACCGGCTGGTACGCGGCCGATGCCGCGCAGGTGCGCAAAGGCGGCACCGTGGTAGTCGTGGGCGACGGTGCGGTCGGCCTGATGGGAGTGCTGGCCGCCAGCCAGCTGGGCGCCGAACGCATCATTGCGATGAGCCGCCACGCGCCGCGCCAGCAGCTCGCGCGCGACTTCGGCGCCACCGACATCGTGGCCGAGCGCGGCGATGCAGGCGTTGCCCGGATCATGGAGCTGACCCGCGGCGTCGGCGCCGAATCGGTGCTCGAATGTGTCGGCATGGATGCATCGATGGAGCAGGCGATGGGCGTGTGCCGACCCGGCGGCACCATCGGCTATGTCGGTGTGCCGCATGGTGTCAGCTTCGACGGCCAGCAACTGTTCTTCAAGCAGCAACGCATGCTCGGTGGTCCCGCCCCGGTGCGACGCTTCCTGCCCGATCTGATGCAACGCGTGCTCAAGGGCGCGATCCAGCCGGGCAAGGTGTTCGACCTGGTGCTGCCGATCGCGCAGGTGGCCGAAGGTTACAAGGCCATGGACGAGCGTCGCGCCATCAAGACGATGCTGCGCGTCGATGAATGACAATGCGTGAGCGCAAACGGATTGGCGGGAAGCTCGCGGATCCATCGAAAGCCGGAATCGAACCAGAGGAGAACCAGGATGTGTGAGGCATGCGATCAATCGGATGAAGATCAGGCTCCGGCCGGGACTGGCCGCCGGAGATTCCTTGCCGCCGGGCTCGGCATGACCGCCGCCGCACCGCTGCTGTTCGGCAGCGGCAGTGCCATCGCACAGGCGCAGTCGCCACCGGCCGGGGGCGCCGTCGCTGCCGGCCCGTATCCGACCCGCGCCTGGGGTGTTACCCAGACCGCGGGCAAGTTCGCCCCGATGACCATCCAGCGCCGCGCGCTGGGTGCCGACGATGTGCTGCTGGACATCCTCTATGCCGGCATCTGCCACTCGGATGTGCATACCGCGCGTGGTGACTGGGGTGTGCCGGGCCTGCCCTGCGTGCCCGGCCACGAGATCGTCGGCCGCGTGGCGGCGGTGGGCCGCAACGTCACCAAGTTCCGGGTCGGCGACTACGGCGGGGTGGGCTGCATGGTCGATGCCTGCGGCACCTGCGAGAACTGCCTGGCCGATCGCGAGCAGATCTGCGTCAACGGCACGACTTTCACCTACGACGCGCCTGACAAGGTGTCCGGTGGCCACACTCTCGGCGGCTATTCCGAGCGGATCGTCGTCACCGAGAAGTTCGTGATCCGCATCCCGCCGGGCATGGACCTGCGTGCGACCGCGCCGATCCTGTGCGCCGGCATCACCACGTTCTCGCCGATCCGGCACTGGAACGTCGTGCCGGGCCAGCGCGTGGCGGTGGTGGGCCTCGGGGGGCTGGGGCACATGGCGGTCAAGTTGGCGGTGGCCCAGCGCGCCGAAGTCACCGTGCTGACCACCACACCGGGCAAGATCGCGGCCGCGCGCGCGATGGGCGCCAGCGCCGCCTACTTCTGGCAGGACGCGCAGGCCCGGCCGGAACTGCGCAACCGCTTCGACCTGATCATTTCCACCGTGCCCTACGCCTTCGAGGCGGAGCCGTTCATGCGGATGCTGAAGCTGGATTCCACCTTCGTGAACGTCGGCCTGGGCGAGGCGCGCGGGATCAACGCCGTCGCGATGGCCTTCGGCCGCAAGAGCCTGGCCGGCTCGATGATCGGCGGCATCGCCGAGACGCAGCAGGTCATCGACCACTGCTTCGCCCGCAACATCTACCCGGACGTGGAGGTGATCAGGCCGGACCAGATCGATGGCGCCTACCAGCGGGTCGTCGGCAAGGACGTGCGCTTCCGCTTCGTCATCGATTTCACGTGACCGAAGTAGACAGATCAACAACTGAGCGCGGAGCACAAGGCCATGAACCCTTCGGATACCGATAGAACCAATCTGTCACGCCGCCTGTTTCTGGGCACCGGGGCTGCACTCGCCGCAGCCTCCGTGTCAGGCGGCGCGTTTGCCGCGCAGGCCGCCGCGCCCGTGAATGCGGCGGCAACCCCTGCGCCGGGCATGAATCGCAAGCGTCGCCTCGGACCACTGGAGGTTTCGCCCATGGGCCTGGGCTGCATGAGCGGCAGTGCCTTTTTCTATCCGCTGCCGGGCAAGGCGCGGATGATCTCGGTGATCCGCCACGCCCGCGATCGTGGCGTCACGCTCTTCGATACCGCAGAACTCTACGGCCCGTTCACGAACGAGGAGCTGGTGGGAGAGGCGATCCAGCCCTTCCGCAAGGACATCGTGCTGGCCAGCAAGTTCGGCTTCGCTTACGAGGACAACCAGTCGACCGGCGCCGACAGCCGGCCGTCCACGATCCGGCGCGCCGTCGAAGGCAGTTTGCGCCGGCTCAGGACCGACTACATCGACCTGCTGTACCAGCACCGCGTCGATCCCAAGGTACCGATTGAGGATGTGGCCGGTACGGTCAGGGACCTGATCGGCGAAGGCAAGGTGCGGGCGTTCGGCATGTCGGAGCCCGGGCTGGAAACCTTGCGCCGGGCCCATGCGGTGCAGCCGGTGGCGGCCGTGCAGAACGAATACTCGATCCTGGAGCGCGGGCCCGAACGAGGCGCCCTGGCGGTGTGCCGGGAACTGGGGATCGGTCTCGTGCCCTGGGCCCCGCTGGCACGCGGCTTCACGACGGGACGCTTCGGCATCGGCACCCGATTCCTTCCCGGTGACTACCGCGGCGGCCTGCCACGCATGTTCCCCGATGCGATGCCCGCGAACCTGCTCGTCATCGCCCTGCTCGAGCGCTGGGGTGCAGCGAAGCAGGCGACACCGGCGCAGATCTCGCTGGCCTGGTTGCTGGCCCAGGGAGCCGACATCGTGCCCATTCCCGGCAGCACCGATCCATGGCACATGCTCGAGAACCTGGGGGGCGCCGAAGTCGACTTCACTCCGGAGGAACTGGCGCGGTTCCGCGGGGAACTCGAAGCCATCCCGATCGTGGGGCCCAGAGGGTCACCCCAGAGCATGGCCCAGAACGGTGTGGAAGCGCCGCCGAAAAGGAGTACCGAACCATGAAGATTGCCGTTTTCGGAGCCACGGGAATGATTGGTTCACGGTTGACCGCGGAAGCGGCTCGGCGCGGACACCAGGTCACCGCGGTCAGTCGTTCGGGCACGGTGCCCCAAGGCGCATCCACAGCGATTGCCATGGAATTGAACGACACCCCCAAGGTGGTCGCCCTCATCGACTCGTCGGATGCCAGCGTCATTGCCATTCCACCGGACCGCCACGGCGGTTCACACGAGCCCATCCTCCAGGCGCATCGCGATCTCATCGCGGCGCGGCCAACCGGTAGCTTGCTCGTCGTTGGCGGCGCCGGTGCGCTGGAGGTGGACGGTGTGAGGCTCAAGGACATGCCAGGTTTCCCTGCGGCCTACCAGGCGCAGGCGTCAACGCTCTCGACCATCTTCGACCTGTACCGGGCCTCGAAGGGCCTGAACTGGACCATGCTGGCGCCTGCTCCGCGAATCGCGCCCGGCGAGCGAACCGGACACTACCGCGTCGGCACCGACAGCCCGGCGGGTGACGCCATCAGTGCCGAAGACTTCGTGGTTGCGATTGTCGACGAACTGGAGAAACCGGCACATGCCGGGACGCGCTTCACGGTAGCGAACTGATCCACCTGTGCCGTTCGGCCCCATCAGGAGTACTGAAATGTCAGATGTCACCGTCGTCATCGGCCCTGGCGGCATTGGCCAGGCCATCGCCCGGCGCATCAGCAGCGGGCGCCATATCCTTCTGGCCGACTACCGGCAGGAAGCGGCCGACGCCGCCGCCAAGGTGCTCGAGAACGCCGGGTTCGAAACCACCGCCCTACGGGCCGACGTGTCGGACCGCGCCAGCATCCAGGCCGTGATCAGGAAGGCGCAATCGCTCGGGCCGATCAAGGCGCTGGTGCAGGCGGCGGGCGTCTCGCCCTCGCAGGCGCCGATCGAGGCGATCCTCAAGGTCGATCTGTACGGCACCTCGATGTTGCTGGAGGAATTCGGCAAGGTGATGGCGCAGGGTGGTTCGGGCGTGGTGATTTCCTCGCAGTCCGGTTACCGCATGCCCGCGCTCACCGCCGAACAGGATGCACTGCTCGCCACCGCGCCGGCAGACGCGCTGCTGGCGCTCGATTTCGTCAAGAACGTCGAGAGCACAATGCACGCCTACCAGATGTCCAAGCGCTGCAACTCGCTGCGGGTGCGCGGCGAGGCGGTCAACTGGGCCAAACGCGGCGCGCGGATCAATTCGATCAGCCCCGGCATCATCGTCACACCGCTGGCGAATGACGAACTGCATGGCGAACGCGCCGAGTTCTACCAGGCGATGCTGAAGAAGATGCCCGCCGGCCGCGCCGGCACGCCGGACGAAGTTGCGGCGCTGGCCGCGCTGATCATGGGACCGGAGGGCGGCTTCATCACCGGCAGCGACTTCCTGATCGATGGCGGCGCGACGGCCAACTTCTACTACGGGCCGGATGCGACGAAGCCAGCATAAGGAGAGCACCATGCAAATCGATCTGGGCGGCAAGACCGCTCTTGTGACCGGCGGCTCCAAGGGCATCGGCCGGAGCATCGCCGAGGTCCTCGTGGACTGTGGCGCCAACGTCGCGATCACCGCGCGTGGCCAGCAGGATCTGGACGAGACGGTGGCGGCGCTCGAGGCGCGGCGCCCCGGCAGCGTGCTCGGGCTGCGCAGCGACGTCTCCGAGCAATCGCAGGTGGCCAAGGCGGTCGCCGATACGGTGTCGCGCTTCGGCGCGCTGCATCTGGCCGTCAACAACGCCGGTGTCGCCGGCGAGCCGGGATTGCTGCATCAGACCGGCGCGGCGAACTGGCGCCGGGTCATGGGCATCAACCTCGACGGCGTGGCCTGGGGGATGATGGCCGAGATCGAGGCGATGCTGCGCGCCGGTGGCGGCTCCATCGTCAACATCGCCTCGGTCGAGGCGCACACCATCCTGAAGCAGTTCCCGGCCTACGTCGCCTCCAAGCACGCGCTGATCGGGCTGACCAAAGCGACCGCGGCGGACTACGCGGACCAGCGCATCCGCATCAACTCGCTTTCCCCGGGCGTGATCCGCACACCGCTGGCCATGGCCGAGGGACAGAAAGCGGTCACCGACCGGCTCGCAGCGCGCATCCCGCTGGGACGGCTGGGTGAATCGCCAGAGATTGCGCGGGCGACGGCGTTCTTGCTGTCCGACCTGTCCAGCTACACCACCGGCGCCGATCTGGTCGTCGATGGCGCCTTCCTGCTGCGCGAGTGACGCGCGACACCCGGCTCGACGACAGGAGAAATCACATGGCCCCCAACGAACGCGCACGCAGGAACCACGAAGCGCTGTTCCCCCATCACGTCTCCACGCTGGCGGTGACCGACCCCGAGCTGATCGAGACATTCGACAACTTCGCCTTCGACGAGGTGTTGCGCGAGAGCGCGCTCGACACGCACGAGCGGTTGATGCTGCAACTGGCGGCGCTGATCGCCTGCCAGGCCCAGAGCGAGTACCGGGTCATGCTCGGCGCGGCGCTGGACATCGGAGTGACCCCGGTCGAAGTCAAGGAGATCGTCTACCAGGCCGTGCCCTATGTGGGCATGGCCAAGGTCTTCGATTTCCTGCACATCACCAACGAAGTGCTGACCGCGCGCGGGGTCGAACTGCCGCTGCCGGGCCAGTCCACCACCACGCCCGACGACCGCATGCACAAGGGCAAGGCGGTGCAGGTGCAGATCATCGGCGAGGCGCAGGTGGATCGGCTCTACGCCACGGCGCCGCAGGACCAGCAGCACATCCAGCGCTTCCTGTCGGCCCACTGCTTCGGCGACCACTACACCCGCAGCGGCATCGGCATTCCGATGCGCGAGCTGTTGACGTTCAGTCTGCTGGTCGCGCACGGCGGCTGCGACCCGCAGGTCCAGGGGCACGTCGCGGCGAACCTGCACGTGGGCAACACCCGCGCGCAGTTGATCGATGCGGTGACCCAGTTGCTGCCGTTCATCGGCTACCCGCGCTCGCTCAATGCCTTGCGGGCGATCGATGCGGCCGCCCCGGCACCGCAGACCTAGCATTTCCTTAATCCCTCAGGAGCATTCCCATGGCCCAACGTACCTGGCTCATCACCGGCGTCAGCAGCGGCTTCGGCCGCGTGATGACCGAACAACTGCTGGCGCGGGGCGATCGCGTGGTCGGCACCGTGCTCAAGCCCGAAGCCGTGGCCGACCTGCGCGCGCAGTACCCGGACACCTACTTCGCTCCCGTCCTCGACGTGACCGACGGCGCCGCGGTGCGCAGCGTGGTCGATGCGTCCTTTGCCCAGCTCGGTCGCATCGACGTCATCGTCAGCAATGCGGGCTATGGCCTCTTCGGTGCCGCCGAGGAATTGAGCGATGCGCAGGTCGAGCACATCATCGCCACCAACCTGACGGGGTCGATCCGGCTCATCCGGGCGGCACTGCCCCACCTGCGTGCCCAGGGGGGTGGGCGCGTCATCCAGCTTTCGTCCTACGGCGGCCAGGTGGCCGTTGCCGGCAACTCCCTGTATCACGCGACCAAGTGGGGCATCGAGGGCTTCTGCGAATCGATGGCGCAGGAAGTCGCGCCGTTCGGCATCGGCGTGACCATCGTCGAGCCAGGCGGCGCACGCACCGAGTTCCGTTACGGCAGTGCGCAAGTGGCCACTCCGCTGCCGGCCTACGAGGGCAACCCCGCCCACGCCTTCCGCAAGATGCTCGACCCGAAGAACGGTCTGGCACCCGGGGACCCGGCGCGCATGGCCCAGCGCATCATCGAGAGCGTGGATACCAACCCGGCGCCGCTGCGCATGGCGCTGGGTTCGCAAGCGCTGCAGAACACGATCGCGGCCGTGAGAAAGCGGCTCGAGGGCTTCGAGGCGCAGACCGAACTTGCGGCCTCGACAGACTTCCCGCCAGGGCAATGATCATGGACAAGCACGGATTCCACTACGGCTATGTGATCGTCTTCTGCTGCTGCCTGATCATGGGCGTCATCATCGGACTGGTGATGAGCTGCGCCGGGATCTTCTACGACCCCGTCAGCACCGAGCTGGGTGTTTCCGTCGGCAGCTTCGGCTTGTACATGACCTTCGTCTACGCCGTGTCGTTCCTGACGCTGTCCGTCGCCGGAAAACTGCTGGACCAGTACAGCGCCCGATGGCTGCTGACCGCAAGCGCAGCCGTGGTCGGAGCGGTGTACATGGGCATGTCGCAGTTCGACGCCGTCTGGCACTTCTATGTGGCCGGCGCCGTCATCGGCATCTCGTTCTCGTTCCTGCTGTACCTGAGCTATCCGGTACTGATCAACCGCTGGTTCAATACCCGGGTCGGCTTCTTCATCGGGTTCTGCAGCGCGGCCTCGGGCATCGGCGGCGTGTTGTTCAATCCCTTCGGCGGATACCTGATCGAAGCCCATGGCTGGCGCACCACCTATCTGGTGTTCGGCGGCATCATCCTGCTGGTGGTGGCGCCCTTGCTGGGCCTGTTGCTGCGCAATCATCCCTCGGACATGGGCTTGAAGCCCTTCGGCGAAAAGGCGGATGAAAGCGCGGCCGCCAGGACTGGAACGGACTATGCGGTGGCCATCCGCACGCCGGTCTTCTATGCCTTGACGGTGTTCGCGCTCCTGATGATTTCGGTTTCCACGCTGAACCTGTTCCTGCCCAGCTACATCACCAGCGTCGGATTCTCCGTCGAACAATCCGCGCTGGTGGCGTCGGCGATCATGCTGGGTGTCACCCTCGGCAAGGTGGCCCTGGGCTATGTCAACGACCGGAGTTCCCTGGCGGGGGTGCTCGCCTCGACCGGTCTCGGAATCCTGGGGCTGGTCCTGCTGCTGATGGGGCACGCCGGCATGGCCTTGATGGTGGTCGGGGGGTTCCTGTTCGGCTGGGCCTACGCGGGCGTCACCGTGGAGACGGCCCTGCTGGTACGGATCGTGTTCGGCGCCAAGGACTACTCGCAGATCTTTTCCAACGTCTCCATCGCGCTGGCACTGGGCGGGGCGGTGATGGCCGGCGGCTGGGGGTACTTGGCGGATGTCCTGGATTTCAAGCTGATCCTTGCCGCGGGCATTGTCCTGCTGGGCCTTTCAATGATCATCGGGACATATGCGTTGAGGACGAGCAGGCCGCACGGGATGCCGGGTTGAGCCCGCCATGGCGCAGGAGACGCGACACGACAGTTTCGACGAGCCCTGCAACGGCGAGCGGCGGGAGGTTGGAGCGGCCGTGCAGCCCTTATGTGCATCGACGCCACCGCGCACGATCAACAGGTGGGCGTGCACTGCGGGCAGTTTAATGATGACAGGCACTTGGGTGAGCAGGAAACCATTGAGGCTAACGGCATCGCCGCCGCCCAAGGCGTGATTCTGTGAATCAACGGCCGGTACTGACTGGTCTTTGCCTGCGGGACCGCACGTCTGGCTCAGGGGATCGGTGAACAAGCCCCGCGAGACTCGCTGCGCGCCGCGCAGTGAGCCACTGTTCCACCTCGTTGAGATCCCAGACGACGCACCGTGAAGTCAGATAGAAGCGGCGGGGAAACTCGCCTCGTTGCTCCATTTCGTAGATGGTGGTGTCTGCGAGAGGTACGATTCTGCGCAGCTCGCTGCGGCGTACAGCGCGTTGGCACGTGGATTTAGAAGTGTCAGTTCGGTCGAGTGCTTCTGAACTCACGTTGTCTCTCCGTGGGCGCGGCGGCGAATGACGTCACCGCGCACTGCGCACCGCGCGCTGATCTCGAACGGAAGGCAGACCTGGCGGGGGCGCGACTGCCGACAGGTCTGCGCAACAGGCGGGCAGTCGGGCTCGACCGCCATGCGCTGTGTCAGCCAGTCGAGTACGTCCGCTCGATGCCAACCGACTGGTTTGCCACAGTGCGTGCGCCGCTTCGGAAATCGTCCGAGCGCGGCCAGTCCCAGCAGTAGCCATCGTGGACGACGAGTTAGGCGCGAGATTTCGCGGCCACTGAGGATCTGACGGATGTCGAGAAGCGGTTCATTCACCCATCCCGACAGTCGCACCTCGCGCGTCTCTGGCGTGGTGGTAGTGGCACTGTCGTTGTTAGTGGAAGTCTGGGCTTCCATCTCTATTGCCTCATCAATGCGAATCGATGGGACAAAGAGTGCGCAGCCATCGCGAGAAATGCAGCGCAGGGATTCAGGGGATAGTTGGATCAAACGTCACTCGGTCTCTAGCAGCGCACAGCGCGGGTTGCGGGTTTCTGGGCTGTGTACCTGGGTTTCTGCGCATCACGCTCAATCGTCTTTGCCGCGAAGTCGGAGCGAGGACCTGTGGCGATGCGTGCCTAGTCACCCTCCCGGTCTGGTGGCAGCCTTCAAGGAATGGGTGCAGGGAACTCTGAAAAAGGGAATGAACGCACTGCCGAGAGACTTTGAAGGCGATGGCTGTAGTCCGCCGAGCAGCGCTACTAGAGCGAAGTCAAGAACGGCCTCAGGTACTTGCTGATCGCATCGAGAACGCCTTGCTCATGCTGATGCCGAAATACCAACTAGAAGATGCTGTGGCGCGAAAGTGCCGCGGCGAGTTGTTCGTAGTCGGCAGCGCGTTTGGCGGCTGAGCGTTGACCCAGGTTAGTCAGCTTGCGACGCACGCCGGGCAAGTCGGCGGCATGGGGTAGCCCGATCAGATTGAAGTCAGGCGCTTCGCGCTCGACGGATTCCAGGAACGCGTGCGACGGCGCGTCGAGCAATTCTGAAACACGCTGCAGCAGGCGTGCACGCACATCCATCAGCGATCTCGCGGTCACTGGCGTCGCGGTCATGCCTTGGAAGTGGGCCGTGAAGGTTTGCTCGAAGCCGCGGGGCTCCTGCGGTGCCAGCATTTCCGCTGCGGGCTTCGGGCTGCAGGTGAGATAGACGAGGAACGTTCGCCACAGTCGTTCATCGAGGCGTCCGTCATCGAGCAGCGGTTGCATGTCGAAGAGATCGCGCGGGTGCTGACGCGATAGCGCCGCGGAAAGCTTGCCGGCGTACAGGTCCGCGAAGTCCAGCACCTGAATCTCGGCAAATCCGAATGCCTGCTCGACGCCCGGGCGGACTCGCATCGTCCGCACCGGATGCACGGTACCCCGCATGACTGGCGTCGTCTCGATCTGCACCCGCGCGCGATGGCGACTTGCGATGAGCCGATGGACTCCGGTTGCCTCCGTGCCACTGGTCTGCACCTGGAGCCGCAGTGGTCCCGAGCGCAGCGTTTCGCCGATCTTCTCGAGCGCGGCGGAGATCTCGCGCGTGTCGTTCGCAAAGTCACCTATGGGCAGCCATGTCAGGTCGATGTCGACGGAGAGTCGGGGCAGATCGTGCTCGAAGAGATTGATCGCCGTTCCGCCCTTGAGTGCAAAGCGCTTCTCTTCCGCCAGCGTTGGCAAGATCTCGACCAGCAGCTTCACGCGCTCGGCGTAGCGGTTATCCCAGTTGTTCATCGAGGTCGGCGGGCAGCGTTATCTGGTACTTGGCGTTCAGTGTGCCGCCCGGGACGAGCACTCGCTTGCCGTGGCCGAGATCGACGTTCTGCAGGCTCACGTGCGCGAGCCACGCATGATGATGGCGATCGGCGAGGGCGAGAAAAAGCCGCTTGGCCTTGATGCTGGCGCAGTGCTGCAGCAACGTGCTCACGAGTTGCGGCCGGAGCGTCGCGAGTCCCTGCATGAGCGCGTTCGCTTCACCGACCAAGGCGCTGTCGGGCTTTTCATCGCAGAGTTCGAGTATGGCGCGCTCTGGGGTGGAGATGACGACGCCCGCCGCGCGCGTGTCGTCCGTGACGCGTTCAAGGCCCTGTGCATTCAGTGTTGCGTCGGACGTATCGGCGCCGAAGGTGAGCAACGGCCAGTCGAACGGTCCCTTGCCGCAGGCCTCCACGCGCTCGCGCAGCGGCAGCTTGCCTGCCCAGGCCGGCAACTTGGCTGGCCCGTACAGCGTCAGCGTCGCGGACTCGCCCAGCCGCAGGTAGTGTTCGTGGCCCTGGCGGGCGAGCGCGAATCGTCCTCCAGCGTGAAGGGGCAGCTGCTCGCGTACCTGCAGGGTCTGCAGGAGGCCTTCCCAGGTGGGTTTGCCGCCCTTGCGGAGGTAGACCCCCCGTGCGGGAGACTGCAGCCAGCCGCTCGCTATGTAGCGCGCGACCAAATTGCTGGGGTATCCATGGGCGCGCAGCCACCGGCTGGAGACCAGGGTGGCGTCCCCAAGGGTCTCCAGAAGCCGGTTTAGCTTTTCGTTCTTTGACTCACCCATGGTGACTAAAATATGCATTCAGTAAACCATTGACAAGTCGGGGTTTATGAAATGTGATTTATAGTCACTATTGGTGACTATTTCGCGCAATAACCGACCCAGGAGGCAGGTATGGCACAGATTCATCCCGCCCTGGGCGCATCGGCCTGGATGACCTGGAAGGTCGTGTCCTTTCCGCTGATCGCCGGCCTGCTGCTGCTGAAGCCGGTCATGGACGCCCTCTGCGGCTTCGTACTGGTTTTCGGTCTGGTGGCGGCCATCGCGTTCGAGCTGTCCGCCGTGGGTCCGCGGTTCCCGTTCCTGCCGATCGCCGGGATGGCGCTGGGCTTCGGCCTGTTTGCCGCCCTGTACCACCTCGTCCTGATGGTTCTCGTCAAGAACTAGCAGAGCGCCTACCGCGGCAACCCGAACAGACTTCGCGTCGTCGCGCCCATTTGTCGATGAGCATGGCGCTCTGGCAGCGCAGGCATCGGAACAACTCGATGTCCTCTGAACTGGCCGCGCCTCGCGCGAGCAGCACGGCCTGGTCGAATTCCATGTAGGCGTCGGGCTCCCACTCGCGAAAGATTTCGTAGGCCGTACACAGCCGCTCACCGCTCTCCAGTCCGGGTTGCAGATCCCACGCTCTCCCCGGGGGCGCGAAGCGTTGGCACAGCGCCTGATGGATGCTGGCGAACACGGTCGCGTGACTGAGGCGCACGGAGGAGCGGAAGAAGGGTTGAAAGGAAGTCGGGGCCGGTCCACGGAATCCATCGCCGGCATCGGGGAGCCAGCGCCGCTTGAGGGTGATCAGCCGGTCCGGCGTGAGGCCGCTCCAGTCGCAGGCGGTCTGGGCGCGGGCACCGTGCGACAGCAATCGCAGGCCTAACTGAATCCTCCGGTAGTAGCGGTCGAACCGCGCGTCGCCGCTGGTGGTGTCCATAGATCAACCTGCTGAAGTTTCTACCATAAATGCCCCGGAAACCTGAGGGCGTTTCCGACGTGCCGTCTCCCAACAATGCCTCTTTGTGTTGGAGAGCTGGCGACGGTACGCATGAAAGATCCTGGCGACGGAGAGGGGGCGGATGGTCAGCTGCTCTCGCAACACCGATGGAAAGGCGCCCGCTCGATAGGCCTCGCTCATCAACTGAACCAACAGTTCATCGAACTGTGCTGCGAGCTTTCGCTCGACGGCGCGTCCAGTCATCCGTTTCCGGTCGTCGCGTCGTACCGAAATCTCTGGAGCGAACTCGATCCGCCCGCGCGGCAGCGCCTGTCGCTGTTTCCCTTCGTAATCGTCGACCTGCGATTCGGCGATGTGGCGTGGTGGCGAATGGCTGCGACCAATGGCACGCATGCGCGCAGCCACGTCAACGGAGCAGCCCCCACGACTCGCTGGGACTGGCTCGCGCTCGAGACGCTGATGTTCGGCTGGCAGGTGGTCCGCGAGGATCGCAGCGTCGCATCGATGATCTTCGCCATGCCGCCGACCGTGGCAGACTGCATCGCGGCCCTGACGATGCAGCAGGTGCGCACGCTTGCCATCGAGAGCGCGAAGTCCCTGCGCCTGCGCTGGGACAATCATCCGCGGTTGTGGCGTGAACTGCTGCTTGCAGCACGCGAGCCGGACGCCGCCGCATTGGAGGCGCTCCGTCGCGAGGCGAAGCTGCATTTCTGCGGAGAGCTGATCCATGCCCAACCTGCTGTTGGCGCCCCCTTCCCATTGATTGCTGAGGCTAGGATGGACGCTGCACAGGAGGAATGACAATAGAGTTTCTGGCCGAAACCCATGGTTCTGCAGGGTTTCGGGTGAATTTCCCCGGAAACCTCTACTGCTTCGCGGGACAGCGCGCGTGATTCGATGACATCCCCAGGGGAAGGAGGGGATGACTCGTGGACCAGCGCACCCAGTCTTGCCGAGGCAACCAACTGACCGTCCGCCTCGCTGCCGCCGCGGTACTTCTCTCTCCGGGCGCGGTGTTCGCGCAGGCCTCGCCGTTCGATACCGGTGCCAACTCGCTGGTGACCTTCGCCCTGACGATCGCGACACCCGTCGCGGTGTTGATCGTCATCGCACTGGCCATCGCCGCTGCCGTTGGCCGGATCTCCTGGGGCTGGGTCATCGGTGCGCTGATCGGCATCGCGGCGATCTTCGGCGCGCCGCAGATCGTGGCCTGGATTCGGACTCTGTTCGGCGTGTAGGGGGCATCGGCCGTGGAACCGCGCAATGCCGGGGTCACTGCCGATCCGCTCTTCGTCGGGGTCACGCGCCCGCCCATGCGCTTCGGCGTGACGTACGCGGCGCTGCTGCTCAACGCGGCGTTCACGATGGAGGTGTTCCTCCTGACGAAGAACCTGCTGGTGCTGCTGCTGATGCTGCCGGTCCACGGCATCTGCATGCTGCTGTGCGCGCGTGACGCCCGCTACTTCGACCTGCTGCTGATGTGGACCAAGACGCGACTCCTCGCGTACTTCAGCAGCATCCGTTTCTGGAAGGGCGCGAGCTACAGCCCGCTGCAGCTCGATCTGCCGAACCGGAATGGTCGACGCAAGGCAATCTCGACGGTGCGGTTCTCATGAAGCGCGCCACGGCCATGAGGCGCGAGATGCCGGCGGCGTTCCGCATCCCGTATCGCGTGCAGATCTCGCCGCACGTCGTGCGCACCGAGGCGGGTGACTACGTCCAGGTGTTCCGGCTCGACGGTGCGAGCTTCGAGACGGCCGACGATGAAGTGCTGAACAACTGGCACGAACGGCTGAACGTGCTGTGGCGAAACATCGCGGCGCCAAACGTCGCGCTGTGGATGCATGTCATCCGTCGTCGCGAGCGGATCACCGCGGGCAATGCCGAATCCGCAGCGACGGAAGACTTCGCTGAGCGATTGTCGGCCCGCTAACGGGCGCGACTGTCCACCGAGACGCTGATGGTCAATGAGCTGTACCTGTCGGTGGCCTATCGGCCGATTGCCGGCGCGGCACCGAATCTGCTGGCGCGCCTGATCAGCGCGAAGGCCGGAGAGCATCGACTCGCGGAACACACGGATGCGCTCGATGCCTGCGAGAAGCTCGCGCAGACAGTGGGTTCCTCACTTGCTCGCTACGACCCCGAGCGGCTCGGTGTCCATGAATCCTGCGGACGCCTGTACTCGCGTGTGCTGGAGTTCTTCGGGCAGCTGGTGAATGCGGACCTGTCTCCCGTGCCGCTGCCGACGGCGCCAATCGACGAAGTGCTGGCGACCACGCGGATCATCTTTGGCAGCGAGACCATCGAGTACCGGCTGCCTACGCAGACCCGCTTTGGTGCGATTCTCGGCATCAAGGAATATGCGACGCCGACGACGGTGGGCATGTACAACGTGCTGCTCTCGGCGCCATTCGAGTTCGTGCTTACACAGTCCTTCGCGTTCCTGACGAAGGCAGCCGGGCAGGGGCTGCTGCAGCGTCAGTACAACCAGATGGCCAATGCCGGCGACTTCGCCGTGAGCCAGGCCGAGCAGCTGAAGGACGCGCTCGATGATCTGACCTCCAACGACTTCGTGATGGGGGACCACCACTTCACGTTGCAGGTGCTCACGGCGCTGGTCGATCGGCAGATCGGAAGCTCCAACGAACAGCGCCTGAAGTCCCTGAATGACGACGCGGCCCTCGCGCGCGCCATCCTGGCCGACACTGGGATGACGACTGCGCGGGAGGATCTCGCGCTGGAGGCGGCTTTCTGGGCGCAGCTGCCGGCGTGCTTTCCGCTGCGGCCGCGCAAGGCGCCGATCACCTCGCGCAACTTCTGTGCGATGGCGCCGCTGCACAACTTTCCTGCCGGTCGCGCCACCGGCAACCACTGGGGCGATGCGCTGGCGCTGCTGGTGACCAGTGCCCGCTCGCCGTACTACTTCTCGCTGCACGCCAGCGATCCGCACGATCCGGACGGCGGCAGTCGCAAGGACACCGGACACACGTTCATCTGTGGTCCCACGGGATCGGGAAAGTCCGTGCTGATCGGCTTCCTGGTGACGCTGCTCGCCCGGCAGGGCGTCACGCAGGTGCTGTTCGACAAGGACCGGGGTCTCGACATCCTGACGCGGGCGCTGGGCGGCACCTATCTGCCGCTGCGCAATGGCGTACCGACCGGCTTCAACCCACTGCAGCTGCCACCCACGGCCGAGACCATCGAGTTCCTGAAGATCTGGCTACCCTTATGACTGTTCACGGGGCAAAAGGCAGAGAGTTTGATTTCGTCTATGTGATTGGGCTCGCCGAAGACACTATGCCCTCCTATCAAAGTCGTCAGAAGGGTGACAGCAGCCCTGAAATGGAGGAGGAGCGCCGGAACTGTTTCGTTGCAATTACGAGGGCGAAGGAGTCGCTCATCCTTAGTCGTGCGAACTCTTACCGTGGTTATCCCAAGCAGCCTTCGCGCTTCCTCGTGGAGATGGGGTTCGTACAGGCCACCAAGTAGCCAAACCATCATGCATATGCCATCTGTCGGTATCCACTTGAGTCCGTTCCCATGTCATCGACTTCAGCTGGCGAGCGTACTCTGCTCTACGACCGGGGCCACTATGGCGTGTCAGGGGTGTCGTGGCGATTTGCACACGATTGTCTTTCGCCATCTATCGCCGGCCGTCATCTCCAAGCGCCTTGTTTTGACGGTCGACGCGACGGTCAATTGCTGTGATCATTCTGAGAAGTCTAATGATCATCAGCACTTAGGTAGGTAGGAGACAATTGAGTGGGAGTAGGGGCGCCACGCCCGTGGGGCCAAGTACCTGTTGCCCTTGCGCTCGCTCGTAGCTTTGTCCCGACTGCGGTTCCAAGCTGGACGGAGAGAGCAGGCCTTCGTCATTGATTCGCCTCCCAAAATGGGAGATACTG
>JAJVHZ010000037.1:18161-85349 GCA_022072255.1 Gammaproteobacteria bacterium | reverse complement strand
GGAGACTGAAATGGCGATCACGAACAAACAGTCCGGGACCTGTGTTCACGAGGTCGCCGACGGGATCTACCGCATCAGCACACCGGTCAGCATTCCGGGCGGCGGGTTTTCGTTCAACCAGTACCTCATCCTCGACGATGAGCCGCTGATCTTCCACACCGGGCCGCGGAGGATGTTTCCGCTGGTGCATGAAGCGGTCGCGAGCGTCCTCTCCCCCGATCGTCTTCGTCACATCGCGTTCTCGCACGTCGAGGCCGACGAGTGCGGGTCGCTCAACGAATGGCTCGTCGCCGCGCCGCAGGCGGCGCCGGTGTGCAGCAACGTCGCGGCGATGGTGTCCATCGGCGATCTTGCCGATCGGCCGCCACGCGCGCTCGCCGACGGCGAGGCGCTGTCTCTCGGAAGACACTCGGTCCGCTGGTACGACACGCCGCACCTGCCGCACGCGTGGGAATGCGGCCTGCTGATGGAGGAACGGACCGGAACGCTCCTGTGCGGCGACCTGTTCACGCAGGGCGGCGCCGACAATCCACCCGTCACCGAGTCGGACATCCTCGGGCCCAGTGAGGCGTTCCGCCACCAAATGGACTATTTCTCTCACGCCAGGAATACGCGCCAGATGCTGGAGAGACTGGCGTCGACCGCCCCGACGACACTCGCGTGCATGCACGGCAGCGCATGGCGCGGCGACGGCGCGAGGCTCCTGCGTGCGCTCGCCGATGCACTATGTGCGTGAACGGCACCCGGCGACGCGTTGCTGCGGATGGTTCACGCTGCGCTCGATCTCCGGCCGCGTGCGTGCGCTAGGCGTCCAATGATCGCCGTGCGCGCCCTCGCGCCCAAAGACGCCAACGACGTGTTGCGCATCAACACCGGTGCTCGCCCAGGCGTTGCGGCGCTGACCAACGTCGAGCTCGAGCGCCTGACCAGCATCTCGCGCGGCCACATGCTGGCGGCCGTGTGTGACGCCCGCGTGGTTGGATATCTGTTGGCATTCGACAGCAAGGTCTCCTATGACGGCGAGGAGTTCCGGTGGTTTCGCGGCACGGAGAGCGAGGCCTTCGTCTATGTGGATCAGGTCGCGGTTGAGGAGGGAGGCCGCGGCCGCGGCGTGGGCTCGGCACTGTATGCGGCGATCAGGACTCTTGCGCGTGACATCGGCGCGGGCGCGCTGTGCTGTGAGGTGAATACCACGCCGGCAAATCCCGCCTCACTCGCGTTCCACAGGAGGATGGGTTTCGTGGTGGCGGGCAGCATGGTCACGGAAGATGGTCGAGCGGTCGACCTCTTGCGCCTGCGGCTGCGAAGGAACGGCGGCACCCCGGCATTCGCCGATGAGGAGGCAAGACCGGCATGATCCTCGGATCCTGCCACTGCGGCGAGGTGCGATGGCGGTTTGCAGGCCAACCCGACGGAGCGACGGCCTGCAACTGCACGGTGTGTCGGCGCTACGGCGTACTCTGGGCCTACGACTATGAGGGTGCAGGCATCGAGGTCTCGGGCAAGACGCAAGCCTATGTGCGAGGCAGGGCATTGGAGTTCCACTTCTGTCCCTTTTGCGGCTGCGTGGGCTTCTGGCACGCGCAGCAGAGAGACGAGGACGGACGCCGCCGCATCGCCGTCGACCTGCGTCTGGCCGAACCCGAGGCCGTGGCGCAGATACCTGTCGATCACTTCGACGGGCTGAATACGTTCGAAGACCTGCCGCGGGACGGTCGCTGTGTCGCGGACTACTGGTTCTAGACGGGGGTCGGAGTGAATTATCGTGGTGCGCGCGCCGGGGCAACTCACCCCGATCCGTTTTTCGCGGAGCCTTCGCTGGCCGCGGAGACTCGCCCGGGCCGGCGGACGGCCCTCACCTTCCCACGTGCCGTGCCAGAGCAGCCCGTCGACCCAGGTGACGCCGGTGACGAAGCGGTTGGATTCGAAAATTCGAAGGATCGCCCCGGTATCGGGATCGATCCGAAATATCTTCCGATCCAGATACTGCCCCACCCAGAGCATCCCTTCGGCCCATGCGAGCCCGGAGTCGCCGCCGCCGCCGGGCGCCGGGATCGTGGCGAGCACACGGCCTGTGTCGGGATCGACCTTCTGGATGCGATCCTCGGCGATCTGAGACAGGTGCCGGCCGTCGAAGGCGGTTCCTGCATGCGCAGCGACATCAGTGGAGCGCAGCATCCTGCCGCTCGCCGGATCGAGCGCGTTCAACTTCTCTCCGGAGGCAAACCAGACTTCTCGGCCGTCATGCGTCACTCCATGCACGCACCCGACGCCCGGTACGGGACCGTACTCACGAACGACATTGGCTGCTGATTCCTTCATGCTTCCATCCTAGGCACTCGGAAGTGAAGCGGGGAGCAACAATGTCGTCGTGAATCCCGGCACGGGCGGCGTCATCCAGCGACGAACTCGCCCCCGGCCGAACGACTGCACCTTTCCCGCTGCCGCCAGCGAGTCGCGTGCCCGCTGCACGGTGCGCTGGCTCCCTCCAAGCGCCAGCGCCAGCGCCGAGCTCGACCACGACTCGCCGTCGGCGAGGAAAGCGAGCAGCGCTGCATGCCTGTCTGCAGCGCGCGTCACGCACGACATGCCGGCACGCGTCCACGATGAGCGCTTTCGATGCCGGCAATGCTGCGACGTCCGCGAGCCGGATGAGTCGCTCCCCGCCGCGTCCAATCAGGCGCGAGCCGCGCTACCCAAGAGGACCCTCGCCCGGAGGAGATCGCCGAGCTGCGCCATGGCGATGCCGCGGAGGGCGAGCGCCGGAGCGTCGTCGCGCAATGCCGCCCGATTCAGTGCGCCCAGGGGATCCCCGGCCGCGAGCGCACGCGCCGCGGCGGTGATCAGCGAGTCCATCGGATTGCCGCCACACTTGACACTCCCACCGTTCGATGCCGGGCGCCTGATCTATCGCATGACCGCCAGATATTGGAGGGACGAACCATGACGACACATATGACCGGGACACGTGAACAGTGGCTGGCAGATCTCTTCCGCGGGCGCTCGCAGCTCCTCGTCTATCATTTCATGTTCGGACCCGACTACGCGGCAGGGTGTCCGTCCTGCCCGGCAATCGCGGCGCGACTTCGATGTCTGGTTCGACGAGGAACAGCAGCGCGTGGGAGGAATCGAGTACAACTATCGGCGCGAGCCAGGCACGACGCAGGCCGTTCGCGGCGCCGCGTCGTGGCAGGAGGGGCCCGTGGCCGAGAGCGCGGCCATGACCGGAACCGACGTCGCCACCTACACGCGCGACCGGCCGGGCATGAGCGCGTTCGTGCTCGAGGATGGCGTCGTTTACCATACCTATTCCGCGTATGCGCGCGGACTGGACGCACTGTGGGGCATGTACCAGCGGCTCGACCGCGCCCCCAAGGGGCGCAACGAGACAGGCCTGTGGTGGCGCCGCCACGACTAGTACGAAAAGCGCCGAGGAAAATGGTGAACGCATTGCGCATTGGCCGCCGGATAACTGCCTACGTCTGGGCGGGGCCGAATACGTTGCTGGGGCTGATGGTCGGCCTGCTGGTACTTGGCCTTGGCGGCCGGGCTCAGTTCGTGCGTGGCGTTGTCGAGTTCCACGGCGGCTTGATGGGCAGGATTTGCATCGCGCTGCCCGGGGCCTTGCGCTTCAGCGCCATCACGTTCGGTCATGTGATCCTGGGCGGCAGCGCGGCCACGATGGTCGCGGTACGTGAACACGAGCATGTTCACGTTCGTCAGTACGAGGCGTGGGGGCCGTTCTTTCTGTTGGCATATTCCGCCTCCAGCGCATGGGAACTGCTGCAGGGACGTTGTCCCTACCGCGACAATTATTTCGAGCGGTGCGCCTGTGCGGCGACCGGTTTGCCTACGCACGGTCGGCCGCCCGGCGGGTCTGCAATACGGGGACGTCCGGCCGTGCTGTGCGCTGACGAGGCCGATCGGCGGGAGAACCCGAGGGTAGAGATTGCTCCTGGAAATGGCGGGCGGGACAATGAGGGCCCGGCCAGTCCGAGCATTCGACGATTGAACCAACTGGAACGGATCGAGAACGCAGACCATTGGCCGGGCCACCATCCCGCTGTCTTCAACGATCGCCCGCGTTCGCTGCCTGGCGTGATTGATGATTGAACATTTCCTCACCCAGGTACTGATCCTGCTCGTGACGGCGGTGGTCGTAGTGGTCGTATTCCACCGGTTGCGCATCCCCTCGAGCCTCGGTTATCTGCTGGTCGGCGTGCTGCTCGGCTCCTATACCCCGGGGCCGGTCATCGACGCGCAGCCGGTGCGCAATCTCGCCGAATTCGGCATCGTGTTCCTGTTGTTCGCCATTGGGTTGAACTTCTCCATGCCGCAGATCCATGCCATGCGGCACGTGCTGCTCGGCCTGGGCACCGCGCAGGTACTGCTCACCACGGCCACGGTTGGTCTGCTGGCCTGGCTGCTCGGGCTGCCCGTGGCGGCGGCGTTCGTCGTCGGGGCGGTCTTCGCCCAGTCCTCCACGACCATCATCGTCAAGCAGCTGACCGAGCAGGGCGAGGAGAACAGCCGGCACGGTAGGCTGGCCATCGCCCTGAACGTCTTCCAGGACGTCACGGCGGTGCCGTTCGTGGTCATCTTCCCGGTGCTGGCGACCGTTGCGGCCGATGCCAGCAACGGCATGGGCACGATGGCGATCGCGCTCGGAGCGGCATTCGCCAAGGCGGTGTTCGCGCTCGTGCTGGTGTTCCTCGTCGGCCGCTGGCTGCTGCGCCCGTTGTTCTATCTCGTCGCCGGGCAGCGCTCCACGGAGGTCTTCACCATGACCGTGCTGCTGGTCTCGCTGGCGGCTGCGTGGACCACCCACAGCCTGGGGCTGTCGATGGCGTTCGGGGCGTTTCTGGCGGGCATGATGCTGGGTGAGACTGAGTTCCGCCACCAGGTGGAATCGGCCATCCGGCCCTTCCGCGACGTCCTGGTCGGCCTGTTCTTCGTCGGCATCGGCATGCTTTTCGATCCATCCTCGCTTCCGAAGATCTGGCACTGGGCGCTCATGGGGGCGGTGATCCTGCTGCTGCTGAAGACGGTGCTGGTGGCGCAGATCATTCGCGTCGCGGGGATGGATGCGATGACGGCGTGGCGCACCGGTTGGGTGCTGGCGGAAGGTGGCGAGTTCGGTTTCGCCCTGCTCGCCATCGCGCTCAGCGTGGGAATCATCGATCGGCAAGTCGGGCAGATCGTGCTCACCGCGGTGCTGTTCTCGATGATCGCCGCGCCGTTCGTCATACGCTACAACCATGCACTGGCGCGCCTGTGCGCGCCGCGCCCGCCGCGCGCGGTCGAGCAGGCGGCGCCGCAGGCCATCGCGGCGAACGTCGGTCCGTTGCGCGGTCACGTCATCGTCTGCGGTTTCGGGCGCATCGGCCAGGGCGTGGCCCGCTTCCTAGAGGAGGAGCGCATTCCCTACGTGGCGCTGGACCTCGACGCGGAGCGGGTGCGCGCGGCGCACATCGCCGGCGAGCGGGTCTTCTACGGCGACGCCGGCGAGCGCGACATCCTCGAGGCGGTGGGTGTCGGCACCGCGCGCCTGGTGGTCGTCAGCCACGAGGACGTCGCCTCGGCCAAGAAGGTGCTGCACCATGTGCGCACCCTGCGGCCGGACCTGCCGGTCATGGTTCGCACGCGCGATGAACGCCCGGTCGAGGAGCTGCGCGCCGCCGGGGCCACGGAAGTCGTGCCGGAGACCCTGGAGGCCGGCCTGATGATCGCCGTGCATGCCCTGGTGCTGCTGGAGGTGCCGCTCGCCCGCGTGGTGCGGCGCATGCAGGAGATGCGCGAAGGCCGCTATCATCTGCTGCGCGAGCTGTTCCGGGGCGACAGCGCCCTCATCGAGGAGGCCGAGGAAGGCAGCACCGACGAACTTCGCCCGGTCGAGCTGCTGCCGGAGAGCCCCGCAGTCGGACGCGCCCTGCAGGAGCTGGGGCTTGAAGGAGTGGCCATTACGGCGATGGTCCGCAGCGGGCAGAGACGGCTCACGCCGCCGGGCGAAACACGCCTGGAGGTGGGCGACGTCGTCGTGCTGTTCGGCGCCGCCGAGGACCTGGAGCGCGCGGAGCGTGTGCTGGCAGGCTGAGCCGGCAAGGCGGCCGCGGTGCCGCCCCGCCGCGCGGAGCACCGCGAACGACACCGGATACCGAAAGGGGGTGCGGTGGCGAATTTCACTTCCATACTGGCCGCAACGGACTTTTCCACCGACGCGCGGCATGCCGTTGAACGCACGGCCACGATCTGCGCGACCGTGGGGATCCCGCGCGGCACCGTGCTCCATGTGCTGGAATCCTCGTGGCTGGACACCCTGAAGCACCTCGTGAACCTGTCGGCGGAGTCCGAGCAGGCCTTGGTGTCGCAGGCCTCGCGGTCACTCGCGGACCTGGTTGCGGCGGTGCAAAAGCGCTCCGGTTTCGGCCTCGAATCGAAGGTGGCGGTGGGCAGGGTCGTCGATACGATACTGGAGCAATCGGGCAGCCACGATCTGCTCGCGTTGGGCGCGCGCGGAACGCATCCGCTGCGGCGTTTCGTGGTCGGGACGACGGCGGAACGCCTGGTGCGCCAGACGCCGAAGCCGGTACTCGTGGTCAGGCGCGCGCCCTCGGCGCCATATCGACGCGTGCTCGTGGCCACGGATTTCTCGCCGCACTCGCGCACGGCCCTCCTGCGGGGAATGGAAATCGCGCCGCGCGCGGAGATCCACCTCCTGCACGTGTTCGAGGCGCCGTTCGAGGGCAGGATGCTAGAGGCCGGGGTACCCGAGGAGATAGTCCGCGAGTACCGTACCAAGGCCGGGCACGAGGCCGAGGTACAGATGAGACGCTTCATCGGGGAAAACGGCGTGGCTGGCGGCCGGCTGCGGTATTCCGTGGCGTATGGCGATCATCCACCCGCTGCCCTGCGCGAGAAGGCCGCCGTGATCGACGCCGATCTCGTCGTCGCCGGCAAGCACGGCCGGTCGATCGGCGAGCAATTGCTGCTCGGAAGCGTTACGCTTCACCTGCTGTCGGAGTGTGAGTGCGACGTGCTCGTGGTGCAGTGACAGTCGTAAAGTCCGGCAAGGCACGTGGTTGGCGTGCCGAGGGCCGTGATGGAGGTGGAACGTCCATGGCCCGTGCGCATCGTCCGCCCTGGCGCAGCGGACCCGCACGGAACGCGATCGGGCTGTTTTCAGGAGGCGTTATCGCGCCGGGATGACGACCCTGGAGAACAGTCCCGTGCTCGATCTGCTGGCCGCAATGTCGCACACTGCCGGTTTCGCGATCGGCTGCTGCTTCGCGAAGGAGACGCACCGTCACCGCTCGGTCTCGCGCCGGTTGCCCGAGGAGCGTGGGGCGAAGCTGTCATGACCGGGACGACCGGCCGATGGTCGGGGCAGCAGGAGTGAATATTCGTATCGACCCGGTGTGAATCGCGTCGGATGACTGTCATGTTCAAGACGCTCGGAATAGCGGTCGGACTGTACGCGGCCTACGCAGCGGCGACCGGCTCGGTGTACGCGAAATCAGGGGCCTGGGGCCGAAGCATCACGAGGGCGGCCTCGCCGCGCCGTTTCTGGACGGTGATCGCGATCTATGCCGGCGTGAGCATCGCGCTATTGACGATCTTCTGACAGGTGGGTCGACCACCATCATCAAACGTGCAAAGGGGGAGGCGGGGCATGAGCAGACTGTTCGGGGAGCAGCATCGCGTATTGCAGGATGAATTCGGAACACGCAACATGGCCGATCGCATCGAGCAGGTCGCCTGCCGAACGGAGTTCGACGAGGAGTCCAGGGGCTTCATCGAGTCCATGGACATGTTCTTCCTCGCGACGGCCGACCACGAGGGACGGCCCACCGTCTCCTACAAGGGCGGCGACCCGGGCTTCGTGCGGATCGTCGACAGCACCACGCTGGTGTTCCCCAGCTACGACGGCAACGGCATGTTCCTCTCCATGGGCAATATCGCCCGCAACAGGCAGATCGGCATGCTGTTCATTTCCTTCGAGCGCCCGCATCGGATCCGTGTGCAGGGCACCGCCAGCATCTCACGCGAGGATCCGATGATGGCGCACTACCGGGAGGCGGACTTCGTCGTGCGCGTGCAGCTCTCCGAGCTCTGGCAGAACTGCCCACGCTACATCCACCGCTACCAGAAGGTGCAGCCGTCGCGCTACGTGCCGCGGGCCGAGTGCGAAACGCCGCTGGCGGAATGGAAACGCATCGATCTGGTCCAGGACGTGCTCACGGCGCGCGATGCCGCGAAGGCCCAGGCCGCGGGTACCATCGCCATCGAGGAGTGGATCGAGAAGGTGAAGAGCGGTGACCCGGGCGCCTGAGCCATCCGCGCCCCGGTGCCGGCAGCGCCTCGCGGGAACGCTGCTGCGCAGCACGCGGCCCGCGACCGGTGTCCGGGCGCCACGGGGCGCGGTCCTGGCGGGCTGCCTCGGGCGGGCGCGGGCCTGCCGCGACACGATGCGCGCCGGGTCGCCCGGTCCGGCCGGCATCGCGGGTGCCCGATGCCGGCCGCCGGTCGCTTCAGCCCGCCACGCCTCATGATCTCCCGGGAGATTGGCGTGTGGGGCCACCCATGAAAATCAGGCAGGTTCTCGCTCTGGAATGGGACGCGATCGCCGGCATCGTTGCGGCAGTGGTGGCGATCGTTCTGCATTTCACGCACGTGGTCGACGAGCACGTCATCCTGCCGATCGTCCTCGCCCTGCTGGCGCTGCTGTTTCTGAACTTCATGCGTCACGCCCGGAACAACGAGCTGACCGCCGAACAGGTGGAGCGCACCGCGCATGCGGTGACCGGGATCCAGTCCGCCCTGAAGCATCCTGACGTGATCCTGATAGGTCCGCGACATCTGCGCGCCGTGAACCAGCAGTTCCTCCGGCAGATGACCGGAGACACGATGTGGTTCAACGTCTGCCTGTCGATGTACAGGCCGCCGCCGTTGTTCGAGGCCTTGCTGCGGCCGGCACTGGACAACCCCATGGTCACCGCCATCCAGTTCGTGCTCGACGAGAGCCAGAAGGAGCTCTGGGACCGGACCATACAGCCCATGATCGCCGCGTGTGACGGCGGCGCGAAGGTGCGCGAACCGCGCTGGCACCGCCTGAGCAGGACGGTGTCTTTCATAATCGCCGACAGTCAGTCGAGCGGCGGCGCCGAGGCGCTGCTCAGCTTCTGGGGCGAGCCGTTCATGGCGCAGACCACCGGCCGGGACGTCCCCCGCTTCATCTTTCACGTGCAGAAGAACGCCGAGCTGCTGACGCACCTGGTGGAGCTGGAGCGCGGCTGCGCGCGGGCGAATTGTGAGTAGGCGCACGTCGCATGGCGGTCTCGCCGGCGCGTCGGTGCGGGCGCGCCGAGACCGGGCAATTCAACGGGGCCCCGGGGGAGCGCATGACAGCGGCGAAGCGCGAGCGTTGGTCGCAACGGGTCAGTCAGGGCAGCAACGCCCTGGATCGGAAGGCCGGGGTGTTCACGCGACAGGACCCGCGCGCGATGATGGGCGGCCGCGCCCGCCGCCGGAGCGAAGCGGGGGAGGAGGCCCGAGGCGCCCGCGTGGGGGGCCCGCGAAGGCGGCGCAAGGCGAGGACGGGCTCCTGTCGGGCCTGACGAGGCAGAATACCGGCGTGGCCGACGCGACGAGCCCATGAGCAGCTGCTGCAACGACAAGAGCTGTGAGGTCGAGGCACTGCGCGCGAGGCAGTCCGCCACGCTCAGGCGCGTGCTCGCGATAAACGCCGTCATGTTCGTCCTCGAGTTCGCCTCGGGCCTGCTCGCCGGTTCGGTCTCGCTGCTGGCGGACTCCCTGGACATGCTGGGCGACGCGACGGTCTACGGGTTCAGCCTCTATGCCGTCGCCCACGGGGCGCGACAGAAGGCCTTCGCGGCCCTGCTGAAGGGCGGCATCATGGCCGCGTTCGGCCTCGCGGTCCTCGCGCAGGCGATCTACAAGATGCTCTATCCGCAGGCGCCCGCGGCGGCCGTCATCGGCGGCGTCGGATTGCTCGCGCTCCTGGCGAACGGTGTCTGCCTGGTGCTGTTGTGGCGGCATCGGACCGACGACATAAACATGAGCTCGGTATGGCTGTGCTCGCGCAACGACATCGTCGCCAATGTCTCGGTGCTGGGGGCGGCGTTCATGGTGTGGTCGCTGGACGCGGCATGGCCGGACATCGTCGTCGGCGTGGCCATCGCCGCCCTGTTCCTGCGCTCCGCGGTGTTCGTGTTGCGCGGCGCCGCCACCGAGCTGCGGCTGGCGCAGGCGTGACCCGCGTTCCGCCCGGTGCCGCATGAGCATTACCTGCCCGGGGTCGTCCGACCTGCCCGAGGCACGGGTCGTGGCCCGGTGCGCCGCCGACGGAGGGTCAGGGGAATGCGGCAATCGGGTGAGGTCAATGCTTCGATCTCATCCGCAGCGGGTCAGCCGGTCGACGGCCGCCGGGAAGTGATCGACGATGAGCGCCGGGCGCACGGATCCGTCCTTCTCGTCCTCAGGCCGGAACTTGCCCGTGCGCACGAGTATCCCGGCGATCCCGGCGCGCTGCGCGCCTTCGATGTCATCATGCAGGTCGTCACCGATCATCACTGTCGCGGAGGCCTGCGCCGCCGCGTCGCGCAGGGCCGCCTCGAAGAACGGCAGCGCGGGCTTCCCCACTACCTCGGCCTGCACGCCGGACGAGTACTCCAGCGCGGCGACGAACGCGCCCATGTCGAGCGACAGGCCATCGCCCTCCTTGAAGTAGCGATTCCGCGCCATGACGACGAGCGGGAGCCCGCGCATCAGCAGGCGAAAGGCCTGGTTCAGGCGCTCGTAGGTGAAGAAAGGACCGGCGTCGCCGAGGACGACGGCAGTGGGATTGGGATCGGAGGGACCCATCTCCTCCTCGATGTCCGGATGCACCAGGTAGTGCGGCCGCAGACCGCGCTGCGCGATGAGCTGACGCGTGGCGAGCGGCGCGGTGTAGACCTCCTCCGGCGCAACCGCGATCCCCATGGCGGCGAGTTTCTTCAGGATGCTGGCGCGCGATGAGCGCGTGGTGTTCGTCAGGAAGCGTATCGACGGCACGTTCGCGCGCAGCCGCTGCAACGCCTGCGCGGCACCCGGCAGGGCCGTGTCGCCGACATAGAGCACGCCGGACAGATCCAGGAGCACCGCCTTGACGTCACCGGGCAGTCGCATGGTTCGCCTCTGAAGTGAGCATAGCAGCCGCGCCTGCAGTCTGCGTGCAGGCAGGCCCGATCGCCGCGGCATTCTTCTCAGTACGAACGGCGCCCGGCTGCCGGGTGGGCGGGCCGGCGTGTGATAATCCGGTGCATCGAACACCGACAGGAGGGCTGCATGCATCAGGTTCCGGCGGCGGAGATCTTCAAGGCCTACGACATCCGCGGCATCGTCGACAAGACACTGACGGAGGACGCCGCGCGCGCCATCGGTCAGGCGCTGGGCAGCGAGGCACGGGCCCGCGGACAGACGGCGATCGCGGTCGGCCGCGACGGGCGACTGTCCGGCCCGCGCCTGGCCAGCGCGCTCGGCGAGGGCATCCGCGCCGCGGGCGTGGATGTGATCGACATCGGCTGCGTGGCGACTCCGCTTGCCTATTTCGCTGCCCACGAGCTCGGTTGCAGCAGTTGCGTGAGCGTCACCGGCAGTCACAATCCGCCGGAGTACAACGGTCTGAAGATGGTGCTCGGCGGCGAGACGCTGTTCGGCGATCTGATCCAGGGCCTGCGCCGCCGCATCGAGGGCGACGATCTCGCGCACGGCGCCGGCGCACTGCGCACGGCGGACGTCCGCGACAGGTACTTAGAGCGGATCGTCGCCGACGTGAAGCTCTCGCGCCCGATGAAGATCGTGATCGACTGCGGCAACGGCGTGGCGGGCGACGTCGCGCCGCGCCTGTTCCGGCGCCTGGGCTGCGAGGTGGTGGAGCTCTACTGCGAGGTCGACGGCAGCTTTCCCAACCACCACCCGGATCCCTCGAAGCTCGAGAATCTCGAGGATGTCATCGACATGCTGAAAAACAGCGATGCCGAACTCGGGCTCGCCTTCGATGGCGACGGCGACCGGCTGGGCGTGGTGCTGAAGAACGGCGAGGTGGTGTTCCCGGATCGGCAGCTGATGCTGTTTGCGCGCGACGTGCTCTCGCGAGTTCCGGGCGGCCAGATCATCTACGACGTGAAATGCACGCGTAACCTGGCGCCCGCCATCCGGGCGGCGGGCGGAGTGCCGCTGATGTGGAACACGGGCCACGCGCTCATCAAGGCCAAGCTGAAGCAGACCAACGCGCCATTCGGCGGCGAGATGAGCGGCCACATGTTCTTCAAGGAGCGCTGGTACGGGTTCGACGACGGTCTGTATGCCGGTGCCCGGCTGCTCGAGATCGTGTCGCGCGCCGCGGACGCCAATGCCGTGCTCGCCGCCCTGCCGGACTCCACCAGCACGCCGGAGATCAATATCAAGATGGCCGAGGGCGAGCCCTTCGAGTTGGTGGAACGGCTGAAGAGTCGCGGCGAGTTTGCCGGCGCGACCGAACGCATCACCATCGACGGGCTGCGCGTGGAGTACGCCGATGGTTTCGGACTGGCGCGGCCTTCGAACACCACGCCGGTGGTGGTGCTGCGCTTCGAGGCCGAGAACGAAGCGGCGCTGCGACGGATACAGGCCGATTTCCGGCACGCGCTGCAGGCCGTCTGGCCCGGCATCCCGGTGCCCTTCTAAGCCGGCGGCGGCTGCCGGCCGGTCAAGTGGCCCCGCCCCCCGGTGGTTTACGGGCGGGCGGCTCGCGAGCCGCGGGCGTGGAGACAGGAAAAAAACAAAGGGGCCATGAGGCCCCTTTGCCGATACAACCCAGTTACCCGATTAACGGTTGCTGATGTACATCGTGACTTCGAAGCCAAAGCGCACATCGGCGAAAGCAGGAGTTTCCCAGGCCATTTTGATACCCTCCAGTGAGTGAGTTGGAACCGCAATTAAACTGACGTACCTTTACCCGGGCAGTTCCCGTGCCAGCCGACCCGGGCGGTCGAGGCCAAGGACATAGGTTATAATTTTCAATATCTTAGAATATTCTCTGCTCCCGGCAGACGTACCGCGGCCCAGGCCCGGCGGGACGGATTTGATTAATATAAAACAGCCAGCTGGTTGTGATTAACCAAAGCGGCCGCGGGCAGCGGGCGGCGGACAGACCATGGACGGGCGTGCCGTGCTGCTCAGGGGTCGGCGGTCGCAGCGCACCGCCAGCATGCCCCGAACTGCGGCTCGAGCCACTCGCCGCACCCCGGGCATTGCCACCGCTCGCCCGCGATGGGCTGTCGGGGCAGCACGGCCTCGACGATCTGCCGCGCCCTTGCCTCGTCGTGATCGTGCAGTACCCACAGTTCCGGCCAACACTCCTGTGCCGGGAGATCGCCGACGCCGCCGCCGAGGTAATCGTTGCGGATGATGCATTCTATGCCGTGATCGCCCAGCGCGCCGCTGAGCAGGCCGACCAGCATCCGGTTCGCAGAGGTGTAGACCTTTCGCATGGGCGGGGGTGTCGCGCCGGGGTGCGTGCACCAGGATAATTCACTCCGACCCATCAAATTATCCTGGGCTCCAGCCGCAGGTGCGCGTGCTTCTCCAGCGTCTCGCGGTTGGTGATGACCGCGGTGCTCGCCAGTTCCGGGCGCAGGTATTCACGGCCAACCCGCTGCAGATCCGCGACCGTGGTGCGCAGGACCCCGCTCCGATAACGGCGGCGGAAATCCGGCGTGCGTCCATGCAGCGCCTGGAAGTAGGCCTGGATGGCCTCGCCGGCGGGCGAGGCGGGCTGGTCGATCGCCTGGATGATGCCGAGCACGGCCTCCTCCAGTTCGCGGTCGATGTGCGTGCCCTGCAGCCATGCGAGTGCCTCGTCGAAGTCCTGCAGCGTCCCCTCCAGGCGCGGGTCGCGGTATGAGAAGAAGCGGAAGCTGCCGGAGTCGGAGTCGTAGCGCGCGCCGCTGCCGTAGGCACCGCCCTGCTCGCGGATCGCACGGTGCAGATAGCCGTTGTGCAGGAACTTGCCCAGCACGCTGAAGGCGGGCGCATCGGGATGATCCGCCGGCACCGCGGGATATGCGCGTGCGCAGAAATTGACCTGGGTGCTGGCGAGCCATGCCTCGTGCACGCGCCTGGACGACCCGGACCAGCCGAACCGGCTGCCCGCGCGGCCGACGTTGTCGGCGGCGAGCGTGGCGGCCAGCGTCGCCTCGAGCGCGCGCTGCTCGTCCTCCTGGCTGACCACCAGCAGGCAAGGCGGCTGGGCCGACATCTTTTCGCGGATCGCCCGCAGGCGGTCGGCGAACCCGGCCAGTGCGGCCTCGTCGTTGACCACGGCGTCGAGATGCTTCAGCTTCGCGATCGACAGCGGACCGTCCCAGAGGTTGTCGAGCTCGCCGACGGTGCCCATGCCGGAGGCCGCCGCCAGCATGGCCAGCGTATGGCCACGGTCGGTGACCGAGGCCTCCTGCGCGGCGCGCATCTGCGCCACGACTTCGCGCACGCGCTGCCGCTCGCCGAAATCGACGGTGTCGATGGTCTCGCGCATGAGGCGGGCGAGCGCAGCCTGATCGCGCGCCAGCGACTTTCCGGACAGCGCGATGAATCCCCGCGCATTGTTCACATCGGCGACATCGGCGCGCAGCGAGACGTGTGCCGCGAGGCTGCCAAGACGCGCCTGCAGGGCCTGGGTGGCGGCGTAGTCGCGGCCGCCGCTGCCGACTTCCGGCAGCATCGTGTAGTACAACACCAGTGCCTCGGTCTCCGCCGCGGTCAGCTCGGGCAGCTCGGCCACCCATTGCATGTAGACCAGGCCGTTGGTGCCGGCGGAATACCAGGTTGCCGGGGTGCCTGCGATCGGCTGTTCCCGGCCGACGGGGATACGGAGATCCGGCGGCACGTCGGCGATGCCCACCTTGGGCAGCAGGTCCGGATTGTTGCCGTGGCGCTGGCGCTCGTCGAGCGTGGCGGCGCGCTCGATGACGGCCTGCCGGCGGGCGTTGTCCATCTCGCGCGCGAGCGCGTCCAGCCGTTTGCGTTCGGCCTGCTCACGGCGTTTGGCGAGGCCCGGGTCGGGGCTCATTACCAGCCGCACACGGTGCGGGTTGTCGAGCAGCCGCCGCACCTGGCGCCTGATGAAATCCGGGTCCTTGATCTCGGCGCGCAGCTCCTCGATGGCGGCATCGACGTCGAGGAAGGCGAACGGATCGCCGCCGTGTGTCTTTGCGCCCAGTATGCGGGTCAGCAACTGCAGCCCGTGAGGGAAATGGCCGCCGCCGAGCTCGCGCTGGGCGATCTCCATCTGGGTGAGCACCGCCTCGATCGTCTCCAGCGGCACGCCATCGCGGGCCACGCCCTCCAGCACGTCGATGATCAGCCGCTCCACCGCATCGGCATCCCCGGCATTGGAGCCTTCCAGGCCGCAGATGAACATGGCCTCGCGCGCGGAGTCGTCCAGGCCGCAAAGCTCCAGCGGCGCGGTGCCGAGCATGGTGGTCTCCAGCGCCTGCCGCAGTGGCGAGCCGCTGTGCTGGAGCAGCACGTTGGACAGCAGCAGATCGTGCATGTAGTGGCGCGTTTCGCCGGTTTGGCCGAGCAGCCAGCCCATGGCGATGTAGGTCGCGTCGCGCTCCTCGCCGGAGCCCTCGTGCGTGTAATAGCTCTCCACCCGCAGCGGCTCGCGGTAGCGACGCTCGTCGCGCAGGTGCAGGTCGAGGACCCGCTTCTCGAAATGCCGCAATGCCCAATCCTCGATCAGGGCCTGATGATCGCGCACCGGGAAATCCCCGTAGGTCATGAAGGTGGCGTTCGAGGGGTGATAATGGCCGCGATGGAAGCTCACGAGCTGCTCGTAGCTGAGCGCGGGGATGTGCTCCGGGTCGCCGCCGCTGTTGTAGTGGTACGTCGTGGTCGGGAACAGCAGCGACTGCAGCTCCATCTGCACCTGTGCGATGGGCGAGCTCATCGCGCCCTTCATCTCGTTGTAGACAACGCCGCGGTACATCAGCGGCGAGGACGGGTCGGCGGGCCTGGCAAACTCGATGCGGTGACCTTCCTGCGCGAAGTCCAGCGGATCGAGCCGGGGGAAGAACACCGCGTCGAGATACACCGACAGCAGGTTCTCGAAGTCCTTGCGGTTCTGTGTTGCGAACGGGTAGGCGGTCGCGTCGCTGCTGGTGAACGCGTTCATGAAGGTGTTCAGCGAGCGGCGCAGCATCATGAAGAACGGATCGCGCACCGGGAACTTGCGGCTGCCGCACAGCACGGTGTGCTCCAGGATGTGGGCGACGCCGGTGTGATCCATCGGCACGGTCGGGAACGCGACCATGAAGCAATTGTTGCTGTCCTCGGCGGCGAGGTGATAGTGCACGGCCCCGGTGCTGTTGTGCCGGTATTCCTGCATCTCCACGTTCAGCGTGTCGATGCGCTGCGCGCGTAACAGTTCGAAGGTCGTGGTCATGTCGGTTCCCTGCTGCATAATGGTCTGCGGCGCACGCGGGCGCGCGCCGCCTGTCAGGCGCGCAACCGCCGGGGCGGCCGGAGGCGGCGGTGCGATCCCGGGCCGCTGTCCGCCCCGGCTGCGGCGGCGGCCGGGCATCGATCTGCCGTGCCTGCTGCTACTCCAGCAGGCTGCGCAGCATCCACGCGGTTTTCTCGTGGATATCCAGCCGCTGGGTGAGCAGATCGGCCGTGGGCTGATCGTCGGCCCGCTCCGCGGCCGGAAATACGCCGCGCGCCGTGCGCGCCACGGCCTCGTGGCCCACCACCAGGATACCGATCATGTCCATGGCATTCGGCGGCGTCGCCGGTGCGTCGGAAATCGTGCTCAGCCTGCCGAACTGGGCGTACGAGCCAGGGGCCGCATGACCCAGCGCGCGGATGCGCTCGGCGATCGGATCCACGGCGTTCCAGAGCTCGGTGTACTGGTCCATGAACATGGTGTGCAGCGTGTTGAACATGGGGCCGGTCACGTTCCAGTGGAAATTGTGCGTCGTGAGGTAGAGCGTGTAGGTGTCGGCCAGGAGCCTGGAGAGGCCCTGCGCGATCTTCGCGCGATCGGGCGCGCTGATGCCGATGTCGATGCGTGCTGCCGCTGCTGTCTTCTTCGCTGCCATGACCTCGCCTCCTCTCGGTGGTTTCACCAGCCTGCCCGTCGCCGCCTGCGGCTTCGGGGCATTCGACCCAAGTCTACAAACCGGACGGATATTTATCCAATCGATTATTACAACCAATGCTATACAGAATCTCTATCATTCATCGAGGCGCCTGCACCGGTTCGACGCCCGGCAGATTGCAGGCGAGGACCGCCTCGCGCAGGGCCTCCACCGCCGCCGTGCGCGTGAAGCTGTTGCGCCAGGCCAGCACGATGCGCCGATCCGGCACCGGCCGGCTGAAGGGCAGGTAGTGGACCAGCGCGCTCTTGCCGCCGTGGGCGGCGGCGGCCGTGGAAGGCATCACCGTCACGCCCGCGCCGGAGGCGACCATCATGCGCAGCGTCTCGAGCGAGCTGCCCTCGAGGATGCGCGTCATGGAACCGGCCGCCTCGCTGGCGCGATTCAGGGCCGGGAACGCCTGCAGCACCTGGTCGCGAAAGCAATGGCCCGCCCCCAGCATGAGCATGTGCTCCCCGCCCAGGTCTTCGCCCCTGATCGACTTGCGCGACTCCCAGGGGTGGCCCCTGGGGACGGCGGCGACGAAGGGCTCGTCGTACAGCGGCTGCACCGCGACCCCGGGCTCGTTGAAGGGCAGCGCGACGATGACGACATCCAGCTCGCCCTGCTTGAGCAGTTCCGCCAGCCGTGCCGTGTAGTTCTCCTGGATGACGAGCGGCATCTGCGGCGCGATCTTGTGCAGCTTCGGTATGAGCTGCGGCAGCAGGTAGGGGCCGACCGTGAAGATCACCCCCAGGCGCAGCGCGCCGGCCAGCGGATCCTTTCCCTGCCGGGCGAGTTCCTTGATGGCGGCGGCCTCATCGAGCACCCGTTGCGCCTGCGCGACGATCTGCTGTCCGACCGGCGTCGGGCGAACCTCGCTCGCGCTGCGCTCGAATAATGAGACTCCGAGTTCCTCCTCGAGTTTCCGGATGGCCACGCTGAGTGTCGGCTGGCTGACGAAGCACTTCTCGGCGGCGCGGCCGAAGTGGCGCTCGCGTGCGAGCGTCACCAGGTAGCGCAGTTCGGTCAGCGTCATCGCGGTCCTGCCCTGGCCCGCGAGTCATGCGGCGGCCGCGGGCTTCGCTCCCGCCAGCTGTTGCGCGCGATCATGCGTGGTGCTGTTCCAGGTAGCGGTCGGCGTCGAGCGCCGCCATGCAGCCGGAACCGGCGGAGGTCACCGCCTGCCGGTACACGGGGTCGGCCACGTCGCCGGCGGCGAACACCCCGGGCATGCTCGTCTGCGTGGCGGATCCGGCACTGCCGCCCCTGACCCGGATGTATCCGTAATCGTCCATGTCGAGCTGGCCCTTGAAGATGGCGGTATTCGGACGGTGACCGATGGCGACGAAGACCCCGTGCACCGCGACCTCCTTGGTCGCACCCGACTGCGCGCCCTTCAGCCGCACACCGGTGACCCCGGCCTCATCCCCGAGCACTTCGTCGAGGACGTGATTCCACTGTATGGTGACCTTGCCTTCCTCCGCCTTCTTCAGCAGCTTGTTGCCGAGGATCTTCTCGGCCCGGAAGCGATCGCGGCGATGGACCACCGTGACGTGCGAGGCGATGTTGGACAGGTAGAGTGCCTCCTCCACCGCGGTGTTGCCGCCGCCGATGACGGCCACGGGCTTGCCCCTGTAGAAGAATCCGTCGCAGGTCGCGCAGGCGGACACGCCGCGACCCTTGAACGCCTCCTCCGAGGGCAGTCCGAGGTACATGGCCGAGGCCCCGGTGGCGATCACCAGCGCGTCGCAGGTGTATTCGCCGCTGTCGCCCCGCACCCGCATCGGCCGCGCGCCCAGGTCCACGCTGTTGATGTGGTCGAACACAAGCTCCGTCCCGAAGCGCTCGGCGTGGCGTTTCATCCGTTCCATCAGCTCCGGCCCCAGCACCCCGGCATCGTCTCCCGGCCAGTTGTCGACGTCGGTGGTCGTCATCAGCTGGCCGCCCTGCTCGATGCCGGTGATCAGCACCGGATTCAGCGCAGCGCGCGCCGCGTAGACGGCCGCCGTATAGCCGGCGGGTCCCGAGCCCAGGATGAGCAGACGTTGGTGACGGGCGGACATGTGCGAAAGACCTCCTCGATGTTCGAAGCCTGGTTCCTGCGGGTTGCGGATCGACGGCCGCGAATTGCCGCGCGGCAGGTGGCAATTCTAGGCGCTGCGACGGCGGCGTGAACCTGCTGCGGATCAAACCGCCGCGCGCCCGCGCCGCCCGGTCGCAAGTGGCGGCGGGTCAATTTCCGGCCCGGCCACGGTAGCTCGCGCCGGCCTATTTGTACAATTCATATATGGCATACCGCCGTTAGATGTTTCCTATCACCGGTCGCGGTGCGGCCGGCTCGACCGGCCGCCGTTCCTGTCCTACACTTCGGCGCGCCCGGAGGAATCAGCCATGCCGTCATTTGACGTGGTGTCGGAGATCAATCGTCACGAACTCGGCAACGCCCTGGATCAGACCGCCCGGGAGCTCGCCACCCGGTTCGACTTCAAGGGATCCAACGCCCGCGTCGAGCAGAAGGAGCTCGCGCTGACGCTGGTGGCGCCCTCGGAGTTTCAGGTCCAGCAACTGCTCGACATCCTCAAGGCCAAGCTCGCCAGGCGCGGCATCGATCTTGCCGCGCTGAAGGTCGAGGAGACGGTCGTGAGCGGCAGCGAGGCCCGTCAGGCGGTGCTGGTTCGCGAAGGGCTGGACAGCGATTTCGCGCGCTCGGTCGTCAGGCTCATCAAGGACAGCGGGCTGAAGGTGCAGGCGCAGGTCCAGGAGAAGCAGGTGCGCGTCACCGGGAAGAAGCGCGACGACCTGCAGGCGGTAATCGCGATGCTGCGCGCGGCGAAACTGGAGCTGCCGCTGCAGTACGTCAATTTTCGCGACTGACCCGCCAGGCGCAGACGGGCCCAGGATCGGCGATTTCCGCGTGGGACCCGAGATCTCCGAGCACCATTTCACCTGTCCGTACTGCGGCGAGACCGTATCGGTGCTGTTGGACCTCTCGGTGGACGGCACGCAGGACTACGTCGAGGACTGCGAGGTCTGCTGCCGGCCGATGCGGCTGGCGCTCAGCGCCGAGGACGGGCTGCTGGCGGGATTCGAGGCGACGCAGTCGGACTGACGGGCGCGGTCGAGGAGACGACGAGGTGCCGGAAACCCTGATCTTCATTGCCGTGCTTGTCGGGCTGGTCTGGCTCTGGGCCGACAGCACGCGCGCGCGCGAGGTCGCCCTGCAATACTGCGGTCGTGCCTGCCAGGATGCCAGCGTGCAGTTTCTCGATCAGACGGTGGCGCTGGCATCGCTCAGCCTGGGCCGTGACGCTCGCGGGCGGCTGGTGCTGCTCCGGCGCTACGGCTTCGAATTCAGCACCAATGGCACCGATCGCCACCGCGGGGTGGCGGCGATGACGGGCCGGACCGTGGAGTTCGTGCGCCTGGAGCATCCAGGCGGTCCCTTCATCATGACCGGCGGTACCGTCCATGCGATCAACTGAGAGATCACGGATCGACCTGCACGCGCACTCCAGCGCCTCCGACGGCATGCTGAGTCCATCGGAATTGGTGGCGCGCGCCGCGGAGCGCGGCATCGAGGTGCTGGCGCTCACGGATCACGACACCACGGCCGGCATCGCCGAGGCTCGGCAGGCGGCCCGCCGCCACGGCGTCGGCCTGGTGCCGGCGATCGAGATGTCGGCCGCGGCCGGCGACAAACCGCTGCACGTGGTAGGCCTCGGGATCGATCCGGATGCCGCCGGCCTGCGCGCGGCGATCGGGCGATTGCGGGAATTGCGTGCCGAGCGCGCGCGCCGAATCGGTCGGAGGCTGGCGCGCCTGGGGATCGCGCAGGCGTACGAAGGCGCCTGCGCCGAGGCGGGCGCCGCGGTTCCCGGTCGCGCGCATTTCGCGCGCTGGCTGATTGGTCGCGGCATCTGTGCCGACAACGCGGAGATCTTCAGTCGTCTGCTCGGGCGCGGCCGGCCCGCCTACGTGGCCACCGTCTGGCCGGAAATCGAGGACACGGTCGCCTGCATACGCGAGGCCGGCGGCGTGGCCGTGCTGGCGCATCCGATGCGGTACAAATTCACGGCAACCTGGCTGCGGCGCATCGCGGGGCGCTTCAGGGAGTGCGGCGGCAGTGCCATCGAAGTGGTGCTCGCCAATCAGCCGCAGCGGGAGACGGCGACGGCGGCCGCGATCGCGCGGCATTGCGGCCTGATGGGGTCCGTGGGCTCGGATTTTCACGCCTGCGGCCGGTATGCCCCGGAGCTCGGCGCCTTCGGCGCCCTGCCGCCGGAGATCGAGCCGGTATGGGAGTCGCTTCCGGCCGCCTCAGTCCTCGCCGGCCGGACGGCGGCGCAGTGACTTCACCGCCGAGCGATGCTGCTTGCCCTCCAGTCGCCGCCGCGCCGCGCTCCTGGGCACCCTGGTCTTGATGCGCGGCCTGGGCGCGACCAGCGCGGCCCGCAGCAGCTCGGCCAGCCTCCGCAGCGCGTCTTCGCGATTGCGTTCCTGGGTGCGATGACGGCCGGCCTTGATTGTCAGCACGCCGCCGCTGCTCACGCGCTGGCCGGCGAGCTTGCGCAGGCGCTCGCGCACGGCCGGCTGCAGCACGCGCGAGGCATCGATGTCGAAGCGCAACTGCGCGGCGGTCGCGACCTTGTTGACGTTCTGTCCGCCCGGTCCGGCGGCGCGCACGAAGGTGAGGTCGATCTCGGCATCGGGGATGGCGAGCGCGGAGTTGACTATCAGCATGCAGCATTTTCGCTTGAACGCCGGCGGCGCGTCAGCTAATTTCGAATCCATGCCGAATCGGACGCCGACGTTGCGCGGTATCAGTGTGGTGGTCACCCGGCCGGCGGGGCAATCCGCCCGGCTGCGCGAGCTTATCGAGGTGCGCGGCGGGACTGCCGTGCTGCTGCCGCTCATGACCATCGAGCCCGTAGCCAATCCCGTGCTGCCGAACGTCGAGCGGGAGCGCATCTGCGCCGTCATTTTCGTGAGCGTGAACGCGGTGCGCCTGGGCCTGAAGGTCGTTCGTCCTCTGCTGCCGGCGGGCGGCGCGATCATCGGTGTGGGCCCGTCCACCGTGGCCGCGCTGCGGACGGCCGGGCAGATGCCCATGGCGATGCCGGACATCGACGCCAGCAGCGAGGGCTGGCTGACCACCGCGGCCCTCTCCGCCACGGCGGTCGCCGGTCGCGTCGTCGTCATCGTGCGCGGCCACGGCGGCCGCGACCTGCTGGCGCACACGCTCCACGACCGCGGCGCCGAGGTCGAGTACGTGGAGGTGTACCGGCGTGTCCCGAAACCGGTCGCCGTCGGCGCGACACTGATGGCGGCCGACGTGGAGCGCCCGGACGTCCTGGTGCTGACCAGCGCGGAAGCCGCCGAGCATCTCGGCCACCTTCTCGACGCGCAGGGGTTGCGTGAGCTGCTCGCCGTGCCCGTCGCGGCGCTGAGCGCGCGCATCGCGGATCGCGCCCTGAACCTGGGATACAGCGGCAGGGTGGAGATCGCCGAAGAGGCGAGCGATACCGGACTGCTTCTGGCGATCGAACGTCTCGTGACCGCCTCGCCGGCCACGGCGGGCGGCCCCTAGCGGACTTTACCCGCAGTACTCATCGAGCAGCGCCTGCTGCGCCGAGCGTTGCCTGTGGGCGCCCGGCGTCAGCCGCCTGTAGCTGCCGTCGGAGTTGAGCACCCACGCCTGCGTGTTGTCGGAGAGGTAGTTGTGCAGCGACTCCTCCACCACGCGGGCGAGCAGGCGTTTGTCCTCCACCGGGAAGCAGACCTCCACGCGCTTGTAGAGATTGCGCTCCATCCAGTCGGCGCTGGAGAGAAAGACCAGTGGTTCGCCGCCGTTGAAAAAATAGAAAACGCGCGAATGCTCGAGCAACCGCCCGACGATGGAACGCACGTGAATGTTCTCCGAGACGCCCTTGATCCCCGGCCGCAGGACGCATACGCCGCGTACGACGAGATCGATCCTCACTCCCGCCTGCGACGCTTCGTACAGCGCGCCGACCACGGTCGGGTCGGTGAGCTGGTTCATCTTCGCGATGATCCGCGCCGGCCTGCCCGCGCGCGCCGCGCCTGCCTCCTGCCGGATGAGAGCGAGCATGCCCTTGTGCAGCGTGAATGGCGACTGCAGGAGCTTGCGCAGCTTGCCGGGCCGGCCGAGTGCGGTGAGCTGCTGGAAGACCTTGTGCACGTCCTCGCAGATGGCGACGTCGGAGGTCAGCAGGCTGAGATCGGTGTAAAGGCGCGCAGTGCGCGCGTGATAGTTGCCGGTGCCGAGATGCACGTAGCGCTTCAGCTGGCGCTCCTCGCGGCGCACCACCAGCGCCATCTTCGCGTGCGTCTTGTAGCCGACGACACCGTAGACGACGTGCGCGCCGGCCTCCTGCAGCCGGTCGGCCAGTTCGATGTTGGCCTCCTCGTCGAAGCGCGCCCGCAGCTCGATGACGACGGTGACCTCCTTGCCCTTCTTGGCGGCATCGATCAGTGCCTGCGCGATCACGGAATCCGATCCCGTGCGATACAGTGTCTGCTTGATGGCGAGCACCTTGGGGTCCAGGGCGGCCTGCCGCAGAAAGTCCACCACCGGCGTGAAGGACTGGAAAGGGTGCAGCAGCAGCAGATCGTCCTTGCGGATGGTCTCGAAGATGTCGTTGTCGCCCGTCAGCCGCCTGGGCTGGCTCGGCGTGAATGGCGTGTATTTCAGATCGGGGCGGGCAACCAGGTCGTGTATGGCCATCAGGCGGGAAAGGTTGACCGGGCCGTTCACCTGGTAGATGTCGTCCTCGCTCAGTTCGAACTGCGCGAGCAGGAAACTGATCATCTCCGGCGGGCAGTTGTCGGCGATCTCGATGCGCACCGCATCGCCGAAGCGGCGCGACGGCAGCTCGCCCTTCAGCGCGCGCAACAGGTCCTCGACGTCTTCGTCGTCGACGAACAGGTCGCTGTTGCGGGTGACGCGAAACTGATAGCAGCCCGTCGCCTTCATGCCCGGGAACAGGTCGCCGACGTGCGCATGGATGACGGAGGAGAGAAACACGAAATCGTGCGGACCCTGCGCGTAGCTCTCCGGCACGTTGATGACGCGCGGCAGCGAGCGCGGCGCCTGGACGATGGCGATGCCGCTGTTGCGGCCGAAGGCGTCCTTGCCCTCCAGCGACACCATGAAGTTCAGGCTCTTGTTGAGGATCTTCGGAAACGGGTGCGCCGGGTCGAGCCCCATCGGGCTGAGCACCGGCAGCAGCTCGCGGTTGAAGTAGCGTTTCACCCAGTCGGCGAGCTTGCCGTCCCAGTCCGCGCGCCGCGGAAAGCGCACGCCGTGCTCGGCCAGCCGGGGGATCAGCTCCTCGTTGAGCACGCGATACTGCTCGACGACGAGCGCGTGGGCGATCTCGCTGATGCGCCGCAGCTGATCCGGTGCGCGCAACCGGTCAGGGCCGGTCTGCAGCGAGCCGTACTCGGCCTGCTGCTTCAGGCCGGAGACGCGGATCTCGAAGAACTCGTCGAGATTGGTGCTGACGATGCAAAGGAACTTGAGGCGCTCGAGCAGCGGCACGTTCTCGTCCCTGGCGAGATCGAGTACGCGCCGGTTGAACTCCAGCTGGGAGAGCTCCCGGTTGATGTACAGCTCGGGGCGTTGCAGGTCGGTCGGATCCATCGTTGCCGGCGCGCGCTCCGCACGGGCGGTTCGCGCGAGCATTTCGTTATTGATTCAGCATGTTATCATGCGGCGCGCGCCCGCATCATGACAACGCTACGACATCCTCCCGATGCAACTGGTTCCCCAATCACCGGAGCAACACATGGCCCAGAAAGCCGTGCCCCGTCGCGCCCGCACCATGGCGCAGAAGGCCGATCGCCAGATCCTCTACCAGCGCTCCGTGCAGTGCGCGGAGTCCGAGGTCGATTTCGTCGATGAGGTTTATGGCAGGCTGCGGCGGCGCAGGCCCGCCACGCTGAGGGAGGATTTCTGCGGCACCGCGCTGGTGGCCTGCGAGTGGGTCCGCCGCCGTCCCGGCAATATCGCCTTTGGCGTCGATCTCGATCCGGCGGTGCTCGCCTGGGGCCGGGAACACAACCTTTCGACGCTGTCCTCCTCGGCGAACTCGCGCATCACGCTCCTCAACGAGGACGTGCTGAAGGTGCGCACGCGTCCCGTGGACGTGGTGATGGCGATGAACTTCAGCTACTGGCTGTTCAAGTCGCGCGACCTGATGAGGTCCTACTTCCGCAACGTGCGCGCCGGGCTGGCTGCGGACGGGCTGTTCTTCCTAGATGCGATGGGCGGCTACGACGCCTTCCGGGTGCTGCGCGAGCGCACGAAGCATCGCGGCTTCACCTACATCTGGCACCAGGCCGCATACAATCCGATTAGCGGCGACTTTCTCTGCCATATCGACTTCTCCTTTCCCGACGGCTCGCGGCTGCCAAAGGCATTCACCTACGACTGGCGGCTGTGGACGCTGCCGGAGCTGCACGAGCTGCTGCTGGAATCGGGCTTTCGCAAGGTGACCATGTACTGGGAAGGCTGGGACGAGAAGAAGCAGAAGGGCACCGGGGAGTTCGAGCCCACGGAAGCGGGCGAACCGGAGGCCGGCTGGATCGCCTACATCGTTGCCGAGAGATGACCCCGATCGAGCGCCGCGCGGTGCGCGTACGGCACCACCCTCAGGCTCAGTTGCACGCCGGGATCGATCGGAGAGGGGATATCGACAGTGGTCTCCGCCGCGGCCTGCGACTCCAGCAGCGTTGCCACGTCGGGATGGCGCAGGAGATTGGTCAGGCGCTGCCGGCGGTCATCCGGCCAGCGTATCCCCAGCTGGTTCCGGGCAGCGGTGTTGGCCCAGCGGATTTCACCCCCCGGACCGAGTATGACGGTCGCGTCGGGCAGCGCCGAGGTGGCGTCCTCGAACTGCTTCAGCGGCGCCGCGAGCTTGCGCTTGCGGCGGCGATGACGGTTGCGCAGGAAATCGATCCCGGAGCATATCGCCTCGAACACCCCGGGCACATCGGGGGCCGCATGCTGGTTGCGATCGCGCAGCCAGCCGAGCAGTTGCCGCAGTCGCCAGTGCGACCACGCCCCATAGGCCGTCGTCGCGACGATCAGGCAGGCAAGCAGCTTGCCGCTTGCCAGTCCAATCAGCAACGCCAGAGTGAGGAGTGCGCTGGCCCGCCAGAGATCGGCCTGCATTGGCGCCATGAACCCGTTGAACCCCGGTCTCCGTCAAGTGCAGGAACAGCGGCCCGCACTGTCCAATGAGGCAGGTCCGCGGCTATTGGGCGGAAAAGCGGTAGCCGACGCTGCGTACGGTCTGAATCAGGTGATCGAATCCGTGCTCGGCGAGCACCTTGCGCAGCCTGCGAGTGTGCACGTCCACCGTTCGCTCCTCGATGTAGACGCGATCGCCCCAGACCTGTTCGAGCAGCTGGTTGCGGGTGAAAACCCGCTCCGGGTGACTGATGAAAAAGTGCAGCAGGCGGAATTCGGTCGGGCTCAGGTTCAGACTGACGCCGCGCGCCGTCACGCGGTGGGTCGCGGGGTCCAGCCTCAAGCCGGCGGCCTCCATGGTCTGCCCGCCGCCGGCCGGCGTCGAACGCCTCAGCACCCCGCGCACCCGCGCCAGCAGCTCCTGGGTCGAGAAGGGCTTGGTGACGTAATCCTCGGCGCCGCTGTCCAGGCCCCTGACCTTGTCGGCCTCCGTATCCTTGGCCGTGAGCATGATGATCGGGACGCCCTGGGTGCGCGGGTCGCGCTTCAGGCGCCGCGCGTAATCGGGCCCGCTGACGCCCGGCAGCATCCAGTCGAGCAGGATCAGATCAGGGACCTGCGCGGCCAGCGCGCCCGCGGCCTCGTCGGCGCTTCCCGCCTCTTGGCAGTCGAAACCCTCCGCCGACAGGGTGAACTGCAGCATCTGCCGGATGGCCGGCTCGTCCTCGACGATGGGTATTTGCCCGCTCATGGGTCATGCGCGCCTTCCACCCCCCGTCAGATGTCGAAAATCTTACAGGTTTGTGACATTACTGCGGGAAGGCTCCGGCACCTTGAACAGTCGCCGATCGGTCACGTCGCGGAATGACATACTTTCGTCACAAACGCCCGCTAGCATCCGCCCCGAACCCTCAATTCCAGACGCGTCCACGAGGGGATCCGGTCGCGCGGGTTTGCCGATAGCCGTTCACAAGAGGAGGAAGATATGTTTCGGACCCACGGGAAGCTATTGCCGCTGGTGCTGGCGGCCGGCGCGGTCGCGCCGGCGCCCGCGCCGGCGGCCAACGATGCCATGATGGGGCTGCTGAAGGTCCTCAGGGACAAGGGCACGCTCGATGAGGCGACCTACGAGTCGCTGGTCAACGCCGCCAAGGCCGACGACGAGCACGTCAGCCATGCCAGGGATGAGATCGAGCGGATGCAGAAGGAGACGCCCAAGATCGACACCAAGGAGGAGATCAAGGTCACCTCCGCCGACGGCGATTTCGAATGGCGGTTCATCGGCCTGCTGATGGCCGACTATTACATCCCGGATTCCGATCTGAGCCAGATCGACACCGAGGGCGACATCCGCCGCGCGCGCCTCGGCATGCGGGGCAGGCTCTGGCAGCACTGGATCTGGAAGCTCGAGTACGATTTCGCCGGCGGCGACGCCGCGCTCAAGGACGGCTACGTCGGCTACGAGGACGAGTACTCCGGCGGCGAGTGGAACGTGAAGGTCGGCCAGCAGCAGGTGCCGTTCGGTCTGGCCACGATGTCCAGCTCCAAGTACATGCTGTTCCTGGAGCGGCCGCTCATGGCCGATGTCGTGCTGCAGCCGAACCGACAGCTGGGGTCGTCGTTCTTCATCAACGGCGGCAAGGACGGCCAGCTCTGGACGTTCCACACGGGCATCTACGGCGCCGAGGAAGGCGAGGATCCGGACACCTTCGAGCAGCTCAGCATCGCCGCGCGCGTGACGATGAATCCGCACATCAGGAACAAGAACCACTTCGTCCATCTCGGCGGCGCGGTCTGGTACAAGGACCCGAACGACACCGAGGTGCGCGTGCGCCAGCGCCCGGGCGTGATCCGCGCCTCCGACAGCTACTTCACCGACGCCGACTTCGGCACCGGCGACGTGGAAGGTATCCTGGCCTTCAACGCCGAGGCCGTGGCGGTCTGGGGACCAGCCCACTTTCAGGCCGAGTACACCAACTGGAACGTCTCCCCGAACGGTGCCGCCTTCGGCGGCGATGACGTGACGCTCGACGGCTATTACGTGGAGGCCAGCTACTTCCTCACCGGGGAGTCGATGAAGTTCGAGCTGGACGAGGGCCATTTCAGCGGTGTGAAGCCCAAGGGCATCGTCGGCAAGGGCGGCATCGGCGCCTGGCAGATGGCGGCGCGTTACGACGTGATGGATCTGAACGAGTTCCAGGACGGGGGGGTGTCCGGCGGCCGGGAGGAGGATTTCCGAGTGGCCCTGAACTGGTATCCGACCAACACCATCCGCTTCATGGCCGATTACGTGACCGTGCTCGACCTCGACCGCCCCGGCAGCGGGTTCGACGGCGACGAACCGAGCTCCGTGAATCTGCGCGCCATGGTCTACTGGTAACCGGGCCGTTGCGGCCGGGAGGGCGAGATCGCCCTCCCGGCTCGTTTGCGAGCTGCCCCCTTCGAACTGATTCACAGAATTCGAACGCGCCGGTTTGCGGGCGCGGCCGCGGTGATAGATTGACCGCGCGATGAGCGGCGCGAGGATCGCGCCGCGGCATCAGCAGGAGCTACGCAGGCAGACGGCCGCTGCCCGCGTGACGCAATGGACGATGTGCAACTGTAATGAAAAGGAGATTCGCAAATGGCTACTTTCAAAAACCTCTCTCTCGCCGCACTTCTCGCCGTCAGTCCCCTGGCCTTCGGCGAACCCGTCGATATAAACACCGCGGATGCGGCCACCCTTGCCAAGGAACTGAACGGCGTGGGCGAGGCCAAGGCCCAGGCGATCGTCGCCTACCGCGAGCAGCATGGCCCGTTCCAGTCGGTGGAGGAACTGGCAATGGTGGACGGGATCGGCGAGAAGACGCTGGCCGCCAACAAGGACAAGCTCACGGTCTCGGCCACGGCGAAGCCGTAGCCGTCCTGAAGCTTACGCAGTCCACGGCAGGGCGGGGCAACGGCACCGTTGTCCCGCCCTTTTTCGTGACACGCGAATGCGGGGGCCGCCGGCCCGCGGCGCTCGCGAGGCCAGGAGGGGCACGCATCATGGCGGCGCGTGAAGTCCACGCCGGCTGACCGTGAACCACGGCCGCCGCCCCGCCGGCCGCCGCATCGGCGCCTGCCTTGACCCTGCCATGGTGTGCGGAATCAGCGCCGCCCGGCCGTTGCGACGCCTGACGGTGCCAGGCGGGCGCTTGAGTTGTGACCGCCTCGGCGGCTGCGCTATTCTTGCCCGCCTGTCCGGCGCCCATTCCGCGCCAATCGCCCGTCCCACGAAGAACGCATCGCCCCCTATGGAAGAACGCTACCATCCCGCCGTCATCGAGGCCGAGGTTCAGGCCCGCTGGGAGCGGAATCAGACCTTTCGCGTCACCGAGGACCTGGCTCGGGAGTCGGGGCGGGAGAAGTTCTATTGCCTGTCCATGTTCCCTTACCCCTCGGGGAAGCTGCACATGGGGCACGTGCGCAACTACACGATCGGCGATGTGATCACGCGCTACCACCGCATGCGTGGCAGGAATGTCCTGCAGCCGATGGGTTGGGACGCGTTCGGACTGCCGGCGGAGAATGCCGCCATCCAGAACAACGTGCCGCCGGCGAAGTGGACCCGCGAGAACATCGCCTACATGCGCAAGCAGCTCAAGTCGCTGGGATTCGCCATCGACTGGCACCGGGAGTTCGCCACCTGCGATCCGAAATACTACAAATGGAACCAGTGGCTGTTTCTGCGCATGCTCGAGAAGGGGATCGCCTACAAGAAGACCCAGGTGGTGAACTGGGACCCGGTGGACCAGACGGTGCTGGCCAACGAGCAGGTGATCGACGGCCGCGGCTGGCGTACCGGCGCCGTCGTCGAGAAGCGCGAGATCCCCGGGTATTACCTCGCGATCACACGGTACGCGGAGGAACTGCTTGCCGATCTCGACAAGTTGCCCGGCTGGCCGGAGCGCGTGAAGACCATGCAGGCCAACTGGATCGGCAAATCCCACGGCGTGCGGTTTGCGTTCCCGCACGGCATACGTGACCAGGCCGGCGCGCTGGTGGGCGACGGCCGGCTGTGGGTATTCACCACCCGCGCCGACACGATCATGGGCGTGACCTTCTGCGCCGTCGCGGCCGAGCATCCGCTGGCGACGCACGCGGCGAAGGGCAACCCGGCGCTCGCGGCATTCATCGAGAGGTGCCGGCACGGATCGATCATGGAGGCGGACATCGCGACCATGGAGAAGGAGGGCATGCCGACGGGCCTGCACGTCTCGCATCCGCTGACCGGCGAGCAGGTGGAGATCTGGGTGGGCAATTACGTGCTCATGGGATACGGCGAGGGCGCCGTCATGGCCGTACCGGCGCACGACGAGCGGGATTTCGGCTTCGCCAGGAAATACGGGCTGCCGATCAGGCAGGTGATCGCCACGCAGGGCGAGTCGTTCAGCACCGAACGCTGGCAGGAATGGTACGCCGAGAAGACCCGAGGCCGTTGCATCAACTCGGGCAGCTACGACGGACTCGCCTATGACGCCGCCGTCGATGCCATCGCCGCGGACCTGGCCGCGCGCGGTCTAGGCGGGAAGAAGGTGCAATGGCGGCTGCGGGACTGGGGGGTATCCCGCCAACGCTACTGGGGTTGCCCCATACCCATCATTCACTGCCAGGCCTGCGGGGACGTGCCGGTGCCGGACGATCAACTGCCGGTGGTGCTGCCGGAGGACTGTGTTCCCGACGGCTCGGGCAATCCGCTCGACAAGCGCGAGGACTTCCTCGCCTGCGTCTGCCCGAGGTGCGGCGGTCCGGCGCGCCGCGAGACCGACACGATGGACACCTTCGTCGATTCTTCCTGGTACTACGCTCGCTATGCCTGCCCGCACAACGACGCGGCGATGGTGGACGCCGCCACCGGGTACTGGATGCCGGTGGATCAGTACATCGGTGGCATCGAGCACGCCATCCTGCACCTGCTGTACTCGCGCTTCTGGAGCAAGGTCATGCGCGATCTGAGGCTCGTGAGCTATGACGAGCCGTTCGAACGGCTACTGACACAGGGCATGGTACTCAACCACATCTTCTCGCGCCGCACGGTGAAGGGCGGGGTCCAGTACTATGCGCCGGAGGAGGTCGAGATCCAGCACGACGATGGCGGCCGCATCTGCGGCGCGAAGGCGTTGGCCGACGGCGCACCGGTGGCCTACGACGGCATCGGCACGATGTCCAAGTCCAAACGCAACGGCGTGGATCCGCAGTCGCTCATCGAACACTATGGCGCGGACACCGCGCGCTTCTTCATGATGTTCGCCTCGCCGCCGGAGCAGACCCTGGAATGGAGCGATTCCGGCGTGGAGGGAGCCTACCGCTTCCTGCGCCGGTTGTGGGCCTTCGGCTGCCTCTGCGCGCGCGAGTTCGCACCGAAGCGGCCGGGACAGGACGTGCCCGGCACCGTCGGGCTGGCGGCGGCGGAGGCCGAGACGCGGCGTGAGGTTCACGCGATCCTGCGGCAGGCGAATTTCGATATCGCCAGGTTCCAGTTCAACACCGTGGCCTCCGCGGCGATGAAGATCCTCAACGTGCTGGAGCGTGCGCCGCGGGAGAGCGCCGCGTCCGCGGCGGTCGTGACGGAGGGGCTGTCGATCCTGCTGCGGATGCTCTCGCCGATCACGCCGCATATCTGCGATCACCTCTGGCACGAGCTCGGTTTCGGGGCCGACGTCCTCGCCGCCGACTGGCCCGAGCCGGAGGAGTCCGCGCTCGTGCTCGAGGAGATCGAGCTCGTACTGCAGGTCAACGGCAAGCTGCGTGGTAGTGTGCGTGTACCGGCGGGCGCAGACAAGGAGGCCACGGCCACCGCCGCACTGCATACGGAAATCGCAGTAAAGTATGTGGCCGGCAAGGCCGTCAAGAACGTCGTGGTGGTACCGGGACGTCTGGTCAACATCGTAGTCGGCTGACCGGGGAGGATGAACGTGAATCTGAAGGTTTTCCTGGCCGTCCTCATCGCGGCGATCGGCCTCTCCGGCTGCGGCTACCACCTGCGCGGCTCGACCGGCGGGGACTGGCAGCTCGGACGCGTCTACATGAAGGGCGGAGGCGCCACCGGTGCGGAGGTGCGGAGACTGCTTTCCCTCATCGGCGTGGAGTTCGTGTCGCAGGCCGGCCAGGCCGATACCATCATCACCATTACCCGCGACACGCAGGAGCGCCAGGTCCTGTCGGTCGATCCGAAAACCGGCAAGGTGCGCGAATACGAATTGATCGTGGACACGAGCATCCTCGCGGTCAGCGCCGACGGCAGAGTGCTGCTGGAGGATGACGATATCGCCTTGCAGCGCGATTACACCTTCGATGAGACCGCCGCGCTCGGCAAGTACGAGCAGGAGGCCACGCTCTACCGGGAGATGCGGCGCGATCTCGCCGCCGCCATCGTGCGGCGCCTGCAGGCCGCTCACCCCGTGGCAACCGCCGCAGAATGATCCGGCGGAACCCCGAACAGCTGCTCGCCGGCCTGACGCGCGGGCTCGCGCCGGTCTACCTGGTTACCGGGGAGGAACCCCTGCAGCGCATGGAGTGTGTCGACGCCGTGCGCGCCGCCGCACGCGCACGCGGCTTCGAGGATCGGATCGCCATAGACTCGAGCACCGGGATCGACTGGGCAGCGCTGCGTTTCGAGGCCGACAGCCTGTCGCTGTTCGCCAGCAGGCGCATCATCGAGATCCGCCTGCACGAGGCAAAGGTGGGCGCGGAAGGCGCTGAGGCGCTCCGCCGCTATTGTGCGGACCCGGCCGCCGACACGCTGCTGCTGATCTCGGCGCCGAAGTTCGACGGTCGCGGCCAGGCCGCGGAGTGGTACAAGGCCGTCGATCGCGCCGGCGAGGTGGTGCAGGTTTGGCCGGTGAAGCCCGAGGAGATGCCGCGCTGGATCGCGAAGCGGCTTCAGGCGCGCGGGCTTGCGGCTACGCCGGAGGCGATCCGCCTGCTCGCCGACCGGGTCGAGGGCAACCTGCTTGCCGCCGTGCAGGATATCGAGAAGCTCGCGCTCGTCTCGGGCGCCGGACCCATCGACGCGGACACCGTGCTCGCCATGGTCGGCGACAGCGCGCGCTTCGATCTGTTTTCGCTGGCCGACACCGCGTTGAGCGGCGAGGCGGCACGCTGCGTGCGGATCCTGAACGGCCTCCGGGATGAAGGTGCGGAACCGGTTTTGATATGCTGGGCGCTGACGCGGGAGCTGCGCGCAGCCAGCCTGCTGTGCGCGGGCATGCGGCCCGAGCAGGGCATCCCGGGATACCGGATGTTCGGAGGGCGCGAGGGCACGTTGCGATCGGCGGGCCAGCGGCTGGGACTGAAGCCGCTGCGGCACCTGTTGCGCCGGGCCGCGCGCGTGGACCGCATCGTCAAGGGCGCCGCGGCGGGCGATGCCTGGGGCGAACTGGTTTCCTTGTGCCTGGCCACGGCCGGCAGGCCCTTGGGAGGGACGGCATGGACACCTTGAACATCAAGCACTACATGCAGGAACTCGGCTGCAAAGCGCGTGACGCCGCGGTGGCGATGGCGCGTGCCGACACCAACAGCAAGAACGCGGCGCTGCGCGCGATCGCGCAGCGGGTCCTCGCCGCGCAGGACGCCATCCTCGGCGCCAATGCCGAAGACATGGAGGCTGGCGACGGCCTCGACCCGGCCCTGAAGGATCGCCTCGAGCTCAACGCCAGGCGCGTGCAGGCAATGGCCGAGGGACTGCAACAGGTCGCGCAGCTGCCGGACCCGGTCGGAGAGATCAGGGATCTGCGCTTCCGTCCCTCCGGCATACAGGTGGGCACCATGTGCGTGCCGCTGGGCGTCATCGGCATCATCTACGAGTCCCGGCCGAACGTCACCCAGGAGGCCGCGGCACTGTGCCTGAAGGCCGGCAACGCCGTCATACTGCGCGGCGGCTCCGAGGCCATCCGTTCGAACACCGCGATCGCGCGCTGCATACACGAGGGTCTGGATGCGGCCGGCCTGCCGCGGTCCGCGGTGCAGCTCGTGGCGACCACCGATCGCGCAGCAGTCGGGGAGCTGGTCACGATGAACCAGTACGTCGATCTCATCGTTCCGCGCGGCGGCAAGGGCCTCATCGAGCGCATCTCGCGCGAATCGCGCATCCCGGTGCTGAAGCATCTCGACGGCATCTGCCACGTCTACATCGATGATCGCGCCGACCTGGAGATGGGCGTGAAGGTCGCGTTCAACGCCAAGTGCCAGCGCTACGGCACCTGCAACACCATGGAGACCCTGCTGGTGCACGAGCGCGTGGCGAAGCTCGTCTTCGCCGCGCTCATTCCGATGTATGAGCGGGAAGGGGTCGAGATCCGCGGCTGCGAGAAGACCTGCGGGCTGGTGCCGTCCGCGTGCCCGGCGACCGAGGAGGACTGGCGCACCGAGTATCTCGCGCCGATCCTGTCGGTACGCGTGGTCACCGGCATCGACGAGGCGATGGATCACATCCGGCGCTACGGCTCGGCGCACACCGACAGCATCGTCACCGGCGACATCGTGCGCGCCCGCCGCTTCCTCGCCGAGGTCGACTCCAGTTCGGTGATGGTCAACGCCTCGACGCGATTTGCCGACGGCTTCGAGTACGGCCTGGGCGCGGAGATCGGCATCAGCACCGACAAGTTCCACGCCCGCGGCCCGGTCGGTCTGGAAGGGCTGACCACCAGGAAGTGGATCGTCCTCGGCGACGGTCACATCCGGGTTTGAAGCCGGTCGGACTGCTCGGCGGTTCCTTCGACCCCGTTCATAACGGCCATCTGCGGCTGGCGATCGAGGTGATGGAGGGGCTCGATCTCGATCACGTGCGGCTGGTGCCGCTGAACCTCCCCAACGCGACCAAGCAGCCGGTCGCCGCCGGTGAACAACGGCTGGCGATGCTGCGCGCGGGGGTTGCCGGCGAACCCCGGCTGGTGCCCGATGATCGCGAATTGCGGCGTGGCGGGATTTCGTATACGGTGGAAACGTTGCAGTCGTTGCGCGAGGAACTGCCCCATCAACCGCTATGCCTCATCCTCGGCATGGACGCCTACCGCAGCATAGGGACCTGGCACCGGTGGCAGCGATTGCTGACGCTGTCGCACATCGTGATCGCCGCGCGCCCCGGCAGCGGTGCAACCGACCCCGCCGATCTGCCAGCGGAGTTCGTACGCGCGGAAACTCCCGATCCTGACATGCTGTGCGGGCAGCCGTGTGGCGGTGTCTACCGCCATATCATCCAGCAGCTGGAGATCTCATCCACGCAGATCCGCGAGCGCTTGCGTCACGGCCTGAGCGTGCGTTATCTGTTGCCGGACGCCGTATTCGACTTCATCCATCGCCATCATCTCTATTCGAAACCGGAATGACATCGACGCCGAAGGAAATCGCTGACGCCATGGTCACCGCGCTGGAGGACCTGAAGGCCGACAACATACAGGTCCTGGACGTGCGCACGCTCACCTCCATGTGCGACTACATGATCATCGGCAGCGGCCGTTCCAACCGGCAGGTGCGCGCCATCGCCGACAGGGCGATCGAGGAGGCGCAGAAGCGCGGGATCAGGCCCCTGGGCACCGAGGGATACGAGGCGGGCGAGTGGGTGCTGGTCGATCTCGGCGACGTGGTGGTGCACTGCATGCATCCGCTTACCCGCGCCTTCTACCAGCTCGAGAAGCTATGGGGCGATCCGGAGCTCGCGCGCCAGTCCACGGCCGTGTGATCGCACAGGTTCCTCGGCCCGGCTCGTGCGCGTGGTTCTCGCCGCGGTGGTGAAAAGATCGCCAGATTGGATACGGGAGGGGTTCCGCGAGTACGCCAAGCGGCTACCACCGCAGTTGTCGCTCGCGCTCAGCGAAGTCGCGCCGGTCGCGCGCGATGGCAGCCAGAGCGTGGCGTCGTCCCGGCGCAGGGAGGCCGAACGCCTGCGTGCCGCCATTCCAAAGGGCGCGTGCCTGATCGCTCTCGACCAGAACGGCTGCCAGTGGAGCACCGCAGAGCTGGCGGCTCAGCTCGAACGCTGGATGCAGGAAGGCCGTGATCTCGCCCTGCTGGTCGACGGCGCCGATGGCCTGGACCCTGCGCTCATCGAAAGTGCCGAGCACGTCTGGTCACTGTCGAGACTGACCCTGCCGCATGCCCTCGTGCCGGTCGTCCTCGCCGAGCAGCTCTACAGGGCCTGGAGCCTGCTCAACCGTCATCCCTACCATCGGGCCTGAGCGTCGCGATGAGCCCGTGTGCGCCCCGCATCTACCTCGCCTCGCAGTCGCCGCGACGCCGCGAGCTGCTCCTGCAGATCGGCGTGAGCCACGCCCCGCTGGACGTCGTGGTCGACGAGAGCTGGGATGGCGAGGAGCCGCCACGTGCGCACGTCACGCGACTGGCCCTGGAGAAGGCGCGGCGCGGGTGGGCAGAGGTGGCGACTTCACGGCCCCTGCCGGTGCTGGCGGCCGACACGGCCGTCGTGCTGGACGACGCGATCCTCGGCAAGGCCGAGCAGACCCACGAGGCGGTCGCCATGCTGAAACGGCTCTCCGGCCGTAGTCACTGGGTGTTATCGGGTGTCGCGCTCGTCGATCTGCAGGGCGAGGAACGATCGGTCGTGAACATGAGTCGCGTGGTGTTCCGCGCACTCTCGGCGGAGGAGATAAGGGCGTACTGCGACACCGGGGAGCCGCTCGGGAAGGCCGGTGGCTATGCCATCCAGGGCGGTGCCGCCGCCTTCATCGAGCGCCTCGAGGGCAGCTACTCGGGGGTGATGGGGCTGCCGCTTTACGAGACCGCCGCGCTCCTGCGCGCCGCGGCGGTGGCGGTCTGACCGAGAACTCACCGCCCGACGAGTCCGGCCGGCGGGCTTGCGCCGGCGGCTCCCGCCGGGTTCGGATCCGCACCGCCCCGGGGGCCGGGATCAGAAGTGCGGACGGGGCGAGGCGGTGCTGAAGCGCCTCAGGGAATCCTTTATCTCCTTGCGTGCGGCCGTGGCCGACTTCCAGCCCCTGACCTTGACCCACTTGCCCTTTTCGAGGTCCTTGTAGTGCTGGAAGAAGTGCGTGATCCGCTCGATCAGGCCGGGGGCGAGGTCGGTCGGCCTGCTGATGTGCGCATACTTCCGATAGACCTTGTCGATGGGCACGGCGAGTATCTTGGCGTCGATGCCGGACTCATCCTCCATCTCGAGCATACCGACCGGCCGGCATACCACGACCGAGCCCGGGATCAGTGGCACCGGGGTCGGTACCAGGACATCGACCGGGTCGCCGTCGCCCGCCAGGGTGCGCGGAACGTAGCCATAGTTGCAGGGATACACCATGGAGGCCTCGAGAAAGCGGTCCACGAAGATCGCGCCGGTCTCCTTGTCGACCTCGTACTTCACCGGTTCCCCGCGCATGGGGATCTCGACGATGACGTTGATCTCGTCGGGGGCTTTGCTGCCGGGTCCTACGTTATTGATCACATTGTCTCTTTCGGTTGCAGGTTAGGTGTCGTCGGGGATTGATCGGGGCGCGGCCGTGCGGCACGATGGCCATTATCGCGGATCTGCCGCAATGCAAAAATGACCGGGACGTCATGACGCCGTGCCTTGCGGTCACCCGCCGCATCAGCCGAAGTGGCAGACGTAGTCGAGGGTCTGCAGCGTCTCGATATCGAAGCTGCTGTTGCCGGGGACGCTGAAGGATTGGCCCCCCTCGTAGGTCGTCCACTCCGCCTGGCCGGCACGCCGAACCCGGCACCGCCCCGCCACCAGCTCCATGATCTCCGGCGCACCGGTATTGAAGGTCAGCGTGCTCGGAAAGATGACGCCGATGGTCTTGCGCGTTCCGTCCGGGGCCAGCACGGTATGGCTTACGCACTTGCCGTCGAAGTAGATGTTCGACTTCTTCAAGATGCTTACGTTATCGAGTTGCGGCACTGTAGGTTCCTCCGACAGCGTGAAAACGCTGCAAATGCTACCAGAATGCCCGAGCCAGTCCGACTGCGTTGCACCCTTGGCCGCGGTTAAGGTCAAATAGCGGACCATGTTCCCGATGCGCCGCACACGTGTCCTCGCCTGACCGCGCCCAGCCACCTGCCAATCCGAGCACCGATGCCGGCCTGGCCGCCCTCGGGCGCGCCGTCATCGAGACCGAGGCGGCGGCCGTCTCGGCGCTGGCGGACCGGGTGGACGGGAATTTCGTCGCGGCGGCGCGTCACATGCTCGCCTGCGAGGGGCGCATCGTGGTGCTCGGCATGGGCAAGTCGGGGCATATCGGCGGCAAGATCGCGGCTACGCTGGCGAGCACCGGCACGCCCGCGTTCTTCGTGCACCCCGGCGAGGCGAGCCACGGCGACATGGGGATGATCACCGCCAAGGACGTCGTGCTCGCGCTGTCGAACTCCGGCGAGACCAACGAACTGGTCGTCCTGCTGCCGCTCATCAAGCGCCTGGGCGTGCCGCTCATCGCCCTGGCCGGCAAGCCCGACTCGACGATCGGCAAGGCGGCCACGGTGGTGATCGACGTGAGTGTCGAACAGGAGGCCTGCCCGCTGCGCCTTGCGCCGACCTCCAGCACGACGGCGGCGCTCGCGATGGGGGACGCGCTGGCGATCGCGCTGCTCGACGCGCGCGGATTCACCGCGGACGACTTTGCGTTCGCGCACCCCGGGGGAAGCCTGGGGCGGCGCCTGCTGCTGAAGGTCAGCGACCTCATCCACACGGGTGACGAGATCCCGAAGGTGGCAGAAGACACGCTGTTGCGCGAAGCGCTGGTGGAGATGACGCGCAAGGGCTTTGGCATGACTTCCGTCATCGATGCCGGCGGCAGGGTTGCGGGGGTGTTCACCGACGGTGACCTGCGTCGCGCACTCGATCGCTCGATCGATGTTCATTGCGCGCACATGCGCGAGGTGATGACCAGGCAGTTCAAGTCGATCGGCGCCGAGATGCTCGCCGCCGAGGCGCTGGCGATGATGCAGAAGCACAAGATCGCCGTACTGCTGGTGATCGACGAGTCAAACCAATTGCAGGGTCTGCTACACATGCAGGACCTGTTGCGCGCGGGCGTGGTCTGACGGTAACGGGGAGATGATGCGGGAGATACGCGAGCGCGCCGCCAAGGTGCGCCTGGTCTGCTTCGACGTCGACGGAACCCTGACGGACGGCCGCCTCATCCTGGGGGAGCGCGGCGAGGAGTACAAGGTCTTTCACTCGCGCGACGGACAGGGACTGGTGATGTTGCGGGAGGCCGGTCTGCATGTCGCGGTGATAACGGGGCGATCCTCGCCCATTGTCGCCGAGCGCATGGCCGCGTTGGGGATAAGGTCCGTCTTCCAGGGCACGAAGGCGAAGCTGCCGGTATTCGAGGAACTGCTTCGCGAGCTCGATCTCACGCACGAGCAGGCGGCCTTCGTCGGGGACGATCTGCCGGATCTCGCGGCGATGGTGAAATCCGGACTTGCGATCGCGGTCGCCGACGCGCACCCGGAGATAAGACGCCACGCGCACTGGACGACCGGGCTGGCGGGCGGCCGGGGCGCGGCGCGCGAGGTGAGCGATCTCATCCTCGATGCGCAGGGGCTGCTCGCGGCGCAGCATGCGCGCTATCGCGCCGAGTAGCCGCTCCCGTGCTGAATCAACGGACAATCCTGCTGGTCGCGGTCTTGCTCGCGGCCACTACCGCGTGGTGGCTGAGCGAGCTGGGCAGCGGGGATCGCGCCACGCGCGTCTTGCAGGCACATGAGCCGGATTACTACATGGAGAATTTCACTCAATCGCGCATGAACGAAGACGGCAAGCTGCATCACCGCCTCACGGCCGACATGATGCTGCATTACCCGGACGACGACAGCACCGAGTTGGTCAAGCCGGTGCTCGAAGTCTACAATGAGGGTCCTCTGCCATGGCGCGTGCGTGCGGAAAAAGGCTGGATAAGCGCGAACAACGATGTCGTGCTGTTGACCGGCGAAGTGCACATATGGCGCGACGACGAAAACGGCATGCGTGAACTGGACGTGCTCACCCGCGACCTGCGCGTGTTGCCGAAGCAGCGCTACGCCGAGACCGACAAGGCGGCCCGCATACACGCTCCCGGGGTGTTGTACAACGCCGTCGGCATGCGCGCCATTTTCAATGAAAACCGTCTTGAGCTGTTGAGCCGAGTGAAGGGCCGGCATGAATCCGCGAACGAGAATTCTTGAAGCGCTTTTGTTCGCGGCCGCATGCGGCGCGAGCGGCGCCGCCATGGCGCTCGCCACCGACAAGGATCAGCCCATCGAGATCGAGGCCGATTACGCCGAGCTGCGCAAGAACGAGCGCCAGACGATTTACAAGGGCAATGTCATCGTCACGCAGGGCAGCATACGCATGTGGGGCGACGTGCTCACCGTCCATTACGACGAGAACGACGAGCTGAAGGACGCCGTCCTGGAGGGCAAGCCGGCGCATTTCAAGCAAAGACCGGACGGCGAGGGCCAGGACTTCGAAGGCGAGGCGTTGCGCATGGAGTATCATGCCCAGGACGAACGCCTGCATCTCATCAACGACGCGAAGCTCGTGCAGGGCAAGTCCTCGTTCGCCGGACCGCTCATCGTCTACGACACCAAGAACAGCATACTCACCGGTCAGGGGCGTCCCAAGACGACGAGCGGCGGCGCCGAAGACGGGGAGAAGCCCCCCGGCGGCCGGGTGCGCATGATCATCCCGCCGAAGGAAAAGAAGGCGGCGCCCTGAATATCGTCCGTCATGGTTAATCGTCTCCCGCAGTCGAGCGGCCGTCGCGATGCGGTACCGCCTCGCGGTCCCGCAGTCACGTCGCGCCGATGAGCGAACTCACCGCCCACAACCTGTCCAAGCGCTACAGGCAACGCGAGGTGGTCAAGGACGTCAGCCTGACCGTGAAGAGCGGCGAGGTGATCGGCCTGCTCGGTCCCAACGGTGCGGGCAAGACCACGAGCTTTCACATGATCGTGGGCCTCATCCCGTGCGACAGCGGCCAGATCCTCGCCGACGGCAACGACATCACGCACCGGCCCATGGACGAGCGGGCGCGCATGGGCCTGGGCTATCTGCCCCAGGAGGCGTCGGTCTTCCGCAAGCTGTCGGTGGAGGACAACGTTCGCGCCGTACTCGAGGTGCTGCCTCACCTGAATGCCAAGCAGCAGGCACGGCGGCTGGACAATCTGCTGCGCGAGTTCCACCTCGACCACCTGCGCGGCAGCATGGGTGCAAGCCTTTCTGGCGGGGAGCGCCGCCGCCTGGAGATCGCGCGGGCGCTGGCGACCGAGCCGCGCTTCATCCTGCTCGACGAGCCTTTCGCCGGCGTCGACCCGATCTCGGTCATCGACATCCAGAAGATCGTCCAACATCTCTGCAACATCGGCATCGGGGTTCTGGTCACGGACCACAACGTGCGCGAGACCCTCGGCATCTGCAATCGCGCCTACATCGTCAGCGAGGGTCGAATCATCGCCGAGGGTGACCCGGACACCATACTCGCGGACGACCACGTCCGGGATGTCTATCTCGGGGCGGAATTCAAGCTCTGAGCGGGGTGCTGCGGCGGGAACGTGAGGCGGGTCAAGCCGGAGCATGCACGCGGCGTGCCGTTCTCCGGATTTGGGTTAAACTACATACAGAAGGCGGCCGTGAGCCGCCCGGTTTCGGCCCTGCGCGACCAGATGTCTACCCGATGAAACAGTCCATCCAGCTCCGGCTCGGACAGCACCTGACGATGACGCCGCAGCTGCAGCAGGCGATACGCCTGCTGCAGCTGTCGACGATTGAGCTGAACCTGGAGATCCAGCAGGCGCTGGAATCGAACATGATGCTGGAGCTCTCCGAGGAGGGCTCTGAAGGCGCTGAGGAGGCGGACCGCTTTCTGCGCGAGGGCGAGGCGGCGGGCGACGGCGGCAGCACCACGCCCGGCGCTACGACGAGCCAGGACGCCGAGCAGGGTTTCGACACGGCGGAGCACCACGACTCCGACGACGCCCCGCGCGCCACCGATATCCCCGCCGAGCTTCCCGTGGACACCGCCTGGGAGGACATCTATGACAGCGGTCCCGCGCTGCCTTCGGGGGGAGCCTCGGCGAGCGAGGACATGGAGTTCGAGAGCCAGCGCAGCGCGACGGAGTCGCTGGTCGATCACCTGCGCTGGCAACTCAACCTCACGCCGCTGAGCGATACCGACGAGGCCATCGCCCTGGCGGTCATCGATGCCATCAGCTCCGACGGCTACCTAGAGGCCGGCATGGAAGAGCTGCAGGAAGCTGCCGGGCCCGGGGTGGAGCCGGAGGAGATCTCGGCGGTCATCAAGCGCATCCAGCAGTTCGACCCGCCGGGGGTCTGCGCGCGTGACCTGCGCGAGTGCCTGCTGCTGCAACTGGCACAACTGCCCGCAGACACGCCGCGCCTGGCCGATGCCCGGCGCCTGGTCGATGAGCACCTGCAGCTGCTCGCGTCCCGCGATTACACCCAGCTGCTGCGCAAGATGAAGCTCGCGCGCGAGGATCTGCAGAAGGTGGTGAACCTGATCCAGTCGCTGAACCCACGGCCGGGTTCCCAGTTCGCGGCGGAGGAGACCGAGTACGTCGTGCCGGACGTGTTCGTGCGCCGCAAGGTCGGCAAATGGCATGTCGAGCTCAATCCCGAGGCCGTTCCCTCGTTGCGCATCAACCGCCGCTACGCGGGCATGATAAGGCGGGCGGACAACAGCCCCGACAACAGCTCGCTGCGTGCGCACCTGCAGGAGGCCCGCTGGTTCATCAAGAGCCTGCAGAGCCGGGGCGAGACCCTGCTGAAAGTGGCCACCTCCATCGTCGAAAGGCAGAGGGCGTTTCTCGAGCACGGCGAGGAGGCAATGAAGCCGCTGGTTCTGCACGATATCGCCGAGGCGCTGGGCATGCACGAATCGACCATCTCGCGTGTCACGACGCGCAAGTACATGCATACCCCGCGCGGCATTTACGAGCTGAAATATTTCTTCTCCAGCCACGTCAGCACGGCTGCCGGCGGCGAAGCCTCTTCGACCGCCATACGCGCCGTGATACGCAAGCTCATCGATGCGGAGAACGCGATGAAACCCCTGAGCGACAGCACGATCGCGCAGATACTCTCCGATCAAGGCATCAACGTCGCTCGGCGTACGGTCGCGAAGTATCGCGAGGCGATGAACATCCCGCCGTCGCACGAGCGCAAGCGGCTGACCTGACCGTTGTCGTACCTACTCACCCGCGAGTTCCAGGAGTCACGCATGCAAATCGAACTGACCGGTAACCATGTCGAAATAACCCCGGCCCTGCGTCAGTATGTGGAGTCAAAATTCGAGCGAATCGAGCGCCATTTCGACAACCTGATAGGCATTCACGTGGTCCTGAGCGTGGAGAAACTGCGCCACAAGGCCGAGGCGACGGTGCAGGCCGGCCGTGCGACGGTGTTCGCGGATGCAGTGGACGACGACATGTACGCGGCGGTGGACTCGATGCTCGACAAGATCGACAGGCAGGTGAAGAAGCACAAGGAGAAGATCACCGCGCACCGCGCCACCAAGCCGCGCGAGCAGGGCTGAACCCGCGGCGGGAGCGCGACGATGTCCTCGGTCACCATCAGTGAATTGTTCGAGGCGAACGCCGATCGCCTCCAGTTGAAGTGGCTGGTGGGACAGCAGGGGGCGCAGCGCGCCGTGGTGGCCCAGGCGATGCGTTCCGCGGGGGCGCGGCCGGCCGGCGACGACATCGATGCCGCCGGGCAGTCGCCGGTCGCCATCAATCAGGTCGCCCCGAGTCGTGCTTTGGTCGGGCACCTGAATCTGATACATCCCAATCAGGTGCAGGTGCTGGGTACTTCGGAGCTGCAATACCTGGCCAGCCTGCGCGAGATCTCGCGGCAGGACGCGATCCGCCAGCTTTTCAGTCATGCGCCGGTGAGTCTGATCGTCGCCGAGGGGCGTTACTGTCCGGAGGATATCACGCAGATCTGCATGCACACGCAGACGCCGCTGTTCGTCACCGAGAGCAACAGCGACAAGGTCGTCGACACACTGCACTATTTCCTGGGCAACCGCCTGGCGCAGGTCGTCACGCTGCACGGCGTGTTCATGGAGGTGACGGCCCTCGGCGTGCTGCTGGTCGGGCCGCCCGGCGTGGGCAAGAGCGAGCTCGCCCTGGAGCTCATCACCCGCGGCCACCGTCTGGTCGCCGACGACGCGCCGGAGTTCTCACGCATCGCCCCGGACATCATCAGCGGCACCTGTCCGCCCTCGCTGGCGGACTTTCTGGAGGTGCGCGGCATCGGCATCGTCAACGTCCGGCAGCTCTTCGGAGACAGCGCGGTGAAACGCAGCAAGTACCTGCGCCTCATCATCCGCCTGGAGCGCCTGGAGCGCGATCAACTCGTCGACATCGACAGGCTGTCAGGCAGCTACCGCAACCGGCGCATACTCGACATGGACGTGCCCGAGATCACCATACCGGTAGCGCCGGGGCGCAACCTCGCCGTGCTCGTGGAGTGCGCGGCCCGCAACCACATCCTGCGCACCAGCGGTTACAACTCCTCGGAGGATTTCATCCAGCGTCAAAACGACCTCATCGTCGCCCAGGAGCCGCCCGATGCCGCCACGGGATAGGCGCCTGGTCATCGTCACCGGGCTCTCCGGCTCCGGCAAGACCGTCGTTCTGCACGCGCTCGAGGACCTGGGCTTCTACTGTATCGACAATCTGCCCGTGGCCTTCCTCGGCCAGTTCGAAAAGGAACTGGAGATCGGCACCTCGTCGCTCTATCAGCAGCTCGCTCTGGGCATCGATGCGCGCAGTCCCGCGGACAGCCTGGCCCGGGTTCCGGGACAGTTGCAGCGCCTGCGGGAGACGGGAACCGCGACCGAGCTGGTTTTCGTCGACGCGCAGGACGAGATCCTGCTGAAGCGCTTCAGCGAGACGCGCCGGCGCCATCCGCTTTCCAATGAGAATGTCTCCCTCGCGCGCGCAATCGCCACCGAGCGGCGGCTCGTCGAACCGCTGTCGGAGGGCGCGGACCTGCGCGTGGACACCACATACATGCACATTCATCAACTGCGGGATTTCGTGCGCGAACGCATTGCGCGGCGACCGCTCAACAGCCTCGCGCTGCAGTTCCTGTCCTTCGGTTTCAAGCATGGCGTTCCTGCGGAGTCTGATTTCGTGTTCGACCTGCGCTGCCTGCCGAATCCGCACTGGGAGGGAGGGCTCAGGGATCAGACCGGGCGCGATCCGGACGTCGTCACTTTCCTCGGCCAATCCTCGCAGGTTCAGTCCATGATTCAGCACATCGCGGACTTCCTGGCGATGTGGGTTCCGAGCTTCGAGAGGGAGAACAGGGTCTATCTCACGGTGGCCGTAGGGTGCACCGGCGGTCGGCACCGATCGGTATACGTCGCGGAGCGCCTTGCGGAGCATTTCAAGAAGACCGGCAAGAATGCCCTCGTCAGTCACCGGGATATCGGCCACGAGTCGTCGCGGGCGGGTTGACGCAGGACCGCGCGGAAGGGTCTTATGAGTGTTGGACTATTGATAATCACGCACGACGATATCGGACGTGCGTTGCTGCATTCGGCCCACGTCGCACTGGCGGAATCACCCCTTGCCACCGACATGATCAGCGCGTCGCGCGACTGTGATCCGGAGGCGCTGCTGCAGCGGGCAAGGACGGCGCTCGCCGCGCTCGACACGGGAGACGGCGTCCTCGTCCTGACGGATTTGTTCGGATCCACGCCCAGCAATATCGCGGCACGACTGCTGGATTCGGGCCGCACGCGGGTGGTGACGGGCATCAATCTGCCGATGCTCATACGCGTGCTGAACTATCCGCAGCTCGATCTCGGCGGCCTGGCCGCCAAGGCGGTGAGTGGCGGAGTGGACGGCGTGTTCGAGATGCCGGCGCCTGCGAAGGGACCCTGAAGCGCATGTACAAGCAATCGGTGACAATCTGCAACAAGCTCGGCATGCACGCGCGGGCGGCGGCGAAGTTCGTGCAACTGGCCTCGCGGTACGAGTCCGAGATCAAGCTTACCCGCGAGGCCAAGGAGGTGAACGGCAAGAGCATCATGGGCGTCATGATGCTGGCGGCGGGCAAGGGCACGAGCATCGATATCGTCGGCGAGGGTCCCGATGCGGAGCAGGCGGTCAATGACCTCGCACAGCTGGTGAAGGAACGGTTCGGAGAGGCCGAATGACCTTTACGATCCACGGCGTTGGAGTCTCGCGCGGCGTCGTCGTAGGCCGGGTGCACATACTCGAGCGCGACCAGCTCGAGGTTCAGGAATACGCGATCGCCAAGGAGAAGGTGAATGCGGAGATCCTGCGCCTGCAGAACGCCATAACGGCAGCCCGGCTTCAGCTTCGCACGATACGCGAGCACGTGCCGAAGTCCACGGCGGCGGACATCGCCGCATTCATAGACACCCACCTGCTGATGCTGGAGGACTCCTCCCTCACCCAGGAGCCGGTTCGACTGATCGCCGAGCTGCGCTGCAACGCGGAGTGGGCGCTGAAGCTGCAGCGCGACGCGCTGGTCGCGGTGTTCGACGAGATGGAGGATCCGTATCTGCGCACGCGGCGCGACGACGTTGACCACGTGGTCAATCGCATACAGCGCATTCTCGCCAATCAGATTCCGGCCAAGCACGAGATACCGGACAGCCGGCTTCGCGACCTCGTTGTGCTGGCCGACGATCTGACCCCCGCCGATACCGTGCTCATGCAGCATCACGGCATCGCGGCCTTCATTACCGAGTACGGCGGGCCGACCTCGCACACGGCGATACTTGCCCGCAGCCTCGGCATCCCAGCGATCGTGGGCGCTCATCAGGCGCGTCGTTATATCCGCGACGACGACATCGTCATCGTCGACGGCAAGAACGGCGTGGTCATCGTCGAGCCGGACGACAACATCCTGAGCTACTACCGCGACAAGCAGGCCGCGGACAGCCGCTATTACGCCGAGCTCGCCAAGCTGAAGGAGGCTCCGGCAATCACGATAGACGGCGTGGAGATCAGCCTGCTGGCGAACATCGAGCTGCCCGCGGACTTCGAGGCCGTGCGGCGGGTCGGCGCCATGGGAATCGGCCTTTATCGCACCGAGTTCCTTTACATGAACCGGCAGCATCTGCCCGATGAGGACGAGCAGTTCGAGCGCTACGCCGACGTGCTGCGCGCCCTGAACGGAATACCGGTGACGATACGCACGCTCGATCTCGGCGCCGACAAGACCGTTGACGGGGGCTATCAGGCCCGGCCCGTGGCCGCCAACCCGGCGCTCGGACTCCGCGCCGTCCGGCTGTGCCTGAAGGATCCGTCACTGTTCCGGCCGCAGCTAAGAGCGATCCTGCGCGCCTCGGCGCTCGGGCCGGTTCGGCTCATGATCCCGATGCTGTCCAGTCTGCACGAGGTGCAGCAGGTCATGATGCTGGTCGAGGAGGTGCGATCCGAATTCCGAGCGCGAGGCATCAAGTTCGATGAAGGCATGCAGGTCGGAGGCATGATCGAGGTGCCGGCAGCAGCGGTCTGCGCGGATCTGTTCGTCAGACACATGGATTTCCTCTCCATAGGCACCAATGATCTGATCCAGTACACGATGGCGATCGACCGCGTCAACGACGAGGTCAACTATCTCTACGATCCCCTGCATCCGGGCGTCCTGCGTCTGATCCGGCACACCATCGAGGCTGGCGAGAACAGCGGCAAGATGGTGGCGATGTGCGGTGAGATGGCCGGAGATCCGCGATACGTGCGCCTGCTGCTGGCGCTGGGGTTGAAGGAGTTCAGCGTGCATCCTGCGGCGCTGCTCGAGATCAAGCGCATCATCAATGACAGTCACGCCGGGGAGCTCGCAAGGATGAAGTCCACGATCCTCGCCTGCGCCTCGGGACACGAGGTCGCGGCGATCCTGGACAGGATCAACTGACCGGCAGGCTCCCTGGCGGATCGGCGAGACGTCGCCGCTGCGAAAAATGCCCGACTGATCGCCATCCGATGCCGGTGCGGCCGGCATCGCCGGGAGCCGGTCGTTACAGACTCAAACGCTGGAAAAAATCCTCGCCCAGATCTTCCTGCAGTGCCTCCGCGAGCCTTTTGCGTTCGAAGTACTCCTCGATGCGTTGTCGCGACGGCTTGCCCGAGCGGTTCTTCGTGGATTTCACCGCGGGTGCCTCCGAATAGCCCTCCCCGGGATCCTCCTCCCCTTCCCTCCACGCTGCCTCGTCCGACATTCCTACGGGCAAGGATTTCTTGCTCATTCACAGCCCCCCGCACTTTCGCCGCAACTTTCCGGGCATCGATCACCAGAATTGCGACAGTGAAGATTGCGGGCAACTAATTAATCCAAACGCTGCGGCTTGTAAAGAGATGCCTCGGACTCCTGTGCGCAAATCGCAGGGGCGGGCGGATGCTGCAAAGCGAAACGGGATGGTTGTGCCGGCGCTCATCCGCATGCGTGGCGCAGGTGCGTGCAGGCAGCGGCACGATCGCCGCCGGGCGTGAACGCTCGCGGCGTAGCCGGGCTTCCAGGCGTGGCGTCGACCATCTTCGGCCGCCGCCGTGGGGATCAGTCCCAGCTGAAAATCACCCAGCTCGGAACGACGAAATTCGAATCGAGGTGGCTCATCCTGGACTCGAGCTTGCCGTCGCCGTCCGAGTCCACGAGGTAGTATGGCTTGCCGATCTTCGGGGTGACCTTGACCATGTAGAGGCGGCCGGATACGCGGTATTCCTCGACCTCGCCCTCCTTGCCGGCGCGAATGGTGACATCGGGCTCCAGGGCCTCCCCGCTCTGGACGCGCGGTGGCGGCGGTGGTGCCGCCTCAGGAATCTGCTCGAGGCGCTCCTCGGCCGAGTACGCGGCCGGCGCGGTCAGGATCGCAGCGATGAACACGGCTAGGACATCATCTCTGAACATCATAAGTCTTTGTGATCGCGGGGATATCAGTTGGAAGCCTGCCGCGGGCGCAGGTTCCGCAGGAACCTCCGTCGTTGCCGCCTTGGGCGTGCGAATAGCATCCACTACTTCCCGGGCTTTGTCCAACGCACCGCACCGGCCGCCGAATGCTATCGTAGCCCTCATGAGTGAGGCCGATCGCGACGTCGCCGCATGAATATGGATCCCGTGCTGCTGCTGGTCGACGGCACCTCCTGGCTCTACCGCGCCTTTCACGCCCTGCCGGCATTGACCACCTCCCGCGGGGAGCCCACCGGCGCGATACACGGCGTGGCCGCGATGCTGCGCCGCCTGATGAAGGACTATCAGCCCGCCTATGTCGCGGTGGTTTTCGACGCGCGCGGTCCAACCTTCCGCGACGAGCTCTTCGCCGATTACAAGGCGCACCGTCCGCCCATGCCCGATGAGCTGGCGGCGCAGATCGAGCCGCTGCACGCACTGGTGCGGGCGATGGGTCTGCCTCTGCTGGTGGCCGAGGGCGTGGAGGCCGACGACGTCATCGGCACGCTGGCGCGGCAAGCCGAGGACATGGGCTTGCGCACCTACGTCGCCACCGGTGACAAGGACATGGCCCAGCTGGTCAGCGATCGGGTCACCCTCGTGAACACCATGGATAACACCACGCTCGATGCCGGCGGCGTGAAGGCGAAGTTCGGGGTCGAGCCCGCACAGATGGTCGATTACCTCACGCTCATCGGCGACAGCGTCGACAACGTGCCGGGGGTGGAGAAGGTCGGACCGAAGACGGCGGCGAAATGGATAGGCGAATTTGGCAGCCTCGATGAGGTCATCGCACGGGCCGACGAGATCAAGGGAAAGATCGGCGAGAACCTGCGTGCGGCCATCGACCAGCTGCCGCTGTCGCGGCGACTGGTGACCCTGAAGCTCGACGTCCCGCTGACGGTCGGGCCGCGGGACCTGCGGCCGGCGGCAGCCGACACCGAGGGGCTCAAGGCGCTGTACCGGCTGCTGGAGTTCAAGGCCTGGCTGAACGAGTTGCTCGCGGCCGAGCGCGCGGGCGGCGCCGTAGCGGCGGTCGCTGCGCCGCGGACCGACCAGGAGGCCGGGAAGGCATACGAGTGCGTACTCACCCGCGAGGACCTGGACCGATGGCTCGAGCGCCTGCGCGCCTCCGAGCTGTTCGCGTTCGACACCGAAACCACCGATCTCGACTACATGCGCGCGCGGCTGGTGGGCCTGTCGTTCGCGGTGCGGCCCGGTGAGGCCGCCTATGTCCCGGTAGCCCATGACTACGCCGGGGCGCCGGAGCAGCTCGCGCCGGATACGGTGCTCGAGGCGCTGCGGCCATTGCTCGAGGATCCCGACAAGGCGAAGCTCGGCCACAATCTGAAATACGATCGCAACGTTCTGGCCAATCACGGCGTCGATCTGCGCGGCATCCGCCACGACTCGATGCTGGAGTCCTACGTGCTCGACAGCACCGCCACGCGGCATGATCTTGATTCCCTGGCACTGAAGTACCTGGGGCGGCGAACGATTCACTTCGCGGATGTCGCCGGCAAGGGTGCGAATCAGCTGACCTTCAACCAGGTGCCGCTGGCGCAGGCCAGCGAATATGCGGCCGAGGACGCCGACGTGAGCCTGCAATTGCACCAGGAATTCTGGCGCAGGCTGTCGGCCGACGCGGGCCTGCGCAACCTGTACGAGAGTATCGAAATCCCCCTGGTGCCGGTGCTTTCGCGGATGGAGCGTGCCGGCGTGCTCGTCGATACCGCAATGCTTGCGGAACAGGCGCGCTCGCTCGGTGAGCGCATCGCGGCGCTGGAGCGCGAGGCGCACGAGGAGGCGGGGCAGCCCTTCAATCTCGGCTCGCCGAAGCAGATCCAGGCAATCCTCTTCGCGAAGATGGGCATCACGCCCATCGAAAAGACGCCCACCGGACAGCCGTCGACCTCGGAATCGGTGCTGCAGGAGCTGGCGGCAACCTATCGCCTGCCGGCGCTCATCCTCGAGCATCGCAGCTACAGCAAGCTGAAATCCACCTATACCGATACGCTGCCGCAGCAGGTCGATCCGCGTACCGGCCGCGTGCACACGAGCTACCACCAGGCGGTGGCGGCCACCGGGCGGCTTTCCTCCTCGGATCCGAACCTGCAGAACATCCCGGTACGCACCGAGGAAGGCCGGCGCATACGCCGCGCCTTCGTTGCCTCGCCGGGCTGCCGGCTCGTGGCCGCCGACTACTCGCAGATTGAACTGCGGATCATGGCCCATCTGTCCGGAGACGAAGGGCTCATCGGCGCGTTTGCGCGCGGCGAGGACATACACCGCGCCACGGCAGCGGAGGTGTTCGGCCTGACGCCCTCGGCGGTCGGCGAGGATCAGCGGCGAGCCGCCAAGGCGATCAATTTCGGCCTCATCTACGGCATGTCGGCCTTCGGACTGGCCCGCCAGCTCGGCATCGAGCGCAACGCCGCGCAGCAGTACGTCGATCTGTATTTCTCGCGCTATCCCGGTGTACGCGCATACATGGACCGGATCCGATCCGAGGCGCGCGAGCGCGGCTACGTGGAGACCATCTTCGGGCGGCGCCTCCACCTCCCTGACATCAACTCCCGAAACATGCAGCGGCGCCAGTACGCCGAACGGACCGCTATCAATGCGCCGATGCAGGGTTCGGCAGCCGATATCGTCAAGCGGGCGATGATCGCTGTCGACTCGTGGCTGCAGGGCAGCGCGTTGCGGGCGCGGCTCGTCATGCAGGTGCACGACGAGCTGGTGCTGGAAGTGGCCGAGGATGCGGTGGATGCCGCGCGCGAGCGGGTTCCGGAACTGATGAGCGGGGCGGCGACGCTCGCGGTGCCGCTGCTGGTCGATCTGGGAGTCGGGGCCAACTGGGACGAGGCGCATTGACGGAGCGGCGTTTCGACCCGCGCGCAGCCCTCGGATTCTCCGGATTTTCGAAGTGAGAACGCTACCTACAACCGGCGCAGGCGCTGTGCTAACATTCAAGAAACCGAAGCCTCACGACGCTCCGTACGTCATCGCTACCCCGGCAAGTCGCCTCTGCACCGTTCTCCCGCTGCGTCAAGCCGAATGCTTCTCATCCCTGCGATCGATATCAAGGACGGAAAATGCGTCCGGCTTCGCCAGGGTCGGATGGACGATGACAAGGTCTATTCCGAGGACCCGGTCGCGATGGCCCGGCGATGGGTGGAGGCCGGCGCCAGGCGGCTGCATATCGTTGATCTGAATGGCGCGACGAAAGGCCGCCCGGTGAACGCGGAGCTCGTCCACCGCATCTGCGAGGCGTGCCCCGGGGTGCCGATCCAGGTTGGCGGCGGCATCCGGGACGAGGACACCATTCAGCAGTATCTCGACGCCGGCGTCACGTTTGTCATCCTCGGCACCAAGGCCGTCACCGCACCGCACTTCGTCGCCGACGTCTGCATGGAGTTCCCCAGCCACATCATCGTCGGCCTGGATGTGAAAGATGGCAAGGTGGCAATCGAGGGCTGGTCGAAGCTGGCCCGTCACGACGCGGTCGATCTCGCGCAGCAGTTCGAGCAGGACGGTGTCTGCGCCATCGTCTACACGGACATCAGCCGCGACGGCATGCTGAACGGTGTGAACATCGATTCCACGGTGGCATTCGCCCGCGAACTGGCGATACCCGTGATCGCCTCCGGCGGCCTGACCAACCTCGATGACATACGCAGACTCTGCGAGGTCGAGGGCGAAGGCATCTGCGCGGCGATTACCGGACGCGCCATATACGAAGGCAGCATCGACTTCGCCGAGGCGCAGAAGCTCGCGGATTCTCTCGCCATAGCCAGCAAGAAGTAGATTCCCATGGCGCTCGCCCGGCGCATCATCCCCTGCCTGGACGTCGATGCCGGCAGGGTTGTCAAAGGCGTCCGGTTCGTCGACATCCGCGACGCCGGCGATCCGGTGGAGATCGCGCGCCGCTACGACGAGCAGGGCGCCGATGAGCTGTGCTTTCTCGATATCACTGCCAGTCATGAGCAACGCGACACGATGGTGCATGTCGTGGAGGCCGTGGCCGCGCAGGTCTTCATCCCGCTGACCGTCGGCGGCGGCATCCGCACGGTCGGGGACATGCGGCGCCTGCTGAATGCAGGTGCCGACAAGGTCAGCGTCAACAGTGCGGCCGTGGCGCGCCCGGAGCTCGTCGGCGAGGCCTCCGCCCGCTTCGGCGCGCAATGCATCGTCGTGGCGATCGATGCGCGGCGCGCGGCCGGGGACGGCGGGACGGCGCGCTGGGAGGTCTACACGCACGGTGGCCGGCGCGGCACGGGTATCGATGCGGTGGAGTGGGCGGTACAAATGAACCGGTTGGGCGCGGGCGAGATCCTGCTCACCAGCATGGACCGCGACGGCACAGGAGACGGTTTCGACCTGGAGCTCACGCGCGCGATTGCCGACGCGGTGAGCATTCCCGTCATCGCCTCCGGCGGCGTGGGCAGTCTGCGGCACCTCGTCGACGGCGTGCGGGAGGGACACGCCGATGCGTTGCTGGCCGCGAGCGTCTTCCATTTCGGGCAGTACAGCGTGGGGCAGGCCAAGGCCTGCTTGCGCGAGGCCGGCATCGAAGTCCGTATATAGGGTCGCAGATCGTGAACTGGCTGGATGAAATTAACTGGGCCGTCGATGGTCTCATTCCGGCGATCGCCCAGGAAGCCGGCACGGGCAAGGTGCTGATGGTGGCCTGGATGAATCGCGAGGCGCTGGCGCTGACGGCGACGGAGGGCAGGGCCGTTTACTGGTCCCGCTCGCGAGGCAGGCTGTGGCGCAAGGGCGAGGAGTCCGGCCACGTGCAGACGGTGCGCGAGATTCGCCTGGATTGCGACAACGATGTTATCCTTCTCCTTGTGGATCAAAAGGATGGCATCGCGTGCCACACCGGACGTCACAGTTGTTTCTACAAGCGTCTGCAGGACGATCAGTGGCTCGAGGTCGAGCCGGTCCTCGCAGGGTGACGGCCGCCAACGACTGGAGGACAACTCAGACATGAAACAACGCACTGTCTTCGTCGGATACACGCTGCTGCTGGCGTCGTTGTTCGGGTACATCGGCAAGGCGACGGCGGCCGAGGAGCAGCGGGTGAAGATCAAGGAGGCCACCGAGGTCATGGAGGACATCCTGGCCATCCCGGAGAATGCCATTCCTCCCAGCCTGCTCGCCAACGCGCAGGCGATCGCGATCGTCCCGGGCGTGATCAAGGCGGGATTCATCGTCGGCGGCCGCTACGGCAAGGGCATCGTGATGCGCCGGGACCGCGCGCGCCGCCAGTGGAGCGACCCGGTGTTCCTCACCCTTGCCGGCGGCAGCGTCGGCTTTCAGGCGGGCGCTTCGGCCACCGACGTGATCCTCGTGTTCAAGAATTACCGTGGGCTGGACAGCCTGGTGAACGGCAAGTTCACCCTGGGCGCCGACGCCGCGGTCGCGGCGGGTCCGGTGGGCCGCAACGCGCAGGCCGCGACCGACGTGCAGCTGCGATCCGAGATCCTGTCGTATTCGCGCAGCCGCGGCCTGTTCGCCGGCGTTGCGCTCGACGGTTCGGTGATGGAGATCGACCACGCCGCCAACGCCAGCTACTACGGCAGACAGGGCATCACGCCGCGGGAGATCTTCGAGAATCGCGCGCCCCGGCACCCGGCCGATGCGGCGCGGCTGAAGGCCCTCATCGCCAAGTACGCCGGCCGCTGACGTGGGCGACGTGCTCGCCGAGCTGAATGACGTGTTGCGGGCCCGCAAGAGCGCGGATCCGGAGACCTCGTACGTCGCCCGCTTGTATCACAGAGGCCTCGACACGATACTGAAGAAGATAGGCGAGGAGGCTACCGAGACCGTCGTCGCAGCGAAGGGTGGCGACGCGCGGCAGGTCGTGCGAGAGACCGCCGACCTGTGGTTCCACAGCATGGTGCTGCTCAGTCACCTCGATATACCCGTCGCCGAGGTCTTGGCGGAATTGAAGCGGCGCGCGGGCACATCGGGGCTCGAGGAGAAGGCGAGCCGCGAGCCCGGTGCATGACGGCGGGTCAGGCACCGCTACTGACGGCTTACACGCAACGGCCGGGCCGGCCCCGGCGGGAAGATGAAAAATGCGATTCGGAATCTGGGAGTTACTGTTAATCCTTGCGATCGTCGTGCTGTTGTTCGGCACCCGCAAGATCAAGTCGCTGGGTGGCGATCTCGGCAGCGCCATCAAGGGCTTTCGCTCGGCGCTGCGCGAGGGTGAGGAGGATGCCTCGAAGGCCACCGGCGATCGGGTGATCGAAGGCGACAGCGTCAAGCAGGGCGACAAGACCCCGTCCTGAGCGGCGGGCCGGCGCGTCGGGCGTCCCGGTTGACCCACCCGCGTTCCGCCCGCGCCTGCACGCGCATGTTCGACATAGGATTCTGGGAGTTGGTGGTCATCGCGGTGATCGCGCTGGTCGTGTTCGGGCCGGAGAAGCTGCCGCAATTCGCCCGCCGTGCCGGGTACTGGATAGGACGCATCCGCCGCCAGGTCAACGACGTGCGCAGCGAGATCGAGCGGGAGATAGCGTTCGACGAGATGCGCCGGGCGCGCGAGAAGATGGAGGCACCGTTGAACGCGCTCGCCAACGACATCGAGAAGGCGACCAGGGCGGACGCGCCCAAGGGGGCCGCGCTCGCCGACCGGCCGGCTGCCGATAGCGCGCCACCCAAACAGTCGTGAGCCGCTTCCCGCCGCGCTGCCGCTGACTGGTCATGGAATCCGAACATCAGGCGCCCCCGGGCGATCGCGAGCAGACCTTCATCGAGCATCTGGTCGAACTGCGCACGCGCCTGATGCGCAGCCTGCTCGCGGTGCTGGTGATCGTGGTCGCCCTGTCGTTCTTCGCCAACGACATTTACACGTTGATGGCGCAGCCGATGATGAAACTGCTGCCGCCGAATTCGACGATGATCGCCACCGGTGTGGCGGCGCCGTTCATGGCGCCGTTCAAACTGGTGGCCGTGCTCGGGTTGTTCATCGCGCTGCCTTATGTCCTCTATCAGGTGTGGGGATTCATCGCGCCGGGCCTGTACCAGACCGAGCAGCGTCTGGTATTGCCGGTGCTCGTTTCCAGCACGCTGCTGTTCTACTGCGGAGCCGCGTTCGCCTATTTCGTGGTTTTCCCTGTCATCTTCGGATTCTTCACCAGCACGGCGCCTGCCGGGGTCACCGTGATGACCGACATAAACAGCTATCTCGACTTCATACTGTCCATGTTCGTGGCCTTCGGCGTGGTATTCGAGATCCCGGTGGCCACGGTGCTGCTGGTGCGCGCCGGGGTCATCGAGCGCGCCAAGCTGAAGGAGATGCGGCCCTACGTGATCGTGGGGTGTTTCGTGGTCGGCGCGTTCCTCACGCCGCCGGACGTGGTTTCTCAGGCGCTGCTGGCCGTGCCGATGTGGTTGCTCTACGAGACAGGAGTGTGGGTGTCCGGCCTTCTGCCCAGGCGCGAGGAGGACTCCGACACGCCGCGCATACACCCGGCCGGTTGAGTCCCGGCGGGCAGGCCGCGCAGGTGGCGCCGGGCACGGCGTCAGCGGCGGAAGAACCAGAGCAGGACCGAAAGGATCGCGCTCAGGATGAGACCGGTGACCAGCGGGAGGTGGATACGCATACCTTCGCGTTCAATCACGATGTCGCCCGGCAGTCTGCCCAGGCCCAGCCGGGCGACAACCGGCCACAGCAGCCCGATCACGATCAACAGCGCACCGGCAACCACGAGGATTCGGGAGACGGGCGGCAGGTCCGGCATCGCGAGGCTCCGGGTGTGGGGTTCGCCTATATCTTCTCGACGCCGTTGTCGCGACCGACGAGGAGGAGGTCAGCCGGGCGCCGGGCGAAGATTCCGTTGCATACCACGCCGGCGATCTGATTGATCTCGGCCTCGAGCTTCGCGGGTTCGAGGATCTTCAGACCATGCAGGTCGATGATGAGGTTGCCGTTGTCGGTGGTGACTCCCAGGCGCAACTCCGGCCGCCCGCCGAGCTTGACGAGCTGCCGGCCAACGTAACTGCGCGCCATCGGTATCACCTCCACGGGCAGCGGGAAGCGGCCGAGGACATCTACCATTTTCGAGTCGTCGACGAGACAGATGAACCGGCGGCTGGCGGCAGCCACGATCTTCTCGCGCGTCAGCGCGCCGCCGCCGCCCTTGATGAGCGCGCGCTGAGGCGTGGCCTCGTCCGCGCCGTCGATGTACACGCCGAGGTCGCCGGCACTGTTCAGTTCCACGACCGGGATGCCGTGCCTCTGCAGCAAGGCGGTGGAGGCCTCGGAGCTGGAAACCGCGCCGGCGATGCGCCCCCTGATCGCCGCAAGCTTCTCGATGAAGAAGTCGACCGTGCTGCCGGTGCCGACCCCGATCACGGCATCGTCCTCGACGTACGCCAACGCCGCCTCGGCCACATGCCGCTTCTTGTCGTCCTGGGTCATCGCCGGCCCTTCTCGGAGGGATGGGGTTAAATGCTATTCTACCGTCGATGTTCGAAGACTACCTCAAGATGATACTGCGCGCGCGGGTCTACGACGTGGCGCGCGAGACGCCGCTCGATTCGATGCCCGAGGTGTCGCGACGCCTGGAAAACGCCGTATGGCTCAAGCGCGAGGATCTGCAGCCGGTGTTCTCCTACAAGCTGCGCGGCGCCTACAACCACATTAGCTCGCTCGACCCCGAACAGCGCCGCCGCGGTGTCATCGCCGCATCCGCCGGCAACCACGCGCAAGGGGTGGCGCTGGCGGCTGCCCGGCTGCGGATACCGGCGCTCATCGTGATGCCCAAGACCACGCCGGAAATCAAGGTTACCGCCGTACGCAGGCACGGCGCGGACATCGTTCTGCACGGGAACACCTACGACGAAGCGAGCGAGCACGCCCATGAACTGGAACGCGAACGCGGGCTGACCTACGTCCCGCCTTACGACCACCCTCTGGTGATCGCCGGCCAGGGTACGGTCGGCATGGAGATCCTCCGGCAGTCCTCCCGGGATATCGACGCGATCTTCGTTCCCGTCGGCGGCGGCGGTCTCATCGCGGGCGTGGCGGCATACGTCAAGGAGGTCGCGCCGCGGACCCGGATCATCGCCGTGGAATCCGACGAGGCCCCGACTCTGCACTCGGCGTTGCGGGCCGGCGAACGGGTCGTGCTGCCGTCGGTCGGCATCTTCGCCGACGGCGCCGCGGTCCGCCAGATCGGCGGCGAGACCTTCCGTATCGCGCGCGAGCTGGTGGATGACTCGTTGCTCGTGAACAACGACGAGCTCTGCGCCGCCATCAAGGACATCTTCGAGGACACCCGCGCGATCGCGGAGCCGGCCGGCGCGCTGGCGCTGGCCGGTATCAAGCAGTACGTCGCGAAGCATGGCCTGCGCGGCAAACAGCTGGTGGCGATCTTCAGCGGTGCGAACGTCAATTTCGATCGGCTGCGGCATATCGCGGAGCTCGCCGAGCTGGGCGAGCAGCGCGAGGCGCTGATCGCCGTGACGATACCCGAGCGGCCGGGCAGCTTTCGCACGTTCTGCCACGCGCTCGGGCCGCGCCAGATCACCGAGTTCAATTACCGCTACGCCGATCCGGGCCACGCGCACGTCTTCGCGGGCGTTCGTGTCCGCAACGGTCTGAAGGAGAAGGACCAGCTCATCGATTCGTTGCGCGAGAAGGGCTTCGAGGTGTCGGATCTGTCCGCGAACGACATGGCGAAGATGCACGTGCGCTACATGGTGGGCGGCCACGGCAATTTTGTCGAACACGAACGCATCTTCCGGTTCGAGTTCCCGGAGCGCAGCGGTGCGCTGCTGCATTTCCTCGGGGAGCTGGGCAGCCGATGGAACATCAGCCTGTTTCACTACCGCAACCACGGCGCCGCCTACGGGCGCGTGCTGATGGGCATGCAGGTGCCGCCGGGGGATACGGCCGAGTTCCAGGGATTTCTCGACCGACTGGGGATGGTTCACGTCGAGGAGACGGCCAACCCCGCGTACCAGATGTTTCTCGGCTGAGCCATGGCCCACCTCGTCCTGCGAAGGCAGATCATCGCGGCGGCGCGCTCCATCAATGAGACCGGGCTCAACCCCGGCAAGGCCGGGAACGTCAGCGCCCGCGTGCGCACGGGCTTCCTCATCACGCCGACGGGCATGCCGTACGCAAGGCTGCGGCCGGGGTCGATCGTGCATGTGACCACGGACGGTACGGTGCCGGGCCGCCAACTGCGGCCGTCCAGCGAATGGCGCGTCCATCGGGACATCTATGCCGCGCGGCCGGAGGCGGGCGCGATCGTGCACGTGCATTCGCCGTATGCGACCGCCCTTGCCTGCACGCGCCGCTCGATCCCGGCCTTTCACTACATGGTGGCCGTCGCCGGCGGGGACTCCATACGTTGCGCGCCCTATGCAACTTTCGGCACGCAGGCGCTGTCTGACCACGCATTGCGGGCGCTCACCGGCCGTCGCGCGTGTCTGCTGGCCAATCACGGCATGCTCGCATATGGCGAGGACCTCGACGGCGCCATGGCGCTCGCGACCGAGGTCGAGTTCCTGGCACGGCAGTATGTGCTGAGCCTGCAGATCGGCCGGCCCGCCCGACTCACGCGCGCCGAGATGCTTATCGTGATGGAGAAGTTCAAGAGCTACGGACGGCAGGAGCAGGGCAGGTCATGAAGGCCCCCCGCACTGTCCTCCCGCCGGTCGCGCTACTGGTCGCGTGGCTGCTGACGGGCTGCGCGTTGAGTCCTCAGACCGTGCCGCTGCAACCGGTGCTGGCAATCGATGAATCGGACATCGGCCAGGGCCGGACGGTCGCATTGGACGCGGTCGATCATCGCGCTGACCAGACCCTGGGCACGCGCGGCGGCGTCTACCGGGACAGCGCCACCATCTCCACGGTGGATGACGTCGCGGCGGCATTGCGAAGATCGATGGCGGACGCGCTCGGCGCACAGGGCTTCCGCGTCCTGGACGCCGGCGCGCCGGCGGATTTCGGCATGACGGTCGGGCTGGAGGCGTTGTCCTACAGGGCCTATGGCGACCCGGTGGTGCGCACGGTGGAGATCGCGGCCAAGGTCTCGAACGTCATCACGCGCGGCGACCAGCGCTACGCTGCCAGCGCCGGGGTGTCCGATACGCGCAATGTGCTGCGCGCGCCCGCGCCGGAGGACAACGAGGCCTACGTCAACGACACGCTGGCCAGGGCGCTCGAGAAACTCCTGAATGATCCGCGATATCTCGAGTTCGTGAGGTGAGCTGCCCGGCGTTCCACCTCGCCCTCCCGGTGACCGATCTCGAGGCGACGCGCGTCTTCTACACCGAGGTGCTCGGCTGTCGCGAAGGCCGCAGATCCGAGACGTGGGTCGACTTCGATTTCTTCGGGCACCAGTTGTCGGCGCACCTGCGCCCCACGCACAGCCACGGGGTGGGATCGGTGGACGGACGCCCGGTCCCGATCCCTCATTTCGGGGTGATCATGGCGTGGCAGGACTTTCAGCGTATGGCGGACCGGCTGCGCGCGCGCGGGACGCGGTTTCTGGTTGAACCGACGGTGCGGTTCGCCGGTCAAACCGGCGAACAGGTGACCATGTTCGTGCTGGACCCGAGCGGAAATGCACTGGAGTTCAAGTCTTTTCGGGATGCGACGCAGGCATACGCCCGCTGATCGCAGTCGCGATGGAGGTACCCCCGGGTTGGCCGGATTGATGCAGAGCATACGAGGATTGCCAGGAGTCCTGCGATGAAAAGCCTGAGTCCGCTGCTGTTCATGTTCATGTCCCTGACCGCCAGCGCCTTGGAGGGCGATCCGCCATGGCTACAAGTCATGAGGCAGGCCGACACGGACGCTGACGGAAGCGTGAGCATGAACGAGGTGAAGGAATACGCGCACAACGACGAGTACGTGGGGTTCCAGGCCTTCATGGCAGATCACTTCATCGCCCTGGACACCAACGAGGACGGCATGGTCAGCGTCGAGGAGATGAGCGCGGGGCTGATGCGTCTGGGCATATCGGATGACGAGGTCGCGGAGGGCTTTGCCAAGGGATTTGCATTCATGTCGAAGAACTAGCGGCGCTACGCCGGTCAACCTCCGCGCGGATCTTCGCTCGCCGCGCACTCCAGCTCCCCGCAGCGCCGGTCTGCAGATCGGCCTTCATCGCCAGAAACGTCCCACGCTTCCCGCAGGATCCCGCGCCGCGCGCGCACCACCCCGCTGTCGTCGATCGACCAACCCGAGCGGCCTCGGTATTTCGTGGCATTGCTTCATCGCCGCAGCCGGCCGCGGCGTACAGGATCCCGGCCGATGGCGGGCGATCGACATATGCGGATGATTCCAAAGCGAAAAATAGCAGTAACGCCGGCTGGCATGACGATTGAAATAACGCCAGTACACACCCCGGAAGCGTCCGGAGGTGCGCAAGGTCATCGGTGGAGTGAGATCGTTCACCGCCGAGGAAACTGTCGATACGTCAACCCACAGAGGATGCTGCAATGAATAAGACACTCATCGCTTTGGTGCTTGCTTTCGCGGTCGGTTCGGCTTCCGCGGCCGGCGATACGGGATTCATGCCATGGTCAAACTGGATGAAGGACATCTGGAGCGGTTATGACAGCAACAAGGACGGCAAGCTGAGCATGGACGAGGTCAAGGAGATGAATCATGTGCTCGGCGAGGACTTCAACGGCTTCCAGCCGTGGATGACCGATCACTTCGCGGAGCTCGACGCGAACACGGACGGCGTGGTCGACACCGGCGAGCTGCACAACATGATGGTCGCCCACCAGTACACCGACAAGCAGATGGTGAACGAGTGGTACAGGAACACCGGGTTCATGCCGCACAACCCGGCCAACCAGAACTGATTGCCGAAGAGTCAAACCTCCCCCACCGGTGAGCAACCGGCAACCTTCAGGCCCATCCCGGCAGCGGGATGGGCCTTCCTTTTGCCCTGGCTCGTTCGCTTCAATACCATTGACCGGTCGACTGGTCGAACATGTCGTGCTTGACCTTCCTGCGCGTAGCCATGAGCTCCTTGATCGTGGGCTCCCCCTTCATCGCGCGTCGCACCGCGAGCCTGGCCGCCTCGTAGTTGTTGCGGAACAGTTCGTCCTTGTCGAGATTCGGATCCTTCGGCGCGCGCGGATCGATCCAGATGAGCGCGAGGATGCACAGGTCGCTGACCTGCGCGGCGGGTATGATCTTCTCCTTCACGCAATCGACGATCGCATCGGCGACGGCGGACTGCACCACGCCGCCGAACAGATTCACGTAGGCCGCGTCCTTGATCGTCACCTTGGTAGCCATCATCGTCGGCGGCCGCACCATGTAGTTGCAGGCCCGCACGGCGAACATGCAGGTGTGGCCCTTGCTTTGCGCCATCATGTTGGCGAAGGCGTGACCGACCGGTCCGCCGACGTCGCCGATGAGTATCTCCGGCATCGCATCCGTGTACTGTCCTTCGGATGCGAATACGGTGGCCTCGCCGGCCCGGAACAGCATCTTCTTTGCCATCTTGTCGTCTCCTCATTGCTTTCTCGGGTCATTCATCCACATGCCGCGACGCTCCTCCACCGGCACACTCGATCATCGGTCAACACTCATGTGCCGCGCCCGGGCTCCCGGCCGCGCGGCGGGGCCGGTCCGCGGTTGCCGATGCGGCGACGCGGTATCCTGCGCGTGCCGCCGAGTGCGGCTCCCTGGCGGCCGGCGCCGCCATGTTAGATATTGCCTCAACGGCCGGCAACGGCTCCCCGGCGACGGCGGCGCCCCGGGGCCGGCGGCGAGTGGTGGTTTCGCAATTCCCCCGTATAATGAGCCCCCTTTATCTCCCGCCGGAATCTTCAAGTGATTGAGAAGTTGAGAAATATCGCCATCGTCGCGCACGTCGACCACGGCAAGACGACGCTCGTGGACTGCCTGCTGCAGCAGTCGGGCACACTGGGCGAGCGCGCCGCCGCTCCGGAGCGCGTGATGGACAGCAACGACCTGGAGCGCGAGCGCGGCATCACCATCCTCGCCAAGAACACCGCGATCCGCTGGCGCGACTACCGCATCAACGTGGTCGATACCCCTGGCCACGCCGATTTCGGCGGCGAGGTCGAACGCATACTCTCGATGGTGGATTCCGTGCTGCTGCTGGTCGACGCCGTCGACGGCCCGATGCCGCAGACCCGTTTCGTGACGCAGAAGGCCTTCGCCCGGGGGCTGAAGCCGATCGTGGTCGTCAACAAGGTCGACCGGCCAGGCGCGCGGCCGGATTGGGTGGTCGATCAGACCTTCGACCTGTTCGATCGTCTGGGCGCCACCGACGAGCAGCTGGACTTTCCGATCGTGTATGCCTCGGCGCTGGAGGGCTGGGCGACGCTCGAGCACGCCGGCGGCAAGGGTGTGGACATGACGCCGCTGCTCGAGACCATCGTCAGACACGTGCCGCCTCCCGACGTCGACATGGAAGGGGCGTTCCAGATGCAGGTGAGCGCGCTCGATTATTCGAGCTACGTGGGCGCCATCGGCATCGGCCGCATCACGCGCGGCCGAGCGAAGCCCGGGATGGCCATCGTGCGCGTCGACGAGCTCGGCAACAGGCACAACGCCAGGCTGCTGCAGGTACTGGGGTTTCATGGTCTTGAGCGGGTGCCGATGGAAGAGGCCGCGGCCGGGGATATCGTGGCGGTCAGCGGCATCGAGGGCATCCGCATCTCCGACACGCTCTGCGATCCGGGGAATCCCGAGGCACTGCCGCGGCTGTCCGTGGACGAGCCCACCGTCAGCATGACCTTCCAGGTGAACGATTCCCCGTTCGCCGGTCGCGACGGCAGGTTCGTCACCAGCCGCCAGATCCGCGAGCGCCTCGAGCGCGAGCTGATCCACAACGTCGCGCTGCGCGTGGAGGACACCGGCGACCCGTCGAGTTTCCTCGTCTCCGGAAGAGGCGAGCTGCACCTGTCGATCCTGATCGAGAACATGCGCCGCGAGGGATTCGAGCTCGCTGTCGGGCGGCCGAAGGTGATCTACAAGCATATCGAGGGCGTGGTTTACGAGCCCTACGAGCAGCTCACGGTGGACGTCGAGGAGCACAACCAGGGCGGCGTCATGGAGAAGCTCGGCAGCCGCCGGGGCGAGCTGGTCAACATGATGCCCGACGGCAGGGGCCGGGTGCGGCTGGAGTACATGATCCCCTCGCGCGGCCTCATCGGCTTCCGCACCGAGTTCATGACGCTGACCTCGGGCACCGGCCTGATGTATCACACCTTCGACAGCTACAAGCCGGCCAAGCCGGGGGCGATCGCGCAGCGCACCAACGGCGTGCTCATAGCCATGGAGGAGGGGCAGGCCCTGGGCTACTCGCTGTTCAACCTGCAGGAGCGGGGCCGGCTGTTCATAGGCCACGGCGATGAGGTCTACGAGGGCATGATCATCGGCATCCACTCGCGCGACAACGATCTCGTGGTCAACCCGCTGAAGGGCAAGAAGCTCACCAACATCCGCGCCGCCGGTTCCGATGAGAACATCATCCTCACCCCGCCGATCCGCTTCGATCTCGAGCAGGCTCTGGAATTCATCGACGACGACGAGCTCGTCGAGGTGACGCCCAAGGCCGTCCGCCTGCGCAAGAAGCTGCTTCAGGAGCACGAGCGCAGGCGCGCCGACAGGGCCGTCGCGGAGTAACTCGGCGTGGGCCGTGCCGCCTCCATCGGCCAGGCGCGCGGCGGCGGATGGCGCCGCGCGGCGTGCGCGGCCATCGCTGTGAGCGGCATGGCGGCGGCGCAGCCGCCACTGCCGGACCTCTGGCATCGGGAGCTGTCCGAGGCGGGTGCGGGGCGCGGCTACATCGAGCTCGTGCCGATGGCGGACGGGGATGTCGCCATCGTTCGCGGCAGTGAGGCGGTGACGTTCTTTTCGGGGACGGTCCTCCAGGCCGGAGATGCCCGCTCGACCGCGACCGCTCCGAACACCAATCCCTACAAGGCCACGATAGCCGATGGCGGCACCGTGCGTCGGATAGGGCCTCCCGGCTGCGTACAACGGCCCGGGGTGACCCTCGCCGTGGAAGACGCGCGTCGAAGAACAGTGGCGGAGTACGCGCTGCTGTGGGTCCTCGAGGAACCCCGCACGCTGACGGCGGCCGACTGCGATCTGCACGACATGCTGATCGTGACCCAGCGCGTCGCAATACTCGATCCGCAACTGCTCGGATTGCGCGACGGCACCTTTCTGGCGGCGGACGCCCGGGTCGGTCTCGTTCTGCGTTTCACGCCGCGATTCGACAGCGGCACGCCGTTGCTGAACGACCGTCTGCTGCGGATGCCGGCGGCCGAGATCCGCGACATGGTGAAGCGATACGATCGGCCTGCGCGGCAGGGTGGTTTCCACTGGGCAGGGTTCCAGCTCGAACTGGAGAGCTGGGCGCAGAGGCACCGGCGCCCGCCGGCGCCGCACGGATATTCGCCATGATCGGTCTGTTGCAGCGGGTGCTCCGGGCGAGCGTGGAGGTGGACGACGAGGTGATCGGACGCATCGACCACGGGCTGCTCGTGCTGATTGGCGTGCAGCGCGGCGATACGCGGGCAGAGGCGGACCGGCTGCTCGATCGGCTCCTGGGTTACCGCGTGTTCGCCGACGCCGAGGACAGGATGAATCTGAGCCTCCGCGACATCGGCGCCGGCCTGCTGCTGGTGCCGCAGTTCACGCTGCCTGCCGACACGCGCAAGGGGATGCGCCCCAGCTTCACGCCCGCGGCACCGCCGCAGGAAGGCCAGGCCCTGTTCGATCATCTGGTCGGCAGGGCGCGAACATTGCACCCCGTCGTGGCGACCGGGGTCTTCGGCGCGCAGATGCGGGTCAGCCTCGTCAACGACGGCCCCGTTACCTTCTGGCTTCAGACATTTCCCGGCCGTCCCTGACGGCGGCAGTTACTGTCGGCGGTGTCATTCCGCCTCCGCCACGCCGGGATTCGCGTCTCCTTCCGTGCCCCCATGCCCGGGGCGCCCCGGGCGATCGCGCCGGCGGGCCTCAAGCACGCACCGCCGCGGCCGCTACATTCATCGACAACTCACACAAGAACAGAGTGTGCGACATGAACACGGCCTCACCGCAAAGATCACCGGAGACCCCCGATCACGGCGCCCGTGCCGAGGAACCCGTGCTCGTGTTCGAGTCCAACCTCGGCGGGCAGCATGGCCGGGGCGTGTCGTTGCTCGCGGAGAAATGTCACGGCGCCGTCGACGGCAAAGGCTGGGGGCATCACGGCAACACCTATGGCATCCCGACGCTGGACAGCGAGATGATACCGCTCACCCGCGGCGTGCTCGTCAACTACGTCCAGAACTTTCTGAAGTACGCCGCGGCCCACCCGCAACGGCCGTTTCGCGTGACCGCCTTCGGATACGGCAATCCGAACATCGGCATGGGCGAGATCGTCGAGATGTTCCGCCAGGCGCCACGCAACTGCCTGCTTCCGGGGCGGTGGCTGGAGATGCTCGGTCGGCTCGACGCGGTGCGGCTGCTGCTGCTGGACGCCGGCGGAGCCATTCGGGAGAGCGCGGCGCAGGACAGGCTCGATGAGTACTTCGCGATCAACGCGCCGCTGTGGGCGGGAAAGACGGTGGAGATCGTGAGCGTGGGCGCGGCCGTATCGGTGGTGGCCAACGACAGGTTCGCGCGCCGTCGCAATTATCGACATCGAATCATCAGCGTGAACGAAGGCTTCTACAGGAACTATCTCAGCCTGGCGCGCGAAGAGATGGCCGTGTGGTATTCCACCCGGCTGGTGACGGTCCTGGAACCGGATCAGACCTCCCAGGGCAATACGCTGCGTCTGCTGCAGGCGGCGACTCGCGCCGGCCTGGAGATGGACGACGTCCAGGTTGGCGGCGCCTGATACGCCACGGGCCGCGCG
>JAJVHZ010000037.1:0-18061 GCA_022072255.1 Gammaproteobacteria bacterium | reverse complement strand
GCCGCGCGCGTACCTTGCGGTTCAGATCCACTCCCTGGCCACGAGGTAATGCTCGTACAGCGCCGCCTCCGGGGTGCCGGGATCGGGATGCCAGTTGTAGCGCCACTTCACCAGCGGCGGCAGCGACATGAGGATCGATTCGGTGCGTCCGCCTGACTGCAGACCGAACAGCGTTCCGCGATCGTAGACCAGATTGAACTCCACGTAGCGGCCACGCCGATAGAGCTGGAAGTCGCGTTCACGCTCGCCGTAGGCGAGCGATTTGCGTCTTTGCACGATCGGCAGGTAGGCGGGAAGATAGTGATCGCCCACGCTGCGCTGGAAGGCGAAGCAGCGCTCGAATCCCCACTCGTTGAGATCGTCGAAGAACAGTCCTCCTATGCCGCGCGGCTCGTTGCGGTGCTTAAGATAGAAATACTCGTCGCACCACCGCTTGCAGCGCGGGTAGACATCCGCGCCGAACCCTTCGCAGGCAGCGTGCGCAGTGCGGTGCCAATGGCGCACGTCTTCCTCGCTGGCGTAATACGGAGTCAGGTCGAAACCGCCCCCGAACCACCACACGGGCGCGTTGCCGGGCTTCTCGGCGACAAAGAAACGAACGTTCATGTGCGAGGTCGGCACGTGCGGATTGCGCGGATGTACGACCAGCGACACCCCCATCGCCTCGAAGCTGCGACCTGCGAGTTCAGCTCGCTGCGCCGTGGCCGATGGCGGCAGCCGCTCGCCGCGCACGTGCGAGTACCCCACGCCCGCCTGCTCGAACACCGCCCCCTCGGTCATCACCCGCGAGCGTCCGCCGCCGCCCTCCGGGCGGTCCCAGCGGTCCTCGGCGAAGCGCCCGCCGCCATCCTCCCGGGCAAGCGCCGCGCACAGGCGATCCTGCAGGTCCAGCAGGTATCGTCCGACGGCGTCCGCATCGACGCGTTCAATCATGATCACCCCCGCATTGCTGCCGCCTATGATAGCGATTGGGCGGTCGAAAGTGCCGAGAAACCACGATTCTGCTAATGTAGCGGACCTGCCCGGATTCAGCCGCAGCGATTCGAAGATGACCCGCCAAGCCACGGTAAGACGCGACACCAAGGAGACGCAGATCAGCGCCTCGATCAATCTCGACGGCACCGGGCTGTGCAAGCTCGGCATCGGGCTGCCGTTTCTCGAGCACATGCTCGACCAGGTGGCGCGCCACGGGATGATCGATCTGGAGATTGCCGCCCGGGGAGACCTGGAGATCGACGCCCATCACACCGTCGAGGACGTCGGCATCACGCTCGGTCAGGCCTTCGCCCAGGCCGTTGCCGACAAGAAGGGCATACGGCGCTACGGCCACGCCTACGTGCCCCTGGACGAGGCGTTGTCGCGCGTGGTCATCGACTGTTCGGGCCGGCCGGGACTGGAGTATCACGTCCGGTTTCCGCGCGCCAGGATCGGGGATTTCGACGTCGATCTTTTCCATGAGTTCTTCCAGGGCTTCGTGAATCACTCGCTGGTGACGCTGCACATCGACAATATCCGCGGCCGCAATGCCCATCACATCATCGAGACGGTCTTCAAGGCGTTCGGGCGGGCAGTGCGCATGGCGGTGGAGGCCGATCCGCGCGCATCGGGCGTGATCCCCTCGACCAAGGGAGCACTCTGATCCTGACACCGGTCGCGCCGTCGGCCGGCGGACCTTGCATCATGCGGACCGTTGCCATCATCGACTACGGCATGAGCAACCTGCGCTCGGTGGCCCGTGCCCTGGAGTTCGTCGCCGCCGGCCGCCACCGCGTGGCGGTCAGCGCCGATCCGGACGTCATAGCCGGTGCCGATCGCGTCGTGTTCCCAGGCCAGGGGGCCATCGGCCAGTGCATGAACAATCTGCGGTCGTACGGCCTGCTCGACGTACTGCGGCAATGCCTGCGCGAGAAGCCGTTCCTGGGCATCTGTCTCGGGCTGCAATCGCTCATGGAGTGGAGCGCCGAGGACGGCGGGACGGCCTGTCTCGCGTTTCTCCCGGGGAATGCCGTACGCTTCCCGGAGGACCTCATCGACCCGGGTTCGGGCCGGCGCCTGAAGATTCCGCACATGGGTTGGAACCAGGTGGTGCCCGCGCGATCCCACCCGCTGTGGGCGGGCATCGAACGCGGCGAGATGTTCTACTTCGTGCACAGCTACCACGTGGTACCCGAAAGAGAGGACGATGTCGCCGCGCGTACGGATTACGGCCCGGAATTCGTCTCGGCGTGCTGCCGGGGCAATGTCTTCGCCACCCAGTTCCATCCCGAGAAGAGCCAGCGCGCCGGTCTCGCGCTCCTGGCGAACTTTCTCGCCTGGGCGGGCGAGTGATGCCGCGGCGAGCCCTGATCGGCATCAGGCCGTCGGTCATGCGCTATGCTATGGAATCAAACAACTGTCCATCGGGGGAGCGAGTATGCCGGACATTCGCCGAATCCTGTGTGCCACCGATTTTTCCGGGGCCTCGAAGCACGCTTACGAGTATGCCGTCGACCTGGCCGCCAGGCTCGGATCGGCGGTCAGCGTGATTCACGCGTATCAGATTCCCGCCTACACCCTTCCGGACGGCATGGTCGAGGTGCCGGTAGAGGTCGAGTCCAGTGTGCGCGAGCGACTCAACGAGCAACTGCAGGAATTCTCGCGCAGCGTCGACACCAAGGGCGTGAGTATCGACGTGCATCTGCTCGACGGCGTGCCGTACGTGGAGATTACGCATGCGGCGCGCGAGCTGAAGGCCGATCTCGTCGTGATCGGCACCCATGGGCGCACCGGGCTGGCGCATCTGCTGCTTGGCAGCGTCGCCGAGCGCGTGGTGCGCACGTGCGAGGCGCCGGTACTCACCATACGCAGCCCGGGGAACGCCTGACCGCCGGCGAGCGGTTCAGGCCGGCTCGCGCGCAATGGCGCGAAATCCGATGTCGGGCCGGTACTGCATGCCGTTCCAACTGATACTGGCGACCTGCTCATAGGCACGCCGCTGCGCCTCGCGCGTCGTCTCGCCGAGGGCGCAGACGCAGAGGACGCGGCCGCCGGCCGTAACCACCTCCCCGCCGCGCAGCGCGGTGCCCGCGTGGAAAACCTTCACGGACGGCGCCGTCGCCTCCTCCAGGCCGCGAATCGGGTCGCCCTTGGCGACCGTGCCGGGGTACCCGCCGGCTGCGAGCACCACGCCCAGTGCGACGCGAGGATCCCATTCGGTCCGCGCGCTCGCCACCCGGCCGTCGAGCGCCGATTCGCACAGCTCGACCACGTCGGAGCGCAGGCGCATCAATACCGGCTGGGTCTCGGGGTCCCCAAATCGACAATTGAACTCGAGGACCTTCGCGCTGCCGTCCGGCGCGATCATCAGGCCCGCGTAGAGAAAGCCGCGGTAGCGGCGTCCTTCAGTCAGCATGCCGCGCAGGGTGGGTCCGATCACCTCGCGCATGATGCGTGCGTGAACCTCGGCGGTCACCACCGGCGCCGGCGAATAGGCGCCCATGCCGCCGGTGTTCGGCCCGCGATCAGCCGCCAGCAGGCGCTTGTGATCCTGGGAACTGGCGAGCGGCACCGCCTGCTCGCCATCGGCGATGACGATGAAACTCGCCTCCTCGCCCTCGAGGAATTCCTCGATGACGATGCGGCTGCCCGCAGCGCCGAGCAGGTTCCCGCCCAGCATCTCGCGTACGGTATCCCCGGCCTCGGCACGCGTGCAGGCAATCACCACGCCCTTGCCGGCGGCCAGGCCGTCGGCCTTGATCACGATCGGTAGCGGTTGCGCGCGCAGATAATCCAGGGCGGGTGCGATCTCTGTGAAGGTCCCGTGCGCGGCCGTGGGGATGCCGTGCCGCACGAGAAACTCCTTGGTGAATGCCTTGGAACCCTCGAGCACGGCGGCGGCACGGGTCGGACCGAAACAGCGCAGTCCCGCGGCATCGAATTCATCGACGATCCCGGCGACCAGCGGCGCCTCCGGCCCGACGACAGTCAGATCGATGCGCCGCTCCGTGGCGAACCGCAGCAACGCGGGAATATCCTCGGCGCCAATCGCGACATTCCCGACCTTCGGTTCGCGAGCGGTGCCGGCGTTGCCCGGCGCCACGTAGACCTGCGCGACCCGCGGGGACTGGGCCACCTTCCATGCCAGCGCGTGTTCACGGCCGCCACCGCCGACGATCAGTACCTTCATCGCGCGCGCGTATCAGTGCCGGAAGTGGCGTATGCCCGTGAACACCATGGCGATGCCGTGCTCGTTCGCCGCGGCGATGACCTCCTCGTCGCGGGCGGAGCCGCCGGGCTGGATGACGGCCACGGCGCCGGCCTCCGCCACCACGTCGAGGCCGTCGCGAAAGGGAAAGAACGCGTCGGAGGCTACCACCGTGTCGCGCAGGCTCGAGCCCGCGTTCTCGGCCTTGATGCGCGCGATGCGCGTGGAGTCCACGCGGCTCATCTGCCCGGCACCGATGCCGATGGTCTGGCTGTCGCGGCAGTAGACGATGGCGTTGGACTTCACGTACTTGGCGACCCGCCAGGCGAACAACAGGTCCGCCAGTTGCGCCGCCGTCGGCTGCCGGGCAGTCACGACGCGCAGCGACTCCGCGCTCACCTCGGCGTTGTCGGCGGTCTGGATGAGCAGGCCGGAGCCGACCCGCTTGATGTCGTGCGCATTGCGGCCGCGCTCCCAGTCGCTGCCGGCGGCCTTCACGCCATCCAGCGGGATCTCCAGGAGCCGAACGTTGCTCTTGCGTGCAAACTCGTCTGTCGCCTCGCTCGAGAACGCCGGGGCGATCACCACCTCGACGAACTGCCGCGCCACCGCCTGCGCGGCGGCGCCGTCGACGGCGTGGTTGAACGCGACGATGCCGCCGAAGGCGGAGGTCGGATCGGTGGCCAAGGCACGCGCATAGGCCTCGGCGGGCGTCGCTCCGAGTGCCACGCCGCAGGGATTGGCGTGCTTGACGATCACGCAGGCACAGGCGTCGAAACTCCTCACGCACTCCCAGGCCGCGTCCGCGTCGGCAATGTTGTTGTACGAGAGCTCCCTGCCCTGGCACTGCCGCGCCGTCACCAGCGATCCCGGGGCGGGGCCGAGGTCGCGGTAAAAGGCCGCGCGCTGATGAGGGTTCTCGCCATAGCGCAGGTCCTGGAGCTTCACGAATCGGCCGTTGGCCTGCGCGGGGAACTCGCTGCGGCTGCCATCGGGACGAAACGACGAGAGGTAATCGCTGATCGCGGCGTCGTAACTGGAGATCCGGTTGAAAGCCGCCACGGCGAGTGCAAAACGCGTGGCCTCGGACACCTCGCCGGAACGCTTGATCTCGCTCAGCACCTGCTCGTACTGGGCCGGGTCGGTCACCACGACGACGCCACGCCAGTTCTTGGCGGCCGAGCGCACCATCGCGGGGCCGCCGATGTCGATGTTCTCAATCGCCTGCTCCAGCGCGCAGCCGGGCTGGCTGACCGCCGCCTCGAAGGCGTAGAGATTGACCACCAGCAGGTCGATGACCGGAATGCCATGGGTGGCGAGCGCCTCCATGTGCGCAGGATGCTCGCGACGGGCGAGCAGGGCGCCGTGGATCTTCGGGTGCAGCGTCTTCACGCGACCGTCGAGCATCTCCGGGAAGCCGGTGAATTCGGACACCTCCACGACGGGGACGTCGTTCTCGCGCAGCAGCCTCGCGGTGCCGCCGGTCGACAACAGCTCCACGCGGAATGCGCGCAGTTCGCGGCAGAGATCGATGACCCCGGTCTTGTCGGTGACGCTGATCAGCGCACGCTGGATCTTCGCAGCCATGATACGTTCCGTTGAGGGCGCGCTTGCGGCCGGCGGGCGGCTTTGGCCGGGCTCAGGCGGCCGAGTCGCCGGTCTTCTCCAGACCGTACTTGCGCAGCTTCTTGCGCAGGGTGGCGCGGTTCAGTCCGAGTACCTCGGAGGCGCGCGAGAGATTGCCTCTCACCTCCGTCAGGACGACCTCCAGCAGCGGCGCCTCGATCTCCGAGAGGACCAGTTCATAGACCTCGCCGGTCGAATGCCCATTCAGGTTGCGGAAATAGGCGCGCAGCGACCGGCGCACGCATTCGCGCAGGGGCGGAATGTCGCTGTCGAGATCGACGAGGTCGGTCCTGGCCTGCCCGGGTCGTCGCCGCCGCTTGCGGGTATTCGCGATCATGCGGCCAGCGCCCCCGTGCATTCGGAGAAGTGACTCCTTACCAGCGTCAGCTGCAGATCGGCCGATTCGATGCGGTTGAGGCTCTGCCAGAGGGACTCGCCGCGGGGCACGCGGCGCAGGTACCAGCCCAGGTGCTTGCGCGCGATGCGCAGCCCCTGCTGCTCGCCGTAGAAACCGTAGAGCCGGCGCAGGTGCTCCTCGAGCAGTGTGCCGATCTCCCCGGGGGACGGCGGCGCCAGCGTCTTGCCGGTGGCGAGGAAGTGATTGATCTCGGCAAAGATCCACGGATTGCCCTGCGCAGCCCGCCCGATCATCACCGCATCGGCGCCCGTATGCTGCAGGACCGCGCGGGCCTGCGCCGGCGTCCGGATGTCGCCGTTGGCGATGACCGGGATGCTGACCGCGTCCTTGATCGCGGCGATCGTGTCATATTCGGCATGACCGCGGAACGCGCACGCACGCGTGCGCCCGTGCACCGCCAGCGAGCGTATGCCCGCGGCCTGTGCGATCCTGGCGATCGCCACCCCATTGCGGCGGACCGGGTCGGGGCCGGTGCGGATTTTCAGCGTGACCGGCACGTCGACCGCGCCGACGACCGCCTCGAGTATGCGCGACACTAGCGGCTCGTCGTGCAACAGGGCGGAGCCGGCCATCCGATAGCACACCTTCTTTGCCGGACAGCCCATGTTGACGTCGATGATCTGCGCGCCCTGATCGGCGTTGTAGCGGGCGAAGTCAGCGAGCAGGGCCGGCTCGGCACCCGCGATCTGCACCACGCGTGGGCCGGGCTCACCGCGATGATCGGTGCGGCGCCGCGACTTGATCGTGTCGCGCAGCAGCGGGTTCGCGCTGACCATCTCCGAGACCGCCAGGCCCGCACCGAGCCCTCGACACAGTTGCCGAAAAGGCCGGTCGGTGACGCCCGCCATGGGAGCGAGCACGGCGCACGACGCCACTGTGTACGGTCCGATGCGCAGCACGAGCGAATGGTTCTGGTTATGGGGAAGGGCCGAGGATGATAGCCGCAAACTCAGCCCCAGAAAAGCCGCGCCTTAAGCCGTTAAGCGGTCAGAGGAATTTGAATTCGAAGCTCACGGCCTCGGCGGATGTCCCGGCGATCTCGAGCACGACGTAAATGGACTGCCGCGGTTTCATGCCCGCTTCGATGTTCACGCTGGCGTCGAGATACTCGCGTGGCTGGAATCGACGCACACCCAGGGCGACGCCGGCCTGATCAAACAGCGTCAGTTCGACCACCGGGAACGGTTGCGTGAACTCGGCGTCGTTGACGATGGTTGCATTGACGAGCAACGCATCCTGGTGCTGGGGATGGTCGCGGACGTCGCGCGAGACGATATGGAGCATGGCGACATCGCGGCGCGGCGGCAGCGCGCAGGCCTTGCCCTCGCACCATGCCTGCCAGTGCGCGCGCAATCCCGGCACATGATCGAGGATCCATTCGCGCTGATACCACGCCGCCTGGCCGAGCAGCGCGACGAGCAGAAGGGCCGCGGCGATGCCCCACCATGGCGAGCCGGCCCGTTCGCGCTCGTCACTTTCGCGCAGGTAGCTGCGCAACGCCTCGACGTCGTCGCGCTCGACGCTGACATGGGGCAGATCGGACAGCAGGATCGCATCGGCGTCCGGTTCGCGCCGCATCGGGTCCTCGTCGGGTTCCGCATCGATCAGCGGCCGGGCCGCCTGCACCGATTCGGCGGGCGTCGCCGGCCCGTGCTCCGGCTCGGCGGCGCGCTGTCCGGCGGATCCCTCGGTGCGCTTGAGGGCCTCGAGCTCCTCCTCGAACGCCCGTATCGCCAGGTCCGCGTCGCGCTCCTCCATCGCTTCGGCGGTAACGCTGAGGGACTCCTCGTCGCCCGGTTCCGGAGTTCCCGGGGCCTGCGCGCCCGGAGGAGGCAGATCGTCGTATGCCCACTCGGGCATCTCCGTCGGCTCCGGCTCATCGGGCGCCGGGGCGGCGCCTTCGTCCGTCGGCGCGGGCAGCACCACAGGCTCCTCCAGCAGGTTCTCGATGGCGTCGAACTGCAGGCTGCACAGTCCGCACTGCACCTGACCGCGCGCCATCTTCAGGTGTTCCGCGGACAGACGGAACACGGTCCGGCAACCCGGGCAGCGCGTGATCATGCGTTGCCCTCGGCGCCCGATGCGCGGCGGGTGCCATGCAACATCGCCCATTCATCGGCGATCCGCGGCGGCTGCATGTGAAAATGGGCCGCGTAGGCATCGAGGCACGGCCTCGTCTGCGGCGCAAGCAGGCCTGAGAGCACGATATCGCCGTTCGCGCGCACGTAACGCGCGAACGCCTCCGCCAGCTCGTGCAGCGGACCGGCAAGGATGTTGGCGAGCAGCACGTCGACGGTCTCCTCCTGCCAGTCCTGCGCGAGGTGGACGGCGATCCGTTCGTGGACACCGTTGCCTCGGGCGTTCTCGCGCGTGACCTCCAGGCATTGCGGGTCGATGTCCACGGCGATGGCGCGGCGGGCACCGAGCCGGATGGCCGCGATCGCCAGGATGCCGGAACCGCAGCCGTAATCGAGCACGGTCTTGCCGGCAAGCTCGGCGCCGTCCAGCCATTGCAGGCACATGGCGGTGGTCGGATGCGTGCCGGTCCCGAACGCCATGCCGGGGTCGAGGACGAGGTTGACCGCGTCGGGTCGCGGCGGAGTGTGCCAGCTCGGCACCACCCATAGCCGCTCGCCGAATCGCAGGGGTTTGAATCGATCCATCCAGGCACGACCCCAGTCCTGGTCGGCCAGCAGCGAGGCCTCGCAAGCCGGCAGCGGCGAGTCGCCGAGGCTAGCCTGCAGGCCCTGCAGCAATCGATCGACGTCCTCCCCGGCGCCGAACAGGGCGGTGAGGCTCGTGCTCGCCCAGAGGGTCGGCGACTCGTCGATCTGATCGAAGAGACTGTCGCTGCTGGTCCCCTGCAATGTCACCGCCTGCGCCCCCAGACCCTCCAGCGCATCGGCGAGCCTCTCGGCATCGTCGCGGCCGACCGTGAAACGCAACTGCAGCCAGGACATGGGGGTCACCTTGCCAGGCGGCGGCCGCAGGCGGTTTCCACGGAGGGGGACATTGCAGAGCGGCCTGTCAGCCGATCCCGAGCTTCTTTTCCAGATAGTGATTGTCGATGCCGCCGGCCTGGAACGCGGCGTCGGCCATCATGTCGCGATGTAACGGCAGGTTCGTCTTGATTCCATCGACGACGATCTCGTTGAGCGCATTCTGCATGCGCGCGATGGCATACGCGCGGTCCTCTGCGTGTGCGATCAGTTTGCCTATCATCGAGTCGTAGTATGGCGGAACCTTGTAGCCCTCGTAGATGTGCGTATCCAGGCGTATACCTGGACCGCCTGGCGGGTGATAAAGGGTGATGGTCCCGGGCGAGGGCATGAAGGTTTCCGGGTCCTCGGCGTTGATCCGGCATTCGATCGCGTGCCCGCGCATCTCGATGTCATTCTGGGAATACGGCAGTTTCTCGCCGGCCGCGACGCGGATCTGCGTCTTGACCAGGTCGATGCCCGTGACCATCTCGGTCACCGGATGCTCCACCTGCAGGCGCGTGTTCATCTCGATGAAATAGAACTCGCCGTTCTCGTAGAGGAATTCGAAGGTGCCCGCGCCGCGGTAGCTGATCGTCTTGCATGCCTGGATACAGGTCTCGTACATCTTCCGCTTCAGCTTCGCGTCGATGCCCGGCGCCGGCGCCTCCTCGATCACCTTCTGGTGCCGCCGCTGCGTGGAGCAGTCGCGCTCGCCCAGGCACACCGCGTTGCCGTGGGTGTCCGCGATCACCTGGAACTCGATGTGGCGCGGAGTCTCCAGGAACTTTTCCATGTAGACGATCGGGTTGTTGAAGGCCGCCTGCGCTTCGCCGCGCGTCAGGCCGATCGCACCCCGCAGCGCCGCCTCGGTGTGCACCACACGCATGCCCCGCCCGCCGCCGCCGCCGGCGGCCTTGATGATGACCGGATAGCCGATGCGGTGCGCGATCTCCACGCAATCCTCGACGTCCTCCGGCAGCGGCCCTTCGGAGCCGGGCACGCAGGGCACGCCGGCGGCCTGCATCGCTTCGATGGCGGAGATCTTGTCGCCCATCAGCCGGATGGTCTCGGCACGCGGGCCGATGAACACGAAGCCGCTCTTCTCGACGCTCTCGGCGAAGTCGGCGTTTTCGGAGAGGAAACCGTAACCGGGGTGGATGCCGGTGGCGTCGGTCACCTCCGCGGCGCTGATCACCGCGGCGATGTTCAGGTAGCTGTCGACCGAGCGCGCCGGTCCGATGCAGACGGATTCATCGGCCAGTCGCACGTGCTTGAGGTCGCGATCGGCGGTGGAATGCACGGCCACGGTCTTGATGCCCATCTCGCGGCAGGCACGCAGGATGCGCAGCGCGATTTCGCCGCGATTGGCAATGACGATCTTCTCTAGCATGGCGTTGCGGCGGACTTAAGCAAGCGTGAACAACGGCTGGTCGAATTCCACTGGCTGGCCGTTCTCGGCATGCACGGCGGTGATGCTGCCGTCGCGATCGGCCTGTATCTGATTCATGATCTTCATCGCCTCGATGATGCAGAGCGTGTCGCCTTTTCTCACCCTGCTGCCGACGGCGACGAACGCCGCGCTCGCCGGCGACGCCGAGGCGTAGAAGGTCCCCACCATCGGCGCCTTGACGATGTGCCCCTCCTCCGCGGCAGCCGGCGGCGGTGCCACCGCGCCGGCGGGGGCGGTGACGACGGGCGCGGGCGCCTGCGGCGCCGCGAAGGTCTGCACCGAGACCGCGTTCGCGGCATTCGCCTGGCGGCTGATGCGTACGGACTCCTCGCCCTCCTTTATCTCGATCTCGGCGATCCCGGTTTCCTGAAGCAGCTCGATGAGCTTCTTGATCTTGCGTATGTCCATCGTGGAGCGGCCTTTTTCATTCATGTGTACTTTGCGATGTGGCGCATTGCGGCCTGCAGCGCGAACTCGTAGCCCTGGGCGCCGAGACCGGCGATGACGCCGACGGCGAGGTCGGAGAGATAGGAGCGCCTTCTGAACTCCTCACGCGCGTGCACGTTCGAGAGGTGGACCTCGATGAACGGAACCTTCACGGCCTGGAGTGCGTCCCGCAGCGCGATGCTGGTGTGCGTGAGCGCGCCCGGGTTGATCAGGACGAAGCGGACCTCTTCGCCGCGAGCGGCGTGCAGGCGTTCGATGAGCGCGTGTTCGGCGTTGCTCTGGAAGGCCACGAGCTCGTGGCCTGCCGCCTGTGCGGCGGCGGTCAGCCGGCGATTGATGTCCTCCAGCGTGTCACGGCCATAGATCTCCGGCTCACGCTCTCCCAGAAGATTGAGGTTGGGGCCGTTGAGGACCAGGATCCGGGACATCGACCAGCCTCCGCAGGGACTACGAGTTGATTGTTATTTCGACGAAGTTGGCGGCAGATTAACACGAAAATCCCCGAAGTTCGACCAATCGGAGGTGCCGGGTCGGGTCTTGGCGGCGGGCTTCCCTGAGCCCCGCGGAAGGACCAAGCGTGCAGTGCGGACGGAATTCTACCGCTTCTGAGTCGCAATGGACCGCGAGCGGCAGTTCCGGCGTGGCGCCGGGCAGGACCCCACCCGCGGTCGGATCGCCCCGGCGTCAGAGCAGGGCGCGGAGGGTCTTCTCGAGGTCGTCGTGGCGGAACACCCCGCGCCTTACTGCGGCAATCCGGCCGCCGCGGTCGATGACCACGGTGTAGGGCAGCACGACCATCCCGTTGCCGTATTGCCGGGTTATCGTCCCGGTCTCGTCGCCGACCAGGACGAGGTAATTGATCGGTGTCTGCTTCAGGAACTCACGCACGTGGTCGATCCGGTCCATCGCCACGCCGATGAACTGCACGTTGCTGGCGGCGTACTTCTCCTGCAGCTTCACGAAGTCGGGGATCTCCTGCCGGCAGGGCGGGCACCATGTGGCCCAGAAGTTCACGACCACAATGCGGCCGTCGAACTCGCTGAGCGACCGCTGCCGGCCCTCGAGATCGGGGAGAGTGAAATCCACGCGCGACCTGCCGGTGACGCCATCATCGCCCCCGCCGCCGCCGAGGTGGCGCTGGGCGTAGAAACCGACCGTGGCGGCAATCATCGCCGCGGCGACTAGCAGTAGGCTTGACCAGGGGCGCTGCATCGGCCGATCGCGGTGTTGAACTGCTTGAGGAAGGGCTCGGGCCCGACGAATCCCTGCAGACGGTAGGGCCGCCGTTCCTCGCCCTTGGCGTCGAAGAAGAGGATGGCAGGCGGACCGAACAGTCCGAGCGCACGGAGCAGCTCCTGATCCACCTCGTCGTTGGCGGTCACATCGGCACGCAGCAGCACTGCGTCATTGAGCACCGCACGCACCCCGGCGTCCGTGAACGTCTCCCTCTCGAGTTTCTTGCACTCCACGCACCAGTCGGCATAGAGATCGAGGAGCACCGGCCTGCCGCCGGCGGCCTGAAGCGCCGCCTTCAGCCCCGCGGTGCCGCGCACCGGCCGGAAGGCGAGTCCCCCCGGCGCCGAGGGCGTGCCCGCGGCCGCCAGCGCCGTTTCCCGTGTGGCGCCAAACTGCGCCAGCGGCTGCAGCGGGTCATCGTTGCCGCGTAGCGCCCCGACCAGCAGCGCGGCACCGTAGACGCAGGCGGCCCAGCCCAGACCCTTGCCGAATCGGCGCAGGCCCGAGCTGCTCTCCGTCAGGCTGTGAAAGGCCCCGAGCAGGGTGGCGGCCACCACCGTGACGAGCGCGTACAACGCCAGCGTGAGCGGGCCGGGGAGGATGCGGGAAAGGAACCACACGGCTACCGCCAGCATCAGGACGCCGAAGAATCTCTTCACGGTCTCCATCCAGGCGCCCGCGCGCGGCAGCAGGTGCCCGGCCGAGGCGCCGACCACGAGCAACGGCATTCCCATGCCCAGGGCCATGGCGAACAGCGCCGCGCCACCGAGCAACGCATCGCCGCTCCGGCCGATGTAAACGAGTGCCCCGGCGAGCGGGGGCGCCACGCAGGGGCCCACGACTACCGCCGAGAGGACGCCCATTACGGCGACGCCGCCCAGCGACCCGACGCGCTGCCGCTGGCTCAAGTGCGCGAGCCGGGCCTGCCAGCTCGCCGGCAACTGCAGGTCGTAGAGCCCGAACATCGACAGCGCCAGCGCCACGAAGATCAGGGCGAAACCGATGAGCACCGCGGGCTGCTGAGACCAGGCCTGCAGGTTCTGCCCGAACAGTCCGGCGAGCATGCCGGCGAGCGCGTAGGTCAGTGCCATGGCAAGGACGTACACGCTCGAGAGCAGGAAGCCGCGGGCGGCGGTCACCATGTGCTTCTGGCCGACGAGTATGCCGGAGAGGATGGGCACCATCGGAAACACGCACGGCGTGAGCGCCAGCAGCAGCCCCACCCCGAAGAACGCGGCGAGCATGCCGCCGCTGAAGCCGCCGCTCAGCAGTCCCGTATATCGATCGGTCTCCGAGACGATGGGCGTGCTGCCGCCGCGATCGGCGGCCGACGGAGGCGGGTTCCCGTTCCCCGCCTTGAGGTTGACCGGCACCGTCTTGGTGATCGGCGGATAACAGATGCCGTCCTCGGCGCAGCCCTGGTAGCCGACCGTCAGCGCAACCTCGGCCGGCGCGGCCGCGCCGTCGCCGACGACCAGCGGCAGGTCCACGGCAAAGCTGCCGCGTACGATCGCCACCTTGCCGAAATACTCGTCGTCCTTCATCTCACCGGGTGGCACCGTGACCGCGCCGAGCGTGACGCCCTGGCCTTCGACCTTGAAGGTGAGCTTGTCGCGGTAGAGGTAGTAGCCCTCCGCGACCTCCCAGCGCGCCGTCAGGGTGCGCGCGTCCCTGGCCTCGGCGCTGAAGAGGAATGCGCGGTCGGGTTGGAGAAACTCCCTCTTGCCGCCGACCAGGCCCTTCAGGGCCGCGAACGGGTCGCCGTCACCGCCGGCCGCCGGTGCTCCGGTCGCGAAGGCCGAGAGCAGCAGCAACAGGGGTGCGGCCAGGGACTTCAAGGACGCTCGCATACGGTTTGGTGTATCCAGGAAAGGTATTCGCTCGACCCGGCCACGATAGGGACTGCCATGACCTCCGGGAGTTCATACGGATGGTTGGCCTGGATCACGTCCTGCAGCTCCTGGTAGCGGGCAGCGGCGGTCTTGATGAAGAGCAGGTGCTCGGCGGACTCCTCGACCCGCCCCTGCCAGCGGTAGATCGAGCGGACCTGCGGCTGGATATTCACGCACGCGGCCAGATTGCGGCTCACCAGCACCTGCGCCAGGCGATCGGCGCTCTCGGCGTCCGGGCAGGTCGTCAGCACCAGCCAGTACGCCGCGTTCCTGCCCGGGTCCTCAGCCATTTACCTTGACTCTGCATTCTCCGCGCCTATACTGGCACTCACCAAGGGGGAGTGCTAGTAGCAGGCTCCCACAGCATACATCAACCCGAGAATAATCCATCCAGGAGAACAGCATCATGAAACTGCGTCCGTTGCACGACCGGGTCATTGTCAAGCGTATGGAGGAGGAGAAGAAGAGCACCGGCGGCATCATCATCCCCGACAGCGCCACCGAAAAGCCCATCCGGGGCAAGGTCATGGCGGTCGGCCCGGGCAAGATCAACGACAAGGGTGAGCTGTCGAAGATGAGCGTCAAGAAGGGCGACGCGGTCCTCTTCGGCAAGTACTCGGGCACCGAGGTCAAGGTGGAGGGTGACGACCTGGTCGTGATGCGCGAAGACGACATCATGGCGGTCATCGAGTAACGGCAGATCCTCGCACAGGCAAGAACACACTCTTAAGGAATCGCATACATGGCAGCCAAAGATATCCGTTTCGGTGAAGAATCCCGCCAGCGCATGCTGCGCGGCGTGAACGTCCTGGCCAACGCGGTCAAGGTCACCCTAGGCCCGAAGGGCCGTAACGTCGTGCTCGAGAAGAGCTTCGGTGCCCCGACCGTCACCAAGGACGGCGTTTCGGTGGCCAAGGAGGTCGAGCTCGCCGACAAGTTCGAGAACATGGGCGCGCAGATGGTGAAGGAGGTCGCCTCCAAGACCTCCGACGTGGCCGGCGACGGCACCACCACCGCCACCGTGCTGGCGCAGTCGCTGCTCACCGAGGGCGTGAAGGCGGTCGCCGCCGGCATGAATCCGATGGATCTGAAGCGCGGTATCGACAAGGCCGTACACGCGGTCGTCGAGGAGCTGAAAGAGCTGTCCAAGCCGTGCAAGGACGACAAGGCCATCGCCCAGGTCGGCACCATCTCGGCGAACTCCGATGAGGAGATCGGCAAGATCATCGCCGAGGCAATGGGCAAGGTCGGCAAGGAGGGCGTCATCACCGTCGAGGAGGGCTCCGGCCTGAGCAACGAGCTCGACGTGGTCGAGGGCATGCAGTTCGACCGCGGCTATCTGTCCCCGTATTTCATCAACAACCAGCAGTCGATGAGTGTGGAGCTCGACAACCCGGTCATCCTGCTGCACGACAAGAAGATCTCCAACATCCGGGAGCTGCTGCCGGTGCTGGAGGGTGTCGCCAAGGCCGGCCGGCCGCTGCTCATCATCGCCGAGGAGGTCGAGGGCGAGGCGCTGGCGACGCTGGTGGTCAACAACATCCGCGGCATCGTCAAGTGCTGCGGGGTGAAGGCACCGGGCTTCGGTGATCGCCGCAAGGCGATGCTCGAGGACATCGCCGTCCTCACCAACGGCACGGTGATCTCCGAGGAGGTCGGCCTGACGCTCGAGAAGGCCGGTGTGGACGACCTCGGCACCGCCAAGCGCGTGTCGGTCAGCAAGGAGAATTGCACGATCGTCGACGGCGCCGGCTCGCGCAAGTCGATCGAGGGCCGCATCAACCAGATCCGCGCCCAGATCGAGGAGACGACATCGGATTACGACCGCGAGAAGCTGCAGGAGCGCGTGGCCAAGCTCGCCGGCGGCGTGGCGGTGATCAAGGTCGGTGCCGCCACGGAGGTCGAGATGAAAGAGAAGAAGGCGCGCGTGGAAGACGCACTGCATGCCACCCGCGCCGCGGTGGAGGAAGGCGTCGTTCCCGGCGGCGGCGTGGCGCTGGTGCGCGCGCTGGACGGGATCGAGAAGCTCAAGGGCGACAACCACGACCAGAACATCGGCATCGACATCGCCCGCCGCGCGCTGACCGAGCCGCTGCGCCAGATCGTCGCGAACAGCGGTGACGAGCCCTCCGTGGTCCTCGCCAAGGTGCAGGACGGCAAGGGCAACTTCGGCTTCAACGCCGCCACCGGGGAGTACGGCGACATGGTCAAGTTCGGCATCCTGGACCCGACCAAGGTCACCCGCTCGGCGCTGCAGAATGCGGCGTCGATCGCCGGGCTGATGATCACCACCGAGTGCATGGTGGCCGAGCTTCCGAAGAAGGAGGCCGCGGCCGGCGGTGGTCATGCCCACGGCGGCATGGGCGGCATGGAGGACATGATGTAGCGCTCCTCTGCGCCGCCGGCTCGCCTGCGAGCCGGACAAGCGACCACAAGAAGCCCCGCCTGGTGCGGGGCTTCTTGTTGCCCGTCCCGTTGCAATGGGCATCCACCTCGGCCTCCTGCCGCACCACCGGCGGGCCGCGAACGCCGCGCGCGGCCGACACGCGCGCACGGGCGGAACCGCCGCGGCAGCTCGCGCCACGGTCGCACGCGACGGCCGTTTGCGCTAGGCTCTCTCGGCGCGGACATTCTCACCATCGTCATGAACCCCCCGCTCATCACACGTTACGAGTTGACCACCTGGATCCTGTTCGCCACGGGTCTGCTGTTGCTGCTGCACCTTAACCTGTTGCCGGCGCTCATCGCCGGCCTGCTGGTCTACAGCCTGGTGAACATGCTGGTGCCGACGCTGAAGGTCGCGGCCCTGGGCCGTGAGGGGCCGCGGCTGCTGGCCGTCACGCTGATCGCGGGGGTCGTGATCGCGCTCATCACCTTCGCCGCGCTCAGTCTCACGTCGTGGCTGCGAAACAGCGGCGAGAACCTGCCGGCGCTCATCCAGCGGATGGCGGAGATCATCGAGAATTCGCGCGACCGTCTCCCCGACTGGCTGCTGGTGTACGTACCGGAGGATACCGAGCAATTGCGCCTCGCCCTGGTCGAATGGCTGCGCAAGCACGCCGCGACGTTCCAGGTGGCCGGCACCGGCCTCGGTCGCGCGCTGGCGCACATCCTGATCGGGATGGTGATCGGCGCCCTGCTCTCGCTCGAGACTGCGGTGCCCGGACAGCGGCGCGGGCCGCTGTCGGCCGCGCTCGGGCGCCGCGCGCGCCGGCTGAGCATCGCCTTCCGCCGGGTGGTGTTCGCGCAGATCTGGATCTCGGCGATCAACACGATGTTCACCGCGCTCTACCTCGTGGTGGTGCTGCCCCTGTTCGGTGTCAATCTGCCATTCACGAAGATGCTGATCTTCATCACCTTCGTCGCCGGACTGATCCCCATTCTCGGCAATCTCATCTCCAACACGGTCATCTTCGTGGTGAGTCTGAGCCAGTCGCTGGTGGTGGCGGTGGGGTCGCTCGCGTACCTGGTGCTGATCCACAAGCTGGAGTACTTCCTCAATGCGCGCATCATCGGCAGTCATATCAGGGCCCGCGCGTGGGAGATGCTGACCGCGATGCTGGTCATGGAGGCGGGTTTCGGGATCCCGGGGCTCATCGCCGCGCCGATCTACTACGCCTATCTGAAGGACGAATTGCGCGAAAAGGGGCTGATCGCGCAGGCTGGTGCCGCGGCGCTGGAACGCGACGAGCCCGCGGCGGCGGCCTGACGGCCTGTCGGCGGGGGGCAGCGGGCCGGCCTGGCCGCCCCCGTCATCCTCAGTTCGGGCGCGCTGCCGCGGCGCCGGGCGCCGGCTCCTCGGGCGGGGGCGCGTTCAGCCTTCCCGCC